>CAZCAE010000022.1:0-49418 GCA_964496635.1 uncultured Spirochaeta sp.
CCTTGTCGGTGACGGAAATCTCCAGCTCTCCCGAGGATGCCACAGCGGAAACGGAGATTGTCTCACCGGGTGCGCCGTACCGTCTGGCGTTGTCCACCAGGTTGGAAACGGCCAGAGTGAGAAGTGAGTCCTGAGCCGGCCAGCTGAGCCCCGGTTCCACCGTTATATTGACGGCTGTGCCGTCCTGGATTACGGCGTTGACGCTGCGCCGGACAAGCTCTTCCACGTCGGTAGCAGAAAGCTCGACGGCGGAATCACTCTGTTCTATTCGTGCAAGGGTGAGAAGGTCGTCTACGATGGCGGCCATTCTGCGGGAGTGGCTCCCGATCATTTCCTGGAAATGGCGCCGTTCTTCTTCTTCATCAGGACCGATTTCCGAGAGTGTTTCCACTGCACCCTGTATCATCGTGAGGGGCGTTTTAAGCTCGTGGGAGACGTTGGAGACGAAGTCTTTCCGTATCTGGTCGGTCCGGCGTTCTCTGGTTATGTCCCGAAGAACCAGAAGGGTCTGTCCTCTGAGAAGACTCGATTCCGAGGTGAGGTGTCTTCCCCAGACGTTGAAATGCCGTTCCCGCGGCATCACCGTAGCAATATGGACCTCCCCGGTTCCTTCATTTTGCTGAATTTCTTTGACAAAGTCATCCAGCCGGGCGTTTCTGAAGACGTCCAGAAGAAAACGGCCTGCCGCATCTTCCGACGATACGGCAAAAAACTGTGATGCCGCGTCGTTCATACGCTGAATCTGCCGGTAGGCATCGACGATGAACAGGGGGTCCTGGATCGTATTGAGAACTTCCTCCGTTTCCCTGCGCTGATCTTTGAGTTGACGAATCTGTTGCTGCAGTTCTCCGGCCATTGATGCAAATGCCTCAGCCAGTTCTTTCAGCTCCCGAGGGCCGGCGGGCTGAATCGGATAGGTGAGGTTTCCTCCGGCGAAGGCGGCGGCGGCGCGGTGAAGCCGTTTCAGGGGAAGCCTGATGGATCGTGAAAAGAGCGCCGCCGCCGCCAGCGCCGCAGCCAGGAGAATTGCCCCCGGTACCAGTAGCCGGCGGTACAGGCCCTCCAGGAGGGAGTCAATCTCGTCCACCACACGGGAGACCCGTACGACGCCGACGATTCCGCCTGCCCACACCGGGGCGGCCGCGTAGATCTGTGCTTCGTTGGCGGTTGTGCTGTAGCGGATGCTGGTACCGATACTTCCCTGGAGAGCCTGGCGTACTTCCGGTCTGTTGGCGTGGTTTTCAAGGGTGGAGGGATTGCTGTGGGTGTCGTCTATCACCCGGCCGTCCCGGGCTATAAGGGTGACCCGCAGGTCTGTTCCCCGGGCGAGGCGGGACGCTGCCTGCGCCTCTTCGGTGAAGATCTCCGGCGGAACGGAGTTCTGTATCAGATATACAATGTCGGTAAGATCTTTACGATGCGTGTTGTATACGGCGTCCCGAAGGACTCGGACGTTGATTGTCGTCACCGACAGGAGGGTCATAGCGATGACCAGCGGGTAGACGAGGTAATGGTAGGCGATGCGGTAACCACCGGTTACAGCCGGCCCGGAATCCTGGTTATGCGGGGTCGGCGACGTGAACGGCAAGGATTTCTCCGTAGTACATTCGGTGGTAGTCGTTGTCGTACAGGGTGTCCAGAGTGAGTTCTTTTGGGTCGATCGTTTTCATACCCTCAGGTATACCTGATTTTTATGATCTTGCCACCGGACCGTGGTACAATCGATTGCATGAAGATACTCATTGCCGATACTTTCCCGGAAAAACAGATACAGGCGCTCCGGGACGCCGGTTGTACTGTTGTCAGCGAGCCCGGTCTGAAGGGGGATGGTCTGGTTGAGACTATGGGCGGAAAGCGGCCGGATATTCTGGTGGTCCGATCGACGAAGGTGCCGGAAGGGGCCATTGCCGCCCATCCGGGGTTGAGTCTGATTGTCCGAGCCGGGGCGGGCTATGACACGATAGATGTGGACGCCGCCTCCCGCCGGAGCGTCTATGTGGCCAACTGTCCCGGTATGAACTCAATTGCCGTGGCTGAGCTGGCGTTCGGCCTTATTCTCAGTCTTGACCGGCGCATTCCCGACAATGTGGCGGACCTGCGCCGAGGTGTCTGGAACAAGGGTGAATACTCAAAAGCGGAGGGGCTTTACGGAAAGACCCTGGGAATTATCGGGCTGGGACGCATTGCCCGGGAGCTTGTTGTGAGGGCGCAGGCGTTTGGTATGAAGACGGTGGCGTGGAGTCGTTCTCTTTCCGTGGCGGGGCCTGTGGGGGATGCAGCCCGGGCTGCCGCCGCTGCGGACGGAATCGCGGCGCTTGATTCTGCAGAGGCGGTGGCTGCCGCCTCTGATGTGGTAAGTCTGCATGTGGCGTCGACTGCGGAAACCCGGGGTATTGCCGGTACGACGTTCTTTAATGCCATGAAACCGGGAGCGTTCTTCATCAATACCTCCCGGGCGGATACGGTGGACCAGGAGGCCCTGAGCCGGGCGGTTTCCGAAAAAGGTATCCGGGTTGCCGTGGATGTCTTTGACGGTGAGCCTGCCGGAAAAGACGGTGAGGTCCAGAGTGATCTCTTCGGGCTGCCGGGGGTCTACGGAACGCACCACATTGGCGCCTCTACTGAGCAGGCTCAGGACGCCGTGGCAGACGAGGTTGTCCGTATTGTTACCAGCTATATGTCCACCGGCAACGTCCCCAACGCGGTAAACCGGATGGAAAAGACGCCGGCGAAATATCTGGTGTCGGTACATCACCGCAACCGGGTAGGGGTTCTTGCCTCAGTGCTTCAGGTGATCAAGGAGCATGGTATCAACGTGGACGGTATGGAAAACGTCCTCTTTCAGGGTGGTGACGGCGCCTGCGCCAACATTCAGATTGAGTCGGCGTTGTCTGCCGAAGCGCTGGAGGCGGTCACTTCCGCCCATGGGGATATTTTTTCGGCGACCATGCATGAGATTCCGTGAGGTCCAGGGGCGGCCGGTCACTCGATTTTTCGGTACCACTGGATGATCGGTATCGGTTGGGCATACGATCCTTCTATTATCAGACCGGCGAAACCAAACTGCCACGCCCTGTCCGGTCTGTTCTGCCACCGTACCATGGGTATTGCCAGTAAAGCCGCCTCTTCCTGAGGTGCGATAACGCTGTCGAAGACGAGAGTGAGACTTGGTAAGACCCGGGCCATTCCGCCCAGCCCGATAAGGGCGGTTCCGCCGGAGGGAGCGTCGGCGGTTCGAAAGCTGCCGATGTTTCCGTTGATTAGATACCCGTATCCCCCGGAAACAGTAACGTTGTAGGACCGATTGCCCCAGGTGACCATACCGTAGGGAAGGGCACCAAGGAAGTCGGGATCAAAATAGGTGCCTGAGCCGATGAGTGTCCCGACCCCGGCATAGAGAGGTCCGCTTCCCGGGACGGTATACTTCAACGAAAGCACGAGGGGAAAGCCTGCCCAGGAGCTCAACAGTCCGATACCAACGTTCCCGTTCAGGGCAAACTGAATGTCCGGACCCAGAGGGCTCAGGTTGAAATAGTGCTGTCCCTTTTCAATAGGCAGTGCGTTTGTCGTAATAAGGTATCGTGTGGAGAAGAGGTGTGTCCCCGGGTCGGTCTGTCCGTTTGTGGGTGCAGCCGTTTCTGCTTGAGAAAAGACGGGTACCGACAGGGTGGCCAGCATCATACCAGCGGCCACGGTTTTCCAGATCATGTGCCGGAATCCATTGTATTTCATGTTTCAGTATTATCCCACGGTGACGAAAAGGCAATTGAAATTTTGTGTGTGTGCCTTTGCAGTACGGATAAGGCCTGGTACCCGGACGGGGTTACGCCCCGTTTTACTCCGCCGCAATCGCCTCTATTTCAACCAGCGCACCCAGGGGAAGGTCCTTTACGGCAAAACAGGAACGGGCCGGTGGATTTTCCGTGAACACCGTGCCGTATATCGCGTTGAAAGCTGAAAAATCGGCAATGTCCGCAAGAAAACAGGTGGTCTTCACTACGTTCTCCGGACCAAGACCAGCAGCTTTCAGGACGCTTACGAGGTTCTGCAGTGCCAGTTTTGTTTGCTCTTCCAGTGTCGGGGCAACGCTCTTGTCGCCCGGTTTCAGCCCCAGCTGGCCGGAGACAAAAAGCAGATTTCCCACTTTGTTGGCCTGGGAATAGGGTCCTACCGGAGCAGGAGCTTTTTCAGTAAATACTATTTCCTTAGTCGTCTTCATTGTTTTCTCCATCATTTCTCAAATCTCTGAGATAGTTGTACACCGTAAAGCGTGAAACGCCAAGCTCAGTACTTACCATGTCCACGGCACCTTTTATATCGAATATTCCCTGGGAATGAAGTTCCGATACTATCGTCCGGTTTTTGGCCTGTGGCGAGACGCCGCGCCGGGTGGCCCGTTGGGGTGGGCAGGACGGTGGAGGAGAACCGGATGGTTCAACCAAAAACGTGAAATGCTCTCTTGCGTCGCAGGCCCCATCCTGATAACAATCGACGCCATGTCGAAAGGTTTTGCGCCACTCAGACTTACCCGTCTGGACTACGCCGCCGCTCTGGGGATGTTCATTTACGCATCCAGTGTGGTGGCCACGCCTATTGTACTGCTCCGGCTGGCCGAAGAGCTGACCTTCGGACTGGCCGAAGGCGGGGGAATTGAGGCGGTGAGGGCGTCCTTTCTCCTGATTATCATGATCTTCAGCGGCGTCGCGGCTATCCGGTTTGGAAAGACGGTGACCCTTGGCGCAGGGGCCCTGGTGCTGGCAGTCGGCCTTTTCGCCTACGCGGCCGCTCCGCTGTATGTGGTGGTCCTGGGAGCAATTGTCCTTGTCGGTCTTGGCGGGGGAATTCTGGAGGCGCTGATCAACCCGCTCATACAGGATGAACACCCCGAGGATTCCGGTCGGTATCTCAATCTGATAAACGCTTTCTTTTCTGTCGGTGTCTTCACATCGGTCCTGGTAGTGGGCGAGCTCCTTACCCGGGGTGTCTCCTGGCGCGTCCTTATCGCCGGGCTGGGGGTGGTGGCCCTTGCTTCGGCCGTTCTCTTCTTTCTGTCCGGCCGGGGTACGGTGCATCACCGCGGGAAGGTGGCCCCCACCTCTACTGGAGCAGCGGCCCCCGTCTCTACTGGAGCAGCGGCCCCCGTCTCCGGTGGAGCTGCGGCTTCGGGTTCGGCGTCCGCCTCCGACGTGGCGGCGCACATTGATACTCCCGTCTGGGCCCACGCAGGAGCCATTCTGAGGCAGAAACAGTTCTGGCTTTTTGCCCTTGCGATGTTCTGCGGCGGCGGGGCCGAAGGGGCCTTCACCTTCTGGAGTGCCAGTTACGCTCAACTGAATCTCGGTGTCCTGGCCCGGGGTGGCGCTGTGGCCACCGCCGCTTTCGCCGGCGGTATGGTTGTCGGCCGGGTCGCCTCGGGACATCTGGTTCGGCAGGAACGGCTTTACCTGTTGATTATCGGTTCCGCCGTGGCGGGGGTTGTGGCCAGTCTGGCGGCGTGGGCCGCTTCGGGGATGGTCGCCTTTGTTGTCATTGTCTTTGCCGCCGGGCTCACTATCGCCTGCTTCTGGCCCAGTATTCAGTCCTACGCCGCCGCCCTCATGCCGGTGGATTCGACAACGCTCTTCATACTTCTTTCCTGCGGCGGTATTCCCGGCTTCGGTCTCACCTCATGGATTATGGGGTTCGTAGCCGAACAGTACGGCCTCCGGGCCAGTCTGCTGGTGATTCCCCTGTTGCTTACCGTACTCGCGGCTGTGATGGTCCGGATTTACCGGAACGCCTCGGCGCCGAGGATGCCCGCCAGCGCCCAGAGTTCACTGCGATAGGCAGCCAGGCGATCGTATCCTTCTGCGGTCGCCGCAGCCTGGTCGATGATGGTCCGCAGAAAGTCAGCTTCTCCACCGGCTCCGGCGTCCCACGCCGCCCTGGTGTCGGCCACTTCCCGGGACCGGACGGACAGTACAACCGCCGTATGTTCCAGTCGCGCCTTCAGTGTTTCCAGCCGTTGCAGACGGTTGCGGATATCAGCAGCTATTCGCTCTTCCCGATCCAGGGTGTGCAGGTCTGCCTTCAGGGACTCTTCGGTGGCCCGTTCATAGGCGGCGGCGCTCCTGCCACCATCAAAGAGGGTTGCTGAAATACCCAGACCGAGGGTTACCTGCCACTCTCCGCGGTCCTCCCATTGGGACTCGCCGGCATCTTCCAGCGCACCCGTCCAGGACATGTCCAGACGAAAACCGACGTCCGGTCGCAACGTTCGGGAACCTGCGGCTATTCGCTCCCGGGCACGTCCAAGGGCGTGCGCCTCTTCCAGGGCCAGGAGTTCCCAGCTGCCCCGGGAGGCCCGTCGGATCAGTTCATCCTCCGTCAGAGAAAGGGCGCCGGCCCGGGGTGGCGCCTCGGTTTCGGGCGGTGTCCCCGCTCTCGGTTGTGCCTTGGTCGCGGGCGCCGTCCCCGCCCCCGTCAGGATCCGCAGCCTCTCACGGGCGATTCCCCGCTTTTCCGCCACCTCCGCCCTGGCCAGCAGCACTTCCTGACGGGCAAGCCGGGCGTCCAGATACTCCGTTTCGGTGATAAACCCGTTGGACCAGTTTTCCCGGGAAATTGAAACCAACCGTTCCGCCGCCTCCGCCTGCAGGGCCAGACTCTCGTCAACGGCTCCCAGGATTGCCACCGTTTCAGCGACGGTGGCCGCCTCCACCAAGACGGCGTGTCGCGTACCGGCCAGACGCGCCGCCGCCAGTCGTTCCGCCGCTTCCGCGGCAGCCACCGCGTTTTCTATGGTCCGCCAGGCAAATATGGGCTGTACCAGCGAAAGCCCCAGCTCATAGCGGGTGTCCCCGGACCCTTCAAAGAGCTCCGTTTGCTCCGCCGGCAGCACAACGTCCTCCATTCCGAGCATCGGGTTCTCCGAAAAGGGAATCGTCCCCAGCTCACCCGCCTCCAGGGTGACCGGGTCGGCGGGGTTTGTTAACCATGCCGCATCCACCCGCGCGGAAATTGCAGGAAAACGCATCGCCACCGCTCCCCGAACGTCCGCCCCGGCAGCTCGCAGTTCCCCTTCCTGCACTGCAATATCTCTGTTTGTTTTTATGAAAGAACCATCCGGTTCCGCTGGGAAATGGTCCGCGTCAAAGACAATGAGTGAACCGAGTCGTGAGCTTTGTCGGGCCGCTTCATCCCGGAGGGAGTCAACTGCCGTCTGGGCCTGTACCGGTGTCTGCCCCGCCAGGAGCCCCGCCGTCACAAGCAGGAGAGTTATCACCGAGGTGCCGTTTCCCTTGACGCTCCACCGCTCGATAAACCGATAGAGCACCGGCACAATAAAGAGAGTTATCGCCGTGGAGGTGAGCATGCCACCAAAGATAGCCTGTCCCAGAGGGGCGTACACCTCCGACCCGTCACCTACCGCCAGAGCCATAGGAAGAACCGCAAAGATGGTGGTCATGGTCGTCATGAGAACGGGCCGCAGCCGTCCCGATGCACCCTGGATAATCGCTTCGTTCAGCTCCATGCCGTCCCGCCTTCGCAGCGTGTTGATATAGTCCACCATGACAATGGCGTTATTCACCACGGTACCTCCCAGGGTGATAAGCCCGAGCATGGCGATAATTGACAGGGCTGAACTGAACACCAGCAATCCCAGAACAACGCCGATCAGACAGAAGGGAATCGCCGCCATGATGACCAGGGGCTGCAGGTATCGCTCAAACTGAATGACCATCACCACGTAGACGAGAAATATCGCCAGCGCCAGCATGGCCGAGAGACTGCGCATGGAATCGACAATGAGCTCGCTGGTACCGGCGCGCTCCCAGTTTAGTCCCGGGGGAATATCGAGGCTGTTCATGAAGCTCCCCATGCGCAGGGAAACACCCGACTGGTCTTCGTCGTAGAGATAGCCCCGGACAGTTGCGGAAAAGGAGCGGTCCCGCTTGTGAATGGTTGAGACCGCCCGTCGGGGAGTAACCTCACTGAAAGCGGCGAACGAGAGAATGGTACCCTCGCTGTTTTTCATATACAGGTTGTGGACGGTGTCCCGACCGACCGGACGCCCCTCCAGTGCAGAGACGAGAAGTATAGGCACGTCATCATCTCCGGCAGTGTAGTTTCCCACCGACACTCCGTTCAGAAGTATCCGCGCCGTCATGCCCGCTTCGTAGGTGGAAACACCAAGAGATCCCATCTCTCCCTGAAAGAGCTGCAGCGAGAGTTGCTCCGCATCGTAGTCGGTGTTGGTTTCTGCTTTCAGTACGTCGGGATCACCGGCAAGGTGTTCCCGGGCGGTATCGGCCAGGGCGACTACCTCCTCCAGTTGTGTGCCGTACACCTCCAGCTGATATCCCTGGCCGCCGGTGGCAAGTCCCAGAAGTGCGTCAAAACCGCCGTTCAGAACGGTGACATCCGCTTCGGGAACGTGCCGGTCCAGGGCGTGCTGTACCAGCGGTATCAGCTCCTGGACGCTCCGATCCCTGCGGGAACCCTCTACCAGGCGTATGCGACCATAGGCCTGGTTGGGCGAGCCGGCAATGGCAAGAGAGCTGGACGCGCCGACGTAGTACACCGCCGTCTGAATCTCCGGCACTACCTCGGACACAATGTGGTCAATTGTGTCCACCACGTCCCGGGTCTGTTCCAGTGAGTACGTCCGGGGAGTGTCAATGTGAATTTCAAACTCCCCCGTGTCCGTGGCCGGCAGAAAGCTTACCGACAGGGCTGTGAGAAGAACGATGCTTGTCGCAAGAATAGCCACGGCCAGGAGAACAACAAAGATGGTGTCTCCCATCGCCCGCTCCAGGGTGCGACGATACAATCCCTGCAGGGCACCAAAGGCGTCGTCTATCTTTCCGTCCAGAGCGGCAATAAAGCGGTTCTTTCGGGGGGCGTTCTCCGGCCGCAGCAGAATGGAGCTCAGAAAGGGGACTACCACCACGGCAACTACCGCCGCGGCAATCAGGGCGTACACGATAGTCAAAGAGAGGTCCGTCATGATAATACCGATGACCCCGGTGAGAAACGCCAGGGGTATAAACACACTCACCGAGGTGAGTGTGGATGCGAGAATGGCAGAGCCTACTTCGCCGGCGCCCGTTCGGGCAGCGTGCAGGCGGTCTCCGCTGTGGTGAAAGTGTTTCCAGGTATTTTCCAGCGTGACGATGGAGGCGTCCACAATCATACCGATTGCCACGGTAATACCTGACAGCGTGAGAAGGTTGATGGTGCGGCCGGACAGATACATGGCCCCAAAGGCAAAGAGCACGGAAATCGGAATGGAAAGGGCAATGATCAGGGTTGCCCGGATGTCGTGAAGAAAAAGGAGAATCACCAGCGTCGCCAGAAGAGTCCCGACCAGGGCGGATGTTATAACGGTGTTGATGGAGCGGTTGGTCATCTCCCGGTGATCTGAAACGGTCCGCCAGGTAAATACCCCCGTTTCGACGGAAATCCTGTCCAGCTCTGCCTGGGCCCGGTTCACGATCTCTATGGTGTTGCCGTCGTCGCGCTTCATCACGTCTACCACCACCGTGTTGGAACCGCCGGACCGGATGACTATGTCCGGGTCGGCGACGAGCTGGTCCACCACGGCAACGTCTCCCAGGTAGACGTAGGCTCCTTCATGGCTGCCCACGACCAGACGACAAATGTCCTCCAGAGAGGTGAATGTGCCCTCGGCGGTGAGGGGAAGCTGCCGGCCGCGGTAGAACGCCTCACCGGCGGGCACGTTGGCGTTGGCGTATCTGAGGGTATTCAGAACGGCTGTGGCCGTGACATCCCGTGCCCGTCCCTTATCAGGATCGAGGGTGATCCTCACCTCTTCTTCGGCAGCACCAACAATGTTGATACGGGCAACACCGGGTATTCGGGCCAGTCGGGGAGCCACTTCATCGTCAAGAAAGCGGGCCAGACGGACCGGTTCCACCGTGGAAATGACCTGAAAAGAGAAGACCGGCAGGAGGCTGTTCGCTTCCGACATGAGAATTTCCGGCGGTCCGTCGGTGTCGTCGGGCAGGTCCGCCGCTATCAGGTTGAGAAGTTCCCGGATTTCCGGCAGACGGGCGTATACATCGGTACCGTCGGTGAACTCAAGGGCCACCACCGAGTAGGAATCCTTGCTGGTTGAAGTCATGGAAGACATGCCGCCCAGTGTGGAAAGCCGGTTCTCAATGGGTCGGGTCACCGTCTCTTCCACCTCTTCCGCACCCGCTCCGGGCCAGGTGGTAATCACATGGGCCTGGGGCAGACCCACCGGCGGAGTCATCTCTCGGTTAAGGCTGATAAACGCGAGTGTTCCAAATACCAGCAGTACCACCAGCAGTATGGAAATAATCACGGGGTGACGGACGGAAAAATCGGACAGAACCATCACCGCTCTCCAATGATTTCGACGCGTTGGCCATCGGAAAGGAAGTGGTGTCCCTGAACGATAAAGGTGCGGTGGCTTTCCTCCTCGGGAAGCTGCATTCGCTCGTCGTCTGAGAAGAGGTCCGGTGCCTCCATGGAATAGGCCCGGCTGTCTTCCACGTACCAGAGGGTTCCACCGTATCCCAGACTTTCCTGGGGTATGGTGGGAACGTCCTGGATCGCTTTCAGAACGAATGTGACGGTGACGGACATTCCCGGACGGAGGATGGAGACGTCGCCGGTAAGGTCGCAGACCACCTGGAAGGTCCGGGTTTCCGATTGCACGTACGGCGCGACGGTACGTATCCGGGCGGGATAGCTCCTGCCGGCGGCCTCAACGCGTAAAGCCAGGGTATTTCGGGAAGTGGCGAAGTAGCTGTATCGCTCTTCCGGCACCGCCGCCCGAACCACAAGGCGGGATATATCACCCACCGTCATCAGGGGACGTTCCGGTGATGCTACATCGCCTCCTGCGAGGTGGCGCGCCAGGACAACCCCCTCCACCGGCACGGCGACGGAGGTATAGCCCAGCTGCAGCTGCGCCAGATCACGCTGGGACCGGGCCGCCTCAAACTGCGCTCGGGCATGATCGAAGTTCTGTACCGTCGTTGCGTTTGCTTCGTACAACCGCCGTGTGCGCTCCCAGGTGCTTTCCGCGGCGGTAAAGGAGGCCTGGGCCTGGGAGAGAGAAAGTTCATACCGGGCCGGGTCAATCTGTGCTATCACCTGGTTGGCCTCTACGGTATCGCCCACGTCGACGTGCATCTTACGGATCGTTCCGGAAACCAGGGGAAGAATGGTGACCGTTTCATCGGCTTCCACAAAGGCACGCAGAGAAAAACTGTCCTCCAGGTCCACCCGTTCCGGACGGGTTACCCTGACCGTACGGACTACTGCTTCCGGAACGGGGCTTTCCCGGAGAACCCGTACATACCAGACACCGGCTCCTATCACCAGCACCAGCGGAATCAGAAGAAAGCGGGCCGGCCCGCGGCGCAGACGACGGTTCATGAGACTCCTCCCCGTGCGGACAGGATGGATGAACCGGAAAGCGTCGCCGCGCCCCGGGGGCTGAGAGCTCCAGCAATGCACACCCGCAGAGATTCTCGCAGCAGGTCCAGTGGTGGAACGGGCAGGGCATCGGGGTCGTCAATACACCGGATACCGTTGATGATGTTGAGGATCACGTGGGCATAAATTCCCGGTTCCACCTCGTCTGCAAAGAGGCCGGAAGATGCGGCCTCGGTCACAATGCGTTCTATCAATTCCCGGATATGGTCGTTCAACTCCCGGACGGTGCCCTGTATTTCCATAGGAGAACGCACTCCCATGGCCCGGGTTTCCGGTATCCAGAGCTGTTTTGTCTCGCGGAATCCCCGTTCCACAATGTGGTCAAGCTTCTCCACAAACCCCAGGGACGAGTCCTCCGCAATGGTGGTAAGAGTGCGGACGATTCTGTCCATCCCCGTCGCTATCGCCTCGGACACCAGCTCCGCCTTTCCGGAAAAGTGATTGTATATGGTCTTTCTGGTCACACCGATATAGTCGGCCAGCTGTTCCATGTTGAACTCTTTCAGCGCCCGGCCCTGCAGGAGTTTCAGCGTTCCGTCAAGGATCCGTTCCCTCGTCTCATCTGCCACGATATGCCGCCTTTACACAATTAATGAGTAATTTGTGTAAATATTGCCTGAACGCCGGGAAAAGGCAAGTTGAAAGTTCGACTCAGCGGAGGGGCGGATTCATTCCAAAACGACAGATCAATGCGCAGGATATGACAGATTTAATCAGATTCTTGCACAGTTCTCATATTGTCTTAATTCTTTCGCCCCAACATAGAAGGGTATAAAGTGCCGGAGGGGGCCCATAGTGCAGACCGCAAGAAGCAAACGCCAACGGATCAAGCGCGGTGAACTGGTTCAATTTGTATTTTCTATGTTCTCCCTGCGTTATGAACGCACATCGGTCGATTCGATCTATGATATCGCAATATCGGTTGCGGAGATTCGGATGCGATTGAGCGAGTTGTACGAAACGACCTACCAGAATGACTGGTGGATCCTCACCCAGATCCACCGGTATGAACGGGAGATCGGAACCAAGCTTTTTGAGCGGGTCGATACGAGCGGCGATACGGACGAAATCGTACTGGCGATTCATCAGGGAATCGACGGTTTCCGGGAAACGCACCACCTTCTCGCAAACCAGAAACTTCGGATTGCAAACGGCGTTCTCGATCTCATCACACACACATCCGAACGTCGACCGGGGCCGCTTTCACTATACCTTGGCTCTGGAAGTATTCCGGCAACTGTCGCGGACGTACTGATTCATAACATCCAGGAGCACGGTGGAGCGTACCGTATCTTTTCGCACAATCTGGCTGTACAAGAAACGGTCCTGGCGAAAGCGATCGGAAACGACTCGGTCGATTTTTACTCTCTCGGCGGAAAAGTAGATTCCATCAAGTATATCAGCCTTTCAGAAGAGATCGTAGATCACATCGATCCCACCCTCGGCTACGTGATTCAATCAACAAATACAATTTCCAATGGAAGGTTGTACGTGACCGATCCCAAAGAAGCTCGGTTAAAGGGCGCCATACTTCACGATCTTCCGGGAGTCAAAATCCTGGCCGTCATGAAAGACGAATTTCCTCGATCTCCCCATAATAAAGTCTCATATGGACGACTATCCGACTACGATTACATTGTCACGATACCGTCGAAACATGGAACGATTCGACAAGCTGATCGGTTCCTGGAAGAGCGATCCGATCGGTTCATCACTCACGTCTCCCACTGGAGCTACACGGTCTACCGTGTTGCAGCGTATCGGCAACCGGTACAATCGCTGCATCCTGCCTTCGAATGGGCACCAGTTACTGCATTGCTGTAATTACCGCGTTGGTCCGCTGAACGCATAAAGCGTTGTGTGCTCATCGTCTTCCGGAAGAAACAGAAACGAATCGGAATAAATGGTCATTCCTTCGCGACCAAGATTGGTTTTTCGATCGATCGCCGGCAGCGGTAAACTCTGCTCCAGCGAAAGCGTAGCGGTAGAATCAGCGTAAGAATAGACGTCGACACGCCCTTTTGTGCGATCGCGTTTGTCCACACCAGAACAGTACAGGCGGTCGCCGTGCCACTCCATGTCCTGATACGCGATCGTTGTTGGATTAGCGATCACCGCTGTTTCCGTACCGCTACTTGACCACACAAATAGCCGTTTGGTATCAAAATCCGCTCCAAAAAGTGTTCCCGAGCCGTTTGTAGCGACCGCGCCGATGTGGGTCGGTACGGCAAACAAACGATCCACCGCGAGTGACGACGCGTCGACTGACAGCATGAACGTATCGGGCTGATCACGGGTGTGAGCGAGCGGAACCAGAATTCTATCGCCGTCACGGGTTATTCCCCCCGGGTGGATGCGTCCCTCATTTTTAAGCGGTAGCGATGTAATAAGACGCCCGTGACCACCGGCGATATCGATCTTGAGGAGATAGCCCGAACGCGATCGTTTATCTGTTGTCGAAATAAATACAGTATCCCCAAAGCGAGAGATACCCTGGACGTGGTACGTATCGATCCCGGAAAAAGTGGCAACAGTTGTGGCGACAGTTGTGGCACCGCTCATTGTATCTCTCCAAGTAGTGATTCCCCGGAAACGGGGTCGAAGAAAAACGCCTTTTCCATAATAAACCCGAGCTGCAGATGATCGCCGACGCGCACGTTCTGTTCCGGGTCGGTCAGTATGCCGATCTCTCGCTCGCCAACGTCACAGTACACCAGATCGTCTCGACCAAGAGGCTGTGTCATGTTTACGACGGATGGAATACCTTGCTGCGCGATGCGGACGTCTTCCGGTCGTATCCCCAATGTCACTGTTCCGTCTCGGGAACCCGGGCCCGCAAGGTCCGGCGATCGGTTGTCGGCCATTGAAACCACGTCTCCGGTTGGTAGAACAATTGTTTTCACGCCGTCCACAACACGATACTCTCCATCGACGAAGTTCATCGGCGGGTTTCCCACAAATTCAGCGATAAACCGGCTCAATGGTCGTGTGTGAAGCGCTTCAGGGGTATCGAATGCCTCAAGAACACCGTGGTTCATAACCGCGATCCGGTCGGCCATCGTGATCGCTTCAATTTGGTCATGGGTGACGTACAGACTCGTGATGCCCAACGTGTGCTGTAAACGTTTGATTTCCGCACGCATCTGGATTCGCAGTCGAGCGTCAAGGTTCGAAAGCGGTTCGTCAAACAGGAGCAGCCCCGGTTCCTTGATCAACGCCCGACCGAGAGCGACGCGCTGCTGCTGACCGCCGGAGAGTTGCGCGGGTTTGCGGTCCAGAAGTTCACCGATTCCGAGCATATCGGCGATTTCGGTCGCGCGGCGACGCATTTCGGTTTTCGGTCGCTTTTGAAGCACTTGAGAAAAAACGATATTTTGATAGGCAGTCATATGCGGGTACAGCGCGTAACTCTGAAATACCATACCGATGTCACGCTCGCGGGGCGGAAGGTGGTTTACTCGCCGCCCGTCAAACAGGATATCACCATCGTTGGGATCGTAGATCCCCGCGTTCATGAGGAGTGTCGTTGTCTTCCCACAACCCGATGGGCCAAGGAGCGCAACGAATTCCCCGTCTTTGACGGTCAGATCCACGTTGTCTACCGCCGTGACGTGTCCAAACCTTTTGGTTAAATTTTTGAGCTCGACTTTCATGAGTGCTCCTTTTCAGGTGGCGCCTTTCGTTCCAGCGCTGAAAATGTTGAGGAGATATTTTTGGGTGAATACGAAAAAGATGAGAATCGGAACCATTTGGAACAGCCCGACAGCCGCCACCTGGCCGTAGTCTACCGGCGACGTATCCCCGATCAGTTCATTGAGGTACACGGATATGACGGACGCCTGCTGATCCGGAATGAACGTATATGGCAACAGGAACGAGTTCCATCCGGAAATGAAGGTAAACGTTGACAGCGCGGCAATTCCCGGGCGAATCTGCGGAAGCATGATCTGCCACCACGTACGAAAGCGCGAGCACCCATCAATCAACGCGGAACGCTCAATATCCCAGGAGACGTTGTCAAAGAACCCTTTCATAAGCCACAGACCAAGCGGAAGATCGAGCGTCAGACTGACCAGGAGCACGCCGCCGATCGTGTTGTATCCGAACCCGCCGATTACCGGAAGGTCGGTCCCTATGACCGGTATTTGCGCGATCCACCGCAATACAAAAAAGAGCGCGATGAGGAGCGTGATACTTGGAAATGCGTGCAGGATCAGCGTGAGCGAAAGAACGCTTTTTCGACCGGGAAAACGTATGCGCGAGAGGGCGTAGCCCCCCATCGCGGAAACCGTAACCACGCCGACAGTCAGGCCGCCGGCGATCAACAAAGTGTTTCCGACCAACCCCCAGATGTACGGGTCTTCCCACAAAAACGTCCAGTTTCCAAACGTCAAGCCGCCGAACGTCTCGTCCCGCGTTACCGGTTTAAGCCCGAACGTTCGTTCGGCAAAACTGGAAATAACGATCCATACGTATCCAATGATCACTGGTGAAGAGATCACAAGCATGAGAATGAAAAACAAAAACTTCGAAGAACGCCTTTGAATCATCGAGGACTCCTTGGGTCAGTCTATGCGGGGTTCCCGGACCAGTTCCTGAAAGCGAAATACCCGGAAGTAGAGGATCGCGAGAAAGAAGCCGATAACGACAAGAATTGTCGACAGGGCAGCCCCAAAGGCGTACTGCATGTTTCCCCAATAGTTGCTCAACGCGCGGTGGTATGCCCACAGAGACCAAACCTCCGTACCAAAGTTGCCGTCAGTGAGGAGCAGGATCTGTTCGTACGAGGTTAGCAACGAAAGCGTCTGGTACGCCGTAACGAACAACAGCGGCCACACCAGCTGCGGTAAGACAACATAACGAATTCTCTGCAGCAGCGTTGCTCCGTCCACAAGAGACGCAACCATGATGTCTCGCGGTATCGATTCAATTGCCGATGTGAAAATAATCATACTGAAAGACGCGCCGATGAAACCGTTGACGAGTACTACAAAGAGAAACGCGGCTTGCGGTATCCAGTTCGTCGTCTGGAGTCCCAGGGGACCCATCACGAGTTGATTGAGGATTCCATACGGCGCGTCCGCGGCGATAATACGCCACATCATGATATATACAACCGAGGGCGTGAGCCGCGGCAACAGCCAGATCGCACGAAAGACGATGCCCGTCCGCTTCGGGAGATGAGTCGTAATAAGCGCGATCGCCAAACCAAGCCCGACGTTAAAGAAAACGAGTGTCGTCACCACGTATTTGACCGTGGTCATCACGTACTGCGGTGTTTGCGGGTTTCGGAGTATCTTCACGTAGTTGATAAAGCCCGCCCACTCCCACCGGGAAAGCCCGGTCATCGACGACATGTTGGTAAACGTAAGAACAACAGTGATAATCACCGGCGTGAGAAAAAATGCGGTAATCAAGAACGCCGCCGGCGCGAGAAATCCAATCCACGCCCGTGACGTGCGTCGATGTTGAAGCTCCGTCTTCGTTCCAGCGGTTTTTCCTGATGCGGTGGTGTTCTGCATTGTAACTCCGTAACGGGACATGCCGCCGTCGGGCAACCGGACGGCGGCATGTTCAGGATAGTGGATCAGCGAACGATAAGATCGTCGCCGAGTTCGAATTGCAGCTGCTCAACGACCTCACGAGCCGCCGTGGACGCGTCTTTCTCTCCCTGTTCAGACGCAACCATTCCACTCCATACGATGTCAAACCACGTCCCAAACATCGGATGGTTAGGTTGGTAATAGTTGTGGTTAAGCATATACGTTACATCGGAGAGGAACTCATCCTCAGCATACGCCGGATAGTCCATCTGCGCGCGGACGATTCCGAGATGAGTACTCTCAACAGCGTGGTGCGTGTTGATCTCCGCGGTAGTCATGTGCGCAAGAAGGCGAATAGCGAGATCGCTGTTGTCGTTTCCGCTCGCGCGTTCACTGGAGACGAGGTAGACCAACGGGTGCGACAACGTCCCCGCGCTTCCACCTTCACCGGCGGGTTGCAACGCGTACCCGACGTTTTCCGCAAGGTACTCGCGGCCACCCAACTCTTCAACGTATTGGCTGGCCCACTCCGCCCAGTGCCAAATACCGCCGTTCCAGAAAAGCACGTTCCCGTGGCTGACCGTATCATGCCAGACGCTCCAATCGGTACCGATGAAGTTCTCCGGCGTCACGCCGCGATCAACAACTTCGCGCTGAAAGGCATACCACCTGCGCAGAGCGCCCTGGTCAATTACGAGCTTGTTTGCGCCGTCATCAAAGATTTCGCCACCATGAGAGAAGTAGTACTGAATGAAGTCACCACCCTTTGACGGTCGGTGCCAGTATCCGTGACCGGCCTCAACGATCCCCGCGTCCTGCGCTTGCTCCGCGGTGGCGATCATGTCGCTCAGGGTGTACTCTCCGCTCATGATTCGGTCCGGGAGCGAATCGATCTCGTTCTGCGACCACCCCAACTCGGCCAGCTTTGTCTTGTTGAAGAACATCGGCCGCGCTTCCGTATCCTGTGGAACTCCCCAGACCGTCCCTTGTGACGAGGCGCTATCCCACAGACTTTCGAATACGTCGGCGAAGTTCGGGTTCATTCGTTGTACCGCACGCGCAGAATCGGCGATCGGTTGGATATATCCGGCCGCGGCCCATGCTGGTATATCCTCGTGGCCGGTGACGACGATGTCGGGCGCCGTTCCATTTTCCGCGGCGAGGGTATAGCGCCGTTTGTAATCACTCCATCCGGACGAACCGTACTCCGACTCAACGACAACGCGGACGTCGGAGCCTTCCGCAACAAGTTCGGCGTTGAGATCGTCAACCGCTTCGTCCGCGGCAAGGGCGCGCCATTTTTCCGTCTCGTTAGCCATCGCCCAAACACTAATCGTAACCGTTCGCGTTCCATCGGGGTTAACCGATTCCTCAGCCTCACCCTGACCCGACGCGACTACCGGCAAAGCGGCGATCAGTAACGCCGCGGCCAACAATAACCATTTCTTTCCGTCAATCATCGTACTCTTCCCTCCATCTGGATTGTTATAACCTGCGCCAGACTTTACCGGTCTCCTCGCGCGCGGTCAAAATTCACGCTTCGAATGCCAGACAGCTCGATTTTACGTCATACGCAAAATTGCACTTCCGCGAGAGTTTTTCGTCGATGTCCGTCAGATTAACGCCATGGTAGTCAGCAAACGCACGAAGAGGATCGTCTGGGCTCATCGGGGTGCATCAGGGTACGAAACCGACAACACGCTGGAAGCGTTTGATCTTGCGTTTGAGCAGGGAGCGGACGGTATTGAAACTGATGTTCGCGTCAGTCGCGACGGTGTCCTGTTTCTGTTTCACGACGATTACATCGATGTCGAAGGAAAACGGATTCGGCCTGAGACGTTAACGATGACGGAGCTGGGATCGATCGAGCTCACAGCCGATTCCGGCAGCACCGGGGCGCCACGGCGCATCCCGACCCTCGAGGCCGTTCTTGCCCGCTATCGCGACACCCGAGGGCCCACCGGCGACCCGGTCATGTTCAGCCTTGACGTAATTCCATCGGCGGTCGGAGTCGCGGTCGCGGATCTGGCCGCACACCTTGGAACGACGGATCACACCGTTATCACCCCTTCCGACGCCGATGCGGGCTTTTATCGAATTGTCCGGGAGATACGGCGTACCCACCCGTCGATACCGATTGTACGGACAACCGGGAGATCGCTGCCGGAGCGCATATTACGGCTGTTACCGGATCGTCCAACTGGTTTCGACTGGGCATCGATCCGTCGGTACAATATCGGCGGATTGAATTTTCGCGCGCGGCACGTTACGGCCGGCATGATCGCTCGCGTGCGGGAGCGCGGTCTTCTCACGTACGTATGGGATTGCCACGATGAGGAAACGATGCGTCGGTGCATCGTTTCCGGGGCGGACGCGCTGTACACGAATTATCCGGACACGCTTCGCGGGTTAATCGAGAACGCCTCACAATAACACGAAGCCGTGCTCTTATCGCCCCATCGCTTCAGTCAGTATCCCTTTCGTCGTAATATCGGGAATCTGGTCAAAATCAACTGTCGTGCCCAAATAACGCATCTGATTGAAATCCAGCGCGACCCAACTGGAGGTGACGATATCATATTTTTCTCCGTCGCGAACCGTTACCGGCCCGGCGTAAAGAAAGTCTCCGCTGCGTTCGGCCAGGGAGTTCGCCTGGTGTTGATTGGCCATGGCCATGATCGTCCGGAGCGTTTCAGCGTCAACTGTTGCGCGCATCACATCGTTGTCAAACCGCATAAACTGATTAAAACGATAGCGTTCAAGCGGCCCTTCAGGAAGCCCGGACCCAAATGAGGTGTGGTTCAAAAACGCCACATCCGCATCGGTGTACGCACGCACCTGCTCTACCGACCACATCGCGGCGTCCAGAACGGACAGATCAGTATCCATGACACCCACAACCTCGCGGTCTTCCGGTGTAAGATGTTCTTCTCGGAGCCGGGAGATCATAGCGGTCAGCGCCGCATCCGGAACAGCGACAGATTCCGTTACAACGTCGTGAAACGCAACGCGGGGCGTGCCGCCTCCGATGAAGACTTCTGTAACGGTGAACCGTTCGCCCTTAAATCCGGTGTGCACATACGTCGTCCCACCGACGGACTCGCGCACGACCAGGTGATCGTGGCCACCAACGGCGTAGAGCAGACGTGGATCAGAGCCAATCGCTTCCAGCATTCCCACATCCGCGACCAGACCGGCGTGCGTTGCAAGGATGATATGGTCTGCCCCGAGAGTGACGCGATTCCACTCAGTGGTGATCCACCCGGTCGGCTCTGGAATCGTCAACGTGTCGCGCAGGCGTTCCGGATATGTGTTGAGCTGATCCGTTCCAACGCCGACGACCCGGAGCTGTGATCCCGCTACGGGAATATCAACATGTAACGGTGTGAGGTCGCCACGGTCACCGTCCGTGCCAACGGTGCCGATCACCTCAGCGCCACGCGCCTCGGCGGCACGCACAAAATCCTGCGGCTCCATGAAATCAAACTCGTGGTTGCCGACGTTGATCACCACCGTTCCCAGTCTCGTCAGTCGTTGCAGGAATTCCCAGTCCGCCGCTCCATCGGATCGCGTGGCAACGGCAACACCAAGTTCAAAGAGATCGCCATTTATCAGAAAGACCACCTCGGTCGTGATCCCGTATCCCGCCACCAGATCTTCCGCCGCGCGCACCAACGAGGGATATGCATCGTAGGCGGAATGGAGATCCGCCATGTTGACGACGGCAACCTCCGGCGCAGCCATAGCTTCCTGGTGCCCCGTCGCCATAACGGGCAGCGCCATCACAATAACAAGCGCCCCAATAATGGCGCGTACAAATCCTGTTTGTTTCATCGATCCTCCTCCTCCTTCATCGAGATCGTTGCCGGGATAATTATATCGATGCCTGTTAAAAAATGATGAAAAGCGTGTGTCAAAAAATTACTTGCATCTTTTTAACTGGTCAAATAAACTGGTCATTATGCAGGAGATAGGTGCATCAGATTTCAAGGCGCGGTGTCTCAAATTGATCGATGAAGTCGGTACGACGGGATCGTCAGTCGTTATCAGCAAACGGGGGCGTCGAGTCGCCCGGCTGGTACCGTATACCGACGCCGGCGATTCGTTTCCCCAGGAAACCCTCGGCGGAACGGTCGTCTTTCACAGTGATGTGGAAGATCCGGCGGTCTCTGCTGAGGACTGGGAGACGTTGTCGGCGGACCAACGGTAGAGTCATGCGGATCGTTCTGGACACGCACATTCTCATCTACTGGGTCTCTCAGCCTGACAGGCTTACGCCGGCGCAACATCACGCCATTCAGACAGTATCGCCCGGGAATCCCGCAGTCCTCGCCGATATTTCGCTCTGGGAAATCGCCATGCTTGACGCCGGGGGACGGCTTTCCCTCCAGCTCCCTATTCGTGAGTGGATCACCCGTGCGGTCGCACCACCCCTGGTACGTGTTGCAGAGATCACCGCCAATATCGCGGCGGAAGTTGGGGACCTTACGGGGTGGGATCACCGCGATCCTGCGGATCGATTGATCGTCGCAACGGCCCGCGTGTACGGTGCTCGATTGCTGACAAACGACACGCGCATTCGTGATTCCGGACTGGTGGAGGTGGTGTGAGTGGAACGGGGAAACGCCGCCCCAACCCGATCAGAGCGCAGCAGGCTACACGTCTGGACGCCTCAGTTCGGGGAACCGCGACCCGACCCTACAACGCTCGGACGATATCGGCGACAAACCCCGCTGCGTATAACGGTACGTGAACAACCTGGCCGTCAAAAGAATAGTTTTTCGTACTGACTTTTACCGCAATCGGTGGCTGATATGCGTCGCGAAATACCTGCAGGCTTTTTGCTCTCCGGGTATTAGCACCGGCTTTGACTTCGATCGGGACGACGTTCCCGTCTATTTCAAGGACAAATTCCACCTCCGCCGAACCGCCTTTCCACGCGTACAACGAATTGTGACCGTGGGCTCGAAGCTCCACAGCGACAAAATTCTCCGCAACGTACCCCCGATACGCACCCCACGATTGGTTCACAACATCAAAGGGCTGCACGGCGAGCATAGAATGGAGAAGGCCGATATCAAGAAGGTAGAGTTTGAACATGCTCTCTTTGATATGCGCCGATAGCGGGAACCGTCCTTCCTGGATCACCGGTACGCGATGGACCAACCCGGTCGTCGTCAGCCAATCGATCGCGCCGGCTACGTCCCGATAACGCCGCGAGTGCGGAAGAACTCCCTTAAAAACATACCGTCCGGCGTTTCCCGCTACTTCCCGTGAAAGCTGTGCGGGAATCGACTCAAGGACACGACTGAGATGAAGCGAGTTTACGCGTCCGGAGTGCTTGGCGAAATCGCTCCGGTAGCCGATCAAGAGGTCATTATGAACGGTGCGAACCGCGTCGACCGTGCGATCGTCCAGCACATCCGATTCAACAACCGTCCGGACCGCTTCCGGCATCCCGCCAATCAGAAAGAATCGAAACAGGTGCTCAAGAAGCCTGGAATGGACAAATTCAGGGATCACCCCGGGCGCGTTCACCCAACCGAGCAAGAATTCGTGTAGTCGGGGTTCCGCAGCAGCAACGTATTCCCGAAACGAAAGGGGAAACAACGTCCGTTGGGTCACTTTTCCCACCGGGTACGCCGAGGTGCTCCCGGATAGTCCAAGCAGCGAACCGGCGGCACAGACGGCATATCGGGTGTCGCTCTCAGAGAAGTATTTGAGGCTGGTCAACGCCCGCGGCGATAGTTGGATTTCATCGAGTACGATTAGATCCGTGTCAGCGTTGATACCTTGCCCCGCGTAGAGTTCCAGCGTAGGGATAATACGAGCGGGCGACAACTCGTCGTCGAAAATCGCCGACGCCTTGGGATCTGACTCAAAATTAACGTAGAGGGTGGAGCGGAACTCGTTTGTCCCAAAGTGCCGGAGAAGCCACGTTTTTCCCGTCTGGCGCGCGCCTCCGAGGACAAGGGGCTTTCGTCTTGCATCGTTTTTCCACAACTTCAGATCGGCGTAGAAGGATCGGTCCATGAGTGATTAGTGTGCCATATATGACGGATTGTGACAATAATACCCTCGAAAAAGTGTTAAAATTATGCACTTTAACCCCGATAAAAGTGCTATCCCGCGACTTTGTTACCCCAACAGGAAACGCCGGCCGTTCCGCGTGGTCACCGCAGCTACGGGAAAGCCGTCGCCTCCTCCAGACCAAGGGCGTGTTACCTTATTGAGAAATGCGATCACGTTATCCCGGGTCAGAATTACAACCGGCCGGCGTCCGATGCGTCCACCGAGGTCAACGATCCAGATATCGCCTCGGTTCACGGTGACTCCCAGCTTTCCGCAGCGATCCACGCGTCCGACAGGTTGTCATCAGTGTGATCTCGTTGTGCCGCCCGTATCCAGGCTGCCTCAAACTCCCGAATCTGCTGCCGACGAATCCACTCTTGAATCGCCTCACGAACAAGGGCGGGGCACATCGGTTCTGTCGGGATCGCGGGCTCACTCAAGTCTATCGTACACTCACCGATAGCGACGTACCAGCCTTGATGTTGTCGGTTACCGGACAGCGCTCTTCAGTCTCCTTGAGCCATTCGTCAATTTGCTGCTGTGTGGCGTCCGTGAAGTCGGGTTCTATTTTTACATTGATGTTCTGAAAACCGGCGCGCTCTTCGAACGAACACCCGAGAAATGTGCATGGGTTCATGACCCCTTCAATGCCGATTTTCATCCCATGCAACGCGAGTCCTTTCTGGCGTGCTATCTCGTGTCCCGTGACATTGAGGCACCCGGCCAAAGACATCAGCAGCACCTGTATGGGTGACGGCCCCTCGTCGGTGCCGCCCATTTCTTTTGGCTCATCGATTATCATCGAGAACTTGCCGGATTTCAGCGTGATTTTGGTAGGGTTCTGGCTCTCCCCGGTAATCGAGACCTTCATCTCTCTCTTCTTATCCATCGTGTTTCTCCTTTTGTAACGATATTATTTATGTTTAATTGGTAATATAGCCAAATAACGTCTCACTGTCAACTGCGATCTGCAACAGGATGGTAGACTAAACACTTATTTGCCATAACATTTTACGTGTTGGCCGGTAGTGTCACGTTCTCAATGGAACGGAAGACCTTTTGTCTGAAAGAGATGCTTCTGGTGATCCCGCCCGTTTTTATCCTGCTCGGGTTCCTGGTCAACGACAAAGGTGCCTGTGTTCCTTTTTTAGTTTGACGCTATGGGAGGTCCGTTTGCGGTGACCACGTGTCCAGCAGGTATTGACTTTACATATACCGCTATATGATTATATGAGCATCCAATCATATTAAGGAGTCGTTATGACTGACAACGTGGAGTCGCGCCATATCGGGTTTTTTGAAAAATATCTTACCGTCTGGGTAATCAGCTGTATTGTTCTCGGTGTTCTCATCGGGCAGTTTCTTCCCGTAATACCGGAGGCTCTTAGTACGCTGGAGTATGCCCGTGTTTCTATACCGGTTGCCGTACTGATCTGGCTGATGATCTATCCCATGATGCTCAAGGTGGATTTTGCCAGCATAGTCCGGGCAACAAAACAACCGAAAGGGCTCGCCGTGACGACGGTAACCAACTGGCTCATCAAGCCGTTTACCATGTATGTGATAGCGTGGTTCTTCCTCAAAGTTGTCTTCCGTCCGTGGATAGATCCGGCATTGGGAACGGAATACCTTGCTGGTGCGGTTCTGCTTGGCGCCGCTCCGTGTACCGCCATGGTGTTTGTCTGGAGCCACCTTTCCGACGGTGACCCGGCGTACACCCTTGTGCAGGTTGCGGTTAACGACCTGATAATCCTCGTTGCCTTTACCCCTATCGTCGCACTCCTCCTGGGTATCAGTAACATCGCTATTCCCTGGGATACGTTGTTGCTCTCAGTCGGACTGTTTGTAGTGTTGCCACTTGCGGCGGGCTGGATTTCCCGGGTCGTCATCGTGAAACACCGGGGGCTCGATTACTTCGAGAACGTGTATATTGCAAAATTCAACGGCGTGACAACGGTTGGTCTTTTGCTCACGCTTATTATCCTCTTTTCGTTCCAGGGCGATATTATTCTCGGTAATCCTCTTCATATAGTCCTGATCGCCGTACCGCTGGTCATTCAAACCTATCTCATTTACACAATCGCATACGGGTGGGCGTGGCTGTGGAAACTGCCGCATCCCATTGCCGGGCCCGGTGCGATGATCGGCGCCAGCAACTTCTTTGAACTTGCCGTAGCTGTTGCAATCAGCCTCTTCGGTCTGACGTCCGGCGCCGCTCTGGCAACCGTTGTGGGCGTCCTCGTGGAGGTGCCGGTGATGTTGAGCCTGGTTCGGTTCACCAACCGTACCCGGGGTAACTTTGAGCGGCGCGTTGCCGCGTAGCGGGTTATGAATACCGTCGACGTTTTAAAAGCGCTGGCCGACGAAACTCGACTGAGAATGGCAAACCTCGTGCTTGAGGCGGGTGATCTCTGTTCATGCGAAGTGGAAACCGTCCTTGGGATCAACCAGTCCAACGCGTCGCGGCATCTGAGTCGACTGAAGGCGGCGGGTGTTCTCATAGCGGAAAAACGGGGCCTCTGGGTTCATTTTCGTCCCTCCGCCGCTTCAAACGTCGGGACGCTTGTTCGTTCAGCCCTGGAGCGGGCCCGCGCCGACGTTCCCTCGCTGGATCATGATCTGGAACGACTCCAAGACTATCGTTCAAGCGGACATACCTGCGCGACTATTGCCCAGTGGGCGGCTTCAACAGTGTACGCCCCGGAGCGCTACCGCAGTCCAAAACAGGTGACGGTCCGACAAGGAGTCTGATATGGCAGATACACAGACATATTCCGTAACGCTGAGCCGTCACACCGACGGAAACAGAACCACCGCACGTGTCCGGGACCTCTCCATTACCCTGGGGTGCAGGGCCGGTGATCTTTCCTGGGGGTTCAACGCGGCTGAAACGTTGCTGGCGGCCGCGGGAACGTGTATTACCACGTCCCTGACACTGGTAGCCCGGAACAGTAAGATAGACATCGACGACCTTACCGTTTCGGTCGAAGGAGTCCGGCAGGCGGATCCGCCGAGACTCATCTCGGCGGACATTGAAGTGGGCGTTTCGTCACCGGCGGAAGATGCAAAGATAGACAAGATTTTTGAAATCGCCGGTCGGAATAGTACCGTTCTGTCGACGCTTCGGGAGGCGATGGACATTCGTCTTTCGTGGAAGCGGTTGTAGCACCAAAAAAGACGACGGGCCGAAACGCCCGTCGCTATGAGTTGCGTGACGAACACGCTCCCCGGCCCCGTCTGCTATTCGGCTATTCGGCAGCCTTTTTGTTTCCCCACCAGTCGGCCAGAATGTACAGGCCCAGAAGAAGGGCAAACTGCAGAATCAGCGCCGGCAACCACCCACCAAGTGCGCGCGGCAGGTACACTGCCGAACCGGCCTCCAGGAGCGGTTTCCAGACGGGGAAGATAGCCACCCCGACTACCGACCCGATAATGAAGAATACGATGGAGAGCCATTGCATCATGTATCCTTCGCCGACCCGCATGACCGTTCCGGACGCGCACCCACCGGCAATAACCGCGCCGATACCAAAGATGAACGCCCCGATAACGGTATGAAGACCGGCGTTCTTGACGTGTCCGGGAATGGATCCGGTGATCTCGAGCTCAAGGCCGAATCTGCCGAACTGGATAGCCACATACCCGACCGTGGCCACCGCAAGGCCGATAATCACCGCCTTGAGCAGGTTGGTTCCGCCGGTAAGGATGGGGTCCCGCAGTGCCGCTGTAAAGCAAAAGCGGCTTCGCTGGAGGGTAACGCCCAGGGCGATACCGAATATCCAGTGCACGCCGCCCAGCGTTGATCTGGTCCCCAGGAAGAATCCGATTGCTATGATAATGACAACCAGAACAACTCCCGCCCGGATCTGGTTTTTCTTTTTCTTGGCCCGCTCTTCCGCGGACACGCGCTTGCGACTTGTTTTCTGTACTGTGTCAGACATACCGATCTCCTACATGAACCATTTGACGAGCATCTTGCTGCCTACGGCCGCGCCGGCAAAGAAGAGCGCCGCGAAAATCCATCCGTGCAGGCTCAGCGCCGGGACGGCGGTGAAAAAAGAACCGATGTTGCAACCAAGGGCGATGCGCGCTCCAATTCCCATAAGCAATCCCCCGAGAATCGCCGCTACAACCTGCTTTCCGTTCTTGATCTTCTTCAGTTTGAACTGGGCCGCCAGTAGAACCGAGACCAGCGCACCGAGGATGATACCGAAGTTCCAGATCGTCACCGGATGGGTGAGAAATTTTGCGGAGGCAAAGCTCTTGTCCATCTCTTGAAAGAAGACCCAGTTTTCCGGGTGTCCACCAAGAGCCTGTAGGATCCACGCGCCCCAATAGGTGAACGCTCCGGTGACGCCCCACGCCTTTCCGGTAGCGAGGATCAGCGCCGTGGAGATTACAGCCAGCAGGACAGCTCCGGTAGTATAACTCCACTCCTTTTTCAGAAACATCTCGTAATAGGACCGTTTGTTCTCTTCCATGATCCGCTCCTACCGTGCCTTTTCGATGACGACTTCCCATTCGCCGTCGTCGACTTCCTCGACTTCCACGTTGTGGCCTTCTTCCCGCGCCCAGTCGGGTACGTTTTTCATCGCACAACTGTGATCGATCTGTACAATCAGAATGTCGCCCACGTTGAGCTCTTTCAGGGCGTTCTGCGCCTTCACCAGCGGCACGGGGCACGCTTCACCGAGACAATCGAGAGTCTGTTCAGCCATAGAATCCTCCATCAATAACGTTAGTTTGTTATCGATAAAGCAATATCTATACCAACCACGTAATGTGATGCTGTGTAGATATTTGGGCGATATGTAGGTTTTGCAGTGATGACCGTTTCCGGACGTTGCTGTCCGAAAACGGTCACTTGCGCCCGAATTCGGACGGTCTACCGGTCCCGGTCGGGAGAGATTTTGTACTTGGTCATTCTGCGGTCCAGCGCCTGCCGGGAAATACCGAGGATCTGCGCCGCCCGGGAGATACCCCCGTGGGTCCCGCGCAGCGCTTCCCGGATCGCCTGCGTTTCCAGCTCCGAGAGGAGAAGCGTCGGCAGTCTGCCGCTGTGAACCGGAGTTCCGGCGGCGCGGTGGGGTTCTGCTCGTGTACGGGTGGGTATGTCCAGCTCCGGCCGCTTCGGGTTGAGAATCAACGCCCGTTCGATGATGTTTTTCAGTTCCCTGACGTTTCCCGGGAACGGGTAATTTCGCAGGTTGTCGAGGTCGTCGCCGGAGAGGGTAGGCGGCCGAAGGCCCATCCCGCGCGCCAGCTCTTCGACAAAGTAGTTCACCAGCGGCTCGATATCGTCCCGCCGCTCCCGAAGAGGCGGGATCTCAATTTCTACGGTTTGGAGGCGGTAGTACAGGTCACGCCGGAATCTACCGGTACCGGAATCCTCCCTGAGGTTGCGGTTGGTTGCCGCGATGATGCGCACGTCTGCCTGTTCCTCCCGGTCACTCCCTACGGGGATGTATGTGCCCTGCTCAAGTACCCGCAACAGCTTGGCCTGCATGGCCGGCGGGAGTTCACCAATTTCATCCAGAAAGAGCGTCCCCTCCCGGGCGCGACCGACGACGCCCGTCCGATGTGCAACGGCGCCGGTAAACGCGCCTTTGACATGGCCGAAGAATTCGCTTTCGAACAAATCCCGCTGTACCGCCGCGCAGTTGACTGTTACCAGCGGTCGTTCTTTCCGGGGACTCTGATAATGGACCATCCGTGCCACCAGCTCTTTTCCCGTGCCGCTCTCGCCGGTGATCAGAATCGGGGCCGTTCCGCCCGATGCCGCCCGGGCAACGATATCCAGCACCCGTTCCGTTGCATAACTCCGACCGATAAAGGCGGCCCCCAGGCGTTCCGCCAGTTCACCGGTTACCTGGCGGTGCCGCGCTGCAAGGTCGCGGTAGCGCTTCTGCAGCGCCTGATACGTGCCGGTACGTTCAATAGCGATGCGAATATCCGCAGGGCGGAAGCTCTTCTGCAGAAAGTCGAACGCGCCAAGCCGGAACGCCTGGGTCACCGATTCGATGTCACCGTGGCCGGACATGACGATGACTTCCAGCTCAGGCTGTATTTCTTTTACCTGCTTGAGTACTTCCAGCCCGTCAATATCCGGAAGTCTGAGATCCAGAAGCAGCACATCGAAAGAACGCTCCCGTACTTCCTCCAGCGCCACAGCAGGATGATACGCGGTGGTACAGGTATGACCCAGGCCGGAGAGGTATTCCGACAGTTCGTCCGCAAGTTCCTCTTCGTCGTCCAGGATGAGAATCGCCAGCCCCTTCATACGGCGTCCGGCCCCGCTTTCGGGAGTGTGACGACGACGGTTGTCCCTTCTCCCTCGGACGAAACGATGTGAATAGTTCCACCCATCTCGTGTACCAGGCCATATGAAATTGAAAGCCCCAGGCCCGTTCCGTCTTTTGGTCCCTTGGTAGTAAAGAACGGATCCATCACCCGGTCCAGTATTTCCGGCGAAATACCCGTTCCATTGTCCGTCACGGAGACAGTTACCTCCAGATCCGTTTCGTCTACATTGATGCGAATAGTCATCGGGCGATCTGCGCCCTCGGCGTCGGGTATTCGGGTTTGTACCGCCTGTACCGCATCCCGGGCGTTACTGAGGAGATTGAGAAGAACCTGTTCCAGTTCATAGGGGTTTCCCCGCACCTGTGGATTCATTTCAACGGAAGAAGCCGAGAGATCAATGCCGTGCGAACGGTACTGGCTTTCCACCAGAGACAGCGCCCGGTCTATGACTGTAGCGACACCGAACACCTCGGAAAACGGGTGGGACTGCTCGCGGGAGAACGTTCGCACGTGGTCGATGAGTCGCCGGATGCGATCGATGCTCGTCTCGATTCGCGCTTCTTTTTCTTTCAGCGCCACCGCGGCCTCGGGATACTCCGACATCTTGCCGGCAAGGTTTTCAAAGGTAAAAGAGAGGGTGTTCAGCGGTTGGTTGATTTCATGAGCCATGCCAGCGGCGAGTTCACCGATAGCAGCTAGTTTCGCGTGATGATAGACTACCTGCTCCTGCCGTTCCCGTTTTCTGATCTCTTCGGCGACGCGGTCCTCCAGATGGGTGTTCAGTTTCTGCAGTTCTTCCTGAATGTGCATCTTTTCCGTGACGTCCCAGGCGATCATCACCAGATTGCTGACGGTGCCGTTGCTCCGAACGATCGGTACCGCCGCGTACTCCCAACACGCACCTTTCTCAGCCCCGTTTTTTGGAAACCATGACGATCCACGTTCGATTCGACGGTATTCAACCGCCGCGGTCAGAATACACTCTTCGCAGCTGAGAAAGTCGGATGTACCGTAGTCGTTCCTGACGTTATTCCCCACCATGTCGGGGCGCTCCGCCAGAGCGCCCCGGTTGGCCCAGAGGATATTCAGGTCATTGTCGACGTAATAGAGCATTCCCGGGAATCCGTCAAGGATAGCCTGCTTCTGATACCCCGCCGCCCTGAGGGCTTCCAGCATGCGGTTGATTTCCTGAATCACCTCCTGGAACTCGGATGCGGAATAGTCAACATCTCCGCGATAATCCAGATCCCCCTCGGCTATGCGATCGGCGATGAGACGCGTCTGTGCAACGATCCCCGAAAGGGGCCGCAGCAGACGGTTCAACAACACCCAGGCGATAACGGGTATCGTTATCACCGCGAAAAGGCCCAGCATGGACAACTGGTATCGCATTGTCCGCAGACCCGACTCAATACGGCCCCGGTCCGAAATGACCTTCAGAAACGCAACAACCTCCCCGGAATAGTCCCGCAACGGCACAATCAGCAGCCGGTCCCGGAAGGAACAAGTCGTTCTCGCAACCGTTTCGCCCTGCCGGAGCAGCACCAGTTCTTCCGGAAGTACCGGACAGGGGTCGTCGGAGCTGGTCCCCGCGAGGAGACGCGTTGAGTCGGGTTCGAATACGTACAGATAGTAGTCACCGGAGCGCCTTTGCTGAAATCGTATAACGGTCGTATCGTCTATCATCACGCCGAATTCCGCCGATCCGACACGGAGCCCCTCGTAATAGACCGGCATAACAACGCGATAGCTCAGTCCGTGGACGCCCATCTCCAGTCCCCGGATCGTCTCGCCGGTCTCTACGATTTGTCGAATCATCGGTCTGATCCGTGTCAGCTGATCGCCAAACTGGTCGGGTTGGTGCAGACGGAGAAAGGATGTTCCGTCGGGCAGGTGAATGTGGAAGCGGGAAATCCGGTCCGATACCGCCGCAAAAGCGGGCTCCAGGTCCGACAATAGTTCCTGGCGGTCCCGATTTGCCACAAGTTGCTGTATGTGAGGGTCCCGGACGATCATCGTCAGTGCCAGTTCAGCCGCAGCCAGCCGGTCCTGAATACCCGCTTCAATGGTGCGGACAACCTCCTGATCCGATCGCGTATCCTGAATATGAATAAGCTGGTCCGTCCGTCGCAACGCCAGAGCGTACAGAAGCGAAACTGCCAACATGATACTGACCGTGACGACAAAGACGAACCGGGTCTGTGTATTGTACCTGGCCATGCCGGTTACCAGAATACGATGCTAATCAACCTCCAGCAAGACCGAAGCTGAGTGTCATACCACCACGGGTCATATCACCGGGGCCACCACGTTTCCGTATAGCATGCCCGCTGCAGTGGACATGACAACGACCAGGCCGACATAGGTCAGCGTCTTTCGCGGTCCAAGCTCACCGCCGATCACCAGGAGTGACGGTAACGAGAGGGACGGCCCCGCCAGGAGCAGTGCCAGAGCAGGACCCTGATTCATTCCGGCGCCAAGAAGTCCCTGCATGATAGGTACTTCCGTGAGTGTCGCAAAGTACATCAGGGCCCCCGCTACCGAGGCGATCAGATTGCTTCCCAGCGAGTTGGTGCCCACAAGATCGGCGATCCACTTCTCCGGGATCAATGCCATATGCCCGGGCCGACCAAGGAGAAATCCGGCAACCAGAACTCCACCAAACAGGAGTGGCAGGATCTGAATGGCAAAGTCCCGCGTCGCAATGACCCAGTCGCCAAGCTCCGTCGTTTTGAACCATTTGACGAGCGTATAGAGAAGCACCAGACCAAAGGCTCCACTGATGACCCATTTCCAGCGGTAGAGAAAATCCCACCAGGCGACGGAGCCTCCCGACGGCGCCCAGTTGAGAAATACGAGGATGCCGACCATCGAGGCCATGTATACGCCCATCTTACCGAGGCCGCGTTCTTCGTCGTCGTCAAACGATTGGAACATCGCTGCGTTTTTGGCACGTTCCTTGTCTTCCTTGAAGTGGATAAGCTGCATCAAGAGGCCAATTATGAAGGCAAAGGCAATTGCCCCTACGGCGCGGGCGATGCCGAGCTGGATGCCCAGAACTTTCGCGGTGAGGATAATTGCAAGAATGTTAATCGCCGGTCCGGAATAGAGAAAGCTCACCGCCGGTCCCAGACCGGCGCCTTTCTTGTAGATACCCTTGAAGAGGGGCAGGACGGTGCAGGAGCATACCGCAAGGATCGTCCCCGATATCGACGCGACGCTATAGGCCACCAGTTTTGGGGCGTCCGGTCCCAGGTACTTGATTACCGACTGCTGGTTGAGAAAAACGGTAATCGCGCCGGCGATGAAAAACGCCGGGACCAGACACAACAGCACGTGTTCCCGCGCGTACTCGCCGAGCATGAGAAACGACTCCTGCACCGCAGCCGACACTCGGGGTGCCGACCAGGGGACAAAGAAGGCGACGAGAAAGACACCGACCATGACGGTGAGCAGACGGTTCTTGCCGTCTCCCCAGAAGCGTTGCCACAGGCCGGCGATTCCCTGCTTTTCCTCTGTTGCGTTCATTGTTTTGCCTCACTTATTCGTGATTCAACCAGATCAATTACCTGGTCGGTGGTCAGGACTTTGCCCGTTTTCAGCAGTTCTCCGTCAATGGCAAAGCCCGGGGAAACGAGCATGCCCATCTCCATCATCGTGTCCATGTCGGTGATTTCCTCAACGCGTACTTCACCGCCGAGTTTCTCAACCGCTTCAAGGGAGTTCTTTTTCAGCAGTCGGCATTTGGGACACCCCGTGCCGAGTATCTGTATGGTCATACGAGTTCTTTCAGCGTTTCGGCAATCTCTTCCGGAGTAAAGACGCGGCCGAATTTTTTCACTTCGCCGTCTACAGCCAGCCCGGGCGTACGCATGACTCCCATATCGATGATCTCGTCGACATCGGTTATTTTCTGAAAATCTGCGGTTATACCCAGCGTATCAACCGCCTCACGGGCGTTCTGTTCAAGCTTCTGACAGTTGGGGCATCCGGAACCCAGAATTTGAATTGTCATGACAATCTCCTTGTGTTAGTGGTTATTTGGTTAAATATACAACGATGCACGGATCGTGTCAATAGCGGCTATTCCGTCTGTCCAAGTTTTTCATACTGGTGCGCCGGAATGACTTTGGCAATTATGGCGCTCATGATCAGAATCGCCGGAATATTCGCCAGCAGGCGAGTTACCGCAAATGATGATCCCAGAGAAGCGTATTCAAACAGAAACATTGGTACCTTTGTGGTTGACCAGGCGCCGATGAACACCATGACGTTGAACAGGCTCGCCCCCTTTCGCATCAGAACTGTCGCGACAGGAAACGCGGCATACAGCGGGCCGGCAGCGACCGAACCCATGAGAAAGGCGATGACCGTTCCCCGGGCACCGGCCCCCCCGCCCATGTGCCGTACAAGGCGTTCCCGGGAGACCCACACATCAAGAAGTCCCAGCAGAACAAAGATCGGGGGAATCACCAGCAGCATTTCTTTCAGACTCATGCCGATCACGCCGATTGCAGCCTCGCCATGTGCCGGGGAGAGGATCCAGACACCGCCGAGAAGCGCCAGTGCGACCGCCGGGCCGGCCGCTCGTCGAACAGATGCAGCGTTCACCGAAGCCCCCCGAGAACCATCGCGATCACCCCCGCCACAATCAGCGCAAAAACAAAGGCCATGGAATTTCGGATCAACGCGATTTTTGTACCGAATACTGCCCGTTCTACCGGAAAGGTAGCGACGCCTACCATCATGAGGGCAGAAACGAACGCGGCGATCTGAACAAGTCCCGCTCCCTGCCGGTAGATCAGGGCAGCCAGAGGAAACGCGACGAAACCGGGCATCAGCGTCACCGAACCGGTGATGGCCGCCGCGAGTACTCCTGCAATTCCCGACTCTTCTCCCGCAAAACGGGAAACGGCGGCAGGGTCCAGAAATGCCAGTATGAGACCCGCCACAAAAATGACGACAATGAACTCCGGCAGAATACCCCAAAACGCCCGCAGCGCCTTTACCAACGCCAGCTTCGTTTTTTCTTTATTTGCGAAAAAGGAAAATATCAGAAAGCCGGCGGCAAGGGCGTAAAATACAATGGTAAACACACAATCTCCTCTCAGTTCTTCCCTTGACACTGTATCGTTTATTTGGCAATATTTGCAACTATAATGATGTTGGAAGATGATCGGCTACGGGCAGAGAGTCGCGCTGGAGTTCTCAAAGCACTTGCCCATCCCACCCGGATATTCATCGTAGACCTTATCGATCGTGAAGGACCGCACTGCGTATGCGATCTCACCGCCAGAGTCGGCGCCGATACTTCGACCGTTTCCCGCCATCTGTCAATACTGAAAAACGCCGGTATCCTCCGCGATAAGAAAGAAGGTACAACGGTGTATTACTCTCTGGCGTGCAGTTGCATCGCCGATTTCATGACCGGGCTGGAAAGCGTCCTGCAAGCCAAACACCGTAACGATGAAAAGGCGTATACTGCAGTTATGGCCGGCAGAAACCTCGCCTGAACAATCCCCGGTCGGGAAACCGGCCGCCATACATACCTACCTCAACGGAAAACCCAGCTATCGGACATACCTCGCGTCGTTTTGTGCAATCCCGAATTCCCCGAAGGGGGTGCGGACGTTTTCTTAGACTGGTTTCATGCCGTTGACCCGAGATGGGCAGGGACGCGGTAGCACAGATAACCGGCTGTCCCGACGGTGAGATCACCTTCTCCGGCTTCCGTGACTACGCCCCGGAGCCGGATCGGTTTCCCACGGTGGGCGCTACAGCTCCTTGATTTCCTGTTCCGACAGGCCGGTGATGCGAGAGATCACCCCGATATCGAACCCTTCCTCAAGCATCTTGCGGGCATCCTCGCGTGCTTTTTGCTGTATTCCCTGCTGCATGCCTTGCTGCATACCCTGCTGCATACCGCGTTGCTCGCCGCGCTGTTCTATCCTAGCTACTACTTCCGATAGCATGGTTTTCACCTCCGTTAATTGATGGACTCTGTCGATGTCACCGGTCTCGAGCGATCCGCGGAACATCCGGTTGATCCAGTGGCTGAACTGTCGCAGCTGTTCGGGTTGTTCCTCGGCGATCATGGTGATTGCCGTATCTATTGTCTGCCTCAGTGCCGCGTCATCTTCCTGCTGCTCCAGGTACATGATTGCCGCCACCAATCCCTTGATGCGCTCCAGTTTTTCCTTCGGGATGTCGCGCTCAATAATCGGGTAGTACTCAAAGGTGGGAATGTACTTGGCCGGAATCTCCGACGCGATCAGGTCTCTCAGGTTGATCGGTACGGTCCAGGGGCGGCTGCCGTTGTACAGCAGGACCGGGAATACCGCCGGCAACAGACCCTTGGTGCTGCTGCGAAACAGCTGGTCGTACAGCTGGAGAATGTACAGCAGCATGCGCACCGGGATGGTCTTGTCCGGAGTGGATTGGAACTCCAACAGGACATATACATAGACCTCGCGGCCGGGCAGGTCGACTTTGTATATAATGTCGCTTTCCCGGTCCAGAAGCTCGTCGCTGACAAAGCTCTTGTCTATCAGCTCGACGTCGTCCACCGCCAGGCCCTTCACAAAATCCTCATCCACAAAGCGGGTGAGGAACTGGTGAAACACCTGCCTGCTTGAGAAAAGGTATTTGTAGGCACTGTCCCAGGACTTTCGCTCCGCCATGGGGATAAGTATATGGGGTTTCAGGTGTTGAAACAATTGAAGACAGCGGAAATGCCCCGTGCGCGAGGTGGTAGGCGATATGCGTCCAAAAGGGGACGCGTACGACGAGAGTCCCCGCGAGCGGAGGTTTTCCAACGGAATCGTGCGGGATACCGTCTACAACGAGGCCGGAGGACATTCACCATCGACGAGACGGCAGGCGATCGATGAAGTGCTGGCGGCGACGAAGCCCCGCCGGACGGGAGTGGTGACCTACCTGCAGCCGGGGCTGGTCAGCGCCTTCGGTGAACTGCGCCGGGGAGAGCTCACCACGGAAATCAGGCGGATCGTTTCTGACGCCATCCTTTCCATCGACGACGTGGTATCGACGTGATCTGCCTGTTGGTGTGTCCGATAGCGTCAGATTCGGAAATGAAGTCCTTTGGATGCAGGCGTGCAGATTTCGCCAGGAGCTCCCGGTGACGGCTGTGGCCAAGGTGTTCCAGAATAAACCAGTCAAGTCCGTAGTTCATATTTTCTTCCTGTGGCGGCGTGACCAACGATGGCCGGCCAGAGTGAGCCTGTCCGGCTGTACCAGCGCGTCCACAGACAGTGGAGCGAGACTGCCAGAACGCTGAACGACAGCACCGCCACCAGCGGTATCGGGCCGGCGGCGTACTGGCCGGTAATAATCAGGGGAGCGTGCCACGCTGCCCATATGACACCGCCCATCAGGATTGGCCGGTTGAGGCCGCTGCACTCAAGACGGGGAGCCAGGAAGGCGCGCCACCCCAGCTCTTCGCCAGCCACCATAGGAATACCCAGAACACCTCCCAGCAACGCCGCCCGCAGTACTGCAGAGTCGCCGCAAGAAGCGGACGCTTCGCCACGGGGATACCGCTGAGAAAAATGGGAAGATACAGGATCAGGGAGAGCCCGAAGACCAGGACCACGTACAGCGCCGCCTGGACGCGGCATTCCCCGGGTTCCATCGTTTCGATTGTGGTGTTTGTCATGTCGTCAAGGTAGGGCCGCTTCGGGAACTGTGCTATCCGAAATAGTACTGATTTATCGGGAGTTGCCGGAATTACGCATTATTACGTATAGCGTTGAACCATGGCGATCAGTTCGGTGCGGCGGCGGATGCCGCATTTCCGGTAGATGTTCTGGATGTGAGTATCCACCGTCCGGGGAGAGATGAACAGCTTTTCTCCTATCGCCCGGGTACCTGCACCGCTGCAGATCTCCCGGGCAATTTCCGCCTCCCGGGGAGTCAGTTCATACTCCCGGACAAACGAGTCCGGCAGGCCCGTTCTTTCCATGACTATCCCTGCAGTGGGGGCACGAAACTGCTGAATCACCGGGATAACCACAATAACGGCCCAGAAGAGGTTGAACAGCGAAGATGTGACCGTTGCAAAAGGCACCGGCGGGGTGGTGAGGAGAAAAAGTGGCAGAAGAACCGCTTCAACGGCCGTCATGCCGTGCCACACCGTTGCGGCACCAAGAAAAAGAACAATCCATCGACGCCACAGGCTCTCCGGCAGCTTCCGTCGGTGTACGAAACCCCAGGCAAACCAGCCCGCCATATAGGCGTACAATACGCCCGCTACGCCCCGAATCAAAGCGGTTGAACCCCCTATAGCGACGACGCTCACAGAGGCCGCCGCAACAGCGACGGCGGGGACAAAGAGCAGCCGGGTCTTTCGCCGCCCGGGGCTGCTAACGGCGTGCAGAACAAATCTGGGGGCGAAGTAGAGCACAATAATCGTAGGGGCGCTGCTGGTAGGAAAGAACGGTCAGCACCATGGCTACGAAGAGGGAGGTAAAACTCGCCATTCGCACCCAGATAACGGCGTCGTTTATCATACTCCTGATTATAGTAGAAATGGCCGTGGTATCTTCCGCAGGTACAGAATTTCGTATATGAGGTACAATTACGAAGGAAGCATAGCACGTGAATATCCATATACGTCCGGCCACCCCGGAAGATCTGCCCTTTATGGAGCACCTTGAACGGGAGTCCTTTCCGTCTCACCGCTGCAGCAGTCGCAGATCCCTGAGACAGAGTCTGGTCAGCCCAATACAGACCGTTCTCATCGCGTCCACTCCGGAGCCTGCATTGGAGCCGGCAGGAGCTATCATTTTCTTTACCTTCAGACGCTCCGTTCGGATTTACTCCCTGGCGGTATTGCCTGCTTTTCGCGGCGCCGGTGCCGGCGAACAGCTGCTCAAGGCGGTCTTTGATGACGCCCGGCTCGCCGGCATATCCGCGGTGACCCTGGAGGCCGACGCCGCCAATCCCCGGCTTCTTGAATGGTATCGTTCCTTCGGTTTCACTCCCCGGACGGTGATTCCCGACTACTACGCCGACGGTGAAGACGCCCTGAGAATGGGACTCTCTCTGGCAGACCTGGACCAGACCGGCTCAGGTCTATCGGGAGCGTCGACACCGGAAGAGTCGGCCCCGGGGTCCGGTGCGACACCGGTCCCCGTCAACATCGTCGTTCTGGACAAACCCTCACAGTGGCCCCTTTCCATCCCCAACGTCGAGGTCGTCTCAGCGCGACATTACCTGGAGGAGCAGCGATTCCAGATCAGCGAGGCTTTCCGGGTTTTCAACCTCTGCGGCAGCTACCGGAAGCAGAAGATGGGCTACTACGTCTCCCTGCTGGCATCCGCCCGAAACCACAAGATCGTACCGTCGGTGATCGGCATAAACGACTTCTCCAACGTATCCCTTGCAAAGAGCGTCGTCGAAGAGATAGACCCGCTGGTTCAGAAACGCCTGGAAAAGGTGAGGGAATCGGAGCTTGAACTGGACGTCTACTTCGGAGACACCCCCCGGCGAGGATACTCCGAGCTGGCGGCAAAGCTGCAGGCGCTGCTGGAGCTGCCCCTCTTTCGGATCGTCTTTGCCAGGACCAACGGCAGCTGGCACGTGAAACGGGTGCAGGTTCTTTCCTTCAGCGCCATACCGGTAGAACAGATAGACAGGGCAGGGCGCTTTGCCGCCCGCTTTTTCCAGCGCAAGCGCTTCAACCGCCCCCGGATACGCCACTACCGCTACGACCTGGCAATTCTGGTAAACCCCACGGAAAAAACGCCGCCGTCCTCCCAGGCGGCTCTCATGAAGTTCCGGGAGGCGGGAGAACGGATCGGACTCTTTGTAGAGCTGATTACCAAACAGGACTACAACCGCATCAACGAGTATGACGCCCTCTTCATCCGTGAAACCACGGCGGTGGAAAACCACACCTACACCTTTGCCCGCCGGGGCTATACGGAAGGACTGGTTGTCATTGACGATCCGTGGTCCATACTGCGCTGTTCCAACAAGATGTTTCTTTACGAATGGCTGGCCCGCAACCGGGTGGCACAGCCCCGTTCCTGGATTCTGGTAAAGGGAAAGATTGCCGAGTCGCGTCTCAGGAAACTTTCCTTTCCCCTGGTTCTCAAGCTGCCGGAAAGCAGCTTTTCCCAGGGGGTTTACCGGGTGGACTCCCCGGAGGAGCTGCATGCGCAACTGAAAGTGATGTTCAGGACGGTGGAGGTTGTCATAGCCCAGGAGTTTGTACAGACCGCCTACGACTGGCGCATAGGCATCCTGGACAACGCGCCCCTCTTTGCCTGCAAGTACCACATGGCGGCGGGGCACTGGCAGATCTACAACTGGAAAACCGATGAAAACGACGACGCCTTCGTCGGAAACGCCGAAACCTTTCCTATCAGCCAGGTTCCCGGTCACATCGTCCAGACCGCCCTTCGTGCCGCTTCCTGTGTTGGCGATGGGCTCTACGGTGTCGACCTGAAGGACATTCGCGGTCGGGCCCACGTCATAGAGGTGAACGACAACCCCAATATCGACGCCGGGATCGAAGACGCCGTTCTGCAGGACGAACTGTACGACCGGGTGATGATGTCGTTTTTCAACCGGATTGAACGGGAGCGCCTGGTGCCCCGCTTCGTGAACTGAAAGTGCCGCAGCCCCAATTGACGCACCTTTCCCGTAGCGATACCGTACCCACCATGAGCACCATGGTTGTTGATACTTCTACGTTGCTTCTTGCGTTCGGGCTGACTCTCTTTGCCGGGCTGTCCACCGGTATCGGCAGTATCGTTGCGTTTTTTTCCTCTGATGATGATCATCGTTTTCTGTCGGGCGCCCTCGGTTTTTCTGCGGGGGTGATGCTCTACGTCTCAATGGTGGAAATCTTCGGAAAGGCCCGGGACTCTCTGGCGGAGTCCATTGGTGAGACCGGAGCGTTGCAGCTGGCGACCATTTCATTCTTCGGCGGAATTGCTCTTATCGCCCTCATAGACCGATTTATACCAACCCTGCAGAACCCCCACGAGATGCAGGACGTGGCGGAGCTGGAACACGCTGTGGACGAAGAACTGAAGAAGCGGCAGAGCCTGCTGAGAATGGGATTGTTTTCCGCCCTGGCCATCGCGCTGCACAACTTTCCCGAAGGACTGGCCACCTTTATCGCTACCCTGGAAGATCCTACCCTCGGTGTCAGCATTGCCATAGCCATTGCAATTCACAACATCCCTGAGGGTATTGCCGTGTCGGTACCTATCTACCATGCAACGGGAAGCCGGAAGAAAGCGCTGGGTCTCTCATTTCTCTCCGGTCTGGCCGAGCCGGTAGGGGCTGTTCTCGGATACCTGATACTACGGCCCTTCATGAACGATCTGGTCTTCGGTATCCTCTTCGCCGGGGTGGCGGGTATCATGGTTTTCATCTCACTGGACGAACTGCTGCCCACAGCGGAACGCTACGGGGAGCATCACCTCACAATTTACGGTCTTATCGCCGGCATGGTGGTAATGGCCGTGAGTATCGTGATGCTGGCATAGCGGAACCGGATGGTTCTATCATGGATTCCGGAAGGACAAAAAAAACCGCCCTCGACGGGGCGGCTTCGGTGTTGGTGGAAAGAGCGGCGGCTCAGTCTTCCTCTACCTCAAACTCGTCTTTCTCGGCGCCGCACACGGGGCATACCCAGTCTTCCGGCAGGTCTTCAAAAGCGGTCCCCGGGGGTATGTCGGTGTCGGGATCGCCTTCGGCCGGGTCGTAGATGTACCCACACATGTTGCAAACGTACTTTTTCATCGCCTTCTCCCTATGGCCACTGCACGTCCGTCAGCAGCGTCAGTTTGGTTTTACTTCTCTCGTCCGCGGGATTGATCTCCAGCGCACGTTGAAAACATTTTATCGCTTCTGTGTTATTGTGCAACCCGTATTGCACCGTGCCGAGCATATAATGCACTTCCGCGAAGTCCGGTGTCTGATCTACCAGTTCTTTCAGGAGTTTCAGTGCCTCGTCAAATTCCTTGCGCTTGATCTTGAGTTGGGCCAGGTAGAAGTTGGCGATCATCGACTCCGGTGACGCAGTGTGGAAATCGGCAAACGCTTCTGCCGCCGCCTGATCCTCGCCGAGAAAGAAGCGAATAAGCCCCACAAAGTAGCTGGCCATAGCGTGGGACTGGCTGCCCATTGAAACAACTTCTTCAAACGCCTTGAGCGCTTCCTTGAGGTCGCCCATGCGGTAAAGACAGACGCCCAGTTTGTAATAGACGTTGCCGGTGGGTTTGATATCTATCGCTTCACGGTACCGTGTTATTGCCGTTTCGAGATTACCCCGGGAGTAATCGATGTTGCCCCGCAGCAGTTTGATAAACACTTCATCGGGGTACTTTTTGTCCATGGACTCGAAGGCTTTTTCAGCCTTGTCCCACTCTCCGGACAGGTAATGCCCCATCGCCTCGACGTAACTCTGATCCTGTTGATAACCTTGCATGGCCTTCCTCTTTCTGGCCTCTTTTCGGCCCCTTTGTGGATGCCTTTCAGTGTACTGACGGTTTTCCGCGGGATCAAGTAACTGTCCGGATCACTGGGCCTCTATCAGTACTTTGGGATATGTCTCCTGGGGAATGAGATGGAGACGCACCTGCTTCGGGCTGCCCATCCGTTCTACCGCTTTGGCACTGAGCTCTACCGTACCAAGTTTGCATTCATTTTTCTGGTAGACGACGCCGTACATGGGTTTGGCGTTATCATTGTCAATGGTGGCGGGACTGTGTCCGTAGTAGAAAAGGGCTGTGGCTTCCGTCATCATCAGGCCCAGATCAAAGCCGTCGTTCGGGTTGATGACCATCTCTTTGTCCTGAAAGGAGAGGTCTGCCAGCACCTTGAGAAAAGCCGTTTCCTTGATCTCCATCTGTTCTACTCCTGTTAAAATTATAGCATATTCATATTGCCCCGGTAGCGGGCGATATCCAGGACCATCACCATGGCGCCCTGGGTCTTGTCCAGATCTCCGGTAATCTCCTCAATTCCGCTGATCATGTCGTCGACGTGTTCTTCCGGCACCATCGCCAGAATTGTCTTGCTGTGGTGCTTGCTCTCATTGAGAAAGCCGATAAAGTCGGCAAAGAGGGGAACGTTGGATATGTACTGCCCCATTCCGGCCGACTCGATGATTGTCGCCCCTTCAATGCCTTCTTCGATAAAGAGTTCAAGAACGCGGTAGAGAAACTCTTCAACGTAAAGGTTTACCACCATCAGTTTCATGGACCGGGTTGCTGTTTCGTCGGGTCGGTCCATGCGGGTGTTTCTGAGAAATGCTTCGTACAGGGCCGTCTCGGAGCGGGCCGCCAGCAGTTCCTGTTTCAGGTTGGTGTGGCTTAAGGCCCGGGAAACTGCAGCCAGCACCTTCAGGTGATCGGTAACCGCGTCGGAAGGACTGAGGATGACAAAAAAGAGCTTTACCCGCTTCCGGTCAAGTGCGTCGAAGTCTACACCTTTGGCGCTGGATACAATAAAGAGCAGGAAGCGGTCCAGTCCGGGGATGCGGGCGTGGGGTATAGCGATTTCGTTGCCGAAGGCGGTGGACCCCTGGTTTTCCCGCTCAGCCAGAGCGGTACGGATCGTCTCTGCAGGAATTGACCGGGCGGGGCCTGAAACAACGGCCAGTTCAGCCATTTCCGACAGGATGTTTTCTTTGGTCCGTGCGGTGGTCCGTACCCGGCAACTCTGCTTTTCAAGGATTTCGTAGAGTTCCATTACCGTCCTTCCTCCATATTATTTCCCCGGATTATCGCGTAGCGGGACAGGGGCGGGCCGATCAGCTCGTTTACAAATACCGAAAGCAGAATGATGTTCACCATAGTGCTGATCATGGGTTGGTAGGACATGGGTAGGGCTGCCATGGCGGGCGATGCTTCAATAAGTAGAACCAGTCCGATGGCAACCCCCGCCTGGGGGAGCATGCAGATGCCCAGATTGTTGCGGATTTCCGGTGTTGTTCCGGCTAACCGGCAGCCCGTCCATACGCCGCCATACTTGCCGATAGCCCGGGCCAGGATATAGACGCTCCCGAGAAGCAGAATCTGTGGGTCCACAAAGACTTCCGGGCGAAGCTCCGTCCCGGCGATAACGAAAAAGAGGGCATAGATGGGCGGAGACAGTGGCCGGAGAATCCGGAAGATCCGATGGTTGTCGGGAGACAGATTTATGATCAGTGCGCCTGCAGCCATGTTTGTAAGCAACGGTGAGAGCTTGAAGACGATGGCCGTGGCGGTTGAGAGAAAGAGAATACCCAGAGAGGTGATGAGAATTTCATTTTGATTGGTCCGGCTTCGGGCCAGAAGATGGATGGCCATGCCGACAATTGCGCCCAATACGAGGGAAAGCCCCACCTCGGAGAAGGCGTGGAGGACGACGCTGACGGTGCTGTGGGATGCGGCGACGGCCGATCCGGCGGCGGCCGCCGCAGCTTCTGCGCCAAGGATGCTTCCGGCCACGGCAAAGACCAGCCCGAAAAGTATGACCGCCCCGGCGTCATCAAGGGCGACGACGCCGTACAGGTAGTCGATGAAGGTTCCTTTGGCCCGCAGGCTCTGAACGATAGCCACCGTGGCTGCCGGGGCGGTTGCTGACGAAATTGCGCCCAACAGGAGGGCAAATGGCGCCGGCATTCTCAGTACGATCAGAGCAATTGAAACAATTGCGAAGGACGCCAGTAACTGCACGACCGTAATGATGACCACGGCTTTGCCCATGTGCTTCAGTTTTACCCAGTAGAACTCACCACCAATAGTAATAGCGATAAGACCCAGTGCAACTTCCGTCACCAGCCCGAGACCCTCATCCATATGATGGGGAATGACTCGAAGAAACGAGTCGCCAACCAGAAGACCGGCAATGATATAGCCGGTGATTTCCGGCAGACCAATGCGGTTAACTGCTTTTCCGATTATAAAACCGAGCAACAGCAGGATGCCCAGGGAAAAGAGGGGATGCTGTGCCAGAAGTTCTCTGAGAAGTTCCACGTCAGCTCACACTACACCATGTCATATTACAACGAAAAGGAGAGACGGAACAGGAGGCCGTCAAACGTTGTGGGAGAGATAGTTGCATCGAAGCGCTCCTGAATATTGCGCAGAAGACCGATTGCCGGCGCGTCCAGACGCGAGCCGTCGCCGGCAGGTATGCCTTCGGCGGAACGGGCGGTAACGGTCATTTCTACCCGATTATCCTTTTTATGAATAGACGTCAGGAAGGTTGCACCTGCCAGTTCGGTATCATTGTGGCCGTCCACGGCACCAAGAATTTCGGCGATTACGATCGCAAGATCGAGGCCGCGGTCACGACTGATCTGGATTTTTTCGATGTCGAAATCGGCGTGTACCTTCCCGGAAATTTCTTTAAAAAGTGGTTTCAGCGCGGACATGTAGTCGGACAGGATCACCGTCGCCGTATGGCCGGAATGGACAAGGTAGGAGTAGGAACGGGCGAGAACCCGTAGACGGGCGTAGGTCCGCTCGCGCAACGTTCCCTTTGTGGACTCGGAAAAGAGCAGGGATTCGGTTTTGAAAATTCGTTCAACAAGACGCAAATACGTCTCGACGGAGGTGTCAAATTCGTTGGAGTGATTCTCTGTGTCCAGTGCCAACCCCAGGGCCAGAGACATGGTTATCAGCAAATCGACCGAACTTTCATCCCACTCTCTCTGGTTGGTGCACTCGTCAAAGCCGACGAATCCCCAGAGGGTGTTTTTGATGTGAATTGGCAGGACTACCAGGGACAGAATGTTCTGTGCCTCCAGTGTGGCGTGTTCTTCCGGGGGAAATGACTCAATGGAACCGTACACCGGGAGAAACCGGCGAAAAAAGGTGAGCCAGCGCCCGTATCCCGCTTCTTCCAGGGGAATCCCCTGAAGTTCAGGGTTACCGATCTCCGGGGTGACGGCGGGGGCGGTCCACTCGTAGCGGTGATACGCCCGGTCAACGCCGGTTTCGTCACGGAGAATCTGAAAAACATATGCCCGATCCACGTCAGCGGCGGTGCCGATGTGTTGGAGAGCAGCGTTAATGGCGCTATCCATTTCGGATTGACGGGTCAGTAAGCTGCTGCATGCGTCCAGGACGCTCTCAAGGACGGCCTGGTCGATGCGTGTCGGCACTGTATTCATGTGTCGGTAACTATACAAAAAAGCCGGTATGGTGTCTCTACCATACCGGGTAACTCGCCGGCGACGCTTACTTCAAAGCTGCGAGGGCATCTTTCATGCGGTCAATGCCACGTTTACACTCCTCAGTTGAACAGGAGTACGCAATACGGAGATGGCCTTCACCGGCGCTGCCGAAGACGCTTCCGGCAACGGTGGCAATTCCGTGGTCAAAGAGAAGGTAGTCCGCCATTTCCTGGGAGCTTTTCCCGAAGGTCGAAAGGTTGGGAAAGGCGTAAAAGGCGCCGTCCGGTACGGCCAGGGTTACTCCGGAAATGGACTGCAGCCCTTCCACGATAATCTTTCTCCGTTCGCCGAACTCAGCGATACGCTCTTGAATGATGGTCTGATCGCCGGAAAGCCCCGCTGCCGCTCCGTGCTGTATGAAGGTGTTTACACAGACGGTGGTGTACTGCCGGATTTTCAACAGATGCATTGTCAGCTCGGGGCCGGCTACGGTCCATCCCAGGCGCCAGCCGTCCATGCTGTAGGTCTTGGAAAACCCATTGATGACGATGGTACGTTCTGCCATTCCAGGTATGGAGTAGATGGAGGGAGAGATTTCTCCGCCGTCACCAAAGTAGATGCGGTTATAGATTTCATCGCTGATGACGATGAGGTTGTGTTTTATGGCAATCTCCGCGATTGCTTTGAGGTTTTCCATCGGTTCGCTGCACCCCGTTGGGTTACCGGGGGACGTTACGCAGATCATCTTGGTCTTCGGAGTTATCTTCTTGGCAACCAGTTCGGCCTTCAGAGAAAAACTGTCGGCCTCTGTGGTCGCTACTTCTACCGGAACACCTCCGGCAAGATAGACTGTGGACTTGTAGTGGTGCCAGTTGGGATTGGGAATGATCACCTCATCTCCGGGGTTAATGAATGCCAACATGGAAACCATGATCCCTTCGTTGGCGCCGGCCATGACGATAACCTGTGTTTCCGGGTCCACATCCAGTCCGCTGTCCAGGTTTGCCCGGGCAGCTATTGCCTTTCGCAGCGCCGGAACTCCCCGGTTGGGCGAGTAGTGAACGTCACCACGGGTCATGGATATCGCTGTCGCATCCTTTATATGCTGAGGTGTATCAAAGTCGGTCCGGCCAATTTGCCAGTGGATGACATCTCGTCCTTCGTCCTCAAGCTTTTTTACAGCGTCAAAGACGCGGCGTATTCCCGAAAAGGGTACCGTATTCAGCCGGTCTGCCCCGCGATCTGCTGGTGTCTGCTGTGTACTCATCTTTTTCTCCTTTTACTTATGTTTTCTGAGAATCACCCGTCCGTAGTCTGCCGGGTCTATCACGGCCTGTACGATGGTCGGACCGTCTGTCTTAAAGGCCTGGTCCAGTGCCTGTTCAAAGGAAATCGCATCGGTGGCGTGCAGGACCGGTACGTCGAAAATGGAGTCGGCGTATACCGGCACTTCCGATTTTTCGTACAGAGATACGCCGTAATGGTCAAAGTCCTTTTTCTTCTGCTTCAGGTTGATGAGTTCCAGACTACGGTCGGAGAGGAGGACGAAGACGATGCGTTTGCCGATTCGTTTGGCCGTCGCCATTTCGCCGGCCATCATGAGAAATCCGCCGTCTCCGGTTACACAGACCACTTCCTTGTCGGGCTGTCCCACTTTGGCACCCAGGGCGGACGGAACGCCGAATCCCATGGAGGACCAGCCGTTGTCCATTATCTGAGTGTGTAATGCCGGTGTGGGCCACATCTGACCGATCAGATGAGTGTGGGCACCGACGTCACACGTCATGATGCCGTCCGGAGGAAGCTTGTCCCGGAGCATTTTCAGCACCGCAATTGGGCCTAATACGGAGTTGTCCGGAGCAAACTGTGCAAGCATGTTCTGTGTTCGTTCTTTCAGCGCCTTCATGTCCCATGCCGAGTTCAGAGGTTGTGCTGCAAGGAGTGCTCTCAATGCCGGTTCAATGGCCCCGATGACGTTGAGGACTTCCGGGTATTCAGTCTCATCTATGTCTGCGGCAACGGTGTCAATATTCACCAGTTTGACCGGCGGCATCCATGACTCAAAGTTGAACTCCACCGGATCATACCCTATACCGACTACAAGGTCCGCCTGTTGGTGTGTTTCCGCAACCCGGTCACTCAAGGCATGAAAGAGAACGCCGGCGTAGGAGGGATGATTCTCGGCCACTATTCCTTTGGCCATGGGGGTTATAACCACCGGAAGGTTGTGCCGTTCGGCAACCTGCCGAATGAGATCGCCGGCTTGCGCCCTGACGGCGCCCAGACCTACAGCGAGGACGGGTTTGCGGGCTGTTGTGAAGGCTTTCGCCATGGATTTCAGGGCAGCCTCACTGGGGGCAGGTGTAGCGGGGGTTTTCTTCTTTCCTGCCGATGCTGCCGGGCCGCCGTCGGCTGTTTTTGTCCCCAGGTCTTCCGGTAGACTGATGTGTACTGGTCCCGGGCGCTCCGAAGTGGCAATCGTATAGGCTTTGTCCATTATATCCGTAACCGAATTGGCTTCCAGGCGAAAGGATGCCTTTGTAATCGGCTTGTAGAGGGTCTGCTGGTCTATGGCCATCTGAACGGTCCGGCCCATCATGTGTTCCGGTGGCTCCGTTGTGAATGCAAAGACCGGCGCCCGATTCAACCATGCCGCCCCGACACCGGTGGAGAGGTTCGTTGCTCCCGGTCCGATAGTTGCATAGCATGCGCCGGGGGATCCGGTGAACCGGCTATAGACCGAAGCCATAAAACCTGCAGCCGCCTCATTGCTGACCAGGACAAACTCAACACCGCCGGTTCTCATAGCCTCCATATACGGTAGCCATGCGCCGCTGGGTGTACCGAAAACGTGTCGGATGCCGGTATCCTTTAGCCACCGAACCAGCTCGCCGGCAACGGTCTTGTCAGTATTCTGAGATGCACTCACGGACTTCCCCCTTCAATTTTCGAAAAACCTTCAATTTTCGAAAAAGCAGACATCGATCAAAATATTATACCTTATACATGATATATAATATGGTTAGTGTATCATGGTCGGCCCGATGGGGCAACGAAAATATGCGCAAATTTTTGCTTGCACGTCCCTCGGTTGCGTGATACGATTCTAAATATATCCGATACAATATCAAATGTATATTGTATGACCGTTATTCTTAGTTATTATAAGTCTGATCCTGCAATTTTTTTCAGTTGTCGCTTTCGGCGACGGAACGAGGAAGGTGTGTTTTGAATGAGCAAGATGTAGACAATACAGTAGCAGTAACGACTGAGGCTGCGTCTGCACCGGAGGCGCGCGGTACCGACGGCGAAGCGATTCTTCGTGAAAAGAACCGGGAGTCGAAGTACAGGAACAAGCTGGTGCCCTTCTGGAAATTCCTTGTCACGGTTATTTCCATCGTTTTCGTGTCGTACCACATGTATACGTCCCGCTTCGGCATGCCCGATATGATCAAACACCGGGCAATTCACGTCGCCTTTGTTCTCTTCCTGGTGTGGATTTACTACCCTGCCACCAGGAAATCTCCCCGGGGAAGGCCCAGTCTCATCGATATAGGTCTCATGGCTCTGACACTGGTGCTGATCCTGTACACCTGGTTCACCCGGGACCTGTTTCTCCTGCGCGGCGGTGTTGCCGTTACCAGTGATTACTACATCGGTGCACTGGCGATAGTGCTGGCTCTGGAGGCGTGTCGTCGGGCCGTCGGTCCGGGACTGCTCATTCTGGTCATTGTATTCCTGTTCTATGCGTGGATCGGACCGTACGCCCCGGGCGTATTTGCCCACCGCGGCCATACGGTGCAACGGATCATCTATCAGATGTACCTGACCGGTCAGGGTATTTTCGGTATGCCTATCGGTGTGTCCGCCACCTACCTGATAAT
>CAZCAE010000023.1:0-48926 GCA_964496635.1 uncultured Spirochaeta sp.
GGAACCCGTCGTAAAACCGGCGCGGTGATAACGGCCGGCCGGGATCGGCGGTCCAGAAAACGAACCCGGCGCCGTGCGGATTCCTGGCGGCGTGGTCTCGTAATTGGTCCCGAACGGCGGGGATCAGCGGAACGGCTCGAGTATCCCCGGTCTTGGTGGATTTCAGCTCCCCGGCGCGGCTCCAGCTATGCCGGACGTGCAACCGGTCCTCGGCGATATCCTCGGAACGTAGCGCGGCGATTTCCCCGGCGCGTAAACCCGCTGTAGCGGCGGTCAAACTTGCCAGCCTGGCGGCGTCGCTTGTCCAGTCCAGCGCAAATAATGCGCGGATCTCTTCACCGGTCAACGTGCCCCGCGCGGCGTGCTTTACACTGTAGAACGTGAGACCGTCGGCGGGATTGTCGCGGATCGCTTTCACGTCGTATGCAAAGGATAACGCGGCGGTTGCGGCGGTCAATATGTGGTTGCGTGTTTGCGGTGCCAGATCCTTACCGGCAATGTGAGCGGAAAACGCGTCCAGCGTGGCGCGGGTCACGGTCGCCAGTGTAACCGGGTGATCTTTTAACCACGGCTCCCAGTGCGTGTGAATGTGGCGTGTGCGGTTCTCGCAATGGGTGCGGGTGATCGCGTGGCCGTGGCGTAGTTTGTTCTGGACGTATGCGGAACGGTCGTAATCCCAGAACCACGCCAGATAATCCGCCAGCGGTCGGGATAGATAGTCCCCGACGGGTCCCGCGTCTCGATCGCCAGTGAGAACGGCGGACGCCAGAAAACCCCGGTCCGTGAGAATGTCGACGATCGACCGCGCTTCACCGGCGGAAAGATCGGCGGTGCGTAGCTTGTCGATCAGTCGGCGGGTGTCGGTGATTGAATCGGGAGACCGGCCGTCCCGTGTCGGGATTCCGTCGCGCTCCCATAGTGCAACGGTGGCCATTGCGGATTGTTTGTTGGATTCGCCTGTACTGATACCAGAAAGCCAATTTCCGGTGGTTTCGTCCTTAAATCGGACATAAAACGTGCTTCCACGCTTATACAGGTTGAATTGACGCATAACGCTACCTCCCCACGGCTGTGCTACAGTCCGTGCTACAGTTGGTTTAGCGTTGCGTCGGTGTTCCCGCTGGCAACTTGTCTAAATACCTGCCCCGTAAAGGGTTAGGTTAGAGCGAGCGATGGGAATCGAACCCACATCTCCAGCTTGGAAGGCTGGGGTAATAAGCCATTATACGACGCTCGCCAGCGAGTCCGTAATTTACCGACCTTCCCGGGATGTTGTCAATAGGATGCGCGGCACCAGCGACAAAATGCCCTGATTACCGAAGTACCAGTACGGAAAAGCCACCGTCGTACATGCGAGTTCGATCTGCGTCGACAACAGGTGCTCTGTCAACATCAAGAGATCCTCCCGGCGCGACTTCGTGCAGAAACGGGAATACCCGAGGCTGCCCGTTGACGCGAACTACTTCACCGGGAGGGCCTAACACGAGAACTGTCGCAGGCTGTGAAATGTCCGGATTTTTCCCCGAATCGAGGTCTGATGATTCCACAAATCTTCGGGAAAAGATTCTTTCCGAAAGAGCGATTTCCTGCCCATAACGTTCGCCGGCGAATTCAAAAAGATACCGGTCCGCGGCGCGTCGATTATGAAATATGCGCCACGTCGAAAGAATTGCTACAACGCCTCCAACGGCGATACTGCTCCATTGAACAATTTCCGCTTCTTTGTCCGTAAAATCCCCTGATTCACCTGTCGCCAAAAGATATCCGCCATAACCTGCACCGCCAAAACCGGCAGCAAGCCCGATATACGGCCAGGGACGTCGGCCACGCCGGGTATACGCTGCGGATTCAGTGGTGGCCCGGCGCCATTCGGTCCGTTCCTGGCGCCAGGACGTAACCTCTTCAATACCGAATACCTCCGCAACCCCCTCCATATCGTTTAATATTGCCTCTGCCGTCTCCCAATCGCTACGGGCCAGTGCAGCTGATCTGGCTATATGAAGAAAATAATAGAGGGCGGCGCCGTTTCGTATTACTCTCAGACGAACGGCGTCTCCCTCAATACGCTCTGTATCGCTATCGAGAATTTCTTTGCTTCTAAGTACGTCGGCAAAGGGGTTTCCCGGCGAATAGTCCTTAATAGAACTAAAACTGCCCGGACGGAGGCGGTACAGCTCTTCCTCCAGCTGCCATGCCGTTTCGAGCAACCTTTGACGCTCTCGCAATGGTTCAAGAATGTCTGTTGTTGAGTTCATCAGGAGCGACCGGCTCTCATTCAAGGCCCGAGACGCGACCGCAAATTGATCCGGGCGGCCAAGGAGTTCTTCTGCCACGGTATGTCCCGACCTGATTTTTCGTTGCTCTGTGGACGTTACCACAGGAAGTCCAAAGTGGACTTCAACTGCCTCACCGGTCCGTATAAGACGATCTGCTGAGTAAACGTACTGTTCACCACCGGAGGTTAGAACAGCGACTTCAACGGTACGTCTGCCGGTCAGTATCTGCGGCAACGACGTGATATTGGTCCCCACGTCACGACCGTCTACGAATACACGGTATGGGACGTCAGGCCGTGAAGGTTGAAGTATGATTCCACCGAAACCGACTTCGTACCCGAGAAGAGCTGTTGCCGTCAGAACAACCAGCTCATCTGCTGCGTCCAGAATATCAAATGCTCCGAACGCCTCTCGTGTTGCAGCACCGACAATTTCTCCGGAGACGCTGCTGTACACGGCGGTCTGGAGTTCTACTCTCCCACTACTGCCGGGTGTAATACGCCCGATGATTGCGGCATCCAGTCGCTTGTTTTCTGCAAGACGGCGTAGCTTGATTGGACCATCCGGAGCGTATGGATCGAAACGTTCCGACGAACCCACGTCTGTTGTCTGGAACTGGCCGCTTAACTTCAGCGTCAGTTCGATGGTATCCGTCATTGCAGAAGCCAGATTGTCCCATTGCTCCGTATCCGTAGAGTTAACAAAGGGCACAATCGCAAGTCGTTCCGCCCTGATTTCCGGTTCCTGTTCCTGAGCAAACAGATTCCAGGGGAGTAACGTCAACATAATCAGCAGTACTATCGTTGTTCGTTTCATGATGTACTTTCCATCCGTTTTGCCCGTATCACGATACTTTCTCTCTGATCAGTATATAACGGAATGCCAAAGAGATCATATTTTCCCAGATAATCCGGGAGACCTTCGGGAACGTCTCCGATTCTGCGTCGGTACTCCTGAAGGACCCTGTATTGCTGCGGTGGGAGAATTATTGCAACGGCCTCTTTCCCGTCGTCCCTGAGTTCCCGTATACGCCCATACACTGTGGCAATAACTTCGTGAGCGGCCCGATCCCTGTCCTCCGTCATGAATACCCTCTCCGACTACTATATGGTACCTTTCTTTATATGTCATTTAACTGGTCCGAATATTCTCCCCACGACCAGGCGGTCCTTTGCTTTCTTCGAAACTTCACCACCGATGAAATACTGTTGATCGAGAAGAAGCGCGGTCTAGGTGCCGGCAAGGTGAACGCACCGGGAGGCAAACTCGAAGAAGGCGAATCGTTCAGAGCAGCCGCTATTCGTGAGACCCAAGAAGAGGTGGGAATGATCCCGCTGGATCCGGAACACTACGGTACGTTGCGTTTTGCATTTACTGATGGTTATAACCTGGAAGTAGGTGTATTTATTGCAACCCGCTGGGAGGGGGCTCCAACGGAGACCGATGAAGCTCTTCCATTCTGGGTCTCGGAGGCCGACATACCTTTTGAACGTATGTGGGAAGATGATGCCCATTGGTTGCCACAGGTTCTTGCTGGACGCTTTGTTGAAGCGGAGATGACATTCGACGGTGACGTCATGGTGCAATGGTACATCCGCTTTTCCCACGGTGTGGAATTGATCGGTACGGCCCGCCACGTCTTCAAATGAAGGTCAGGTTTCCAGATCTTTCCGACAGGCACTGTCGCTCCAGCGGGCCAGTACAAAACACAGATCACTCAACTGATTGAGGTACCTCGAAACAGGAATCTGCTGCTGCACACCCCGTTCGCGGATCAGTCGTACTGTTTCGCGTTCCGCTCGGCGAATCACCGTCCTCGCCCGATCAAATTCCGCTCCGATTCGGGTGTCTCCTGCGATAAAAAACCTGGGTTCAATGTGGTTTTGCTTACGCCACCATTTGAAAGTTTCCGTAAGGAAATCGATTCTTTCTTCGTTAATGAGAGGCATACCCTCAGGAATCGTATCACCAGGCGATGAGGAAAGGATTCCGCCCGCAACTAAGAGATCCTGCTGTAAATGCGTAAGGTCGTTTTTTAGCCGGTTTAACAGGGTAATCGTATTTTGTGGTAGATACACGACACTGTGTTGACCAACGTTTCCCGAATCCTGGTCGAAATTTTCAATTGATCCAAACTGCGTCACAAGACTGCGGCACACACCCAAGGTTACCTGGGCCTCATCAACTGCTCCCAACGCACGAAAAGCGATGTCATCCTTCGGACGGCGAACACCGTCCCTGAGACTGCTTTTACCGTCATCTCCACCGCCGGTTCGTACCGGCGATTCATCTTCAGTATTGATTGTAAAGATCCTGTATGAGAAAGTTTTCCCGTAATTTCTCGATTGCCTTTTCCTGGATTTGTCGCACCCGTTCACGTGTGATGCCGAGAAAACGTCCCGTCTCTTCCAGTGTATACGGTCCCTCACCACCAAGCCCAAACCGAAGTTTGATTATTCTGATTTCCCGCTCGCTCAGCTGCTCCAGCACCTCTTCTATCGTGTCCTGCAATGTGAGATTAAAGACAAGATCAAACGGTTGCACCTGGGACTCGTCCTCAATGAGGTCGGAAAGCCGGGTAAAGCTGTCGGCATCGATAGTAATATCGAGAGATGTTGTGTCCTGGCTAAGACGCATTATCTCCTGAACACGGTCTGGGCTGACGTTCATATACTCGGACATTTCTGTGTTTCCGGGGTCTCTCCCCAATTCCTGGGTCAGATGCTTTGCAACATAGAAACACTTCTTGATAGTGTTCAGCATATGAACGGGTATGCGTATAACCCGGCCTTTGTCCGCCAGGCTCTTAATAATAGCCTGGCGTATCCACCACGTTCCGTATGTAGAAAAACGGCAGCCCCTGGTATAGTCAAAGCGTTCAACCGCTTCTATCAGCCCGATATTTCCTTCATCGATAAGATCCAGGAGAGAAAGACCACGATGCTGATATTTTTTTGCAATTGAAACGACGAGGCGTAGATTTGAGTTAATCATGCGACTCTTAAAAAATCGAAGTTCCTCTTCAAGATATCCGGGTGTTGGCAAACCTGGTTGCTCTGCATTTGACGTTTCCATCTTTTGACGGAGTTCCTGTATTTTCCGGCCGATATCCTGTTCCTGTTTTCCATCCAGCAATGGATACCCGGAGATCTGCTTTAAATAAAAAGCTAACGGATCACTATCACCCTCAAGAAAAAAATCACTATCCAGAGAAGCCGTCTCAACGTTGCGACGTTTCCCATGACGCTTATTACCGCCAGTTGTTGGACCACTCATGTTCGCCCCCAACGCTACGTGTCCAGAATATTTTTCGATACAAAACTATTGTACCACGAAAGTTGTGCATTTCCCAAAGGAAGAACGTCAGAATATCAATTTTTTTTACAGCGTTTTATCACAGTTTCTACCCCCGCGGAGCTGCTTCAGGGTCGACAAAAGTATTATGCCGCCAGACGGTGAAGTAAAGCGTTCCTGATCGTTCAGACGGTGAGAGACCGACGGAACCAATAGGCATACCGGCTTCAACTACGTCGCCTACAGAAACGGCAACGGATTCCTGGCCGCCGTATACATAGATATAATCCTGGGAAGATTGTACAAATACAACATTGCCGAAGGCGGTGTGCGGTCCTGCGTACACCACCCGGCCGGACGCAATAGCGTATACCGGCGCACCACGGTCCGCGCGTATCATCACGCCCGGAAGTTTTCCTTCCAGAATAGTCCGGTTTCCCGCTACCGGCCAGATACCGCCCTGTGCGTAATCCAGTGGTCGGGAAACCTCTGCGGCGACGACTATTCGTTCTTCCTGTGCCACTGCTTCCGACCCGTTCCGGTCACTGTTAACGGGATTTTCGTCCGTTGAATTCCGGGGTTCGTTTTGCGAGGCAACGCTTTTCGTCCCATCAGGGTTAATGCTTTCCCGCGGTAACCTTATGATTTGACCGACCCGTATCGAAGAAGTGGAAAGCCCGTTTTCCGCCGAGATTTCATCTACCGTTGTTTCAAATCTCCGGGCAATAGAGTACAGCGTATCACCCCGCTCCACCCGATACCGGTTGAAAATGGTAAGAAGCGTTCCAGGAAGGAGGAGATCCGACGTCTCCAACTCGTTACCGGAGGTAAGCTGATCGACCGAAAGATCATACCTACGGGCTATACCATAAAGGGTTTCCCCTTCTTGTACCTCGTGTCGTAGCAACTGGGCGGGTACCCAAAAAGTTCCTGTAAGTATCAGGACAAGTCCAATTGATGTCTTTTTCATAACACGCTTCCGTTAACAGCGTCGGCAGAGTGAGCGGAAATATTGAGCTGCAGGACGACCAGAGACGATCAGGAAAGTCGAAATATCTATGTAAAAAGAAGAGTGAACCGGAGTTCACTCTTCTTATTGTCGGGCTGAGAGGATTTGAACCTCCGACCTCACCGTCCCGAACGGCGCGCGCTAGCCCCTGCGCTACAGCCCGAATATAATGGACAATGGCGACAATACCAGACGCATCGCTGCCGGTCAAGCCACTGTCTTCATTGACAGCCCTATCGCCACATGCTACCGTTTCGCTCTCAATTATTGTTTAGAGAGGAATAGTCACTTCAATGGCAGAGTCCAAAGAAAAAGATACGAAGAAACCGCGCACACCCTTTACCCGGAACACGTGGTTGTACATCGGAAGTGTTATCATTCTGATTATAGTGGTGGTGACCTTTATCGGCGCGCCGGTCGCAACTTCCACAATGGGTGGCAGCCGTCTCGTTTTCGGCAGATATGGCGGTGAGGACATCATTTATCAACCCGGTAATTTCTTTGCACGGCAATACGAAATTGTCGCTCAGACCCTCAGAGATTCCGGGGATACCTCAAACATCGAACTGCAATTGCGGCTGGCCTGGAGAGAAGCGTTCAACCGGGCTGTTCTGCATAAAGCGATACAGCAGGCTGCCGGTCAAGCCGGTATGAGTGTTTCCGAGACCCGGGTAGACGAAATGGTTGCACAAGACCCTCGATTTCTTGTGAACGGGAGGTTTGATGCTGCGGCTTACCGAAGCACCAGCAGTCAGGAGCAATTCGCCCTTCGGAAATTTCACCGGGAAAATGCGAAGTTTGACCAGGTTATTGAGGATACTCTGACAATCACACCTTTCAGTACAGCGGAAAAGGAATTTGTTGCGGCAATGACGGGGCCGCAGCGATCTTTTGATGTTGTCCGGTTTCCCTTCTCCGATTTTCCTGAAGATCAGGTCAAACAGTTCGTATCGGAAAATGAAAGTCTTTTCGTACAGCTGGATCTCGCGGTCATAACCCTTGCAGATCGGGACGAAGCAGAACAGATACGTGCCGAAGCCATGACTCCTGGCAATCCTTTTGGGAATCTTGCCCGAACGTATTCCAGAGACCTGTATGCCGATCAGGACGGCGAAATCGGTGAGATTTACGGACACGAGTTACAGCAGGAGCTTATCAATCCAACTGACCTGGACGTGATACTGGCCCTTTCTGAAGGGGATGTCAGCTTACCTATAGAAACAACGTCGGGCTGGTCCATTTACATGGTTGCGTCCCGCCCGAACGAACCATCCCTCGACAATAATTCAATAATTTCGGAAGCCCGGGCATACATGCAAATCTACGAGCAGGGCCGTATCCAGGATTACATCAGAGCCGAAGCGGAGCAGTTTGCAGTCGAGGCCCGAACAGCAGGTTTCGAGAACGCAGTTGCCGAAACGGGACGCGACGTTCTCTCTACAGGTTTTTTTCCAATAAACTATGGAAACAACCAGTTCTTTGGACAGTTACAAAGCAGAGAAATCCCTGAACTCAGTGACGCTGCTTTTCGGGAACAGTTTTTTACGACCGCTTTCGGTCTGGAAGTGAATGGAGTAAGCGAGCCGGTTATTCTCCGGCAGTCTGCTCTTGTCCTGAAACTGAAGGAAGAACGACCTGCCTCAGAAGAAGATCAGGAGTTTATCACGCAATACTATGACGCTATTGCCCGGCAGTTTTACTCCCGGGAAATTGAAACGGCCTTCATTGATCAGGACGAGTTCGAAGACAATTTCAACCAGGCATTCAACCGGTACGTCCTGGGCAACTGACGGTATCTATGAACGCTTCCGACCAATCCGGTCTCCGGTTAGAACCGGGACCGGAGGGCGTTCAGATTTATTGGAAAGGGCGACCATTACTCGGTGCCCACCCCGTTTCAGGTCAGTCTCGTCGGCTTCCCCGGCAACCTCAGGAACAGACCCTTTACCTTCTTCAGTCTCCCCTTCTTGGTCAGGGCGCAGACCATTTCTTACACGCCTTACCGGTGAATAGCGCGTCGATTTTTCTCGAATTTGAACCGGCACTGGCTGTATTGAAAGATCACCCCGCTGCCATAAAGACAGGAGTTGCGGGCCGCTGGGTTACGGACAAAGGAAGTTTTGGACAGACGGCACACGAATTTATTCGACGCAGGGGAATTCGTCGGGTATGCTCACTTACTCTGAGCGGTGCTGCACGGCTTTACCGCGATTCTTACGGACATTGCGTTGAGGAAGCCGGCAAACTGGTACAGACGTACTGGAACAATCGTGGTACCGAGATACGGCTGGGTCGTCGCTGGATGGCCAACATCTGGAAGAACGTCGCAGCGGATATTACCGACCTCTCTTCCCTGAAACCAAACTCTTCGGGAGTGGCGTTTCTTATCGGTGCCGGGCCCAGTCTGGACGCGTCTCTATCATTTATTCGAAAGGTCCGGATGGCCGGGATCCCCCTCGTTGCTGTAGACACAGCATTACCGTCCCTGGCGGCTGCAAAGATTCAGGTAGATATAATCATCGCGTTGGACGGTCAGCTTGCCAATGTGGCAGATTTTATGCCCTGGCAATGGGACAGAGCCTTTCTTATAGCGGATGTTTCTACGCACCACTCAATTGTCAATGCTTTTCCCAAACGTCACCGTCATCTGATCTGCACACGGTTTTCAGACCTCTCTATATTCGATTCAAATCTTGTGACGGGACTGACTCAGTTTTCTCCCCGCGGATCGGTTGCACCAATGGCGGTTGAAATTCTTCACAGACTTTTCGGGATTACCGAAATTGTTGGTACGGGTTTCGATTTCTGGTACCGACTACCTCGGACACACGCTTCCTTGACAATGCACCACCGGAAAGTCCTTGCTACGGCGAATAGGCTTGACGGCAACGATGGTCCAGCTTCCAGGATCGATCGTCCCTGGAAGCAAGGAGTCCTTGAAGACGAAACCCCCACCGTCGTCGATGAAATACTGGCCCGTCAGGCGGATCAATTTGTCAATGTTATTGCAACTATACTTGAAAAGGATCCCCGTTTACGCTTTTCCCGTCTTCCGGGACGAGGTCTTTTTGCCGGGGGGACTAGACTATCATGGGAGGAGGCGGAATTGTGGGTACAGACGCACAGTGCTGATCCGGCCGGCAGTGAAGAGAGTCGAATAGAGTCATCGGGACACGACCCGGGGAAACGGCTTCAGAGTTTGATGGAGCTCTATAACCGACTGATTATTCAGGAAGAGGTTCTTGCTGATCCGAACCGTCCCTTCTATCTCGACGCAACATTGGATTTTGCATGGTTCGACATGCCTCAATGGCCACTGCTGGCACTGAAACGAGAGTGGGCCGAGTTACACCGCTCACGTTTGTTACAGGCGGTGAGAGACCATAGAAGACGGGTGCAGCGGGGACTCCTGGCAGCAGGCGTCACTCTTCCGGACTCCCTTTAAGGACCGCAAGAAATGCCGACTGGGGTAGATCAACATTTCCCACCGTTTTCATGCGTTTCTTTCCCTCTTTCTGCTTTTCCAGTAGCTTCCTCTTACGGGAAATATCTCCACCATAACACTTGGCTGTAACGTCTTTGCGAAGTGCGGGAATAGTTTCCCTCGCAATGATCTGACCACCGATTGCTCCCTGCAGCGGAATCTTGAACTGTTGCCGGGGGATTTCGTTCCTGAGCTGTTTTACTGCGGATCGGGCACGCCGTTCAGCGTGTCCCCGAAATACAAGCATGGAAAGAGCATCAACGGGTTTTCCATTTACCAGGATATCAAGCTTTACAATTTCTACCGGGCGGTGATCGAGTATATCATAATCGAAAGAGGCATATCCTCGGGACAGCGACTTCAGATTGTCATAAAAATCGAAAAGGACCTCTGCCAGGGGCATTTCGAAGATGACCTCTACACGACTGGTGTCAAGGTAGATCATGTCCTTCTGGATCCCCCTTTTGTCATTGCAGAGCGTAAGCATAGGCCCAAGGTAACTGTCCGGCGTAATAATGGAAGCCTTTATATACGGTTCCCGGGACTCCTCGATCTGGCCGTCATCCGGAAACTCCAGCGGGCTGTTTACGGATATTTCCTCACCTGACCGAAGAGTGACACGATACTGAACCGAGGGAGCCGTCAGGACGATACTGAGGTCAAATTCCCGTTCTATTCGTTCCTGCACAACCTCCAGGTGAAGCATTCCCAGAAATCCGCACCGAAAACCGAATCCTAATGCGGCGGAATTGTCTTTCTCAAATACCAGGGATGCATCGTTCAGTTTGAGCTTGTCCATTGCACGAACAAGGTCGGAATAATCGTTGGTGTCTACCGGATAGACGGATGAAAACACGACCGGCTTGACTTCCCGAAAACCCGGCAGTGCCGTAATGCACCTGTTGTCAGGCCTGGTAACCGTATCGCCGACCCGAACGTCCTGAATTGTTTTGATACCGGCAATGATGTACCCAACGTCTCCGGCTACCAGTTCGTCTGTGGGCTCCAGTTTAATCTTGAACAGACCAGTTTCTTCAACGTCATAGGTAACACCGTTAAACCACATCTCAATGGTATCTCCCGGTTTTATACGGCCTTTGAAGACGCGAATGTGTACGATGACCCCACGATAAGGATCGTAATGACTATCAAAAACAAGCGCCTGTAACGGTTCGTCGGCACCACCCTCCGGTGGGGGTATTCGTGTGACAATCCTCTCGAGTAGTTCCTCAACACCAAGTCCGGATTTGCCGCTTACAAGAAGAACGTCTTCCGGGTCGAGGCCAAGGTCGTGTTCTATCTGGTGCAGACAGCTTTCTACATTCGCTGCGGGAAGATCAATCTTATTGATAACTGGAATGATTTCCAGATCGTGTTCAAGGGCCAGGTAAAGGTTGCTTAACGTCTGTGCTTCGACACCTTGAGCGGCATCTATCAATAGGACGGCACCTTCACAGGAAGAAATGGCCCGGGATACTTCATATGAAAAATCAACGTGTCCCGGAGTGTCGACCAGGTTCAGACGGTATGTTTCCCCGCTGATTTCCATAGGCATAGTTACTGCCTGGCTTTTAATCGTGATGCCCCGTTCTCTTTCTATGTCCATGGAATCAAGAAGCTGATCTCGAAAATCACGGTCGGCCACGATCTTTGACCGTTGAATGAAACGGTCGGCCAGTGTGGACTTTCCATGATCGATATGCGCAATGATACAGAAGTTTCTTACGTGTGACTGGTCAACAGAATGAATCATGAGTGTACAGTTGTACTACGTGCCCGAATCCTTGTCGAGGTCTGTCCGCGAAGAAGAGCGCGCCAGACGAATTCGTCAATCCGCCTGAGGAATATACACTGAGAATTCTGTTCCGTTTCCCGGTTCGGACACGATGGTTATCCCGCCACCAAGTTCAGAGACGGTGGAATACACGGAAGCGAGACCAAAACCGGTGCCGTACCCCTGTTCTTTTGTCGTGTAGAACGGTTCAAAAATGTGCGGCAGAACGTCCCGATCGATTCCGGTCCCATTGTCGGAGATTCGGAATATCACGTAATTCCCTGACGGTATAAACCCGTCGAAACACCGTACAGATTCCCGTACCTGCTCAACACCGGACGAAAAGGTAATGATACCGGTTTTTGGTATAGCGTCTCTTGCATTGAGAAATAGATTTATCAATGCATTTTCCAAACGCGCAGCTTCACCACGTATATACGCTTCCGGTTGGTGAACTTCAAATTGAAGTTCAATTTCTACTGGCAGTATAGATTCAACCATTTTTCGAAACGTTTCCGTCAAATCCCCTACCCGGAGCCGTTCGATTCTCATCGACTTTACACGGGTAAATGAAAGAAGCTGTCCGGAGAGAGAACCGGCTCGTTTGACGGTGTCTTCAAGACCCTTGGAATTTCTGCGGATTTCTTCCAGGATTTTACGTTGGTCACCTTCATTTTTCGGAGAAACGGCCTCCAGGTCTTCCTGAATAAGCCGGAGATAGCCCATCATTACTGTAACCAGGTTATTGTACTCGTGGGCCAGTCCGGCAGACATTCTTCCAATTGCCTCCATCCGCTGGGCATGCGCCAGCTGTTTGTCTTTTTCCCGGATTTTCTTTTGCATTTCCTGGCGGTACAACGCAAGCGTCATGGCGATTTCAAGCTGTCTCCCTGAAACGGGTTTTACAAGATAGGCAAATGGATCACTCCCGGTCACACGACGAAAGGTCTCTTCGTCTTCGTACGCCGTAAGAATAATCACGGGAATGTCATATTTTTCTTTTATCAGTCCGGCCGTTTCTGCGCCATCCATCGCACCGGCAAGGTTTACGTCCATGAGGACGAGAGACGGCAAAATGCCATCCGGACTCCCCCGTTCGAGAAGTCCCAAAGCCTCCTCTCCGGACGTTGCGGAGCCAAAAACGGAGAACTCCGTACTTTTCACCTGCATCTCAATATCCAGAGCGATTATTCGTTCGTCTTCTACGATAAGAATCGAATCATTCAATGTTCAGGCCCAGTTCCCCGATAACCCGAAATAGCTTTGTTCGATCAATCGGTTTTACCAGATAAGAATCGGCCCCACCTGTGTAGTAGGCCTCTACCACATTTTTGGGGTCTTCCAGAGCGGTGGTCATAACCACCTTTACGCCGTCGCGTTCTTCTACACCGATTTCCTTTTCTATTGAACGCATCTCCCGGAGAGCCGTCTGCCCGTCCATTTTGGGCATCATAATATCCAGCAATATCAACTGATAAGGATCGTTTTCTTCCCACGCCATTCTAAATGCCTCCAAAGCCTCTTCACCGTCAACGACCACGTCGCAACGGGCGTGAGGCTGAAGGAGCATCTGGAGAAATCTCCGGCTTCCGAAATCGTCTTCTACAATGAGTATTCGCATCATTCGTCTCCCTTAGTTTTCCAGTCCCGATATTAATGCTTCTGCGGCCTTGGCGTCGCCCCGGCGGATGGCCAGTTTCATTCGAAAAAGAGTTTCACACTGTTGGGGTTTTCGCAATATTTCTGAAATTTGCGCAATCAGCTCAGTCGCCCGGTGGATGTCTTCGTCTTTCAGAGCCTGTTTCAACCGGCAAATACCTTCGTCTGAATTTTCCGGAAGACAATGTCCATCCATGATTTTTTCGGAAAATCGGCCAAACAACTGTTGTAAGTCCTCAACTGCAAAAGGCTTGCTTAGAACTGCATCAAAGCCCGCCTCTTCGGCCCTCGTCCGGATCATGACTGGATTATGCCCCGTAATTGCAACAACCGGTGTCCGTTTCCCCCGTTCTCCAACATTGCCGTTTCGAATTTCAGCGATGACGTCCCAACCGTTCATTCCCGGCATTTCTATATCTACACAGGCGAAAAAGAACGAATGCTGGCGAAGACGGTTCAGAGCTGTCTCTCCGTTGTTGACCGCTTCTACAGTGTAGCCCATGTCTTCTACCAGTTTTTTATGTACCATGAGGTTGATCCGGTCATCATCAACAATGAGGACTTTCTTTTTACGCACTGCTTCGGAATTTCGATCGTCCCTCGGACGTTCGCGGACGCGTCTATTTTTTCGGTCCAACAAGCGTATAAGATTTCCGGAACCAATTAAGAAACAGGTAAAGCTGTCCGGAGGTTCGACGACGGGACCGGGATCAGTTTCATTTATGAGCAGCCCGCCCTTTTCATCAGCAAGACGCAGCTCGGTTCCCGTAGCTTCAGCCCATCTTTCTACGGTGCGAAAGAGGAGAGGATCCCCAATAGATACGCGTGTTCGGGTGTCCTGATGATCATCTTGCCCACTACCACGCAGTCGTTCCTGAAACTCCTCCAACACCGTTTTTGTAACGGCCACACCCAGAGGAAGAACGACTTTCATGACGGTACCTGAACCGACGGTGGAATCAACGGTAACCTCGCCGTTCAGAGCATTGACCAGCCGTCGCACAATGGCCAGGCCCAGCCCGGAACCACCGGCGCTACGAGTGGCGGGGGCTTCAAGTTGGGAAAAATCTTCAAACACTCTCGGAATATTTTCGCTTGATATCCCTTTTCCGGTGTCCTCTATGCTGTATTCCAGCAAAACTTCGTCCGGACCATGGTGTTTTTCATTATCCGTGCCGCTCTTTCCCAGGAGGCTCACGGAGAATACGATATGGCCTTCAACCGTGAATTTTACGGCGTTGGACAACAGATTGCCGACAATCCGAGATATCCGTTTCTCATCACCATATAACCGTGATGGAAGAGATGGATCGGTAATGGCCAACAGACGAAGATTCTTTTGCCGCGCCACAAGAGCGTGGCTCCGTGCGATCGTATCGACCAGCTCGCTGACTGAAATAATGTCTCGGTGCTGCGGCGTAACACCCTTATCATAGGTAACAAAATCGAGTACATCGGAAATCTGGTTTTTCAAGGTCTGAGCTGAACTTACGACAATTTCCAAAAATTCCTTTATCTCGGTTGGGTTATCCGACTCCGAGGCGAGCTGTGACATTCCGATAATGCTGTTCATTGGTGTTCTCAGTTCGTGACTTACGCGGGCAAGAAAATCGTTCTTCGCGCGGGAGGCTGCTTCAGCGGCTTCTTTGGCTTTCAGTAACGTTTCTTCGTAGCGCAAGGCATCGGAAATATCCCGAAATACAATTACTTCGGCGGGATGGTGTTCTTCTATTGCAGACATTTTTTGTGTTGTAACCTCAACAGGAAGGGTGTCTCCGCCCGGCCGAAGCAGTTCGTATCTGTCTGAGCTTCCCCCTGTTGGTGCCGAAGTGATTTGAAAGACAGCTCTCAACGGACACCCGACGGCCTTGTCTGAAGTCCGGCCGGTCATTGTTTCTGCCGCAGCGTTAAGAAAAAGAATGCTACCTGATCGTCCAATGGCTATTACACCATGATCTACGCTGTTCAGCGTCGTTTCAAGGAGACTTCTGTTTCTGCGAAGTTCGCCTTCCGTTGAATGCTTGTAAAGGGCGAGCTCGATCGTTATCTGCAGTTCCCGTTCCTGAAACGGTTTCAGGAGATAGCCGTAGGCGTCTGCCCGTTTGGCCCTGTCCAGGCTGGAACTGTCGGAGTACGCCGTAAGAAAGATGGACGGAATATCAAGTTCGTTCTTGATTTTCCGTGCCGTCTCGATTCCGTCAGTAGAGCCCTTGATTCTGATATCCATCAGAATCACGTCGGGCCGGTGTACTTGAGCGAGTTTGAAAGCACTATCACCAGAGCCGGCGGAGCCAACTACCGCAAATCCGAGCCCCTTGAGGCGATTGGCCAGATCGAGGGCTACTATGCTTTCGTCTTCAACTATGAGTACCGACGTTCCCATGTCTACCAACTCTTTTTAATACCGACCGGCTGATCTCAGACAGAGGAACGCTTTCGTCCACGGCGTTTCGCTTGACCGCTTCGTTCGGCATGCCATAGACAACACAAGTTGCCTGGTCCTGTGCAAATGTGTACGCCCCGGCGTCATGCATCTCTTTCATCCCGTGTGCGCCATCGTCGCCCATGCCGGTCATTATTACACCAATAGCGTTGGGCCCCGCATAGCGCGCAGCGGAACGAAAAAGCACATCTACCGACGGTCGATGTCGGCTTACAAGTGGCCCGTCTTTCACTTCCACGTAATATCGCGCGCCACTGCGTTTCAGCAGCAGATGTTTGTTACCGGGAGCAATCAGGGCATGTCCGGTGACGACGGTGTCGTTGTCCTCCGCCTCTTTGACGGTAATTTCGCAGATGGAATCCAATCGACTGGCAAAGGCCGCTGTAAAGCGTTCCGGCATGTGCTGGACTATGACGATCCCCGGAGCATTGAGCGGCATCTCCTGCAAGACCTCTCGCAGTGCCTCCGTTCCTCCGGTGGATGCTCCGATACATACAATCTTTTCCGTGGTTTCGGGCACCCTGTTCAAACCGGTCGGTCTGGCGATAACTTCATCTGCGTTACGCTTCGGTTCAACCTCACGAAAATGGATGGAACCGGCCGGCGGAGCGGGGCGTGGTCTCGCGTCCCGAACGGTGTTCTCCAACCCGCCGGGAGAATTTCGTTTTCGACCGACACTGTAACGGCTTTCAAAAGCCGCCCGTACTGCGTCGTACACATGGACCCTTGATTCTTCAAGGAACTTCTTCGTTCCCATTTTCGGTTTTTCAATGATTTCGACAGCACCGTATTCCAGAGCCGTCAGAGCGTTTGCCGAACCCGATTCCGCCATAGACGAGCAAATTACCACGGGGAGAGGATGCTGGGACATTAGATGTTTCAGGAAACTGAGACCGTCCATACGGGGCATTTCGATATCCAGGGTAATTACATCGGGAACGACACTTTTCAGTTTTTTTGCCGCAATATAGGGGTCGCCGGCGGTTCCGACAACGTCGAACTCAGAGCTTTCCCCGAGTAGTGATGAAAGCGTCTCCCGCACGACTGCAGAATCATCGACTATGAGTACCTTGATAGGATCAGCCATAGCTTCTGTGTTCCTCCTCTAATCGGCGATAGACGGTTGGCGCTACCGAAACGACCGGCAGCTCAATCCCTGCAAGCGTTTCTGAATGACCGAGAAAAAGGTATCCCCCCGGTACAAGGTAGGAATACAGCTTTCTCAATAACTCTTCCTGGCGGGGACGATCAAAGTAGATAATTACATTGCGACAAAAAATCACGTGAAAACGGTCCCGTATCGGAAAAGTCGGATTCATCAGATTGAGCCGGTGAAACTGCGCCTTTTCGCGAAGCACACGTTTTACCCTGACCTGATCGAGGGAAGAATCCTTATTCCGAAGAAAATAGCGTTTTCGCATCTCTTCCGCCACCGGGGCAATGCGATCTGCCGGATAGACCGCCCGTCGGGCAGTTTCCAGGACAGCCGTAGATATATCGGTTCCAAGAATCCGGTAGTCAAACCGCGACTGGACGGAACGTTTATATTCTGCGAGTACGATAGCCAGAGTATATGCTTCCTCACCGGTTGATGATGCTGATGACCAGACTTTGAAGCGACCATTCACGCCCCAACCATCGTGTTCAACGTGGTACGGCAGAAGCTGCTCCCGAAGGTAGACGAAGTGGTCCGGCTCTCTGAAAAAGTCCGTCTTGTTCGTAGTTACCACGTCAATCATGTGAATGATCTCGCTGCCATCGCGATTAAACACATATTCAATGTATTCTTCAAAGTTATTTAATTTGAGTACTCTAAGCCGTTTTTGCAATCGGCTTTCCAACATGATCCGTTTTACCGGAGGCATCTTGATTCCTACCTCCGATTCTATGAAGCTGCTTAGCCGTTTAAATTGGCCGTCTTTAAGGGTTATGCCCGCCACTTTTTCTTCCTGTTGCTACACGTGTCATTGCAAGCCGTTGTACATCCAGTATGAGAGCCACACTGCCGTCTCCAAGTATCGTTGCGCCGCTTACGCCTTCTACATTATGATATAACCTTCCAAGATTTTTTATTACCGTCTGATGATCTCCAATAACGGTGTCAACGACAAAGCCGACCGGCCCGATACCCGTTTCCACCACTACTGCCTGTTCTTCAGGAGGAAGTGCATCGTTGATTGCAAATTCCTTGCGTAAATCAAGTATCGGTAAGAGTGACCCCCGATTGGCAACTAAACCTTTCTGGTTCTCATTACGCCGGTACAGGATACATTCTTCTATATTGGACAGTGGAATAACGAAGTGTTCCGAAGCAACCCGAACGAGAAGGCCGTCAATAATTGCAAGGGTCAAAGGAATAGAAATAACTACACTGGTACCATTACCGGGAATTGATCGGATATGGACGGAACCTCCGATCCCGTCCACTTCCTTTCTGACAACATCCATGCCGACTCCGCGGCCCGAAACGGTTGTGACCTTTTCGGCCGTGGAAAAGCCGGGCTGGAAAACGAGATCGAAAATATCTTTGTCCAAAAGTACCGCGTCAGTCGAAATCAGTCCGCGCTCCACCGCCCGTTGGCGGATCTTTTCAACGTCAAGTCCTTTTCCGTCATCGCTGACGGAAACTTCCACATTTGCGCCGACGTGACGCGCCGTCATTGTTACCGTCCCCGAAATCGGTTTGCCCGCTTCCTGCCGGACTGCGGGTGTTTCAAGCCCATGATCAACACTGTTACGGACGACGTGAACAAGAGGGTCATGAAGACGTTCAATAACCGTCTTGTCCAATTCTGTTTCGCCACCTTCAGTAACAAGCTCAACCTCTTTTCCGAGGTCCTGAGAGAGATCCCGTATAAGGCGTTTGAAACGGGCAAAACTGGTCGCAATAGGGACCATCCGAATACTCATTGTATGGTCCCGTAGTTCGCCGATAAGACGATCAAAGTTTTCGCTGATTGTCGTGAGCTCGGCCCCTTCAGTCCTTCCGGTAAACTGATTCAACCGGGCCTGCAGCGTTACCAGTTCTCCGACCAGATCGACAAGGTCATCCAGTTTTTCCGATTGGACTCTGATAGATGCGCCGGCAGATTCTGTTTGTGCCTTTTGCCTGGAGCGGCGTATGTGCTCCTGTTCCTGGAGGGCCGTCTCGACCTCGTGAGAATCAACACCGCTGTTGACCAGCACCTGTCCAAGACGTTTCTGTTCCGCAACTGCTTTGTTGACTACATCAGCGTCAACAACACCCCGATCTATGAGAATTTGTCCCAGCCGTCTATGCTGCTGTTCATCGGAAAAATCAATTTCATCGATGAGACGAATCCGAAGCTCACACTGATCCTCAACAAACATAAAGACGTCCCGTATTTCCGTTGCCGGCCTGGCAGTCGTCAGGAAAACATCCCAGGAAACATATGTATCGGACGTGATTAATTCATCCAGAGAAGGAATTGCTGCGGTGCCCGTTACGACAGTACAGTCACCGAGTTGGTGCAACTCATCGATCAGTAACAGAGGGTTTGTACCATTGGCCATGATGTTCCGATTCGGAACAAAACGAATGTGCCACGTTCGAGGAGTTGCAGAACCGTTTTCATACACATCGAAAATCTGTCCGCTGGAAGCGTCCGTACGCACCGATGGCGCGCCTTCCAGGCCTATAACGTCAGTTGTCACATCTGCATCAATTTTGAGCGGTTCTTTCCGACCGGGGGTGGACCGCTCAACTTCTTGACTGAGCCGCTTCAGAATGTCCGCCGAACGTGTTGCCGCTTCGGTGTTGTCCGGATCTTCCAGCATCGCACGAATGTGATCTCTTGAATCCAGCGTCAGATTGATAAGCTCCCGTGTAACCGGCAACTTTCCATTTCTAACATCATCAAGGACAGTTTCTATGTGATGGGTAAACTCTGAGATACCCTCGAAGCCGAACATTGCAGCGGAACCCTTAATTGTATGCATCGAGCGGAACACAGCGGATATCGTGTCTTTGTCGCTCGGCTCGTCTTCAAGCTGCAGCAGGGAGTGTTCCAGACTTTCCAGAAGCTCATGTGCCTCTTCCCGAAAGCTTTCCTGAAAGCCGTCAAGCATCAGTAGATTCCTCCTTGCGAAACTCGTGAAGCCGGTTTTCAAGAGTTCTGCCTTCCGCAATTGGTTCCGTTACAAATCCGGACCGATACAGCATTTCGGTAAGGTGTTCCGGCAGGAAACCCGTAAGATGAAATTCTTTCTTCTTACTTTCCGCATACCGACGGGCCGCGTACAGAAGCTGGACACCGGAAAGATCCATCTCCTCAATGCGGCTGATATCAACGATTGTAATGTTGCGGGTGTTGATGCTCTTCTGCAGAGTTTCGCGTACGTGCTCCGCATTAGGTAACGTCACCTCGCTACCAATGTTTAATACCTTGATTTTTGTACTCATGACGATTCTGTTCCTCGTGTACCGCAAACTATAGTACAAAACGTTGGACGACGCACGTCAAAAGGACTACAGAAATGAATTGGTTTCGAGATAGGCACCCAATTGTATTCCAGATTCGATAAATCCGGCTTTCCGCTTTTTAATTATTATTTGTATGAAGGCAGCCCGTAAATCTGAATCTACTTTCCAGTTTCTCAGGGCAAAGGGATCATCAACGGACAGGCTTGATTCATCGGCAATGGACCCCGGAAAAACATCGGTGATTACGTAATCGGGCCCCCATGGAGCTCCAGTTACATCATCTACGGTTATTCCAAATAGCACCGGAAACAGCGCTTCAATCGGCTCAATTTCCAGTGCGTCTTCCACCGGACTGAAGGGGCGGCGGCCCAGGGCGATAAAACGTCTGCGATGGACAACATCTTCTGTTTCCGGAGAGACACGCCAGACAGTATCGAGAACATAATCAACATCGGTATGTAGTATCAGATCCTGCGCGCGACTGATTTTTTTTATAGTTTCGCCTTCAATCTGAATAAGAATATTTCCGACTTCAACACCCGCCGCTTCAGCGGGAGACCCGGGACTGACGTACACGACGTTCAATCCGTCAGAGGTTTCTATAGTACTGATTCCTATCCACGGGTGAACCACTTCTCCATGGTCAAAAAGCTTAGGAAAAAAATGGCGAATCCAATATGATGGAATGACGAAATTGACTCCTTCGAACTGTTCAAGACCGGCAAAGACAACACCGGCAACCTGCCCTTCCGGAAGAACAAGAGGACCTCCACTGTTACCCGGGTTAATGGGAACGTCCACCTGTATTGCGTCACCAATCTGCAGAAAACGTCGCCCTCCGGCAGAAACAATTCCTGAAGTGATTGTACTGTCCAGTCCTCCCGGCGATCCTAACGCAAAGACGCGCTCTCCCGGTGAAAGCTCCCTCGTATCACTCAGGGAAAAGACGTACTGCGGGTCAATTTCCACCTTCACGAGGGCAAGGTCGAAGATTCGATCATATCCTATTACACGAGCGGGAACTCGTTCATCCGGACGCCCGGGAAACTTAACAAAGAGCCGCGAGTATCCTTCATATGATGGGTCAACTTCACTGGAGATGACGTGATAATTGGTAAGAAGAAACCCCCGGGGATCAACGAAAAAGCCACTGCCGATGACTCGATCGGGAAAACCTACTCCCTCGTCAATACGAATACCTTTATTGACCCATACGGTAACCGTGCCCGGGAGCATAACCGCCGGTTCGTCTCCCGGCGAAGCGAGGACGTTTTCCGGTTGAGGGACAACAAGACCCGCACGGTCGGCGATGCGGGTAAATCGAGCCAGAGCCTCGTCGTGATTGTAGTTGCGAGCTATCTTTATGTACTCCTCCAGAACCTCAGGAGGGAGATCCGCGAGGTGGCTTCTTCTCAGCAGACGATACAACGCCAGGACATGTTCGTTGTTCTGTCTCAGCGATTCGGCCCATTCGAGAAGCAGCTGATCCCGACTCCGTACATCCTCCGGGTTTATCGAAATTCCAAAATCGGCGGCGATTTTTTCGAGTATTACAAGGTTCCATTGGTCGGTCAGCGCTTCTGCGTAATCACCGTCATCATATGCCGCGTGGTACGACTTGATCGTATAATCCGCGTACTTTTGCAGATAGGATTGGATTTCAGCAGAAGAAAGAAAGTTCTTTTCGAATCCAAAATTCAGCCTGTTAACAACCGAAGGAAAGTCTTCCTTCCGTATGTCCCGTTCGATAGCATCAACCAGCAGGGATGCCCGGGTAAACGGCTCCTGTCTCGGACCGGGGGTCGTTGAACAGGAGAGACACACAATAAGAGTTAATACAGAGATAATGATCGCTCGTCTCATTCCTGGTAAATGATACCCCGTTCCAGAAGCAGTTCCACGTATTGTTGTAACTCCGGCATTGACATACGCCGTGCATCGTCAGATTGTAACTGTCGATCAAACCTGTTGAATACATCGGAATTCAATGTGACTCTTTCGTACCGACCGTCCCATTGGTCCGACAGGACTTGTTCAAGTCCAATTGGATGAACAGGTGGTTGTGCAGGAATCCATCGGACAACACGGTACACCGGATCATTTTCCTCGTTGCGGGTTGTTCGCAGGACTTCCGATACCAGCGGATAAGGGGCGTAACGGTACTCAAGAACTTCTGTTTCAGACAAGCGAACGGAGACATCTACCCGACGGGACTTTGTATCTATTTGAACACGAAGATCTACAATTCCATTCTGATCGGAATCGTCTTCCCAAAGACGGAGGTTTCCGTCGGAAAAATGATAGCGTTCTTCCCAGAACGTATCACGACTTTCATCTACAAATAGTACGCTCTCACCTCCCGGCAGCTCCAGTTCACTGTAAAAGTCCTTATCAAACCAGATCTTCGCCGTTTCCCAGACGACTTTGTCAGCTTTCCAGTCTTCCTGATCCAGGAGGTACTCTTTACGTGCGGCCATCCAGGCCAGCGGATCTGAACCTCCGTCGGCGATGTATCTCCCTGCCAGGTCACGTCGAAATTCCGGGGTGGTACCGTGCCTTACTCCGTGAAGAAGAATCGTTCCGGGTATTTCCATTCCCGTCGATGAACGGTAGTCGATCCACTCGCGAAAGGCCAGGGATACGCGCCCTTCCCTGAAAAAATCCAGTTCCGCGAGGTTATCGTCCATAGGGTACCTCGAACGCAGGCGTTGAAGATATGCCGTCGAATACCAGTACGGCCCCGACATCAACTGTGCATGCAGGTAGCGAACGGACAGTTCATCCGCGTCCGTTGGAAATGAAGCGTCAGTGACGACTTCGGTATCAACGCCGACCACCGGCAGGACGTCGTACTCCAGGGGAAGCGGTGTCGTGCCGTTCATTTCTTCTCTATGGAAGAGATCAAGAGCCTCTCTGTAACGACGCTGCAGGAAAAGGGTATCCACCAGTTCACGAATCACGTCATCCCGGGTAATCCGGCGTAACGTTCCGACAAGAGCTGAACGAAGGAGTGCTTCCCGTTCAACCTGTCGTTCCTGAATTTCCGAGATGAACGTGGCCGCCAAATAGTGGGCGTCGCCATTCTCCGGGTCTATTCTCCGTGCCCGACGTATGAGCTCCCGATATTCCAGGTCTATAGTGGGGTTATCAAGTACCCGGGCAACCAGACTGTCCGCGATTTTGCGATAGACCTCAGTTTCTTCACTGGAAAGTTCCTGGGATGAAAGGAAAAGCGGTATTAAGAGTGCCGGAAAGAGAAGAGCCATGAGCGCTGCAAATTTGATATATCCTGACTTATTCGGCGTCGCCATCTTCCTGATTCGCCGGATCATCGGGACGCGAACGTACGGGGAAACCAAACATTTCACGAATTTCATGATCGGTCAGTGTTTCCTTCTCCACAAGTACCCGAGCCAGATCCTCTAACTGATCTTTGTGTTCGGTCAATATTGTTTCAGCATCGCGATAACACTCATCCAGTATCCGCTTCACTTCGTTGTCGATATTCTGAGCCGTCGATTCGGAATAATCCTTGTGGGTTGCAATTTCCTTGCCCAGGAAAATAGGCTCGTCTTCCTGTCCGAAAGACTGGGGGCCAAGTCTGCTCATACCCCATTCCGTGACCATCCGGCGAGCCATTTCAGTGGCCTGTTTCAAGTCATTCTGAACACCTGTGGTCGTTTCATTGTAAAAAATACGCTCCGCTACAAAGCCCCCGTAGGCGATCTTGATTCGATCTTCCAGATACCCTACACCTTTACTGTAGCTGTCCTGTTCAGGCAGAGAAAACGCAACGCCCAACGCGCGTCCCCGCGGAATGACCGTCACTTTGTGCAGAGGATCTGCATGTTTCAGATAGAAGTGAAGAAGCGCGTGTCCCGCTTCATGCCGGGCGGTCCTAAGTTTCTCTTCGTCATTGATGATTCGTGATTTTCTGGCTACACCCATAAGGATCTTGTCCCGGGCTTCCTCAAAATCTTCGTCTTCAACGATTTCCTTGTCTTTCCTTGCGGCATATAGAGCCGCTTCGTTGACAAGGTTTGCCAGATCAGCACCGCTTGAACCGGGGGTAGCCCGGGCAATGCGATTAAGATCTACCTTAGGATGCAATTTGACTTTGTTACAGTGAACACGAAGAATCGCCTCGCGCTCCTGCATGTCCGGCATGTCGACCATCACCTGGCGATCGAAACGGCCGGGCCGCAAAATGGCAGGATCGAGAACGTCTGGACGGTTTGTCGCCGCAAGAACAATAACTCCATCTTTTGTGTCAAAACCGTCCATCTCGACCAGCATTTGGTTGAGGGTCTGTTCCCGTTCATCGTGACCGCCACCATACCCGGCCCCACGGGTGCGGCCTACAGCGTCCAGCTCATCGATAAAAATGATGCACGGTGCGTTTTTTCTTCCCTGTTCAAATAAATCCCGTACCCGACTGGCCCCAACACCAACAAACATCTCAACAAAATCGGAACCGCTCATGTGAAAGAACGAAACACCAGCTTCACCGGCGCTCGCTTTCGCCAAAAGAGTTTTTCCGGTACCGGGCATGCCTACAAGGAGAACTCCTTTGGGTATCTTCGCCCCAATTCGGGTGAACTTCTGCGGGCTTTTCAGGAACTCTACTATCTCCTGTAGCTCGTATTTCGCCTCTTTCTGTCCGGCGACGTCATCGAAAGTTATTTTTACCCCTTCGTCGAGATAGCGCTTCGCTTTGCTTTTACCAAATGAAAAGGCCCGGTTTCCGCTTCCCTGAACCTGTCGGAACATGAACCATATAAAGAAGAAGCCGATCATCCACGGCAAAAACTCGAGAAGCACCTGAAACGGAGAAACCGGCCGGGGCGAGCCGGAAAAGCGTACCCCCTGTTCCCGAAGAAGGGAAATCAATTCGTCGTCAAAATATGGAATGTTTGTAACGAATGTCTGGGTTTCGCCACCGACACCGCGTAAGGTTCCCTGAATTTCGTACTGGTCAATGATCTGGACAGATTCGATCTGGCCTTCCCTCAGATATCCAAGAAACTGGGAATATGCGATTTCCCTGCCGGTAGGCTGGGTATTTGAAAAGAGCATAACCACAAACATTCCAAGCAGAGCAACCAGAAAGATCAGTGCAAATCGGTTATTTCGAAAATTGAAATTAAAATTGTTGTTATCGTTGTTATTGTTTTGATTGCCGGGACCGCCGGGTCCGGAACCGTTTCCGTTCTGCATACTATATCACTACCTCAGCTGTCGAATTGTACACTGATATACGGAACTCCGGACTTTAAAATGTGTGTCGCCTTGACTCCGTCCCGGAGGGTGTACGTCCTGTCGGGCCCTATCGTGGCAATCGCCCCATGGGTATCTTCCACGACGACGAAATCTCCACTTCCTGCTGTAGGACGACTGTCGCGACGTGTCGTCCGAATGATGACCGGCGGCACAACGGGCAAGACGCAATCGGCGTCGCTGTTGCCGCCGCTATTCAGCGTGACCGTCACACCTGTTGCGGAATTGTACGGAGAATCTTTCGTCACTACCCAAAGATACCTACTTTCCAGTATAGGGACAATATCACGACAGAGTTCGAGAATACCATTTCGTAGAGTCAGCACTACATCGCTTGCCGAAACAGAATACTCTTCGGAAGATGTTCCAACAACTTTGCAGTATCTGTCAAGAAAATCACGAAACGGCACAAAGGACACTCTGTGATCATTTGAAATCTCGTAAAGAGCGTGGCGAAGCACAATTTCCCTGGCAGCTTTTGGTATACGTTTTATATCTTTCATACTTAGCCGCCACGTTCTGCCTTCGTCGACACTCCCCCACGATGAAGAAGGAATCAATGCATGAAGCCCTCTTCGCAAAAGATCTACTTCATTGCCGTACTGCCCGATTGAATCCATTGCGCCGGGAAAGCGTCTCAATATTTCGGGCAGCAATGTACCACGTATGTAATTACGCGTATATCTTGTATTGTTATTCGTACTATCTTCATGCCACTCCACTCCATTTTTCTCTGCGTACCGTCGTAATATTTCTGGTTTCACATTCAGGAGCGGACGAACTACGATAATTCTGGATCCCGACAGAACCCGGTATTCCGGGATCGTTACGGATGCCAAGGGAGATCGCCCTGTGAGTATTCGCATTAAAACCGTCTCAGCCTGGTCATTCCAATGGTGGGCAGTTACCAGGATCGCCTCTTTGCCCGCCTCCTCACCCGCTTCAGCAGCCATCTCCGCCAGAAGTCTGTATCGATATGAACGAGCAAGTGCCTCTACGCCTTCTTTGGAATCTCCAATCTTCAGCACACCTTCTTCGACGGCACGAGTTTTCAGGGTGATGTTCAGCCGTTTCGAGAGGTGTTTCAAAACAACCATATCCCGTTTTCGTTCCGGTCGTGTTCGTATTCCGTGGTCGACATGGGCAAGAACTAAGTGTTTCAGTCCGCTGTGGGCAATTGCATCTGCCAGGACGACGCTGTCAATTCCACCGGAGCACGCGATCACGATAACGTGCTCAGTTAGACCCGCCAGAGTTTCTATTCTGGTACGAACAAACTCCGGGAGAAACCGGAAGTCTTCGGGGCTACCGTACGTTTCAGGATTCACCGGACGAACGCCGCCTGTCATTTACGGCTGAGACAAATTGTTGGATCGTTTCAAACCGGGGCTGGTGGAACAGTTCCGCGAGGCGGCTAACCGCCTTTAAGGTCGCTTCCCTGTCCTCAACAGAAAATTGGCCAAGAACGTGATGCACGATCCCCGCTCCATTGGCGGGGCGGCCGATACCGATATAAATACGGGGGTGTTCGGTCGTTTTCAGTGCCGAGGCAATAGAGCGCAGACCGTTGTGGCTGGAAGTCCCGCCTTTTTCTTTCATTCTGATTTCCCCGGGAGACAGATCCATATTGTCGACAATCATACAGATCCTGTCGGGAGTAAGTCCGTACTTCTTCCGCAGCCATGGAAGCACGTCTCCACTCCGGTTCATGTACGTCAGAGGTTTACCAATCAACAAATGCGAGAACAACGGAGCTGACAGGTCTGTTTTTCCGAGAAGCAGAGGTCGGAATATTTTTCGACTCACACGACACTCGGTGATTTCGGCGATAGCGTCAATCGCGTCAAAACCAATATTGTGTCGGGTGCCTTCATATTTGGGCCCCGGATTTCCGAGGCCCAACAGCAGAAATGGCTGAGCCACGCTCTACTCTTCTTCGGATTCTTCCTCTTCTTCACCAACAACGGGAATATCACCGGCGGCAACAGCTTCTTCAGTCTCTTCTTCTTCCACAACGGCGCGAGGAATGATAACGGAGGCAACAGTCTGATCCTGGTTGTTCAGAATTGTTACACCTTGAGGTAGCGGAATATCCGAGATATGAATGGAATCACCCTGATTGAGACCACTGACATCCACGGTAAGATGCTCGGGAATATCCATGGGAAGACATTCGATTTCAACTTCGTACAGGGTGTGCTCAAGAACACCACCTTCCCGAACACCCACCGGCGAACCGAGAAGCTCCACTGCAATACGGGTATGCAGCTTCTTGCCCTGTTCGATCTCGTAAAAATCGATATGCAGGATTTTACCGTTCGTAATATCCTCCGAATAGTCTTTGATCAGAACGGTTCGTTCGTCTTTTTCAAGTTTCAGATTGATCAGCTGACTTTCGGATACGGTATGAAACTCCTTGTGAAACTCACGAGCCTCAATTGATACCGAAACTGGTTCGGAATGACCATACACTACTGCGGGAATGCGACCGGACCGTCTCAACGCCCGGGCGTTGCCCTTGCCGTTTTCGGTACGAGTCATCCCGTTAAGAACTTTCTGCTCCATGCGAGTCTCCTTGAACACAAAAAAATGGATCTGGGGCGGCAGGATTCGAACCTACGCATGCCGGGATCAAAACCCGGTGCCTTACCGCTTGGCTACGCCCCACCGTCTGTTTATTTGAGGCGCAACCTTACTCCGTAAATAAGGCTGTCGTCAATAGTGACGACGGTAAAGAGGCAGGTCAGAGGTGGGGACGGTACCGCAAAGGAAGCGTGTGAACGAGCTGCTTCAGTAATCTCCGTGCTCGTCTTCCTCCGAGTCAACAGAGGGGGAATCAGGATCGTTTTTGGCGTCTTCGTATGCCGATAGGACTCGTTCCTGAAGAGAATGTCGAAATTCAGAGTTGATTGGATGGGCAACATCTTTGTATTCGCCCGTCTTGGTCCGCCGACTGGGCATTGCGATAAAAGTGCCGTTTCGCCCGTGAATCACCTTGATATTGTGAACCACAAAGCAGTTGTCCAACGTCACCGTTACGTAGGCCTTGAGTTTGCCGTCACCCCCGACGCGGCGAACGCGTATATCGGTAATATCCATCTGTTGCTCCTCTGCGCGGCCGTGTTTACCGTAATTATAAGGGACATACAGACACTGTCAAATAAAATACCTGCGGACAACGGGGATGTATCCGTCGTATCCGTCCCTATGCGGGGTAAATCACCGATGCATCGAACCAAATCTTCTCAAGATCGTAAAAATCCCTCATTTCTTTCAACATCAGATGTACGATCAGACTGTCACAATCCACGAGCAGCCATCCGCTTTCATCGTCCCGCTTGTGGCTCTGTCGCGGAATAAGCTCAAGTTTTGCGATTATTTCGTGAGCTCGCCGGTAAAGACCGCGAAGTTGACCATGACTGATGGCCGTAACAAGAATGAATGCGTCTGCAAAGGAAGACTGGCCGGAAATATCAATTGCCCGAACGTCTTCTCCTCCATAGTGATCGAGGTATTCAGCGATTCTCCGAGCGTGCTCAAGGTTACTTTTCACCGCATCATTATCGTGAACGAACGACTGTTCCATCAAAATCCCTTCCCAGAATAAGCGTAATATCGACATCTGTTTGTTCACCAATATCTACAACAATGCGATGTGCCTCGATTATCCGGGCGACCCTTTGGGCAGTTTCACCAACGCCCCTCCTGTCGATAACCAGCGTATGTTCAATCTGGTTGCTTTCCGCATTGCCGAATCTGCGTACTTCAAATCCAAAGTCTTCATATAACTCCGACGTTCTCCGAGCCAGTCCGGTAGAGGCGGTGCCGTTCAGCACCTCCATGGTAACAATGGATTCCTCTCCAACTTCCTGTTCCGTTTTTGCCAGAGTTTCTTCTACCTGACGGACCGCCTGTCGAAGCCATTGTCCCTCGAAATGCGGAAAAAGCAATTGTCTGGTTACTCCTTCAACGTCCACGTCTCGCAAGGTTCCCTGAACACGACGGCGAATAATCCGTTCCGGATCAATGCTTGCGAGTTCCGCGAAAAGAGTTGTCTGAGCCCGTCCATCCAGCGAGGAGACGATCACTCGTGAACGTATCTCCTGAACGTCTACATGTTGTAAAAATTCGCCGCTGTTTCGAATGGACTTCAGCAACGATTGGACAAAGCTATGTCGCTTTCCGACTTCTTCCAGCTCACTTTCTCCTGTCCCGGGTAGTCGTAAATAGCTTACCGCCTTCTGACCATCCAGAAGCACACTTCCGGTAGGTAGAAGTACAGGCTCACTCTCACCGATATCGCGATAGTCATTGATAATAAAAAGCTCCATACCACCGAGGAGGTTAATGAAATCGACAAAACTGTCGCTGCCAAATACCAGCCAGTGTGTTACGGACACACCTATCGATTCTTCCACAGCATCCGCAAACACCTGCGGATTTTTTCCGTCAAATACGGCATCAATTCTGTCTATCCTTCCCAAAGGACGAAGAACCATTCCCATATTCCCGGGAATATCAAGAACGGCCGCTCGGTGTGTTTCGGGATGGTAAAGGAGGACAAATGTCAGAAATGGCTGATTGTCATCGTGAGCGACAATCAAAACCCGCACAATATCTCCTGATGAAACCCGGGTTGAAATCGTATCAGTCCGCAACTGGACATAGAGGATCCAGCCTGTGGCGGCAATCACCATTATTATCAGAATCAGAAGTATCACTGTGATGTTTATCCGGTGTGACGACAACGTTACTCTCCTGAGACGCGAGCATACAACTGCATCGTCGGTTCTTCAAGCGGACCAAACCGACGAATGTTCAACGTGATAATTTCCCTAACCATTTCCTGCAGCGTCGAACATTGAAGGATATGCCGGCGCTGCTCTTCCTTCGGGAAGGTACGTCCGGGCTCGCAGGAATCGGCAACGTAAAGGGCCAATCCCAACGGTTCGAAATCGGGAGTTCCGAGTGTATGGCTTCGAATTGACGTCACAATCGATCTATCGAGAACACCATAACGGTACTCGAGACGAGCTGCAGTGATCGGGCCATGAAGCAACACCGGATTTATCCGCTCAAGGGCGGACACGGGGATTCTCCAGTCTGCCACGAGTGCCAGAGCCTTCCAGGACGGCATTTCCCGATCCATATCATGGGCAAGCCCGACAAGGCGTGCTTTATCTATGTTCAGACCAAAACGATCTGCCAGTTGCTCCATCATTTCAGTTACTCTGCAAATATGAGCGTATCGTCGAGGTATGACCATGTCGGGTAACATTGATTCAATGATTCTGGCGGTAGAGCGAATGGTTTTCGATGTATTCATACACAGCGTCGGGAACAAGGTATCGTATGGAACGTCCTTCCTGCAATCGTCGACGTATAGCCTTGGAAGAAATCCCGACATACGGGTTTCGAACAATCCGAAAACGCGACGAGATTGACCGGAGTTTGTTCATAAGGACGTTCTCGTCGGTGGTCCCTCGAAAAACGACCGCAAGTCCTACCTTTTGGAACAGCTCGTCACTCCGATACCATCGAGGGAGATCGTCCACAAGATCATCACCTACGATCATCCACGGGTCGCCGGAAAGGGTGCCATCACCCAGTAGTGCCATCACTGTTTCGTAACTCCGTGATGGAGGTGATCGGTCAACCTCATACGAGCTGACGCTGAAACGCTTGTCTTCAGCGGCCATTTGTCTGACCATTTCCAACCTGTGAACGCCGGACTCCTCGGTGCTGTGAGCTTTGAATGGATTCTGGGCAGCAGGAACAAAAAGCAGTGAATCCGCGTTCAACTCAAACAGCGTCTCTGAAGCTATAATGAGATGTCCTATGTGGGGCGGATCAAACGATCCCCCAAAAAATACCTGAGCCATCAGCCGTCGATTCCACCCGATTCGTCGTCCCGCTGGACCAATCGGAAAATCTTGTCCTTTAACCTGTCCAGACCGCTGCGCGTTGCTGCAGATATAACTATAGTTTCGGCAATCGAACACGACTCAAAAAACGATTGTACTTTCTCGCCATCGGCTTGACCCGCACTTATCAGGTCGCCCTTTGAGATGACGAGAATCTGCGGCTTTACTGCAAGCTGTCGAGAGTACGATAACAATTCTGAACGGAGAGTATTGTAGGAATCTTCCAAATCGTCGTCCGAGGCGTCGATCAAAAAGACGAGAGCGCGTGTGCGTGCTATGTGTTTGAGAAACTGAACTCCCAGACCGGCCCCGGTATGAGCTCCGGCAATAATACCGGGAATATCGGCCAGAACGATGTCCCGCTCGTGATGGTGCATCACTCCGAGATTAGGAATAACTGTTGTGAACGGATAATTTCCAATTTTTGGATTTGCCGCCGTCAGTACTTTCAAGAGAGTAGATTTACCGGCATTGGGAAGCCCGACAAAACCGATATCGGCGATAATGCGAAGTTCTACCCGAAGTCGTTTTTCTACGCCCTCTTCTCCCGGTTGAGCAAAACGGGGCGTCTGATGGCGGGAACTCTTGAAATGGGTGTTACCCTTTCCTCCCCGCCCCCCGTGCAATAGTACCGCACGCTCTCCCGTTTCTGTAAGATCCAGAAGCTGCTCGTCGCTGTCGGCGTCAAAGACAACCGTCCCGGGAGGGACTTCAACAAGAGCGTCTATTCCGGCAGCGCCGTCGCGCTGCCTGCCGGCGCCGGGCCGGCCGTTTTGCGCAAAAAAACGCTGTTGCATTTTCAAATGCGACAGCGTTTTGACATTTTCTTTTACCGAAAAAACGACGTCGCCGCCTCGGCCACCATCTCCCCCGTCAGGCCCGCCCTTGGGAACGTACTTTTCCCGGCGAAAGGAAACTGCCCCGGCGCCACCGTGGCCCGACCGCACCAGGATCTCTGCTTCATCTACAAACAGAAGTTACTCCGCCGGTTCTATGGAAACGAGCTTCTTACCTCGTCGGGTATGAAATTTCACCGTTCCGTCGGTTTTCGCAAAGAGCGTATCATCTTTTCCTCGCCCCACGAAGAGACCGGGATGTACCCGCGTTCCCCGCTGACGAATGATAATGGAACCGGCACGGATAAGTTCACCACCGAACCTCTTCACTCCAAGGCGTTGCGCGTTTGAATCACGACCGTTTTTGGAACTTCCGCCACCCTTTTTATGTGCCATGTTTTTACTCCTCGTGGTAACTGACAGTGACCGCTTGAGGCCATGCCGTCTGAATCTCCATGAGCTCACGCTCAAGAAGGCCGGCCACCCCGCGGTACCATTCGGTATCTGCGCAATGATGGCAGGAAATATCGAATACCCCTTCCCCAGGGGCTTGCCCCGAAACGGAACAGCTTCCGTTCTCAAGGAGAGTAAGACCAAAGGACTTCAGCACGACCGATACGGCGGCACATGGTGCACTTTCTGCACCCATTGAAGCAACCGCATGACCTCTGGAAACGATTCGCACCGGCAGGTCACCGTTACGGGTGACTTCAATGCTGATCATCCTTCAAATTACCCGTGTCAACCGCCGACGATATCCTTTACCCGTATAACCGAGTAGTGTTGTCGGTGGCCTTTGGTCCGACGATAGTTCTTCCGTTTTTTGTGCTTGAAGACCATCACCTTTCGATCGCGAATATGACTGTCGATTTCTGCCGTTACGGAGACACCCTTTACAAAAGGGGTCCCTACATTGACCGAATCATCCTTACGAAGCAGAACAACGTCACCGAACTCGACGTTACTACCCTCGTCACCGTCAAGGCGGTCGACGGTAACGACGCTGTCTTTCTCCACCCGATATTGCTTACCTTTGATTTCTACAAGTGCGTACATCGATATTACTCCAGTTAGTATGAGCCAGTTATTAAACCTGTATAAGCCCTTCTCGTCAAGGGGATGGCATTCCATATCGTACTATTCAAGATTGGTGTGGCCCATGAGATAGCGATCAACCTCCCGCGCTGCGCCGCGCCCTTCCTTGATAGCCCATACCACCAGACTCTGTCCGCGCCTTGCGTCACCGGCACTGAATACACCGGGTATATTCGTGCCAAAATGGTCGTATTCCGCCCGATAATTGCTGCGAATGTCCCGTTCAATGTTCAGTTCTTCTGCAATGTAGTCTTCCGGTCCGAGAAACCCCATGGCAAGTAACACGATATCTGCCGGCCATACCTCTTCGGAACCGGGAATTTCTTCAAATTTTGGCGAAGACCCCGCTTCCTTGGTCCATTTGACGCGAACGGTTCGTACTGCGGTCAGTTGTCCGTCGTCATCACCGACAAATTCCTTCGTCAGGATGGAGTATTGACGGGGATCCGCACCGAACGCAATAGCAGATTCTTCATGTCCGTAGTCGGACTTGAACGTCCTGGCAAATGTCGGCCACGGCATTTCCTCGGTTCGTTGCTCCGGCGGTTTGGGAAGAAGTTCAAAGTTGACTACGTTCACCGCGCCATGACGTACCGCAGTTCCAATACAGTCATTGCCGGTATCACCTCCACCAATGACGATGACGTTTTTCCCCTTTCCGCTGATATATCTACCATCGGAGTGCCTCGAATCCAGATAGCTTTTTGTGTTAGCCTTGAGGAACTCCATCGCAAAATGGACCCCTTCCAGATCACGACCGGGAACTGCGATATCACGAGGGCGAGTTGCTCCAACAGCGAGAACAACAGCGTCACTGCGATACATCAGATCGAATGCGGCAATATCCCGACCGACATCGACATTAGTCCGAAAGGTAATTCCTTCAGCCTCCATCAGCCGGTTGCGCTGAACAACCAGTTTTTTGTCCAGCTTCATGTTGGGAATTCCGTACATAAGCAGACCGCCGATTCGGTCCTGTCGTTCATACACTGTTACGCTGTGGCCGGCTTGATTCAACTGATCCGCAGCTGCGAGACCGGCAGGGCCACTTCCAATTATTGATACTACTTTTCCGGTTCTTGTTGCGGGAATACGGGGTTTCATCAGCCCGTTTTGATAGGCCCGGTCAATTATGGCCGCCTCGTTGTCCTTTATCGTTACTGCCGGTTCATTGATTCCCAGGACGCAGGCGTGCTCGCACGGCGCAGGACAAACTCGTCCTGTATACTCGGGAAAGTTATTGGTCTTCATCAGACGGGTAAAGGCTTCTTCCCACCGTCCGTGGTAAATAAGATCGTTCCATTCGGGAATGAGATTATCCACGGGACAGCCGAAGTCGGACTGACAGAAGGGGACGCCGCAGTCCATACAACGTGCCCCCTGCTTTTCCCGTTCTGCGTCGTTCAGTTCCCGTCGAAATTCGCTAAAATCGGCGATCCGCTTTTCCGGTTCGATCCAGGACGTCTTCTGACGGGGAAAATCCATAAATCCTGTCGGTTTACCCACGAACAACCTCCATCTCTTCTTCCCGTGCGTTAATGCGCGCACGCTCCCGGTGCAGTTCAAGAATCCGACGATACTGCGGCGAAATCACCCGTACAAACTGGAGTCTGGCAGATCCCCAGTCATCCAGTAGAGTCTGTGCACGATTGCTGCCGGTATGGGCAACGTGATCGTTCAGGAGTTCGATAAGGTTTTCGTCATCTTCTGTTTCCAGGTCCAGTATTTCTACCATTCCGAGATTGATGAACTCTTCCAGTTTCTTGTTCGGGTCCCAGATGTAGGCAAAGCCTCCGCTCATTCCGGCTGCGAAGTTGCGGCCTACCTCCCCGAGGATAACGGCTACGCCCCCGGTCATGTATTCCAGACCGTGATCGCCCACCCCTTCAACAACCAGACGACCACCTGAATTGCGCACCCCGAAGCGTTCCGCCGCCTGCCCCCGAATGTACGCATCACCACCGGTCGCGCCATAAAAGGCGACATTTCCAATGATGATATTTTCTTCGGCCACGAAACGCGATTCCCGCGGCGGATAGACGATTATGCGTCCTCCCGACAGCCCTTTCCCGACGTAGTCGTTGGCATCTCCTTCCAGCTCCAGAGTTACTCCCCGGGCGAGCCAGGCGCCGAAACTCTGTCCGGCACTACCGCGAAAACGGGCATGAAAGGTATTGTCCGGCAATTCATAGGCACCGATCCGTCTTGCAATTTCATAGCTGAGCATGCCACCGGTTGTTCGGTCAGTATTCTTTATGCCGAGTTCAAGTTTCACCGGTTTTCGTTCATTGAATACGGGAGCCGCAGCCTTTATCAACCGTCGGTCCAGAATTGCTTCAAGTTCGTGATCCTGCCGTTGCACACAGTACAGGGCGGCACTGCCCTCATTTACCATAATTGGAGTTGTCAACAGAGAAAGATCGATGCCGGCGCTCTTCCAGTTTCTGACTGCCTCATCCGTTTCAAGCATATCGTTGCGACCAACCATGTCGACAAATCTGCGAAAGCCAAGTTCAGCCATCACTTCCCGAAGATCTTCGGCAATGAAGTACATCATGTTGATTACGTGCTGAGGATCACCGGCGAACTTCGTGCGCAGGCGGTCATCCTGGGTAGCAATACCAACGGGACACGTGTTCTTTTCACACTTGCGCATCATGATACATCCCATAGAAATGAGCGCGCTGGTGGCAAATCCCATTTCCTCGGCTCCCAGCATGGCGGCAATAGCCACATCCCGGCCGGTCTTGATCTGACCATCGGTCTGCAACACCACCCGGTTACGAAGATTGTTCAACACCAGCGTCTGGTGCGTTTCCGCCAGCCCCAGTTCCCAGGGTAGCCCGGCGTTTTTAATACCGGTAAGAGGACTGGCGCCGGTTCCACCGTCGTGGCCTGAAATGAGAATATGGTCCGCCTTCGCTTTCGCTACGCCCGCCGCAACCGTTCCGACTCCTACCTCACTGACCAGCTTCACACTGACACGGGCCTCGGGATTCCCGTTCTTCAGGTCGAATATGAGCTGGGCAAGGTCTTCAATTGAATAGATATCGTGATGGGGAGGTGGGCTGATCAGGCCTACCCCTGGTGTAGAGAATCGTGTTTTTGCGATCTCTTCAAAGACCTTGTGCCCCGGCAACTCGCCTCCTTCTCCGGGTTTGGCGCCCTGGGCCATTTTGATTTGCAGCTCATCCGCCTGGGCAAGATATTCGATGTTTACACCGAAACGTCCGGAGGCGACCTGCTTTATGGAGGAACGCTTGCTGTCGCCGCTTGCGAGGGTCTTGTATCTCTCCGGGTCCTCTCCTCCTTCTCCCGTGTTGGACTTACCGCCGATGCGATTCATAGCAACCGCCAACGTTTCATGAGCCTCCCGGCTGATAGAACCGTAGCTCATCGCCCCCGTGACAAAGCGACGAACGATCAGATCCGCCGGTTCCACCTCTTCAACCGGTATTGGACGACCCTTCCTGAAACGAAGAAGTCCCCGGAGGGTGGCCTGTTCCGTAGTGCGCTGATTCTGCCGGGCTGCGTATCGTCGATATGCTTCCCTGTCGTTTCTACGCACCGCGTGTTGAAGTTCCGCAATAGCCTGGGGATCCCACATATGTTTTTCACCGCCGGTCCGCCACTGGTAATCCCCGGGGTTGATGTATTCGCTACCAATCTGATGGTTTCCGTGGGGCCACCCCAGTTGATGCCTGCGCGTGGCCTCCATGGCAAGTTCCCTGAACCCCGCTCCCTCTATCCGACTGGACGTGCCGACAAAGGCATAGTCGATCACTTCGGTGGCAAGTCCGACGGCTTCAAAAATCTGGGCGCCTTTGTAACTCTCCAGGGTACTGATACCCATCTTCCCGAAGACCTTGCGCATACCTTTCTGCAGAGCATACTGGTATGCTTCCACGATATCGTCTCTGGAAAGATCTTCCCGAATCTGTCCGTCCTCCCGCAGGTGCCACATCGCCTCGTACGCCAGATAGGGGTTGATAGCGTCTGCGCCGTATCCAACAAGGGCACACATATGATGAACTTCTCTGGGTTCGCCGCTTTCAATAATGATACCTATTTGTGTCCTTTTGTGATTTCGTACCAGTCGATGGTGAACCGCTCCGGCAGCCAGAAGCGAGGAAACGGCAATTCGGTCCGATCCGACGTTTCGATCCGACAGAATAACGAGGCTGAAACCCTCAGCTATGGCCCCTTCCGCTTCGTCGGCTATCAGTTCCAGAGCATCCCTGAGTCCCGATTCATGTGCGTCCGCCGGATAGGTAATATCAACGACTTTGCTCTTCCACCCCCGATGGTCCATTTCCCGCAACCGGGCGGTCTGCTCGTTCGTAAGAATCGGATGGTCCAGCCAGAGCCGGTGGGCGTCTTCCGGACTGTGAACAAGAACATTCCCTTCCGGCCCGATATATGAACCAAGACTCATTATAGTGTCTTCTCTGATAGAATCGATTGGTGGATTAGTCACCTGAGCGAAGAGTTGTTTGAAGTAGTCGTATATTAACCGTGGCCGGTCTGAAAGAACTGCGAGAGGCGTATCGTTACCCATTGACCCGAGCGGTTCCGCGGCGTTCTCCGCCATAGGCTTCAAGATCATTTTGAGGTGTTCCAGGGTAAATCCGAAAGCCCGCATGCGTGCAAGAATGGATTCCCTGTCAAGCTTCATGGCGGATGAGCTCTCGGGCAGATCATCCAACCGAATCCGCTGTTCCTGGAGCCACTGTCCAAAAGGATGGCGCCCGGCAATAGAGTTCTTCAGCTCTACATCGTCGACAATCCGGCCTTCCTGGAAGTCCACCAGGAACATTCGCCCGGGCCGTAATCGCCCCTTCAGAATAATCCGTTCAGGATCCAGGGGGAGCACACCGACTTCACTGGCCATTACAACATAGTCATCGTCGGTCACGTAATATCTACTGGGACGAAGGCCGTTTCGATCAAGCAGCGCCCCGACAACTCGACCGTCCGTAAAAGCAATGGACGCCGGGCCGTCCCATGGTTCCATCTGGGTGCTCATGAACTCGTACATATCCCGACCGATTTGCGGCATATGTCGATGTGTATGCCAAGCTTCAGGAACCATCATCATCACCGCTTCGGGAAGGGTTCGTCCACTTTGCAGGAGCAGTTCCAGAACGTTGTCAAAAGTACCCGAGTCGGAGAGGTCCGGCTCAATGACAGGCATGATCTTCTGTAAATCCTCTCCCAGAATTTCACTTCTCATCACCCCTTCCCGGGCGCGTATCTTGTTCACATTGCCCTGGAGAGTATTGATTTCGCCGTTATGGCTCATCAGCCGCAACGGTTGCGCGCGGTCCCAACTGGGAAATGTGTTTGTGGAAAAGCGACTGTGTACCATGGCAAGGTGCGTCTCAAAACGCTCGTTTGTAAGATCCCGGAAATACTCGAAAAGTTGTTCAGGCGTGAGCATGCCCTTGTACACGATATTGCGGGTACTGAGACTGCAAATATAGAAGATTTCCTCTTTGTCGAACTCCCCGCCTCTCAGAGCATTCGTAAGACGCTTTCGTATTACAAACAGTTTTCGCTCAAATACTTCGGGCGATTCGGAAGCACCACCTGTAATGATAGCCATTTTCATGACCGGTTCAGATCGTCGAGCAGTGGGCCCGATCATACTATTGTCCCTGGGGACATCTCTCCAGCCTAATAAAACCTGGCCTTCCTCTTCTGCTATCCGTCGGAACTCCGCCTGGCACGCGGTGCGTTCATTGTCGTCCCGGGGCAGAAAGACGAGACCTGCGGCATACCGCCCGCGCTCCGGCAGAGCCGTTCCCAGTTCCTCCCGGACCGCCTTTTCCAGCAACGCGTGGGGCAGCGCCGTGAGAATTCCAGAACCATCGCCGGTGGTCCGTTCCGCACCTACCGCGCCACGGTGAGCCATGTTTTCAAGAATCTGTCGCGCCTGGGGAAGCAGCCCGTACCCGGCCCGACCTTTCAGATGTGCAACAAAACCTACTCCGCACGACTCATGTTCAAACGAGGGATCATACAGCTGGTGCTTTTTCGGTCTCTGTGAATATTGCATTCACACTCCTTCAATGAATATCAGCGGTATATATATGCAATTCTCGGGCCAATTAATGTATATATTTGTAAGTTATTCTGACGGGACAACTTATGAAAATCATTACGTCCTACGTCGATGTAAGAAACACATAAATGTAGGACACCGCTCCAAATTGTACTACATTAATGTAGACCGGCCGGCCGTTACATCTTTTCCACAAAAGGAATGTTGAGTGCCGTAAGCCCGTGACGCATCACATTCCGTACCGCTGCCGACAGGGCGAGGCGGTTTGCGCGCACTGTCGGGTCTTCGGCGACGGCAATTGGATGATCATGATAAAACCGGGAAAAGGTCTTTGCCGTTTCATACAAAGCGCCGGCAAGAAGGGACGGGTTATACGTTCTGGCAGCCTCTTCAACAACCAGAGGGTATGCCGAAAGACGATGAATCAACTCCCACTCCTCTTCGGTCTGGGGCGCCGTAGGTGACACAGACTCGGGAGCAGCTTCTTTCCGCAACATGCTGGATATCCTGGCACCCACATACTGGAGATAGGGCCCGGTGTTACCCGTGAAGGAAAGCGAATCTTCCGGGTTGAACACCATGTCCTTTGCAGGACCGGTCTGGAGCAGGTAATAGTGCAACGCCGCCATAGAGATCTTCTCAGCAGTCTCGCCGACGTCTCCAACGCTGTCCGTCCGACCTTTGGAACGGATCTCTTCTTCCGCCATGGTTGCCAGCTGATCTATCAGATCGTCGGCGTCGACAACGGTTCCTTCCCGGGATTTCATTTTACCTTCAGGTAGATTAACCATTCCGTAGGCGAGATGAAACAGGTTTTCGGCCCACGGTTTCCCTAACCGCTTCAGCACCTCGAAAAGAACCTGAAAATGGTATCGTTGTTCGCTGGCAACCACATAAATGAGCCGATCAAACGGCCAGTCTTCGTGCCGTTGAATTGCGGTGCCGATATCCTGGGTAAGGTAGAGAGAGGTTCCGTCCGCCCGAAGGAGAACCTTTTTGTCCAGGTCGATATCGGTCAGGTCAACCCAGGCCGTTCCTTCTGCGTCACGAAAAAAGACACCCGTTTCAATACCTTTCAGAATTTCGTCCCGCCCCATCCGGTACGTCTGACTTTCATAGTACGTATGGTCAAAGGCTATTCCTGTCCGCTGGTACGTCTTTTGAATACCCTCAATTGCCCAGCGATTCATGCGAAGCCAGAGCTCCTGGGTCTGCTCGTCACCGTCCTCCCAGAGCTTGAGCATCTTTCGCGATTCCACCTCCGCCTGGGGGTCTTCCTTTTCCCATTGAGCGTAGCGTACGTAATAGTCTCCGACGAAATGGTCCGACTTTTTGCCGGTGCTCTCCGGTGTGGCTCCCTCACCAAAGGTACGGTAGGCCAGCATTGACTTGCAGATATGAATACCTCGATCGTTTATGAGATTCACTTTCCTCACATCGGCGCCCGCGGCTGCAAGAATGCGGGCCGTGCTTTCTCCCAGTGCGTCGTTTCTAAGATGGCCGAGATGGAGAGGCTTATTCGTGTTGGGGCAGCTGAACTCTACCATGATTCGAATTCCGTTAAGAGCATCGCTATCGCCACAGGAATCACCGGCGGCAAGCACGCCATTCACCACGTCTGCAAAAACACTCCCTCGGTCAAGAAAAAGGTTTACGTAGGGCCCGGCGGCCTGTATTGTGGAACCCTCCGCGGCGGCGACTTCAGCAAGGGTTGCGGTGACATCGGATGCTATCTGACCTGGACTTTTCCGGGCAAGTTTTGCGAATGGAAACATAGGAAAGGCGATATCACCCTTGTCGGTGGAAGGCGGAGTTTCAACGATCAGAACGGACTCTATTTCTTCGGCTGTAACGCTGTTTCCGACGACCCGTTTCAAGGCTGCTGCAACAAGAGGCTTCCATTGATTCCGGTACGCTTTCATATGGACCGGAGAATATCCGATTTTTCAGACCACGTCACCACCATAAGGGTCACCAACGACGCTCGCCTTGTCGGACAACCTGGTATTCAGGGTGATCTCGTTTTCTCGCGCTCGCTTTTCTACAGCCCCAATTTCACCCATTATACCCATGAATCTCTGCAGCAGTGCATGAGTCTCCTTAAGGTCGTCAATTACTTCACTGTTTCTGCGCCCTCCCAATTGTCCATAATTTGCAAGTGTATCGTAGGCGCTGCCCGGTCTCGCATAGAGAATCCCCCCAAGTACATTTACAAGAACATCTACCGTTGTCTGAGTTTCTTCAACGATCTTTATGACATCCTGATCAATCCTGCGGGCCATTTTCTTTTTCTCGGCGATAAGGTGATTTCCCCAAATAACGGTACCCCAGGGACCATCAAACGCAAGATTCTTTTCCAGCGCCTTCACCTTTGACGGAAGACCTTCAAACTCGTTGTACGCGTCGTTAAATTGCGCACGATTGGAACTCTTGTAGAACTCTCCTCCCGTAAGTACCACTTTTAAATGCGGTAAAACCCGACTGAACAATCTCCCTGTCAGTGTCGTCATCGCCATGGCAAGATACCAGTATTCGCTGCCGACACCGTCGCTTCCATCGGGCAGCCCAAGCACCGGTCGCGGGTTTTCTCCGCAAATTTCCCTCAGTGCTTCCAGTTGTACCCGTACCGTTCGCTCCAGGGAAACCGTAAGAACCGTTCTATGAATCCGTTCAAGGAAAAATGTACGATAGATATGGGACCAGTCTTCACCGGTCTTTTCCGAACGAGGCTGCCACCAGGGGTCTTCCTTGATAATCCGCAGAATAAGAGTGAGGGGATACGTCTCAGCAAAGTGTCGGAATATACCAAGTGATTCCATAATACCGGCCATTCCGTCCCGAATTGCCTGTTGAAAGAGCTGTTCATCCGCCCGAGTCTCTTCGGACTCCAGGTTCAGAATAATCATCGTCTCAAGAAGCGCAAGATTCACCGGATCAGACAGGTCCGAAAAAATACTCTGTAGTTGTTCTATACTGCGGGTAACGTAGTCGAAAGCGCAATGCCGGCCTGTCGACTGCCCAACCCCTTCAAAACTGGACAATATCCCGACATAGGAGAAATTCGATAACCGATACATCGTATCAGCCTGGTGAAGCGCTTTTGTCATCCCGACCCTGCTTGACGCAGGTATAGTACTGATCATCTCCTCCATTGCAGATGTAAGCTGGCGCTTTAAAAATCGCTCGCTTTCTTCTTTCAACGACCGTATATAGGTATCACCGGACTTCCTGGTCAATTCCTGATGCACCCCCGGAAAGAAGTGCATCGCCAACCCCAATACCAGTTCCGTCCTTCGCCGTGCCGCAATTTCCACCACCGGCGAAACGAGTGTCGCTTTTTGACGCAACCGATCGACTTCGGCGGCAAAGGCTTCCCTGAACTGACGGGTTCCTCCATCGACCCCTTCAATCTTCCGTTTTGCAAGTGTTTCTACCAGGGATCGCATAATCCAACCATGGACGACATCTTCGCGGCTTCTGCCGGTGAACATTTGCGCCAGAAACAAACGAACCCTGTCAAAAAAACCAAGTGACTTGATATGAACTTCGAGTTCCGCAGGGGGCGGGTCGTCCGATGCCTGGATTGGCGACGCTTCATTTTCCATGGCGGTTCGAATTGATGCGAGCATCTTCCTTCGTTCCTCGCTGGAAAGTTCGGCGGCGAGTATATCAAACTGGCTGTTTTCCTGCATCACGTTATAGAGTATATCGGAAACATCACCAGTTTTACTTGACAGTCCGCATTATATCACACAAACTTAGCTCCAATGCAGGTATTTCTGACAGCGGCAGTCATACTCTTCGGTATTCTCGGCATTATTTCCAGCATTATTGGCGGTATTGCTGTGTTCGAAGAGGGATGAGCCGACCAGACGGTGAGCTCAAACGGCCGCCCCTCTTCACGGAGGGGCGGCTTTTTTTGCGATATAACCAGGAGGTAACGGAATATGAACGGAAACGGCGACGGACACAATACCAATCGACGCGTCATCATGTACGATACGACCCTTCGTGACGGTATGCAGGGTATCCAGGTCAGTTACACCCTGGACGACAAGATAAAGATTGCCCACACTCTGGACGAGATGAAGATAGACTACATCGAAGGGGGGTTCCCCCTGTCCAATGAAAAAGAAGCCGCCTTTTTCCAGCAGATGAAACGGGAAACGCTGCACCATGCCCGGGTGGTTGCCTTCGGGTCAACCCGAAAGGCCGGAGGTTCCGCCGAAACGGATCCAATGATCAGGGCGTTACTGGATGCGGAAACCCCGACAGTTATTGTTGTCGGAAAAACGTGGAAAGCCCATGTAGAAAAGGTTCTCCAGACCGATCAGGAAGAAAACCTGCGCATGATATACGATTCCGTACACTTCCTGAAGGCCCAGGGACGAGAGGTCTTTTTCGACCTGGAACACTTCTTTGACGGCTACAAAGACGACTCGGCCTATGCTCGGCAGGTTCTCCGGGCCGGCAGTGACGCGGGTGCGGACTGTCTCGTTCTGTGTGACACCAACGGCGGTACCATGCCGCAGGAGGTGGCGGCAATCATGGATGCTCTTCCCCGGAATGATCTTGCACCTCTGGGAGGGCACTTCCATAATGACGGCGGCGTCGCTATTGCAAACAGTATGGCTGCAGTTGACCACGGGGCCATTCATATTCAGGGAACGATAAATGGCTGGGGAGAACGGTGTGGTAATGCGAATCTCTGTACCTTCATTCCCAACATAGTACTGAAGACCGATTACTCCGCCAGCTGCGAGGATCGGTTGACTCACCTGACTCATCTTTCACGATTTGTGGCGGAAAAAGCCAATATCATCCCCGACCGGCGACAGCCCTATGTCGGAGATGCTGCTTTCAGTCACAAAGCCGGCCAGCACGCCGACGTCATAGGTAAAGCCGCTGACCTGATGGAGCACATTGACAGTCGTCTGGTAGGGAATGAGCGTCACATTGTTCTCTCCGAACTGGCGGGAAAGTCCACTGTGGTAGAGAAACTCCGGGATTACGGCGACTATACCAAGTCGTCCCCGGTTGTAGAGGAGCTGACAAACCTTCTGAAGCAGAAAGAGAACGACGGGTATGAATATGAGGCGGCGGAAGCGAGCTTTGATCTGCTTGTCCGAAAGACATTGAATATTTACCGGCCGCTTGTAAGTCTTCGGAATTATCACCTCGAAAGCTACAAGACCGCTGAAGCTCCGTCCAAGACAGTAGGACGGATTTTTCTTCAGTTGGATCAGAGAGAGGTCATGGGTGCGGCCGTCTGTGTTGGTCCTGTGGATACGCTGGATCACGCTCTCCGGGACGCCCTGCGTCCTGTATGTCCGTGGCTGGACCGGATTACCCTGACAGACTACCGGGTACGGGTGCTGAACCCGGAAAGCGGCGCCGCCGCAAAAGTTCGCGTATTTGTTACCTATACCGACCACGAACAGACCTGGGATACTGTTGGAGTAAACGAGAATATTGTAGAGGCCTCCTGGGAAGCGCTTGCAGACGCCATGGAGTATTACTACAACACCTATGTCCTTACCGAAAACGAAAGCAGCGACGCAGACGCAGAACAGCTGGTGTTCATCTCGCGCTGATTATGGTATCTTTCCCGACGTCATGAACTACTGGAGCATACCTCCTGTAACGGTACCGTTGTGTTAGAGATTTCCGCTGTATTTGTACTTCTTCTGCTGTCGGGGGCGTTCTCGGGAACGGAAGTAGCCTATACATCGTTATCATTTGAGCAACTGGAACGCCTGCGTCGCAAAGGCGGCCGCTCCGGGAAGCTGGTGGCATCGCTGCACGACGAGATAGAGACTGTTCTCACCACCATCACAATCGGCAACAATTTTGCAAACCTCGCCGCGTCGGCCCTCGTCTCGGCGTGGACGATTCGCCTTTTTGGCGAAGCGTGGTTGACAGCTTCGACAGCGGTACTGACAATTCTCGTCCTGGTAATCAGCGAAGTGACGCCTAAACAGATAGGTATAGCTCACAACGAAGGGATTGCAACCGGCCTTGCCAGACCGCTGCAAATACTCTCCTATGTCTTTTTACCGTTCGTCTTCATCATCAGCGCAATCAGCGGCGCCCTGACCAGGCTCACCGGCGGTGAACCACGACCCAAGGTGACCGCAGAAGGACTTCGCCACCTTGCCCGGTACGCCGGCCGCACCGGCATTCTGAACACATTACACGCTTCCATTGTGAAGAACGCCATCCGCTCCCATGAGGTGCGGGTCGAGGCGATTATGACCCACCGGACAAAGATATTCAGTCTGGAAAAACGAAAGACCGCAGCAGCGGCCCTTCCCGTCATTCTGGACTCCGGCTTTGCCCGAATACCCGTATACGACGGCGACCAGGAGTACATTGTCGGTATTGTCATGCTCAGAGATGTAGTCAAACTGGTCACGCAGGGCGACCCGGAAACGTCCCTCAGCAAAATCATGAACGAGCCTATTTTTGTCCCCGAAAACAGAACGATTCACGAGATGCTTACCCGTTTGCAGAGGGAACATGTAAATATGGCTATTGTCCTGGATGAATACGGTGGACTATCCGGACTTGTTACTATTGAAGACCTGGTCGAAGAGTTCGTAGGTGAGCTGTACGATGAAAATGAAGTTGCAAAATCAAGCGCAATTGCAAAGATCACCGATACGGAATACGCCATTGCCGCGGACACACCTATTCATGTGGTAAACGACCATCTGGATATCGAAATTCCCGTTGAAGGCGACGCCCAGACCATCGGCGGGTATATCACCGAGGAGTTCGGTGATATTCCGGCGGCCGGTCAGGAACTGACCACCCCCTGGGGCAGATTCATCGTATCACAGGTCAGCCACAACCGCATCGTATCGGTCAAGTTTCTCCGGACAAAACAGTAGTACCAGTCGCCCGGCAGCGGCTACGGTAGCGGCCGGGCCACCACCTCGTTTCGCCGCAAATGGCGGATCGCCTCCACTGCTGCCCGGGCAGCCGATGTGGTGGTGGTATAGGGGATGCGGTGCCGCAATGCTTCCACTCGGAGGTATCCGTCGTCACTGTGGGTAAAGCGGCCCATAGGTGTGTTGATCATCATGTCGATGCGACCTGACTTGATGTGGTCCACCACGTGGGGATGCCCTTCGTGAACCTTCAGGATGACCTCGGCCATGATTCCGTGTTCAAAGAGAAACGCCGCGGTCCCCCGGGTTGCGGCAACGGTAAAACCCATGTCCATAAGGTCCCGTACAATAGGAAGGACCGTCCGTTTGTCAAAGTCGTGGACGGCCACAAAGACACGACCCTGCCGAGGCAGTTGGGTGCCCGTAGCGATAGTCGCCTTTGCAAAGGCTTCGCCGAAGTCGTTACCGATGCCGATAGCCTCGCCGGTGGAACGCATCTCCGGACCAAGAAGGGGGTCATGTCCAAAAAAGCGGTCAAAACTGAACATGGCCTCCTTGACGGCCCAGCCGGTTATGCATGAGCCCACACCGATGCCATCGCCGTCAGGGGCAACCAGACCCTGCTCACGCAAGGATCTGCCCGACCAGACACTCACCGCCGCCGACACAAGATCGACCCCGGAGGCCTTTGAGAGAAAGGGAACGGTCCTGCTTGCCCGGGGGTTGACCTCAAGCACATAGAGATCCCCTGCCCGGAGGGCAAACTGGATGTTCAGAAATCCCCGGACACCGATTTCCCGGGCAATGGCGGCTGTGGCGGAAACCATCTCCGTTTCGACGGCCCGGTCGCTTTTATACGGCGGAAAGACGCACGCCGAGTCACCGGAGTGGACTCCTGCTGCTTCGATGTGCTGCATGATACCACCGACATAGACGTTTTCTCCGTCTGCCACGGCGTCCACATCGTACTCAAAGGCGTCCTCCAGAAACTGGTCCACCAGAATTGGACGCTGGGGACTCAGAACCGGCGCCGCCGAGAGAAAAGCGTCCAGGTCTTCCCGGTTGTAAGCCACCGTCATGCTGCGGCCGCCAAGGACAAAGGAGGGACGCAGCAGCACCGGGTAGCCAATTTCACCGGCTGCGGTCCTCACGGCATCGGCAGTGCCGGCCATGCGGTTCTCCGGCTGCCGGAGACCCAGCCGCCCTATCAGGGCGGAAAACTTCTCCCGGTCTTCCGCGTCATGAATCCCCTTCAGGGAGGTTCCCACAATCCGGGCCCCTGCAGCTTCCAGCTCTTCCGCCATGTTCAGCGGGGTCTGTCCGCCCAATTGAACGACCACATCCCGGACCTGTTCCTTTTCCATGACGTGAATCACGTCCTCGGCGGTAAGCGGCTCAATATACAGACGGTCCGAGACGTTGAAATCCGTGGAGACCGTCTCGGGATTTGAATTGACCATCACCGTCTTGCGGCCCGCCCGACGGTACGCCATGGAAGAGAGGGTACAGCAGGTATCAAACTCCAGACCCTGCCCTATCCGGTTGGGACCGGACCCGACGATAAGCACCCCCGCGTCGCCGACGGGTTCTCCCTCATCTTCCTCGCCCCAGGACGAATAGAAATAGGGCGTTTCCGCTTCAAACTCACCGGCGCAGGTATCAACAAAGTGGTAGGACGGGACAATGCAGGCGACCTTCCGGGCCGCCGAAACATCCGTCGGTGACATCCCCGACAGCCCGGCAATGCGCCTGTCCGTCAGACCGGCCTGTTTTGCCTGAAGCAGCAGATCAGGCGGAAGAATCGGGGCGGACGAAATCTGCTCCTCCAGCCGGGCAAGCTCCAGAAACTCCGAGAGAAACCACCGGTGGTACCCGCTGGTCTTTTCAATCCATACGATCAGCTCGTCAGCGACGCCGGGCGCAGGACCGGGCGCGTGACCGGGCCCGTCTCCTTGATCCGGCCCGTCCCCCTGATCGCCGGTCCGGGGCTCCCCCCGGACGGCCCGGCGCAACAGCGAATAGATTCCGAAGATCCGCCGGGGGTGCAAAGCCGCCACCATGGCACGCAAGTGTGCTTCCGCACCGACAGAGGCGGAAAGCCCGTCCTCGCCGCCATCCGACTGCGCCACCGGCTCCGACGGCTTCGGCAGCACCGGCAGCTCCTCCAGCCCCTCAAAACCGTACTCCGCCGCCCGTATCGCCTTGTTCAGCGCCTCAAGAAAGGTCCGGCCCAGGGCCAGGGACTCACCCACAGACTTCATCTGCGTTCCCAGACTCTCGTACCCGGCGGGAAACTTCTCCAGCTCAAAACGGGGAACCTTCACCGCCACGTAGTCCAGAGCGGGCTCAAAGCTGGAGACCGTCTTGCCGGTAATGTCGTTGATCACCTCGTCCAGGGTGTACCCCACCGCCAGCCGCGCCGACGCACGGGCAACAGGAAAGCCCGTGGCCTTG
>CAZCAE010000024.1:0-47917 GCA_964496635.1 uncultured Spirochaeta sp.
GAGTCCGGAACGTCGCACAAAATTGTCAGCGGGAGCCCCAACCCGAGCCACCCGCCCCGCCCGAACCCGAGGCCCCCGGGCCCCAACCGGGACCGGAACCTGCGCCCCAACTGGAACCTGCGCCCCAACTGGAACCTGCGCCCCAACCGGAACCGAACGTTATCCCTCAATCAACTGTCCCGCAACAGGACCCGCAACAGGAACCACCACAGCCTGCCGCGCCGACGCAGGAAGGGCCGAAACCCGAACCGGAACAAGACGTCCCGAAACCGGATCCTTCGTTGCGCAGAAAACTGAAAGACATGATAGAAAAGGTTCGGGACCAGCTTGGACCGCCTTCGGAGAACGAACCGGAGCCGTCAGACGAAAGCCCGTTCGCCAAACACGCCAGATTGTTCGGCTACCTGATGGGGCTTGCTGGAAGCCTTCCTCCCGATCGTGATCAGGAATTTCGTCAGAGTGAGGAGCGCCTCAAGCTTGCCGGGATTCACGCCCGTTTGAGTGGTCACAGTACCCTTCGCAGTAAATTGCAACACTTGGAGAGGGAACCGGGTGGAAGAACGTCGAAAAGTGATGTACCTGTCGATCGCGGCAAGATTGCCGACACGTTCAGATACCTGAAAGAGGCAAGCAAATCCCTGCCCGATCAGGAGATCGCTTCACAGCTGAGTGAGCGGGCGTCCAGGATTGCCGATCGCCTCTCGCAGTAACTCAGTGTAGTCAAGCTTGTGGATACTGTAATGGTTTGGCATAATGCGCGCCATGGTATCGGAAGCAACGCTAAAAAGCCTTCACCCTCTGGAAGTCAAGACTCTACTCCATTACGACGACAGTGCCGAGTTTGATGCGGCCCGCATGGAACGAGAGCTGGGTCTCAAGCTCGGTCAGTGCAACCAGGCCCTCAGCTGGTTACATGCCAAAGCATATCTGGAAGAAACACGCAGGGAAGAGCACATTTTCTACGAACGGACTGATCTGGGCGCGGAGTACGCCGAAAAGGGTACCCCTGTTGAACGGATTATCCGTACAATTGTTGAACAGGGTCCGCTCAGTATGCCGGAACTCTCCGAGGCTACCGGACTGGAGAAGAAAGATGTCGGGTCCTCTTTCGGGCAGCTCTCGAAGCAGGGTGTTCTCGCTATGGACGAAGAAAAACGTGTCACCGCATCGGGTTCACCGACGATACCTTCGTCGGAACAGACACTCCATCGGCTGTTGCTGCAGGCCGGTGACGGCGAACTTGTCCATGATCAGCTCACCACGGAAGAGCGAGACGTTATAGCACCGAACGCGAAGAAACGGGGCGCCTCGTCGGCCATGTTCAGGGTCGTTGAACGGGAAGCGGTTTTCTTTCGTATCAACGCTGCCGGGCTTGAAGTAAAAGCAGCTCTGGCAAACGCCGGGATGACCGGCGAGGAAGTTGGCAGGCTGACTTCCGAAATGCTTCGAGACGGAAGCTGGCGCGGAAAGACCTTTCGGGAATATGGCGTCAACGCACCTACCAGCAGGCTTGTTCCGGGACGTCGAAATCCTTATTGTGAATATCTCGATTCGGTGAAAGACAAACTGGTATCTCTCGGCTTCGAAGAGTTCGATGGCCCCGTGGTGGAGACGGAGTTCTGGAACTCCGACGCCCTCTTTATGCCACAGTTTCATTCGGCCAGGGATATTCACGATGTCTATTATGTGAAAGAGCCGGACCACGCCAAAGAGATTGAGGAACCGTACCTCTCCCGGATATCCCAAACCCACGAAGACGGCTGGGAGACCGGCAGCAGGGGGTGGGGTTATACTTTTGACCGGGAATTTACCCGTCGGCTCATCCTTCGGAGTCAGGGTACTGTCATGTCGGCGAAGTCTCTGCACACCGCCAAAGTGCCGGGAAAGTACTTCGGTATACTTCGCTGTTTTCGCTATGACCAGGTGGATGCGACCCATCTTTCAGACTTTTATCAGACCGAAGGCATCGTTCTCGGAGAAGAGGTAAATCTCAAGAATCTGTTGGGTCTTCTGGAAATGTTTGCAGTGGAACTGGCCGGGGCAACGGATGTCAGATACGTCCCCGGGTACTTCCCATTTACGGAGCCTTCCGTAGAGGTGCATATCAAGCATCCCAAACTGGGGTGGTTTGAGCTGGGCGGGTCCGGTATCTTCCGTCCTGAGGTGACAAAGCCAATGGGTGTGGACGTTCCGGTACTCGCCTGGGGGCTTGGTATCGACCGGATGGCCCTTATGCACCTCGGTCTCAATGACCTGCGAGAACTTTTCAGTCCCAACCTTGAAAATGTGCGCCTCCGCCGTCGAATCTAAGGAGTTGTTGTATGCCCAAAATTGAAGTCTATCGTGATGCCCTTATCAAATCTATCGACACCGGATCACTTACGGATGATCAGCTGGAGGCCCTTTTCCCTGCAGCCAAGGCCGAGCTGGACGAGACCGCAGATGACGAAGGGATCATGAAGGTTGAACTGAACGATACGAACCGTCCCGACCTCTGGTCCACCGCCGGGCTCGGCCGCCAACTGCGCATATTCAGGGGAAAAGACGCTCCCAGGTATTCGTTTTTCTCCGACTCCTCAGTTCGGCGGGAACATGGTGCCCGCCGGGTAGTTGTTGATCCGTCGGTACGGAAGATACGTCCCTGGGTGGTGGGCTTTGTCATGACCGGTAAACCAGTCACCGAGGTGATGCTGAAAGATCTTATTCAGACCCAGGAGAAACTTACCTGGAATTACGGCCGTAAGCGACGGTCCATAGCCATGGGTGTATACCGGTCCGACCTGATTACCTATCCGGTTCACTACAAGGCGGTGAATCCCGATTCCACCCGTTTTACTCCGTTGCAGTTTGATCGGGAACTCTCCATGCGGGAAATCATTACCGAACATCCCAAGGGGCAGGAGTACGGACATATCGTCGCGGACCTTCCGCTCTTCCCTCTCCTGACCGATGATACCGGCGAGGTGCTGAGCTTTCCTCCGGTGATAAACAGCGCCTCCCTCGGAGCCGTCCAGGAAGGAGATTCATCGCTCTTTGTCGAGCTTACCGGAAGCGACATGGACTCCCTGCTGCACGCGGCGTCTATCGTTGCCTGTGATGTTGCCGATATGGGATATACCGTCGAGCCGGTACAGATTGAGTATCCCTATGACACACCGTACGGCAAGAACATCACCGTTCCTTACTATTTTCAGAAGCCCCAGTCCGCCGCGTTACGTGAAATCAACGCCCTCCTCGGGGTGACCTTTACCGTGGACGACGTGATCGAGGCTCTGAGACGCATGGGAATCACCGCGACGGAAATGGGTGGCTCCGGTGAAGCGGAAGACAGGCGGATTCTCGTACGCGTTCCGGAATACCGGAATGACTTTCTTCACGCAGTTGATATCGTCGAAGATGTGATGATCGGACGTGGAATGGAGAGTTTTGTTCCGGAAATGCCGCGGGATTTTACGGTGGGTCGACTGACGGCAGTGGAAGAATTTACCCGGCGAATCAAGTCGACGATGGTCGGTCTTGGTTTTCAGGAGATGATTTTCAACTATCTCGGATCGGGACGGGACTACATTGAACTGATGTACGATCAGTCCGACTGGGAAGAATCTTTCGCCCGGGCTGTACGTATCGCTAATCCTATGAGCGAGAATTACGAGTTCGTTCGCCCGTCTGTACTGCCGTCCCTCCTCGCTTCCGAGGCGGTCAGCGGAAATGCCGTGTATCCCCATCATATTTTTGAAGTCGGAAAGATTGCTCTCAGGGACGATCACGATGTGACGGGAACGACAACCCGGACAACTCTCGGGTTTCTCAGCGCCGACAGTGATGCAGGTTTCAATATGATAAATTCTCACGTCTCTGCTATACTTTTCTATATGGGACGGGAGTACCAGCTTCAGGAAGTTCGGGATTCCCGGTTCATTCCCGGTCGGGCGGCCTGGATTGCAGCTCCGGGGAACGACACGAAGGGGAAGAGTAAAAAAGGCGAGAATAGGTCGGTTGTCGGCATATTCGGCGAGCTGCACCCCCGGGTTCTCGAGAACTGGGGAATACAGGTGCCCTGTACAGCCGGAGAACTTGATCTCGAAAGGTTGCTGGAGCAACGTGGCGGAGGTACAGAAGTCAGATAAACCGAAGGTCCTCGTTTCTTACCCGGGGCCGGATTCCCGACCGGAATACCTGGATATATTTGTGTACCTTCGTCCCGAAACGAACGGTGTTGCCGTAGAAAGCAGAATACTTAAAATTGTCCGGGAGTGCCGTACCGAAACGGCCGATATTGATCTCGTGTACCTGGCAAACATTCCCGGGTCGCATATTGTCGACCGTAAAATTGTGGAACGGCATTATGCTCTGCGTCTCTACTTTGCCGTGCATGGTGGTCTCGCATTTCCCCCGGAAATGCGAAGCCAGTTTCAAGGTTTTTACAATTTGCCGTTTCCAACGGATCGGGTAATTGGTGCATTTGAAGCGCTCCGACGATTTGAATGGGAACCGGAGGATCTTTTCGGGCTATGGGTAGACGAGGGAGCTGTGACCCGAATCGCCGGCCAGGTTATCAAGCGGTTTCGGGACGTCTGGATTGTCAATTACGATATTCCCGCACTTCTTCACAAAAACAATGCAGGAACGGATATCGCCGTCATGGTCTTCCGGACCAACATGGGGTATCCCCACTTTTTCCAGCTGGCTGCCCGTATGCAGGCGGAACTGGTGACGAACAGACTCCTTCGGCATGGAATGCCCATTGCCCGGGCGGTTCACATATCCCGCAGTCCCTTCGAACAGCTTCTGGACAGCCGGGACTACCTGCTTGATTCCGGCGGAAACGGACTTGGTATTGAAGCCAGTTCGTTCGGTGTGTTTCTTGCTGATCGCGGTATGTCCTTTCGTGAAGTCCAGGGAATGGTGGAACACCCGATTTGTCGGTTTGATTTCGCCGACGGAGAGCTTTCCCTTCATAGCCTTCTTGATCTCTGTGAAGGATTCAGTTATACCGACGGCTGGTACATCCTTCAACGGATAGCCGCCCAACTGTTGGTTCCCCGCAGGCAGATTCTGGTAGGCTGAGTCGGTGAGATTACCTCTCGAAGCAACCGTTTTCTCTCTCGATACTACGTGGTACGATCGGACAATGGATCTTGTGGAGCTGCTGCTGCGGGTACATCCTTTCCGATTTCTCCGACAGAGACAACGACGGGACCTTATCGCCGGTCTTGTGGAGCATCGTTTTCAACCGGGCGAAATCATCTTTCGGCGACACGACACAGATCAGTCCGTGTATATCGTCGTCTCCGGTGCGGTAGAAGTTTTTGATCCACGGCGCACTCTGGAGGATCTTGTCTCTGTAATCAGAAGCAACCGCTTCTTCGGAGAGTGGGAAGCCATCTTTCAGGAACCCCGCCTGTTCAGTGTCAGAGCCCGAACGGAATGCACATGTGTCGCCCTTTCGGGAGAGGTGTTTCGAGCGCTTCTGCAAAAGTCTCCTACTTTTGCCCAGGGGTTCGGTTCCATTCTCCGGGATAATCAGGGAATTTTCTCAGCCTTTGAGCGGTTCAAGACGCAGCTGATTCTGGAGGCTGAAGATGGTCAGATCGGTATTGGTCAATTGCTTCCTCTCTATCGGGCTTTACAGCCGGCCATCCATCCCGGTATCGACGAACCGCGAAAACTGGATATTCCTGCTCTGCATTACGCGGTCCGTCGATTGCCCGCCAACGTTACCCGAACCTTCGCCTTTCTTCTTGTGGATGAACTGTCGGAGCCTTTTGACAACGCCGACACCAATTTCCGGAGTGTTTTGACGACGGCCAGGCGGAGGGATATATGGGAGGTTCTTCCCGGGAAGGATCTGGTACTCCTTCGCAGCGGCGATTCCGATCTGATAGATATGGTGACCTGCCTCTGTCTTTACGCCGTTGAAGCCAGAAAGATCCGCGAGCGGGTAGCCCGGGACGGCGCGCTTCACCGCATTGACCAGTTTATCGACGGGCCCTCCGGCAGTTCCGATCCGGATATGGAGGAGACGCGGACATTTCTCAATGCACTGCCTTTCAGTTCCCGGGAAGTTGATGGTCTCATGACTATCTGGGGAGACGATACGGCCCGGCGGGTCTCCGAGATAACCCGACATCGTGAGATGTTCTCAATTGACGTCCGGCGCCGGGAGAGGAATTACAACGCCCGTCGCAGTGAACTCTGGACCGCCGAAGTGGCGCGAATGACAAAAGACCTCACCGGATTCGATCCGGCTGATCTGCCGGAAGACCGGGGCGTTCACATCATCAGCAGTAACACTCACTCAGTAACCAACTGCCTCAATCCGTGGATAGGGCAAAACGAGGGAGACGTCCTTGCGTGGGCCCGGTCCACGTCACATCCGGGATTGAACGATACATGGCTTCGGGAGAGAGATCTTGTGTACAGTATCCTTCCTGTCTATTTTTCGGCTCACCCCGATAAACAGGAAGAATATCGCGCGGAAGCGGAACGGGCGGGACAGTACCGTCTGGATCACACGGCCAGTACGGGTATTCAGGTGCAATTGATCGACCTTTCTCGCGTTCACGGAGCCATCGATCCGGAAATCCGGCAATTCAATGAATCTTCGATCGGAAATACGGACTATATTGTCAATATTGATTATGCTTTTGGGGAGCAGGCGGAATATGTAATTCGCAATCTCCTTATGCTTTTCGGAGAGAATATTCGTAGTGTGAACTTTCTTGGAAAAGCGGGTGCTCTGGTAGGGTCTCGGGGAGATATCCTGGCTCCCACAGCCTTTGTGGAACAACACAGCGATCTTTTTCAACCGCTTCCGGACCGCCCCAGAGATTCTGTTGGCGGTGGCTGTGTGGATCGTCTTGCGAAAAGGTTTTCTGAAGGATCGGTCCATCAGGGTCCGCTTCTCACGGTGGACGGGACCCTGCTGCAGAACAGGCAGATGCTCAATTTTTATCGTCAGATCTGGGATGTGATTGGAATTGAAATGGAAGGAACTCACTATTACCGCGGAATCGTTGAATCGGGGCAGCTGGGGGTCATAGGTCAGGAAGTGCGATACCGTTTCTTTTACTATGTCTCGGATCTGCCCCTTCAATCTCATTCAAACCTCGCGGCGCCGCTGAAGCGTTCCGAAGGAGTCCCGCCCCTTTACGCAATTACGCGCCATATACTTGACGAAATTTCTTCCGGAGGCACCGCATGAGTCGACGTCTGGTGTTCACCAATCGAAAGGGGGGGTGTGGCAAGACTACCACCAGTGTCAATGTCGCGGCGGCCCTGGCCCATATGGGACACAGCGTGCTGGTAATCGATACAGACCCTCAGGCACACGCGACCATGTCTCTTGGTGTCTCTCTCGGCGTTGTGTCTTCCGACCTGAGTCATGTTCTGGAGGGTCGAATCGGCGCGGACGAGGTGCTCCACACCACGTACGTACCCCGTCTCCAGGTGCTGCCGTCGTCACGACGATTGGCGGATTTTGAACGGCGTTACTCGAACAGTAAGGAAGCTCGCTTCTGGATGAGAGACCACCTCGGTACCGTCATGGACGGCTTTGACTACACCGTATTTGACACTCCGCCGACAACGCAGTTGCTGACGGTGGGTTCTCTCATAGCCGGACGCGAGGCGTACGTGCCGATGCAGGCCCATTTTCTTGCCATGGAAGGTATGATCGAGATTATCGAGCTTATAGAGCAGGTACGACGCCATTTCAATCCCAGCCTCACAGTCAGAGGAATTATCCCGACATTTTATGAAGATGATTCGCCCGTTTCAGAAGACCTTCTGGAAGAGCTGGCGTCCCGATTGGGGCCGGAACTGCTGATGAAACCGATTCACCTCAACAGAGCGCTGGCGGAGGCTCCCGGAAGAGGACATACCATTTTTCAGCATGAACTGCGGAGCAAAGGTGCCGTTGACTATTACCGTGTTGCTCTACAGATCAGGAAGCAGGGGGCTCCCCAAGATAATGGCGGAGCTGATCGATAGTCACAGGTTTTTCTATAACACCGTCCATTCCGGCGTCATACGCCTCTATTCTGTCCCGTTCGTCGACATACGCACTGAAAGAGATAATTCTGGGTTGGTCGATATCGGTGAGCGCCCGGATGCGACGTGTCGTTTCCAGTCCGTCTATGCCCGGCATTTGTCGGTCCATCAGCACAACGTCGCAGGGCGTCGTCCGCAGGTATTCCAGAGCCTCTTCTCCGTTGGCGCAGCTGTGAAAGCTGTATCCCGCCGTTTCCAGCACCCGGCCAACAACCATTCTGTTCAGCTTTTCATCATCCACAAGCAGAATATGCATATATAACCGATTCAATAGTCGCCTGCGAGAAATCCGAAGAGTTCGGCGTAGGTTCTGCACACCGGAATATCCGGATTTTCCGAAACGATGGATTCGGGGGGTGTAAAAAAGGCGCCTTCCTCAGCAACCCGAATCATGGCAAGGTCGTTGTAGGAGTCGCCGGCGGCACAGACCGAAAAGCCCATGCTCTGGAACCCCCGGACGGCGTGATACTTGCCGTTTTCCTTTCGTAACCGATAGCCGGTGATCCGACCGGACGTCCCGTCGACCTCAAGGGAGTTGCAGAAAAGAGTAGGATACCCCAGCTGCTTCATTAGTGGCGCCGCAAATTCCTCAAATGTGTCCGAAAGAAGTACAAACTGCATTGTTTCCCGAAGGCGGGAAATGAATCCAGCGGCTCCCGGAAGGGGGCGCATCCCGGAAATTACCTCCTGAATAGTCGAAAGAGTTATACTGTGACGATCCAGGATCTGCAACCGGTGTTTCATAAGTTGATGGTAGTCCGGAATATCCCTGGTCGTCAGCTGCAGTTCGTCAATTCCCGTTCCGGCGGCCACATTGTGCCAGATTTCCGGAACCAGAACACCTTCGAGGTCCAAACACGCCAGTCGCATGCCTGTTATTACCATAGAACGCTTTCTTGTACAACGCTACAAAGTAATATGTGATCTATGTTAGAGAGCGGTAAATTCGTATCATAATTAAAATGCCAATGCAAAATTATTTTTTGTTATATCAGAAAGACGCAGTGATTATATAATTGTATATATAACATGTAATTATATCTATCTTAGTCCAGGCATTTCACGGTCAGTTTGACTGTCTGTAAAGAATATTTACTTAGCGAGCTATAAATTGCTTGACATTTACTACGGTATTTTCTATGGTTTACATGCAACGATAACGGTTGCACTACAACAGAATACCAAATCTGTACCGTTGTCTCCGGAAAAGCCGGATATAACGGGCAGAAAACAAAAAGGAGTGTGTATGAAACATATCGCGCGAATTACCCTCGCTGTTGCCCTTCTGGCAATGACATCAATGGTTTTTGCAGGAGGCCAGCAGGAAGGCGCCCCCCAGGAAGTCAAACTGACCTACGTCAACTGGGAAGAAGGCGTTGCCTGGACCCATTTTCTGGCTACCGTTCTGGAAGACGAAATGGGATATGAAGTGAAACTGACCGCCGCAGACGTTGGTCCCGCTTTTGCTTCCGTAGCAGCCGGTGATCAGGACTTTTTCATGGAAGCGTGGCTGCCCGGCCTCCATACGGTCTATACCGAAGGAACCGATCTCGTTGAGGTTTCAAAGATCTATGAAGACGGTGTTACCGGACTGATTGTGCCGCAGTACATGTACGATGACGGCGTACAGACCATCTCCGATCTGAAAGATCCCGAAGTTGTCGAAAAGCTCGGTGGCCAGTTGACTGGTATTGACGCCGGTGCCGGCATGATGATCAAGATGGAAGAAGAGCTGATCCCCGCGTACGAACTTGAAGAAGCGGGTCTTGAGCTGGTTCCCTCTTCCGATGCTGCTATGATGGCCGCGATGCAGGCTGCTATAGATAACAACGAATATGTAGTTGGTATGGGATGGCAGCCCCACTCCATGTTCGGTCGCCTGCCCCTCGTTATTCTTGAGCAGGACGGAGAAGAGGTCTTTTCCATTGATGACATTTACATCATGGGTCGTCCCGGCGTGAAGCAAGATCTTCCGGAAGTTGCCGCATTCTTCGAAAATGTACTCTGGACCAACGAAACGATCGGTCCTCTTATGGTTCACATAGGCGAATCAAATCTCGATACGCTGGAAGCGGCTCGGGAGTGGAAAAATGAAAACCCGGACATCTGGTCCGCATGGGTGCCCAACTGATTCGGGGCTGAGACTCAAAAGGGGTGCGGTTCCGCACCCCTTTTTTGATTCTGCGTCCGCCCGGACGCATCCATTTCAGACCCAAAAGGAAAAGACATGGCACTAATAGAAGTAAGAGATCTGTATAAAATATTCGGACCAAACCCGAAACGGGCGATCCCATTGATCAAAAAGGGAATGAACAAAGGTGAAATTCTGAAAAAGACGGGGTGCACCATTGCCATTAACGGCGCTACCTTCGAAATCGCTCGAAAAGAGACGTTTGTGGTGATGGGGCTCTCCGGAAGCGGCAAATCAACCTTTATCCGCTGTCTCAACCGACTGATAGAACCGACGGCGGGAGAGATTCTGATTGACGGCGACGACGTCATGAAAATGGACATGGAAAAACTTCGGGAAGTCCGTCGGTATAAAATGTCCATGGTATTTCAGAATTTCGGATTGCTGCCTCACCGTAACGTTCTGAATAACGTGGAATTCGGCCTCGAAATAAGCGGTATGGACAAGGAAGAACGCCAGAAAAAAGCCGAGGACGCCATAAAGCTGGTCGGGCTGGACGGTTTTGAAGAAAGTCTTACATCCGAGCTCTCCGGCGGTATGCAGCAGAGGGTCGGTCTTGCCCGGGCCCTGGCAAACGATCCGGAGATACTGCTCATGGACGAGGCCTTCAGTGCTCTCGATCCGCTGATTCGAACACAGATGCAGGATGAACTGCTGGAACTGCAAGCGCGTCTTCATAAAACAATAGTATTTATCACTCACGATCTCGACGAAGCGTTGAAACTGGGTGACCGAATTGCCATTCTCGGTCCGGACGGGCGGGTCCGTCAGATCGATGAGCCTGAAGAAATACTGGCGAACCCGGCGGATGACTACGTCCGGGAGTTCGTGCAGAACGTCGACCGGACAAAGGTAATCACCGCCGGTACGATCGGCGGACACGCGGCCACGATAACGTATCCGCGGGAAGACCTGCAGGCGGCCATCAGAACGATGGAAAAACACGGTACCTCATCCGTGTTTGTCACCGACACGGATCGACGCCTCAAAGGGGTTGTGACAATAGACGCGGCGGTGGATCTGCAGAAACAGGGGAAAAAGGACCTTGGTCCGGTAATCATGGACGACGTCTATACTACATCACCCTCTACACCAATTGCGGATCTTCTGACAACGGCAATAGAAACGCGCTATCCTATTGCGCTCATTGATGAGGACGGTGTCTTTCACGGGGCCGTCAGCAGGGCCGCTATTATCTCGGAAGTGAACAAAGGGTACGAAGGGTCGGATGTTGAGAGGCCCCAGACCCTCGGTGAGCTCCAGGACGCCGCGAACGGGGAGGAATAACATATGAATTTCAGAACAATAATAGATATAGGCGGTGGATTTGAAGTAATCGTCAAATGGCTACAGAGCAACATGGCGTGGCTCTTTGGAATTATCAGCAGCGCAGTTACGGGAATGCTGGATGGGACCCGATGGGTTCTCACCGCTCCGCCGGCGCTGGTTGTGATTGCAATTTTTTCCGGCATTGCCTGGTACTTTGCCAGCTGGAAAATTGCCGTCTTTTCATTCCTGGGATTCGGCCTGATCTGGTACATGGGGTTGTGGTCACTGACTATGAGCACATTGGCCCTTGTCATCAGCTCTGTAGTGATCGCCCTGTTGCTGGGAATCCCTCTGGGAATATGGGCGTCCAAGAGTGACAAGGTCTGGGGTGTTATGCGTCCCGTCCTGGACTTCATGCAGACGCTGCCGGCTTTTGTGTACCTGATTCCGGCGGTTCTTTTCTTCCGCCTTGGACCCGTTCCGGGCGTCGTGGCAACTCTCGTCTTTTCCCTCCCTCCGGCGGTGCGTTTGACCAATCTCGGGATACGTCAGGTCCCCAAGGAGATAAAAGAAGCGGCCCTGTCTTTCGGGGCTACCAACAGGCAGATGCTGCTGAAAGCGGAACTGCCGGTGGCCATGCCGACAATTATGGCCGGTGTAAACCAGACGATCATGCTGGCCCTTTCCATGGTCGTTATCGCCGGTATGATTGGTGCCGGTGGTCTTGGAAATGAAGTGCTTCGGGGTATCACGCAGTTGAGAATTGACGTCGGGTTTGAAGGCGGTATCGCTATTGTTATTCTGGCGATCTTCCTGGACCGGGTTACCCAGGCGTTGGGCGAGGGCAAAAAGACAAAAACTCAGGAGTCATCATAAGTACGGTGACATGCGAATGGACCGGGGCGTCGTTCAGTGGAGCGGCGCCCTGCTTATATGCGGAGCTTCCATAGACATAGTATTCGCTTTTCGCTAACCTTCCACGCCGTCAGAAGGAGGAAATGTATGAAAGCTTTGTATCGTGGTACCGTGATGGCCATTCTTTTGTTTGGTGCTGTCGCTGTTGTTGTGGCCTCAGGCTCTCCCGAAGGGGACTCCGGGGCGGCTACTGAAAGTAACGTCGTTGGTATTTCCAAAATAGTTGCGCATCCCGCCCTGGATGCCATCGAGCAGGGCATTATGGATGAGCTTGCCGAGCTTGGTCACGACAATCTTCAGTATGACCTTCAGAACGCAAACGGTGACATTTCCACAGCCGCCAGTATTGCTTCCAAGTTCCGAAACGACGGTGTTCGTCTTGCCGTCGGTATCGCTACACCAACCGCCCAGGCCCTGGTCAGTGCAATATCTGATATTCCCGTAATTTTTGCAGCCGTTACCGATCCGGTGGGAGCGGGGCTCGTATCCTCACTGGATCGCGGTGAAGGCAACGTGACCGGTTCATCCGATATGGCTCCCGTGGAGGCGCAGTTCGACCTCATAACGGCTCTGCTGAACGTAGAGACGGTAGGGCACGTCTATACCGGTGGCGAGGCGAACGCGGTTTCACTGAAGGATATGGCGCAAGCCGCCTCAGAGAGGCGAAACCTCGGTTTTGTTGAGGCTTCTGTGGTCAATTCCAGTGAAGTTCGCGCTGCGACGCAGTCAATTATCGACCGCGTGGACGTCATTTATGTCAGTACCGATAATACCGTTGTAAGCGCCCTCTCTGCCCTCACCGATGTTGCGGGAGCTGCCGGGGTGCCGGTCATCAGCGCCGATACGACTTCAGCTGAGGACGGAGGAGTTCTGGTTGCCCTCGGATTCAACTACTACAAGTTCGGTCGGGCCACCGGTCGAATGGTCTCGGACGTCCTGAAGGGAGCCGATCCGGCAGATATGCCAACGCTCTTTCTCACCGATCCCGGTGACCTGGACCTTCTGATCAATCTTGACGTGGCGGAGGCCCTTGGCATTTCCGTGCCGGCCGTTGTCCTTGACGATGCGTCTATCGTTATCGAAAACGGAGCCGTCCGCTGACCGACCGCTATGGTTGAAGCGATCCTGGTCGAGGGCCTGCTGTACGGCATTATGGCCCTCGGCGTCTTTATAACCTTTCGAATACTCGATTTTCCCGACCTTTCCGTGGATGGTACCTTTCCGCTGGGCGCAGTCATTATGGCCGTTTCTATTGTCAACGGGGTACCATTGTTTGCCGCGGTCCTGCTTGCGTTTGCCGGGGGACTTGCTGCGGGAGCGGTGACGGCGACCATTCACAACAAACTGGGAGTACCCAACCTGCTCGCGGGTATTCTGACGATGACTATGCTCTGGTCGGTGAATCTCAGAATTCTCGGTAATCGGGCCAACCTCCCACTTCTGCGACGGGAGACAATTCTCAGTCTGGTAACGGACCGACTGGCAGAGGTGATGCCCCGGGAATGGGGAACCTTCGTTTTTTTTCTGGTCATCGGGCTGGGAATCAAGTTCCTGCTGGATCTCTTTTTTCATACCGACCTGGGACTCACGTTGGGCGCTATGGGCAACAACCAGCAAATGGTTGTCAGTCAGGGAGTCAATCCGGAATGGATGAAAGTTATCGGCGTCGGTCTTTCAAACGGTCTGGTGGCGATAGCGGGCGCCTTCGCGGCCCAATTCCAGGGGTTTGCCGACGTCAACATGGGGCAGGGAGTCGTTGTATCCGGTCTTGCCTCGGTCATGATCGGTGAGTTTCTTTTACGTTCCAACCGTATCGGTTTCCTCACCCTTCGTGTTCTCCTCGGCTCTATCGTGTACAGGGGAATCATGTACCTGGGCCGGTATTACGGGTATCACATCAATTTGACACCGAACGATCTGCGCCTCCTGACAGGCCTGCTTATCATCGGGTCTCTTATTTTCAGTCGATACCGTAGTGGTCGCGGCGAGTCGGTCCGGTTGCGCAAGAGCATTCGGGCCGCCCGGGAAGGTATGCGGTGATTCAGCTCGCGGAAGTGTCCAAGACCTTTCATCCCGGAACGGTAAACGAGGTTCAGGCTCTTCGACCGGTGACTCTGGGAGTTTCCGAAGGTGACTTCATCACCGTCATAGGCAGCAATGGCGCCGGGAAGAGCACCCTCTTCAATCTGGTGGCAGGAACGTATCCGCCCAGTACCGGTGCTATCCGGATTAACGATATCGACGTGACCCGGCAGCCTGAGTACCGACGGGCTCGCCATATTGGAAGGATCTTTCAGGATCCAATGCTGGGAACCGCCGGCAACATGACCCTTGAAGACAATATGATGGTAGCGTACCGCAAAGGCTTCAAGGGACTTCGCATCAGTCTGAACAGAACCACGCGACAACAGTTCCGGCACCACCTTGTGGATCTGAAAATGGGCCTTGAACACCGAATGAAAGACAATGTCAGGCTCCTCTCGGGGGGGCAGCGGCAGGCTCTGACACTCCTGATGATGGTCATGTCCCGGCCGACGCTGATTCTGTTGGACGAGCATACCGCCGCCCTCGATCCGAAGAACGCGTCGATCGTTCTGGAATTGACTCGTCGATACGTTGAAGAGTACCGGCTGACCGCAATGATGATCACTCATAACATGCAGCACGCTATCGATTACGGAAATCGCCTGCTGATGATGGATAAGGGTGAGGTCATTCTTGACGTCGCCGGAGAGGAAAAGAACAGCCTTACGGTGGACGGACTGGTAGACCGCTTTCATCGAATACGACATCGCGACCTGGAGAGTGATGAAGCCCGGCTCAATTAGGAAAAATCTTGCGCCGTTTCGGCGAATGTCCGTATATTTATGCAATCATTGTGAGGTAGTCCTTGCATGAAGGGCGTTGACTGCTTCATAATGCCGAATATTTTTAAGGAGGAGTTGTATGCGAAAGAGTCTTATTGTAACTGGACTTATTGTCTTGGCACTTGGAATCGTGTTGGTAGGGTGCCAACCGGAAGAAGAAGCGGGTCCGATCAAAATCGGTGTTGCCGGTGCCCACAGTGGTGACCTTGCGTCCTATGGACTTCCCACGGTAAACGCTGCGGAGCTGGTCGCGGAAGCGGTCAACGCCGACGGCGGTGTTCTGGGTCGACAGATTGAACTGGTAGTGGAAGACGACGTATGTCAGCCGGAAGTAGCGACAAACATCGCCTCCAAACTGGTAGGCGATGAGGTGGTAGCGGTAATCGGACATATCTGTTCCGGTGCGACGCGGTCGGCCCTTGGCATTTACACCGGTGAAAAAATTATCACGATATCTCCGTCGGCAACCAACCCCAGTCTGACCAAGAGCGGCGAATTCCCCGTCTTTTTCCGGACAATTGCACCGGACGACGCGCAGGGTGAGCTCCAGGCGCAGTTTGTGGCTGAAGAGCTTGGTGTAACCCGCGTTGCTATTCTCCACGACGGTGGTGACTACGGTAAGGGTCTGGCCGACTTTTCCCAGGCGTCCCTGCAGGAAAACTATCCCGATGTGGAAATCGTCCTGTACGAAGGCGTAACCGTTGGTGCCGTTGACTATTCCGCCATTGTGAACCGCGTCGGTTCCTCCGGAGCGGAAGCGGTTATCTTCGGTGGTTACCATCCGGAAGCTTCCAAACTGGTCGGTCAGATGCGGACTCAGGGCATCGATATTCCCTTTGTCTCCGGTGACGGCGTAAAGGACGAATCCTTTATTGAAGTTGCCGGCGCCTCTGCTGAAGGTGTGTACGCAACCGGTCCAATGGATACCGCAGGCAATCCCGTTGCCGAAGCTGCCCGCAGCGCACATATCGAAAAGTACGGTGAGGAACCGGGTCCCTTCTTCATGAACGCATATTCCGCCGCTCTGGCTATTGTGAACGCAATTGAAGCGGCCGGTTCTACCGACGCCGACGCGATCATGAAAGCGCTGCAGAGCGAGTATGTAGATACTCCCGTCGGTTCCATCAGTTTCGATGAAGCTGGTGACGCTATTGGTGTAGGCTTTGCTATTTACCAGGTACAGAACGGCGTATACGTCGAACTCTGATCACACAAACACAAAAAGCTGGGCAGGCGGACATATTGGTCCGCCTGTCCTTTCCTGGCGGTAACTGTATATGGACACAGACTATTTTCTGAGACTGTTTTTCAGCGGCCTGACTCGGGGCAGCATTTACGCTCTCCTCGCACTGGGCTATACGATGGTGTACGGCATTATCAAGCTCATTAACTTTGCCCACGGCGAAATATACATGATTGGAGCGTTTATCGCCCTTATCATGTCCAGCGTCTTCACCATCATGGGGTTGCCTGCGGTAGCGATACTGGTCCTTTCCAGCCTTGTAGCGCTTGTCTATTCGTCGGCCTACGGCTTTACCGTGGAAAAACTGGCATACAAACCGTTGCGACGAGCACCGAGGTTGTCGGTTCTCATCGGAGCGATCGGAATGTCTCTTTTTCTCCAGAACTACGTCCTTCTTTCCCAGACGTCAAACTTTCTGCCCTTTCCCCGGATGTTGCCGGACGTTCCTATACCGGCGGCTCTGGCCGGTACGGTGACGTCGTCTCAGATGATCATTTTTATCACAACAGCCGTCGTCATGGTCGCGCTGACGGTACTTATCAAGTTCACCAGAATGGGTAAGTCGATGCGGGCCACCAGTCAGGACCGGACAATGGCCACCCTGGTTGGTATTAACGTAAACAGAGTAATCAGCTGGACGTTTCTCATAGGAAGTTTTACCGCCGCTCTCGGGGGTATTCTCATCAGTTCGTTCATTGGTCAGATCAACTTCTATATCGGGTTTGTGGCGGGCATCAAAGCTTTTGTGGCGGCTGTTCTCGGCGGCATCGGCAGTATTCCCGGTGCCGTTCTGGGAAGTCTGGTGCTGGGTATGGCAGAGTCCTACGCTGCGGGATACATATCCAGTGTCTATGAAGATGTGTTTGCATTCCTGATTCTTGTTCTGATCCTGATTTTCAAGCCCTCCGGTCTTCTGGGTAAACCGGAAGTTCAGAAAGTATAGGGAGCCCTTCGGATGAATCGTAAAGAAATTCTTAAGATGTTGGGTATCGCTCTCTGGTTTGTCTTTCTCACCTTTCCGATAATGGTTATTCGGGTGCGTGCAACGGACCAGACTATCATCTGGCGCTGGCACAACATGCTCTATATCGGTTTCGGTACCTTTTTCGGCGGTTTGCTGTGGCGCTTTGCCCTTTTAAGACGAAAGACGCCGGGAAAGGCGGCCGCTCCGAAAGTAGCGTTGGAAAGTTCCGTTGACGACGATGAGATGTCTCCCCCCGCCCAGAACGGTCTCGCCGGCAAAATTGCTGCCCTCCGACGGGTGACGGCACTTCCAAAGGTCCGCCGAGTCTTTTATGTTGCCTTTACCGTCTTTATCGTCGTCTATCCCCTGGTCTTTTCGCTCTATCAGACCAATATCATGATAACCGCTCTCATATACGTGATGCTGGCCCTTGGGTTGAACATCGTCATCGGTCTGGGGGGTATGCTGCACCTGGGGTACATCGCCTTTTACGCTGTCGGAGCGTATACCTACGGTATTCTTTACAGCTTTTTCGGTATTGGATTCTGGCTTGCCCTGCCGGTAGGCGCCTTTCTGGCAACGATGGCGGGTATTCTGCTGGCGTTGCCGGTTCTGCGTCTGAGGGGTGACTACCTCGCTATCGTCACGCTCGGCTTCGCCGAAATCGTTCGCATCGTCCTGAACAACTCCGCCCGGCTTACCGGCGGACCTCAGGGCATCGGTGGAATTCCCCGGCCGGGGCTGTTTGGTATAGAAATGCGACTTACCACCGCCACCACGTACACGTACTACATCATAGTCGCAGCGGTGATTCTGACGATCTTTGTCGTCTGGCGGTTTGAGAACTCTCGTCTTGGCAGGGCGCTCGTTGCTATGGGTGAGGACGATATCGCCGCCGAGTCCATGGGCATCGATCTGACAAAAACGAAAGTAATTGCTTTTGCCCTGGGGTCCCTCTGGGCAGGAATTGGCGGCGTCATTTTCGCATCCCGAACGACGTTCATTAACCCCGCCAGTTTTACCGTGTGGCAGTCGGTTATCGTCCTTTCATGTGTCGTCCTTGGCGGTATGGGGTCCATTCCCGGCGCCGTAGTCGGCGCCCTCGGTTTGATTCTTATCCCCGAGTATCTGCGAGCGTTTTCCGACTACCGGATGCTTATGTTCGGTGCAATTCTTGTTATCATGATGGTCTTTCGGCCGGGAGGGCTGATTCAGAAAAAAAGGAAAGCCTACACCTTTCCTGTTGACGCCGAGACCGGAAAGAAGGTGTCGTCATGAGCGGCACCATACTTTCCGTCAACGAAATGACAATGGATTTTGGCGGACTCCGGGCGGTCAATAAGGTGACCATAGAGATGGAGGAACACGAGATCATCGCGCTGATTGGTCCCAACGGCGCGGGAAAGACCACCTTTTTCAATTGCGTTACCGGCGTCTATACACCAACCCACGGGACTATTCACATCACACCGCCAGGCGGCAGGGACATCTCCATCAAGGGACTCAAGCCCAACAGGATCACCGAAAAGGGCCTCGCCCGGACCTTTCAGAACATTCGGCTCTTTCAGAACATGACTGTTCTTGAAAACGTCATGATAGGACGCCACGTTCGGTTGAAAGCGGGTATCTTTGGAGCAATACTCAGAGACAGGCACACAAATGAAGAGGAAGAGAAGGTCATATACGACAGCTACGAAATACTGAAGCGTATGGGCCTGGCCCGGTATGTAAACGACCTTGCGCGAAACCTTCCTTACGGTGCTCAACGGCGACTGGAAATAGCCCGGGCCCTTGCAACGGAACCTTTTTTGCTTCTTCTGGACGAACCGGCCGCCGGTATGAACCCCCAGGAGACAAAAGAGCTGGAGGGGTTGATCAAGAAGATTCGCGATACCGAGAACGTGTCCATTTTCCTTATTGAGCATGATATGAGCCTTGTCATGTCCCTCTCTGAGCGCATTTACGTTATGGACTACGGAAAATTGATTGCTACCGGCTCGCCCGGGGAAGTCAAGAACAATCCGGAAGTGATAAAGGCCTATCTCGGGGAGGAAGCCATTGCTTGAGCTGAAATCGGTCCGGACGTATTACGGAAATATTCAGGCGCTGAAAGGTATAGATCTGGTCGTAAATCGGGGTGAGATTATCACCCTGATCGGTGCCAACGGTGCCGGCAAATCCACCACATTGATGTCCATTTCCGGTGTAGTTCCGCCGAAAAGCGGCGACATTCTGCTGGACGGTGAATCCCTCGTTGGTATGGACCCCGACAGGATCGTCTCTATGGGTGTATCCCAGGTTCCTGAGGGCAGGCGTATCTTTCCTCATCTCACCGTTCGCGAAAACCTTGACCTGGGAGCTCTGCTCAGAAACGACCGGGAAGGCATCAAACGGGACCTGGACTACGTATACGAGCTTTTTCCTATCCTTGCCGAACGGCGCCATCAGGCCGGCGGTACCCTGTCCGGTGGTGAGCAGCAGATGCTGGCAATTTCCCGGGCTCTCATGGCACGGCCGAAGCTGCTTCTGCTGGATGAACCGAGCCTCGGGTTGGCCCCACTTATCGTACAGCAGATCTTTGAAATTATTGCCCAGGTTAACAGCGAAAACGGCACGACTATCTTTCTGGTGGAACAGAACGCATACCAGGCGTTAAAGGTTGCTCACAGGGGCTATGTCATGGAGAACGGACGGATAACCCTTACGGATACGTCGGAAAAGCTACTCAGTAATGAAGAGGTAAAGAACGCCTATCTGGGCGTTTAGCCGGAAAACGAGCCCGGTGGGAGGCGAAGATGTTGATACACAAGATAATGAGCGAAAATCTCTACACAGTTCACCCCAACACAGTTGTCACCGATGCCCAGGACATCATGCGGCGAGAGCATATTCACCATCTTCCGGTGATTGACGAACACAGCAAGAAACTGATCGGGATCGTCAGTGAAAAAGATCTCATGTACGCATCACCGTCGCCCGCTTCTTCCCTGGATGTGTACGAAATGACCCGACTCCTTTCGAAGCTGACCGTAAAGAAGGTCATGACGAAGGATCCTCTGACGGCACATTCTAAGGACCTTGTGGAAGACGCCGCACGGAAGATGGTGGACAACGACATCGGCTGTCTTCCGGTAGTGGACGACGACAACTTTCCCCTGGGAATTGTCACCGAGTCGGATATCTTCCGGCTTTTTATAGATCTATTTGGCACGCGAGAAAAAGGAATTCGGGCAACCCTGCGCATTCCCGAAGAACCGGGAGAGCTTGCCTTGCTCGCCACCGATGTGACGGAACATCAGGGTAACATTATTTCCATCGGGACCTGGCCCGGTGATAAGCCCACCAACGCTGTATGCATAATTAAAGTTACCGGTATGAGTAAAGAGCAATTTGTAACATCTGTCGAAAAGCATGTTCTGGAAGTGATCGATTTAAGGGAAGTCTAACTGAATTCTGTTATAATTCATAACAATCGCACTTGGCTTTTTTGTGAAGACTGATTAATCTGGAAGAACTTATGGCAGACTGGTTATCCAAGGTCTTCGGACAGAAGATCAACGGTGTAAGAGTTACGCCTCTCGTCGTGAAGATTGTCACAATCTTTACAATCTTTCTGCTCATTTCCAATTTCACAACAAACTATATCAACCTGATGCTCAACCGGGGTGAGCAGATTCGGTTGCTGAACCAGATTCTGGTGAAAGACCTGAAGGAACTGCACGTATTTGCCGGCAACCAGCACGAAATAATGCAGTTCAACCCCGATCTGGAGAGCGCCGTCCGGAGCATCCAGTCCGCCGCAGTGAGAAACCATCGCGGCGAGCGATCGTTATCCCTCGGGGTAGAACCTGACGGTACCGTCTTTTTCCAGGCCGGCAACCTGGAAAGGGTGGACTCCTTCCCCGACGAAACAGCCCTCGCCGATATTGTTGACGCCAAAACTGATGGCGTCGTTGAAGGTACGATAAATTTCCGATTTTCCGGGTACGACTATTTTGGAGTCTACAAGTTCAACGACGCCTGGCAGGTGTATCAGATCAGAGCGGAGGAACTTGGCGAGTTTTACTCCGACTCGGAGCGCATTTTCCGGCAGATCAGTCTGATTATCATTGTCATATCCGTCGTCTTTGTGATTATCGGTATTCTGATTCTTCGGTTCATTTTGCGCTTTGTTCGGGTTATCACGGACAACATTATGCGCATGCAGGCCGACCAGACTCTTGAACTGATGAACCTGGAAGGGGCTCCCAACGACGACGTTACCTATCTGGGTGTCGCCTTTAACTCGTTGTCGAATACTATCGATAACCTCATGAACATTTTCAAGAAGTTCGTCGCCCGGGACGTTGCGGCAAAAGCGTATCGGGAACGGGAAATTCGCCTTGAAGGGGCAAAACGGGATCTGACGATTCTTTTCACCGATATCAAGAGTTTTACTTTCATGACCGAGACGCTGGGGACGGATATTATCAAGCTCCTGAACCTGCACTACGACAAGGCCATCAACTACATTCATGAGCATAACGGTGACATCGGTTCCATTATCGGTGACGCCCTGCTGGCGGTCTTCGGCACAGTGGAGTCGGACCCGCAGAATAAAAGCCTGCAGGCGCTACGGGCGGCGTACAAAATTCACGATGTAGCTGCAACACTCCGCAAGGAGATGTACAATCGACGAGAACTCATTCTCAAGCAGCGGGGAAATCTCACTGAAGCGGAAGAGAACGTCTTTCGGGCGGTTCTTCTGGAAGTGGGTGTAGGTCTGGATGGGGGCGAGGTATTCTACGGAAATATCGGAAGTTACGAACGGATGGTGAATACGGTCATTGGAGACAACGTAAACAGTGCATCCCGACTGGAAGGTCTTACCCGTTTTTACAAGGTTCCCGTGATTGTTTCAGAATACGTCAAGGACGAGGTCATTCAGTCGACAAAAGAATACGAGTTTATGGAACTCGATTCTGTTCAGGTGAAGGGTAAGACCCAGGGAAAGAAGGTCTTCTGGCCAATTAACAGAGAGCATCTGGACGATCAGCTCCGGAAAGACGTAGAGGAATACAAGCAGGCTCTCCACCTGTATTACACCGGCGACTGGCCGGATGCGGTTCACCACTTCGACAGGTGTACCTTTACCGTGGCTGAAACCTTTTCTCAGCGAATAGCCGGTAAATCGGCGCCACCTGATTGGAACGGCGTATGGACAATGAGCGAAAAATGAGTAAAAAACCGCAGGAACCGGTAACTGAACTCGTAGAACGCAGCAAGATGATCTTCCTGAAGGAGATTGTCGAAGAGTTTCGTCACGGCCAGGCCCAGTACGATCTTCAGGCGGAGTTTGCCAGGACAAAAAAGAACCGCAGCCTTGTGGTTCCCGGTGTTATCCTTGCGCTGATTGTTCTTTTTTCCGTCGTCGTCATAGGGGTCACCCGTTACATTCAGTCCGTCAGCCGCTCCATCCAGGTTGATATTGATGATTTCGCCGACGTGAATCTTCGTGACGTCCTTGATGAAGCCCAACGACTGCAGAATCAGCTTGAGACGGCCCAGCGCGAGTTGCGTCGGCTTCAGAATGAACTGGCGGATAATGTTTCCCGGGTAGAACGGGAACGGGATCGGGGTATACAACTGCTTCAGGATCAGGGGCTCAACGCTGCTCAACGTACCGCCCGTACAAACGAGCTGAACGCCCAGGCCGAATCTGAAATAGAGAGTCTGCAGGCGGAGTACGGTCCCCGAATTGCGGAGCTGGAAGAACGAATCCAGGATCTGCAGGATCAGATTGCCCAGTACGACAGCCGGCAGCTTGAGCAGGCGCGGGAACAGGAAGAGATTCTGAACAACCAGCAACAGATTGCGGAGCAGGAGAAGCGCGAGCTGCGGGAGCAGTATGAAGCCGAAATTGCCCGCATTACCGAATCCTATGAGTCCGAAATTGGACGGTTGGAGTCCTTTCAGGAGGAATTCGAGCAGACTATTCGACAACGCCATTCCGAGGAGCTTGCAGCCCTGAGGGCGCAGCATCAGCGGGAGCTTGAAGCCATGTACGACCGGTACAATCCAGTCTTCAGTGAGGATCTTCAGAGTTTGCTGAACGCGACGGTTTCGGTCGGCCCGACCGGTTTCGGTACCCTGGCCGCCTATTCTTCCGTCCTGGGAAACAACAACATAGCCACCAACCGAGACTATGCGGAATTGCAGCAGCGATACCGGGAGTTGCAGCTAATTGTCAACAGGATGCAGGAGATACCGTACGAAAACTCCATGGAGCCGGCGCTGCTGCAGCTTGAAAGCCGCGTGTATGATCTCGTTCTACGTTACGAACGTCTGTGGACGGGGTTGCGGGATGAGGTTGTTGCCCGGGACATCGTCATAGCTGAACAGGAACGGGAAATCGGGGGATATACCTACTCGCTGGACGAACTGACCCGACTGAACGGCGAGACCGGCTATATCATCGATCCCCGAAATCCTGAAAGCATTGTTGTACATATTGCCAGCGTCCGAAGCGTGAGAGAAGGTGCTCTCGGGTATGTATTCCGGCGGGACGATGAGTTTATCGGTTCCGTCCGGTTTTTCCGTCGTGATGGAAGAATGGTCGCTCGAATGGTTGAGACACTGGAAGACCAGGAAATACGTGCGTTTGACAAAATATTGATTGAGGCGCAATAGATGCAGGAGAACGGGTATGTGTAAAAAAGCGCTGATCCTACTCGCGATGGTATTCCTTACGGCATCTCTCGGTGCCCAGACGGGTAATACCGCCGTCAGAAGCGAACTTCAGGGAGCGGGTTATCAGGTGACGGCAAGTCGGACCCAGGGAGGTATGCCCGTTTGGGATCTTCGGACAGATGACGGTCTCACTTTTTCGCTTTCCATGATCGGCTCGTTTTCCGAATCCCGCGCACGTGCGGTCAAGTCTCTTCTTGCGGTGATTCAAGGTCTTGACGGCCTCTCGCCTGAAAGTATTCGTGTGGTTTTTGAAAACAACCGGGCAACAGCAATTGTCACGCCCCGGCGCTTCGTGATAGACGGCAAAGAATACCGTTCATATATGCCTTCAGGAATGCAATTCGTGTATGATGAGGCTCCGGCATACGATTTCCGTATGCTCGTAGATAATCTGGCGGTACGGATCAACGGTGCTTTTTTGACAACTCAACAGTTTCTCAACCGCATTGTCCGGGCGGTAGAGAATCCCGCCGCGTACATACAGAGCTCGGATCCGCAGTTTCTGGCACAGCAGATACAGGAACTGCAACGGTTGTTTGATCAGCTCGCGGTCGGTCTGGCCCAGCAAGAAGCCGAGAGCGCCATGGCGGACGAAGAACTGGCGCAAGAGATTGAATCCGGACGTCGGGAAGGACAAGCGCAACTGGACGGGATTGTTCGCCAGGGTCGGCGGGAAATTGCAGCAGCGACCGGTCGGATGGACGGTATCGAAGAAGCGCTCCGGGACGAGATAGAGACCCTTCGTGCAGAAACGGCGAAATCATTTGAGTCAGTCATTGAGGAAAGCGTCGTTCTTGCTGATGAGTTTTCGCGAATGCGCCGGGGTTCTGTGATTCTGGCGACACGGAATATGTTTGGCAGCCTCAAAGAGGTATCGCCGGAGACGTTGGAACAGCTTGTAGAACTGCGGAAGGACAACCCCGACCTTTTACCGGCAGACGCGTTGAGTCGTGTCAATGAAGGGCTGCCCGAGGGAGAGCCCGAGTTGCATAAAAAACACGTCCAGGCCGTGTACGCATTCTATTTCAACGACTATCGGTAGGGGTCACCGGCAACCCACTGGAAACCTGAAGGAAAATCGGTATACTCTCACAGCACGCCTGTGAAGTCCTGTGGTCTTGAAAGAAACCCGGCACATCTATATAGTGGCCTTCGCACCGAGGAAAGACAGGAATTTTTTACAAGGGAAAAATTATAATGAGTGAAAAACTGGCAAAAATGCGCAATATAGGTATATCTGCGCACATTGACAGCGGAAAAACGACGCTCACCGAGCGGATTCTATTTTATACCGACAAAATTCACGCCGTTCACGAAGTGCGCGGTAAGGATGGTGTCGGCGCCACCATGGATTCCATGGAACTGGAGAGGGAACGGGGCATCACTATTCAGTCCGCGGCAACCAACGTGACATGGAAGGATCACCCTATCAATATCATTGATACTCCTGGTCACGTGGACTTCACTATTGAAGTAGAACGTGCGTTGCGGGTTCTGGATGGGGCGATTCTGATCCTCGATTCGGTAGCGGGAGTTCAGTCTCAGTCAATTACGGTAGATCGACAGCTGAAGCGCTACGAGGTGCCTCGTCTGGCTTTCGTCAACAAGTGTGACCGTACCGGCGCGGACCCACTGAAAGTCAGACAGCAGCTGGAGGACAAACTCGGGCTCAACGCCGTGATGGCACAGCTTCCGATTGGCCTGGAAGACAAACATATCGGTGTGGTGGATCTGGTTCGTATGAAGGCGCTTTATTCCGAAGGGGAGTTCGGGGAAGTCATTCGTGAAGACGAAATACCCGCCGAACTGGCAGGCCAGGCGGAAGAGTACCGGGAAAAGCTGCTGGACGCCGTATCCATGTTTGATGAAGAACTTATGGAAGCAGTGCTGGAAGGCACCGCCACGGAAGAGCAGATCAATACGGCAATTCGAAAAGCAGTAATTGCCAATGAGTTGTGTCCCGTCTACGTGGGCAGTGCCTATAAGAACAAGGGAGTTCAGGCGCTGCTGGACGCGGTGATCAAGTATCTTCCTTCTCCCCTGGATATTACCAACAGGGCAGTGAATCTGGACCAGGACGAGGCGGAGTATATCACGGTCTCGGACAATGAAAAGCCGACTGTGGCCCTTGCTTTCAAGCTGGAAGACGGACAGTATGGTCAACTTACCTACATACGCATCTACCAGGGAATGGTAAAAAAGGGTTCGGACCTCTTTAACGTGAGAAGCAGAAAGAAGTTCAAGGTGGGGCGCCTCATTCGGATGCACGCCAACCATATGGAAGATATCAATGAGGCCGGCAGCGGTGATATTGTTGCCCTCTTCGGAATTGACTGTGCCTCCGGCGATACTTTTTGTCATCCGGATATCAATGTCTCAATGACTTCCATGTACGTACCGAATCCCGTTATTTCTCTGGCTATCAAACCGAAGGACAAAGCCGCCGCGGACCGCATGGGCAAGGCTATTGGTCGCTTCGTCAAGGAAGATCCGACATTCCGCAGTTACGTGGATGACGAAAGCAACGAAACGATTATTCAGGGTATGGGGGAACTCCATCTTGACGTCTATGTGGAGCGGATGAAGCGGGAGTACAAAGCGGAGGTAGAAACCGGTATGCCCCAGGTTGCCTACCGTGAAACGATCAGTCAGCGGGCGGAGTTCAACTACACTCACAAGAAGCAGACCGGTGGCAGTGGCCAGTTTGGTCGGGTCGCGGGACACATTGAACCCAACGAAGAAAGCAACTACGAGTTTGTCAATCAGATCAAAGGTGGTGTTATTCCAAACGAATACATTCCTTCCGTTGATAAGGGTATGCAGATGGCAATGGAAAAAGGCACGTACATCGGCTATCCCGTAGTAAATGTCCGAGCTCTCATCAACGACGGGTCTACCCATCCGGTTGACTCTTCGGATCAGGCGTTCCAGACCGCGGGAATCGGTGCCTTCCGGACTGTGTATGAAAAAGCCAAACCCATCGCCCTGGAACCGATCATGAAAGTTGTGGTTGAGGGACCTACTGAGTTTCAGGGAAACATATTTGCCACGTTGAATCAGCGTAGAGGTGTGATAATTGCATCAAATGAAGACGGTCTCTTCAGTGTTGTCGAAGCGGAGGTACCCCTTGCTGAGATGTTCGGCTTTTCGACGATTCTTCGCTCTCTGACACAAGGAAAGGCGGAGTATTCAATGGAATTTGCGAAATACGGCAAAGTACCTCAAAGTATTGCAGAGGAGCTTCGTGCGAAGTACCTGAAAGCCAAGCAAGAAGGGAACAAGTAAGGAGAATCGCAGCATGGTCAAGAAAGAACTCATTGAACGAAGTCCCCTCCGGTTACTGGAGAAGTCCATACACGGAGGGGTTGGTAAAGGAAGTATCGGTGTTGTAGCTGCGAGGAAGGGGACGGGCAAGACGGCGTGTCTTGTTCATATCGCAACGGATCAGCTTTTTCAGGACAAACACGTTGTCCACGTCTCCTTTTCCGGGCGGACGGACCACATTATCAGCTGGTACGAAGACATCTTCACTGAAATTGCGAAGAAGCGTTCCCTTGAAGGGGCTATGGAAATTCATGACGATCTTATCAAGAATCGGGTAATTCTGAATTTTAATCAGCACGGAGTAACCAGAGAACAGCTCCTGCGCAGTATTTCTGCCCTCATCGATGACGGACATTTCGACGCGGATGTTATTGTAGTCGACGGGTATGACTTTTCCACCGGCGAGCCGGAAACGTTAAAGGTTATCCGGGCGTTTGCCGTCGAACATAGCCTCACGGTCTGGTTTACCGCGTCTACTCACCGGGATGATCCGGAGCCCGACGAGAACGGTGTTCCCGTCAGGTTGAAACCGTTTATTGAGGATATTGCGGTAATCATTACACTGACACCGGAACAGGACCATCTGAAGCTCCGTCTGATAAAGGATCACGACACGTATCGAACGGAAGACCTGCACCTGGAACTGGACAGCCGAACACTTCTTATTCGGGAAGGATAGTTTTACAATCTCTAACGTCGCCGTGTTACGGCAACTTTCGGACAGACACTTTCCAGGGGACATTCGGAGCATCGGGGACTCTGGGGAGTGCATATTTTTTGTCCGAACCCTACCAGCCATTGATTCATAGGAATCCAGAACTTTTTCGGGACTATCTTCGTGAGGGCGGTCTCAGTCTGATCGGGGCGGCTTGTCTCAACCCATCCAAGGCGGTTGGAAATTCGATGAACGTGAATATCCACACATACGGCGGGTATGCCGAAACCGAGTCCGAGAACAAGATTGGCCGTTTTACGACCAACCCCGGGCAGGTCGGTCAGTTCTTCAACGTTTGATGGAACGTTTCCTGAACGGCTCTCCACCAGAACCTTCGAAAGCGCAAGCAGGTTTCTTGCTTTTGTTCGATAAAAGCCTGCCGGATAAATGAGCTGCTCAATCTCTTCCAGGGACAGAGAGAGAAACTTTTCCGGTGTGTCCGCCCGTTGTAATAGACGTGTGGCGGCAGGAAAGGTAACCTCGTCACGCGTGCGAAGGCTGATTATCGTCGAAACAAGAACGTGAAAAGGATCAGAATGACCGGCTTCGGTGATAAGCCGATTGATGCCGGCCAGATAGTCGGCTCCGATAGACTCACTGATCTGCCGGAAGAGATCCTCCCAGCGGGAGACGTCATTCGTCTTCCGGCTCCTCGTCGTCAGGAATGATATCGTCCCCGTCATCCGAGTCGCTGGAGTCTACCTCCAGTTTGCTGAACACCAGTTCCTCCACCTCCTTGGTTTTGAGACCCAGGGAAAAGGAAACTTCGTCTACCATCAGCTGCAAGGCGCTGTCATACAGTTTACGCTCCATGATGGGTAGCTCTTTTACCTTTTTTCTTGCATAGAGAGTTCTGACGACAGATGCGATATCCCGGATAGAACCCTTCTTGAGGAGGTCCAGATTCATCTGGTAGCGCATCTTCCAGTCTGCCGGAATAGGTTCAAACTCTTCAGTAAAAAGCTCCAGTGCCGCCTGGGCTTCCTTTTTCGGTACAATTGCCCTGATGCCGTGCTCTTCCGCACGATCTACCGGAATTTTTACCGTCATGTCCGAAACGGGGAGATAGATGACATAATAAAGCGTCTTCTCACCCTTGAAATCCATTTCTATGATTTCTTGTATCTGTCCGACGCCCTGGAGAGGGTATACTACTTGCTGGGACTTCTGGAACGTCGTATTCTTGCCGTTAACGCTATTGCTCATTCCGCATAGTATACCGAATCCGGGCCTATCGGGTCAAAGCGGCCGGAGTAGCGTATGAGACCTGGTAAAGGTGCCTGTTCGATAAAGCGAAAGTATTTCATTGGATGGATATCCAGCGGATTCGGAAACCAACCTTCAATGGCGTTCATGTCGATCAGATTGATCGCCGGTGAGTGGCTGACGGGAAGGACCGTTCCTGTCTGAAGCAGAATTTCCTCAGCCCTTCCAAGCTGATTGTATCGCTCCTGTCCACGGAGGTTCATGGAATCATCAATGAGTTCGTCGTATTGGGTGTCGGAAAAGCCGGCATCATTGACATTACTGTCGGTGATCCACATCTGAAGAAAGGTAAGCGGGTCCGCAAAGTCGCCGATCCAGCTTACCGTACCTACGGTAAAATCACTGTCTCCCAAAGCGTCAAAATAGGCGGGGTATGGGGTGACTGTGATATTGACTGTTACTTCCAGGTGCTCTTCCCAGCTATCCTTCATCAGACCCGCTACTCTGGCCGACTCCTGGCCCTGGGGAATGTGTATTTCTATAGACGGAATGCGAACGCCCCGGGAGTATCCTGCTCTTCGGAGTAGCTCCAGCGCCTCCTCAACCGAGGTTTCGTTGATTCCGTTCACTGCCGGGTAGTACGGTATGGTTGGTACCAGAGTGTTAGCCGGTATGAACTGAATCTCCTCACTGCGAATTTCGTTCCAGGGAAGCAGGAGAGCCAATGCCCGGCGCACCCGGGGGTCAGCGAAAGGTTCAGTGTCGGATCTCAGAAAGTAGTAGGTCGTAGCAAAAAGGGGGTTCAATACTATCGATTCCGGAAACTGAACGCTTCCCAGGTCCATACCACCGGTAACCCAGTCAATTTGTCCACGATTGAACTGATCGGTAATGTCGGCGCTTTCATCTTCTTCGGTCAGAAGGATGCGTATGTGCGGAATCTCTACAGACGAGGCGTCCCAATAACGGTCGTTCCGCTTCAAGAGTATGTGTGTATCCGTTTGTTCTGTGATTTGGTACGGACCGTTTACGGGCAGTGTCGACCGTTCCGACCAGTCGTCGGAACTTCTGAGATCGGGGTGCAGAGGAACAAACGCGTGATGGCACAGAATACGGAGAAAGTGGGTGGCCGGACGTCGAAGAGTAACCTCCAGAGTGTGCCGGCCGGTGGCACGAATGCCGACCTTTTCCCTGTCGGTATGTTCTCCGGCGCGATATTCGCGGACTCCATCAATAATATCGAAGAGGAAGTTGTATGCGGCCTTCGTCTCGGGGTCTATAAGACGAAACCAGGTTTCCCGGAAATCTTCTGCAGTGACACTTTGTCCGTCGGAGTATCGGGCATTCCGGCGAAGGTTGAAGACATAGACCAGCCCGTCTTCGCTTATCTGCCACGATTCCGCCACTGCGGAAACCGGCTCCATTGTCAGGGGATGATAGCTTACCAGTCCTTCAAAAATTCCGCTGTATATCTGAGCCTCACTGGAGGTATAACTGTAAACAGGATTGAGCTGAATGCCTCCGGCGAGGAAAGAAACGACAAATTCGTCGGCACCTCCGGAAGGGCTTTCCTGTCCGTACAGAAGGGGACCGGCAGCGATAAGGACGACCGACGCGATAAGAACAAAAACACTTGATCGTTTCATCTCTTGGATATACTGAAGATTCGCCCTTCCGGCAAGGGCCCGCTTTATCGTCTGTGCCACTGTTCTTCCCGATGGCGTCAGCATGTAGTAAAATGGGCCTATGGACCTTCAAAGGCTCCCGATACGAGTGTATCCTCCCGGGTACGGGAGTTTCTCCCCCGCATCGGACTACCGTCCATGGACGGCAGACATGGCCTTTCTTCGGGTCTGGGAACGAATTCGTTCACATACCCTTGTGGATCAGGCGAGGCTGTATGAATTGTGGGAGCTTCTTCCCCAGGTTGACCACATTCCCGGTGATATTCTTGAAGTTGGAGTGTGGCGTGGCGGTAGCGGTGCTTTGCTGGGACTGCGGAGTTCCGGGAGGACCCTTTTCCTGGCGGACACCTTCACGGGGGTGGCAAAGGCAGGAGTACACGACACCTACTATACCGGAGGAGAACACGCCGATACGAGCCTTGACAGAGTTGAATCATTTCTTCATAGTCTGTCACTGCGAAATTACGAATTATTACCGGGAGTGTTCCCGGACGAAACGGCGCACCGCATAGCGGACAGAACGTTCGCCTTCTGCCATATTGACGTTGATGTGTATGAATCGGCTGAAGATGTTTTTCACTGGGTGTGGCCTCGCATCCCCCCGGGGGGGATTGTTGTTTTTGACGACTACGGTTTTTACGGCTGCGAGGGTGTTACGGCCCTGATTCATGAACTGAGATCTCGAACCGACGGTGTTACCGTTGGAAATCTCAATGGACATGCGGTGATCGTCCGTACTCAGGAGAGGCGTACGACACAATGACAAATCGAATTCTCGTGCTATTTGCGGCGGTTGCCGTTCTCGGGTGTAGCACAACTACCCCGGGAACGCATCAGGAAGCCGCAGTTCCCCGGTTTGGTTTTTCGTGGGAGAGGTCCACTCTCACAACGGAAGACCCTGAAACCTATGCAAACGTTCTCAATCTTCTGGACAGTGAAAAACCGATGCTGGCTTTGTACCGGGAAGATCTTACACATGACGCGGTGGTCCGCTTTTTCGTTGATCTGACTGGATCACCGGATATCGCCCTTCCAATTCTGTACCACGCCGACCGGTCGGATATTTCTTTGTCTCTTGTCTTCTCCCTTTCCTGGGTTGAGAGCCGCTACGCTCCCGAAGCGATGAATAAAAACACTACGTCCATCGACCGGGGGCTCTTTCAGCTCAATTCCAGAACCTTTGTGAACTTGACGGAAGAAGATTTCTTTCACCCCGATACCAATACGTATCATGGAATTCAGTATCTGGCGTGGTGCATAGAACACACCGAAAGCGACTGGGAGGCCGTGGCAGTCTACAACGCCGGGCTCACCCGGGTCCGGGCCGGTCGGACCCCACAGTCAACATTGATCTACGTCGAACGGATCCGCCAGTTCCGCTCCCGCCTTGAAGAGCAGTTTCGGCGGCATATTGCCCAGGAGTTCCCCTACCATAACACCTGATGGTACAGTGAGCCACTATGGTAGTCGTACTTGAGCAGGGCATTACTGATCGTGACAAAAATTCTCTTCGAGCTTTTCTGGAACAGCATGGGTTTACCGTTCGGGAAGTAGTTGGAGAAGCTGAAACGATTTTTGGTGCCGTTGGAAGTGTGCAGATTGATCTCCGGGAAGTTGAGATGCAGCCGGGAGTAACCAAAGTTGTCCCGATCACGAAACCGTACAAGCTGGCGTCCCGGGAATTCAAACATGATGACTCGGTCTTCCAGGTTGGTCCCGTCAAGGTTGGGGGAAACCGAATTGTCGTCATTGCCGGGCCCTGCGCTGTAGAAAGTCGCTCGCAGATCATGGAGACGGCGAAGATCGTTGCCGAGTCCGGTGGTGTCATGCTCCGAGGCGGTGCCTACAAACCGCGGACGTCCCCATACGCGTTCCAGGGGCTTGGGACGGAAGGGCTGGAATACCTCAAGGAGGCGGGAGAACGCTTCGGTATGCCCGTCATCTCCGAGATTGTGAGCCCCTCCCAGGCGGAGGTTATGCGTGATCTGGTGGATGTCTTCCAGATTGGTGCCCGGAACATGCAGAATTTTGAGCTTCTCAAGACGGTTGGTGGTGAACACCGGCCGGTTATGCTGAAGCGCGGGCTCTCAGCGACCATTGAGGAGTGGCTTATGGCGGCGGAGTATCTTCTTGCCCACGGTGCGGAAGATGTAATTCTCTGCGAGAGGGGCATTCGCACCTTTGAAACTTACACACGAAACAGCCTGGATATATCTTCTATTCCCGTAGTGAAAAAACTGAGTCACCTTCCCGTTTTTGTGGATCCCAGCCACGCCACGGGCCTCCGGGAGAAAGTCCTGCCGGTGGGGCTCGCCGCAGTCGCCGCAGGTGCGGACGGTCTGATAGTTGAAGTCCACCCCGAACCGGAGAAGGCACTTTCCGACGGTCCCCAGACGCTGTATCCCGAGCAGTTTGAAAAACTCATGCGGGATATCGAGGCGATGTCCCCTGTGGTGGGACGGGAAATTGCGCGTCTGCCCGCCCGACATCGGATAACCCCGCGCCCTGCCGTCATTCGAGTAGACAGTCCCGTTGAGACTCCCGGTGGGGAAGGTGGCCCTTCGACGGTACGGGTTGCCTTTCAGGGTGCCCGGGGGGCGTACAGTGAGATAGCCCTCACCAGATATTTTGATCTGAGCGAACAAACGGTGGAAGCTCTTTCCAAACGCCATTTCCGGGATGTCTTTGAGTCTGTCCTGACGGAAGAAGCGGATTTCGGCATCGTTCCGCTGGAAAACTCCCTCATGGGTTCTATCCACGAAAACTACGACCTTCTGCTGCAGTATCCGGATTTACGGATTATCGGAGAGACCCAGATTCGCATTCAGCACAGCCTTATCGGGACTCCCGTCGCTTCCTTGGAAACGGTAAAGGCGGTAATTTCCCAGGGCCCCGGAATTGAGCAGTGCCGGGATTTCCTTGATCGTCACCCCGAATGGGACGTCCAGCCCTACTACGATACCGCCGGAGCTGTTGCAAGGGTGAGCGAGGCCAATGATTCTACTCTCGCCGCTATCGCACATGCCCAGACGGCTGCCTTTTACGGAATGAAGGTGATTCGGGAAAGCATAGAAACAAATGCGCGAAACTATACCCGGTTTGCAATACTGGTCAGGGAGGAAAAAGCGGAAGCGCGGGACCCCGACATGGCAACTATCGTCTTTTCCACGCCGGATACACCGGGTGCCCTGTTTGAGTGCATGCGAATTCTCGCAGACCGTCAGTTGAATATGAAAAAGCTGGAGTCCCGGCCTATTCACGGAGCTCCCTGGCGGTACATGTTCTACGTGGATGTTCAGCTTCCCGATCAGGAAGAGAAGTTTGCCGAGGGTATGACCGCCCTCGAAGAAGTAACCCGGGATCTTCATATCCTGGGTAAGTTTCGTTCGTCCCGAATGTAGGTGGTCTGCACCGGAAGTGCTTCAGTCGGTAGCTTCGATTCCCAGTTTCCTGAGCTGAAGAATCTCCTCCGTTTTTGCCACGTATTGTTGCGTCTTTTTTCGCGTCCGGATGAGATTGTCCTTGATAGTAGTAATTTCGACGTTAATCCCTCTGAGCTGAGACCTCTGATCCCGGGGTACTTCCGACCGGAAGTAGGTATCCAGAGATTCAAATCTTCGTACCATCAAATTAATCTCCTGGGTATCCTTCATCAGAAATTTGAGTATTCCATCTTCCGACGTATCCTGCAGTTTTCGCCAGGACTGACCTCCCTTGGCGAGAATGCCGTTGTAAATACGGGCTCGTTTCCGGGTTCCGGTGATAAACTGCTCAAAATGTATTTCGTCGGAACGGCGAATATTGGTGGTTTCGTCCAGGTAATCGACGAGGTAGACGTGAGACTCCTGATCTTTACCCTTCATGTGGTCCCATATTCGACGCAGGAGCTCTCCAAAACTCAGCTTTCGACTTTCCAGAACCAGTGCGTTGTCTTCCAGTTTCTGCGCTGCCTCTTCCAGAGAACGACTGCATGCAGCGAGAGACCTGGCAGCGTCGAGGAGCATCGGTTTCAGGTCGAGACCCTTCTTTTCGGTTTTCTTTTGATCCGCCTGCACTGCCAGTGCGTTGAGAAGGGTCTGGCGGGAGCTCTCACCGTCGACCGGGTCGTTCTCCTCGAATATTTCCAGGACAAGATCCCGTGCAAAAGGTTGTCCCGGCATAGTTTTTGGAAGAGCCGCCTTGACCGCCCGGGCGGCGGTATCATAGTTCTCTCTGTCCGGCGTTACCGGCACGTTGAATTTTCCCAGCACGGATATTCGAATCTGTAGTTTGTAGAATTCCCGATAGTATGCACTGACTTCCTTGATCAGTTTTTGCAGGTTGCCGCTGATCCGGTTCAGTTGTTCCTGGGCATCCTTTACGATATTGATGGAAAGCTGTTCGGTACCCTTTTTCACCTTGATAACCTGCTCCGCCAGGCCCCGGGTGGTAGGCTGGGTAGCCGTCTCAGACAGATTCCGCCAGTTTATGTACTTTACGAACTTGACCAGTTCCTTAAGTTTTTTGAGGGACAGGTTCTCTGCGGAGAAGTCGAAATAGTCGGTGAGAAACTCAAGGCGAATCTGATACTGATTGAGGCGTATACTGAGTTCCTTGTCTCGCTCGCTGTCGAGATACGGTGCGTCGGACGGCACATCCAGCTCTGCAACACGTTCTTCGTATCGGTAGGGGTCTTCCTTGATAAGTCCCTTTTTCTTGAGCGTGTTGTGAATCGCCTCAAAGCTGGATCGCATTCCCCGGAACTGGTCTTTCAGCTGGGGCAGAACCTGGGTTTGAACGTACTCCCCCCGGGCGGAAATCGCTTCTTCGAGGTTGGCTGTGAATTCGTCCAAATCTGACATGTATGTATACTAAAGTACCCGACTGCTCTCTGTCACTCACTCGAAGCACTACTCGTGAAGCAACGTGTCCAAACCGGTGTGTATAAGGGTATGAAACGAAACTATACGCCGTCTGTCTGGTCTCTGTGGACGCTTGTCCTGTTTGTTTCGGGATGTCATGGCGTTCTCATTCCGGAAACAGAAGGGAGTATTCGAACGATAGAGGTAATTCTGCCTTCCCTGTCGGACTACGTCGACCATGCAGATCGTTCCTATCCCGCCTTCTTGGAGTGGCGCGTACAGTGGTGGGACGGTCGGGAGGTGAAGCAAAAAGTCTTGTCCAATGCCAACCCCCGGGGGGATTCCTCGTTGACCGTCAGCATTCACGAACGAGGAGCCGACGCTTTTGTGGTATCGGCCGTTCCGGTTCTGATGCCCGTCGGTATACCCCTGCGCGGTTACGGAGGGTGGGGCTATCCTCCGGACCGACGGTGTGTTCTCATTCTGGATCGCGGTTGTCTGAGCGAAACGGTGCTGAGGGTTGCCCGGGACGGTCTTTCGCCGGATCGTCTCAATCTGGAACGGATGCAACACATTATAGATAGTGAATATAGAAAAGGTGTTGCGGAAATTGACGTCCACCGGCTTGAAGAGGGGTTACGGAGTCTCGCTTTCAGACACTATCACATTCGGCCCCTCTCACGGACTGTACTGGAGGTGCGAACTCACAAGGATAGCTGCGATTCTACGGCCGCCGGCAACGTCTGGTTTACCGATGACCAGAGGTTCCCTCGTATTGAAGCCGTGGTTGCCGGAGAGTACCTGGTCTGGTCGGTACCGGTCGCTCCCGGAGAGACGAGAAAGTTCTGGCGTCCCGCAGAAAGGATGACCCTCACCCGTACCAATGAGGGTCACGGCAGGTATCACGTTTTTCGGTCGGAATAGTCCCGATTACCGAATGACAATGTTGACGAGTTTATCGGGGACTGCGATCACCTTGACTACGGTTTTCCCGTCCATGAGTGACCGGATGCGATCCAGTTCCAGCGCCGTCTTCTGCAGGGCCTTCGTGTCTGTACCGGCCGCGGCGCGGAACCGCTCCCGAATTTTCCCGTTTATCTGTACGACAATTACCACTTCCTCGTCCACTGTCAGGGCGTTATCGTAGTCAGGCCATCCCGCCAGTGATACCGGTGCTGTGTTTCCAACCATCTCCCAGAGCTCTTCCGCCAGATGTGGCGCATAAGGTGAGAGGAGGCAGATAAAGGGTTCCCAGATTGTACGGGGTAGATTGTTCCGCTTGTACAGCTCATTTGTCAGGATCATCATCTGGCTGACAGCTGTATTGAAAGCAAGCTTTCCCGTATCGTCGCCGACTTTCCTGATAGTCTTGTGCAGGGTTTTCAGGAGCTCCATATCCGGTTCATCCTCTGAAACGGGACGTTCCGTCAGCCTCCATACTCTGTCGAGAAAGCGATATACCCCGGTCAGTCCCTGAGTTGACCACGGCTTTTCCTGTTGCAGCGGACCCATAAACATTTCGTAGACTCGCATACTGTCGGCGCCGAATTCACGGACGATGTCGTCGGGATTGATGACATTCCCCAGGCTCTTGGACATCTTTACACCGTTCTCGCCGAGAATCATTCCCTGGTTGACCAGCCGCCTGAACGGCTCGTCGGTGTTTACCACGCCAATATCGTAGAGCACCTTGTGCCAGAACCGGGCGTACAGAAGGTGAAGAACCGCGTGTTCTGCTCCACCAACGTAGAGGTCTACCGGCATCCAGTAATCGATCTTCTCTTTGTCGGCGAGGGCCGTGTCGTTGTTGGGATCAAGATAGCGGAGGTAGTACCAGCAGCTGCCTGCCCACTGGGGCATCGTGTTGGTCTCCCGTCGCCCGGTGCGGCCGCTGCCGTCGGGGCAGGGGCACTCTACCCATTCAGTCACGACCGCAAGGGGGCTTTCTCCGGTACCTGTGGGTTTGTAGCTTTCAACCTCCGGAAGGGTTACCGGCAGCTGATCGTAGGGTACCGGGTAATAAGTCCCGTCACATTCAACCAGGGGTATCGGTTCTCCCCAGTACCGCTGCCGGCTGAAAATCCAGTCCCGAAGCTTGTAGTTGATTGCCCGCTTTCCATCTCCCCGTTCCTCCAGCCAGTCGATGATAGAGGACTTTGCCTCTTCTGTAGCCATGCCGCTGAACTGTCCGCTGTTTACGGAGTACCCGTATTCCGGCGTCGCCTGCGTGAGCGGTTCCGCCGGGTCTTCGTCGAGGCTTTGGGCGACCACTTTGAGGATCGGAAGATCAAATTTGACGGCAAACTCCCAGTCCCGTTCATCGTGGCCCGGCACCGCCATGATGGCTCCGGTTCCGTAACTGGCAAGGATATAGTCGGATATCCAGATCGGCACTTCCTTGCCGTTTACCGGGTTGATTGCGTAGGAGCCGGTAAAGACTCCGGTCTTTTCTTTGGTAAGCTCAGTTCGCTCCAGATCGCTCTTCAGACGTGTGGCGTCCACATAGGCTTGCACCGCCGTCGCCTGTTCCGGAGTTGTGAGAGCAGGGACAAGACCGTGTTCCGGAGCCATGACCATATAGGTTGCTCCAAAGAGAGTATCCGGACGGGTGGTATACACTTCGATGTTGCAATCCTTTTCAGCAATTCCCGCCGCGACCACCTTTTCCGGATTGGCAAGAGGAAACGTGACGTTTGCTCCTTCGGACCGTCCAATCCAGTTTCGCTGCATCGCCTTGATCGATTCGGGCCAGTCAAGTTGCTCAAGACCATCGAGCAGTCGGTCGGCGTATTCGGTTATCCGGAGCATCCACTGTCGCAGGGGGCGTCGCTCAACCGGATAGTTGCCCCGTTCGCTCCGGGGTCCTTCCGGCGTGGCCAACACTTCTTCGTTGGCAAGAACTGTACCCAGGTCCTCGCAGTACCACATAGGAATTTCCGCGACGTAGGCAAGTCCCTGCTCCCACAGCTTCAGGAAGATCCACTGAGTCCACTTGTAGTAATCCTGGCGATGAGTGCTTACCTCGCGGCTCCAGTCGTAACTGAATCCCAGGCTCTGTATCTGCTCCCGAAAGCGGCCAATGTTGGCCTCTGTGGTGGTTTTTGGATGGGTACCCGTCTGAACCGCGTAGTTCTCCGCGGGGAGACCAAAGCTGTCGAAACCCATAGGATGCAGGACATTGTACCCCTTCATGCGCAGATACCGGCAGTAGATATCCGTTGCCGTGTAGCCTTCCGGATGCCCGACGTGGAGGCCCGCGGCGGAGGGATAAGGAAACATGTCCAGCACGTAACGTCGACGTTCTCTGGGAACCGACGGGTCTTCCTTTGCTTTGAAGGTTTCCATTTCCTTCCAGTAGCACTGCCACTTGAGTTCAATTTCGCGAAAGGGGTATTTCTTCATGAACGGCATGGTACCCAAAGGGTTCCCGGGCCGTCAATGAGATTGTTAACGGGCTGTAATATACTGTCGACAATAGCAGTGGAGGGTAAAACATGAAACGCCTACGAACAGCGATAGCCGTGGCCGTTATGTTGACGACAATTGCGGCTACCCACCTGGTTGCCGATAACTCATTTTCCGCTGGAATCGGTGTGAACTTTTTCCGGTATGAAACGACGTATCTGACGGTATTGTCGGCAACGTACCATCATGAACTGCAGGACGGGCTGGAATTGAATATCGGTGGAGACTTCAATATCACGACCAAAGAAAATGACGACGGTGACGTGAAACCGCGTTTCGTGTTACCGGCAAATATCGGTCTGAACTTCACCTTCCCGCAGGAGCGGGTGACCTTCCTCTTCGGCACAGGATTGACGCCGGTGTTCAACATCAATACCGATGAAACGGGTTCCGACGATTTCCGTTTTTATATGGGACCCTACGTGAAGGGAGCCATGCGGGTGAAAGTTCATCCTATAATGAGTTGGTTTGTAGAATATCAGCAGGATTTGCTTATCGGCGGGAACGACTGGATTAACAGCGCGTCCCGCATAATGACCGGTATCAACTTTGCCTTTGCCGGCTCCCGATGATCATTATTCAGCATTCTCGGGAAACAGCGAAATAAAACAGCCTTCCCTTGGAGAAGGCTGTTTTAACCGGTTTGCAGAGTCTACTTCGCAGCCACCTTCAGCACTTCCTGCATTGCCTGCTCGATAGAGTCTTTCGGCAGCGCTCCGACGGCCATCTGGGGCTTGTCATCAACAGGGATGAAGAGCATGGAAGGAATACTCTGGATACCGAAGACAGAAGCCAGTTCCTGTTCCGCATCGGTATCAATTTTATAAATATTCACCTTATCGGCGTACTCGTCGGAGAGTTCCTCCAGAATTGGCGCTACCATCTTACAGGGTCCGCACCAGTCGGCATAAAAGTCAATAATAGCCGGCTTATCACCCTCATATTTCCACTCTTTGTTCTCTTCGTAGTTAAAGACCTTGTCCAGGAAGGTCTGCTTCGTCAAATGCTCTGTCATGATGTTCTCCAGTCATCTAAAAAGTTATATATAGAAAATATCACCTTCACTCGGAAAAGACAACGCCCCGACCCAAAAGCTTTAATCATTTTTACATTGCTACGGTCCTTCCCTGTCCGGGTCGGTCATCGGTATCAGTCTGCGTAAAATCAGTAATGCCTGATCTCGGCTTTGCAGTGCAAGATCCTCCCGGACTGAGACGGGTAATTCCTCCTCTACAATGAAGGCGCTGACCCGTTTCCAGCCGTCTGCATCGAGAGTGACTGGACCGTAGGGATAATCTTCCCGGCGAAGGTCTTCGATGTCGATAGAAAGAAGTTCTCCCGGCGGAAGGTCTGAAAAAAGATTCTCCCGATCAGCAAGCTCAAGATAATCCGTCAATGGGCCCGTCTCGTAGCCGAAACGGTATACCGCCGTAATCACGACATACCCGTTCTGGTCACGACGGGTGGCAAGGCCAAGGCGCGAAGCAAGATTGGCCGCCCGGTAGTGAAGATACTCCCGGGGAGAGAGCGCCTCTGCCGGATTACCACCGCCGAGAGAAACGATCCGGACGAGGTCTGCCAGCTGGAGATCAGGCAGAAGGTAGTCATGGGGAAATACCGTCCGACGGACGTAAGCCACCGTTTCGAGGCGTGAAATATCCCGAATTGCCGTCAGAGTACTTTGAGAACCTCCCCGCTGAACTCTGTTGTATACGATCCCGGTCACGTCGAAGCGAGTGAAGACGATGAAGAGTGCCGTTATCGCAAACACCACCAGAACAATGGAGAGGACCGGGAGAATCGGGCGGCGGGCACGTTGATTGTCATTCTTCCGGTTCATCCCCGCAACCCCTCTTCCAAGGTCGTTTGGAAGCGGATATGGATCGATTCGAAGCCCGCCGCTTTAAGGAGACTACGGATCACAAAGTCGCCGTGAGAACGGGCGCGATCCAGTATTCCCCGATCCACCGCGTCTTGCCTGTTTCGTTCCTTCGCCTGCCCGATGAGGTCACTTACATCAAGCCAGTCGATTCCGCGAAAGCCAGGACGGACAAAGTACTGGTCGATACTGTCCTCTCGGGCAACCACGCGGACGACTTCCGGCGCAGGTAGAGTCACGAAGACTTCACGGTTATCATTGCCTCGTTCTACCGAAACGGAGCGGGAAAAATCGAACCCCGCAATCACCTCTATTCGTATTGCAAAGAGCATTTCTTTGCTCCCGGCAGGAATTCCCAGGAGGCGGGCCTGTTCATCAAAAAATATTACATCCCGGTATTCGTACTGACTTGTGGTCAATACTTGCAGGTGCTCAATCTGTTGCCGAACGGACTGTATATCAGGTGTCGACGATCTGTTTACGGCAAAGATAACGAAAACGATCGCGGAGATGAGAATTGTAGCCACGAGGAGAGGGTAAATGACACCGGCTTTTATCTCTTTCACCATGAATCTTTCTCAATTGTATAAAACGGTTCTCCCCGGTGCAAATACTTCCGAGCTGTGGTACATTTATTATACGATGACAAAGAATTTCGGGCTTTCTATTGTTGCGAAAACTGTCGTCCTCTTCGGGCTCTTGATGCTGGTTTCCCTCGCACCACTGTCGGCGCAGGATGAACATGTGCAACCCTCCCTCCATCTGGTGTTCCCCGAGAGGACTGCCGGGCTTTCCGTCAACGAAGAGGAGGTTTACCGGTCCGTTTTGGTCACCGTTGAAGCGCGGTTTTCGGCGCAGCGCAGGTATCGCCTTTCACGCAGTTTCACCGGAGTCGATCCGGAAGCGACGATATCCCGACGGGATTTTGCCGAATATGATGCGGTGGTTTTTATCGGTTTCGCCTCCCGACTGGATGGTTCTCTTCGGGGGGATTACGACGTTTTTCGGGAAGGTGCCTTTCTCCGGTCTGGAGACAAACAGCTTGTGCCCGGTTCGACACTGTTTGCCGATGCTGATGCCTTTGCCGACGAGATTGCTTCGGCGGTGGAAGGGCTCTTTCCGGGCTTCGGCCGCCTGAGATTTTCCAATACCGGGTATCCTCATAATTTCTATGTTTATGCCGACGGTGTATTTGTCGGTGCGAACGTCACGGAGATAGACCTTCCTGCCGGCAGTTACAATATTGAAATCAGACGGCGGGATGACGGGTTTTCTCAGGTTGTCGGCCGCAGACCGGTGCAGCTTGGGAATGACGATTTCTACGAAATAACCTTCAACATGAGTCGGTCTGCGCCGCCCGTTCCCGGGTTCATGAGACTGACCAATCCCAATCAGCGCTGGAGAGGGATCTTTACATTGCGAGGTACCGGTCTTATCCCGCTGGAAGGTTTTAATCATCTGGACGCCGAAGGCGCTGTGAGCACCGCGGCGACGGTTCTCTTCGGTCACATACCGTTTCGAGGCGCCGTAATCGGATTCGAGGCGGAACATCTGTGGTACAGCGGCACGTCCGACGGTGATAATTCGTCCGGCGAGCCCGATATTGCCGTCAACGTCGGCGGGACGACCGTCATGGGCATTCTCGGTCTGACCGTTGGACCCGTATCGGGTGTAGACTTCGTCGCTCGGGTTGGCAGTGGTGTAATGCTCTATCGGGTTGGGGAAAAAGCTGAACTGGACGAGATCAAATTGTACCAGGACGATTATCAACGGATTGACCCGGCTTTCAATGGTGCCGTGGAGTTTGGATTTGGAGTGGGTACGCACGGACGACTCTCGCTCCAAACGGCACTTCTCGGTGTAGTCCGGGAAGGCGATCTTTACTCATGGCTTCAGCTGGGTATCGGCCTTGGTGGACGATTCTGAACAATGAACAGCAGCGATATCTTTGCACAGGTAGACTTGATTCGGCAGGTTTTTTCGTACGCCCATCGCTTCCGTGAAAAGACTTTCGTTATTCACGTAGATTACGGTGCGGTTGATGACGACGGCTTGAACGCCCTTGTCCAGGACGTAGTCCTTCTGCACCAGTCGGGTATACGAATAATTCTGGTACCGGGTGCGCGGCAACGGATAGATGAAGTTCTGACCCGGTATGACGTACCCTGGAAGAGAGAACAGGGTGTTCGCATTGCTTCGAAAGAGGCGATTCCCTTCATCAAGATGGCCGCCTTTGACGTGAGCAACCGGTTCATGACCATTCTCAGCGCCCACCACACGAACGCAGTAGTGGGCAACTGGGTCCGTGCCCGCGGGCTCGGCGTGGTTGACGGGGTGGATTACGAACATACCGGGGTAGTGGAACGGGTGCAGCTGGAACTTCTGGAAAGCACTCTGAAGGAGCGGCTGATACCGATCTTTCCCTGTATCGGATGGAGTGTCAGTGGAAAACCCTACAATATCTCATCCCGGGAACTGGCGTATAGAATCGCCGTAAGCATCAAGGCGGACAAACTTTTTTTTATCAGCAACAGGATGGGACTGACAACCGAAGATCTGCTTGTCCCGGATGAGATTGAAGCTACCGAATCGGGGCGGATAAGCCGGCTGACAGTTGAGGAAGCCGGGCGGCTTCTCGAAAAGAATGGCTATCCTCCGGAGAAGTGGGTTGACGGCATCGACGGTGATGAGCGCTCTGCCCCTATCCGTCTTGCCAGTGGATATTACAATGGTACCCGGGATAATATTGAGCTCTTGCGTCTGGCCCATCTGGCGGCCGGTAACGGGGTTGACCGGGTACACATCATCGGCGGGCGCCAGGAAGGAGTCGTTCTGGTAGAGGTTTTCAGTAACCTCGGAGTTGGTACCATGGTCTACGCCAACGTCTACCAGAGTATCCGACCGATGCGTCTGGAAGATGTATCCAAGGTACATCGCCTGCTTCAACCGCTGGCGCAACAGGGTGTACTGATACGCCGGACTCCCGACGATATCGCCGCCAGCTTTACAGACTACGTTGTTCATGAGACCGATGGCCGCATTCACGGTTGCGGGGCACTGCACCGGTACAGCAATGGGGAGGCCGAGATCGCCGCTATCGCCGTAGATCCTCTGTACGAAGAGCTGGGGATCGGTCGGAGAATTGTCCTGTATCTGATGGAACGGGCCCGGGAGGAAGGTATACCGGCAGTTTTTGTCCTGACCACCCAAACGGGAGACTGGTTTGAAAGCATCGGGTATCACCGAATCACTGTAAAGGATCTGCCCAAAGAAAAGCGGGAACGTTACGATGTTGATCGCAACAGCATCATCCTGCGCTTCCATTTCTGATTTGCCCCACACGGCAGATATCGGTATATTTCCGGATAATCACACTTTTCAGATTAGTTTCGCGGAGCTACGCAGACTACAAGGAGTATCAACATGGCAACACACCAGTTTCAGACCGAGGTCAACCAACTCCTGCACCTCATCATACATTCTCTTTATTCCCACAAAGAGATTTTCCTGCGGGAGCTCATTTCAAACTCCAGTGACGCTTTGGACAAGCTGAAATATCTGACACTGACGGATGACAACTTCAAATCCATGAAGTTTGAACCCCGCATCGACATTGAGTTTACAGATAGCGATGACGGAAAGACTCTTACCGTCACGGATAACGGTATCGGTATGAACGATACCGACCTGGTGGAAAGTCTGGGAACCATTGCCAAGAGCGGCACAAAAACGTTTCTGGGACAGCTCACAGGGGACGCACGGAAAGACAGTAATCTTATCGGGCAATTCGGTGTGGGCTTCTACTCGGTATTCATGGTTGCCGATACGGTGACCGTTGTAACCCGGAAGGCCGGCGAAGAGACTGCCTGGAAATGGGTCAGCGACGGTCACGGAGAATTCGAAATTGCGGAAGACAAACGGGACGAACCGGGCACGACGGTGGTTCTTCAATTGAACGACGAAGGAACGGAGTACGCTTCCCGCTGGCAGATCGAACAGACGGTCAAAAAGTATTCCAACCACATTGCCTTTCCTATCTGGCTTCATTTTACAAAGACCGATTACGACGATAAAGGCAAGGAGAAGGGCAAGACTCCGACAACAGAGCAGATCAACGACGCCGGCGCCCTCTGGAAGAGGAGCAAAGGGGACATAACCGAAGAGGAATACAACGAGTTTTACCGGACCGTCAGTCACGATACTGAAGACCCGCTCTTCTATCTCCATACCCAGGCGGAAGGGACCATGGAGTACACCACTCTCTTTTACGTACCGAAAAAAGCTCCCTTTGACATGTACCAGGTTGACTACCGTCCGGGAGTCAAGCTGTACGTAAAGCGCGTCTTTATTACTGACGATGAAAAAGAGCTGATGCCCACATACCTTCGTTTTGTTCGAGGTGTCATCGATTCTGAAGATCTGCCCCTGAACGTAAGTCGGGAGATACTGCAGCAGAATCGCATACTCCACAAGATCAAGGACAGTTCTGTAAAGAAACTGCTGAACGAGTTTTCCCGGATCGCCCAGGAGGAACCGGAACGCTGGACGGAGTTTGTCGAACAGTACAACCGCCCGCTGAAAGAAGGGTTGTATTCCGACTTTACCAATCGGGAAACTCTCATGGAACTGGTCCGGTTCAAGAGTACCAAAGCAGACGGGTGGACCAGCCTTGCGGAGTACAAGGAACGTATGCTCCCGGATCAGAAAGCAATTTATTACATTACCGGTGATAACGAAGCGACGCTCCGCCGTTCTCCCCTCCTGGAGGCGTATCGGAAGAAGGATATTGAAGTTCTCATCATGGCGGAGGACGTAGATGAGCTGGTCGTTCCGACGTTAGGCCAGTACAAAGAAACGGACCTGAAGGCGGTAAATCGCTCCGACGCCGGTGACGACCTGAAAGAGAAAAAGGACAAGTCCAAGGACAAGGAACTGAAGCCGGTACTGGAACGAATGAAGAAGGTTCTGGGAGACCGGGTGAAAGACGTGGTCACATCGGTGCGCCTCGCCGACAGTCCAAGCTGTATGGTGGTCGACGAAAGTGACCCGACAATGAAGATGGCGCAGATGATGAAGGCCATGGGGCAGTTTGATCTGCCGGAGGTTAAGCCGATTCTTGAGGTAAACCCCGATCACGCCATCGTCCAGAGTATGAAGACAATGGACGACGACGAGCACTTCGCCGATGCAAGTTTCCTGCTGTTGGACCAGGCGCTGCTGGTTGAAGGGGTGCAGTTGAAGGACCCTGCCAGTTTTGTGGAGCGGCTGAACCGGGTGATGACGCGATCGCTCTGAAGCACCGGGATATGTTACTTTGATGTGAGACTGGCGACCAGACCGATGGAAAGGACGGAGTACTATGACCGATCTGCTGAAGCTTCGACCGTGGGCCCGGCCGGAAATTATCGGTGTTGGACGAATTCCTATGCGACCGTCCCTGGTAGCGTATCCTTCGGTTGAAGCTGCACTGGCGACAGACCCTCTCGACCGTGGCAAGGTGGTGGACCTGAACGGTCAATGGGATTTTCTGTACTTCGAGACGCCCGATGCGGCGGTTCAGTGGGTTGAAGGCTATCTGGCGAATGATCCGAAAGCGACGGCAGCCGATACAGTCCCTCCACAATGGGAGTCCATTACCGTGCCGGGAAACTGGACCATGCAGGGATGGGACAAACCGCACTACACCAATGTACAGATGCCCTTTCCGGAGAGTCCGCCGGAGCCTCCCCGGGAAAACCCGACGGGACTGTATCGGCGGATTTTTCGTGTTCCCGGGGTCGGTGGTAACGGCGGGGTTGGTAATACCGGCGGAGCCGCTCCCGTCGGCGACGACAGATTCGTCCTTCACATCGGCGGTGTCGAAAGCGTTGGCATTGTCTGGCTGGACGGAGAATTTCTGGGAATCACCAAGGACACCCGTCTGGAGAGCGAATTCAATATTTCCAAGATCGTGTCTGCCGGTGACGGAACGACAGAACACGAACTGCTCGTAATGGTTGTGCGGTACTCCGACGCCAGCTTCATAGAAGATCAGGACCAGTGGTGGATGGCGGGAATACACCGGAATGTCTATATCCGTCGGGAGCCGGCGATCCATATCAGACAGCTCCGGCTGCGGCCGGTTCTGGAAAAGGACAACAGGAGCGGCCGTCTTGTGGCGGAGGTAGAGCTGGGGGGGCTGGATGTTGTACCCGCCGGGCGGTGGCCCGGTGCTGATACGTCCTCCGGCGCCGGGGCGGCGCCTTCGCCGGGTCGCCCGCCCGTCGAGGTTGAAGTGACCCTGTACGAAGGTCCCGGGGACATGCTGAACGATCCCGGCGGGGAGGTTTCTTCGACGTGGGGTGGTGCCGCTGCAGACAGTTCCGCAATGCGTCGGGCCCCTGCGGCGATGCCCTGGGCAAAGCTTGCTTCAGTGTCGGGGGTCTGTACCGGCGCCCCCGCCACGGACGGGCACGCTCACGAGGGTACGGACCGGGCGGACCGGCTGCGACTTGAAACGAAAACTCTGCCGGTACACCCCTGGAGCGGGGAGTCACCCTTGCTGTATACCGTGACAATAACGAGCAGGGAGA
>CAZCAE010000025.1:0-46549 GCA_964496635.1 uncultured Spirochaeta sp.
GATTGCTGTTCAACTCAGATACCGAGATCGCCCGCCGCCCGCTCATCTGATTTAAAGCGCTGGCCCTGATCGATAATCGAAGCGTAAATGCATTTCCATCAACAACCATATTCGCGTTCAATAGCGAGCCTTCTGAACCGTACTGTACGTGACGTACACATCGTGTCAAAGCTGGCCGGTATTCCCGCAGACACAGTGCGGTTCTCTGAGTCAGATGAACTCGTACACGAGTTGGCTGATAACACCGAGAGAGGTAAAATGGTTTAACAAACAGGAAAGGCGCGTTGTTGTTTATCTCAAACCACACCGTGCCCGCGAATAATGATATTCGCATCAAGTCCCATCAATCGCTTCAGCGACTCGATCCATTGAGGAATGCTGGAGACACACAGCAACGTCTGGCAGCCGCTGAAGACAGTGTCGGAGGCAATGACACCCAGTACTTCCGGAATGTCGACAGCCACCTCTCCCGTAGTATGTCCCGGCGTGACCAGGAGCTTAAAGGTGCGCACCGTGTTTCTCCGCATCCTCGCGCATTTTTACTGCGTGGGTGTGAAGCTGCGGCGTATCGATTACCACAACACCAACCCTGGTGATTACGTAGCCGGAATTACAACCTCGAATCCTGGTCTCAGCGAAAACATTTTTGGTCAGCTGTTGTGTCGCATTATCTCCTCAAAGAGTACGTTTACATCCCGAACGGTACATTGGCGCTGTTCACAGCATCTTCCCGTGGGGCCGCAGTCAAACGGCGCTGGAGATGAGTCAAGTCGCACTCTATTTGTCAGTTATGGTCACTTTGAGCCGTTTCGGCGTCGAAAGAAAGTTCTATCGCGTACGGCGATCCGACACGTACAATACGAGAAGCGCGAGCAAGACGATACCAAAACCAAGCCACTTCCCGGCGTCACCTAGCCCAAGGGCTATCAGGAGGTTGGTAAGTGTTTGTAAGAGAACCGCACCCACTACGACACCGAGATAGTTGGCGATCCCGCCTTTGAGGGCCACGCCCCCCACAACTGCGGCAGCGATACTCGGCATTACATATTGGGACCCCATGTCCTTAAAGGCGATACCCATATTCCCCAGGAGCAACAACCCGGTCAGACTGGCTATTACGCCGCTTGTGGTATATGCCAGCGCTTTAACACGTCTGACGTGGACACCACTCAGCCGGGCGGTCTCTTCGTTGGCGCCCGTTGCCAGGAGTATCGGTCCAACAGGCGTGCGCTTTTGAACAAACCATACGATCATCAGAACGAACGCCAAAAGGAACACGACGTTCGGAATACCTCGGGTCGTCTGAGCGGCGATGACACGTAGAATCGGAGAGGGCCGTCCGGTTATGTTTGCCCCGGCGGTGTACACATTGATGATCCCTTGTACGACGTTGGCTGTTGCCAGCGTTACGACAAGCGGGGGGAGACTCAGATATGCGACAAGTACTCCATTTGCTCCACCGATGGCAAGGCCGAAGACGAACGCGATCAGAATCGATGTCACGAGACCTGCGTTTGAGCCATTCATAACGGCGGCGGTAATGACGGCGGTGAGCGTTGCCGCAAATCCAACCGACAAGTCCAAGCCCGCGCCTCCCGCGGACATCACGATCATCTGCGACAATCCAAACAGTGCGACGAATGTCGCCAAGCGTACGGTGATCAAAAACTGAGGAAAAGAAAAGAAACCGTCGACGACAAAGCTGCCGATGACGAAGAGAATCACTATTACGGAAAAAGCAATAAATACCTTTCCGCGAACCGTTTTCAGAAAGTCTTTGACTCTATCGCTGTACGCCCGACTCATATCGCCTCCATGCGCGCCGTTTCTGCACGTTTTCGGCCCAGCATGTCCGACGAGGCCAGAGCAACGATGATTACCATTCCACTTACAAGTGTCTGAAACGCACTTGGAACGCGGGCAAAGAATATGATCTGGCCAACAAACATCAGGATAATCGCACCGAGAGAGGCCGATTTCAGGGTGCCGACACCACCTGTCAACACGATTCCACCAACTACCGCCGCGGCAACCGATTGCAGGGTGAGGGGAGCCCCCATACGAGCGTCACCCGTTCCGTTCTGGGCTACGAGAAATACCGCGACGAGAAACACAAAGAAAGAACTGATCAGATACGCACCTATCTTGACCAGTTCCGGGCGTATTCCCGACTCGAAGGCGCGGTCCATATCAGTACCAACAGCGTACAAGTGGGTGCCGAAGGGTGTTCGGGATACCAGACTCCAAAACAGCGCCGCCACGGCGATCAGAAAAACCGCGGGCGGAATTCCGACGATCATCGATTCCAGCCACGCCGGGGCGCCGGATATCTCACGAATCCGATAGAAGATCCTGAACCACGGCACCGATTCCCCCCCGGGCGTGGGCTGAAGAAAGAGCGAGATCCCTAACCATATATACGAGGTGGCAAAGGTTACGATTACTGTAGGGATCCGAAAGTAACCGACGGCTACACCGTTCACAAGCCCCATCGCGAGTGCCACCAGAAGTCCGATGAGGAGAGCCCAGACACCGGAGATCGGAACGTCGGCTTGCATCACCTCCGTCAGTACCACCGTTATGAGAGACAAGGATGCTCCGATCGACAGGTCAAGTCCGCCGCCGATAATCACGATCGCCTGACCTAATGTTAACAGAAGTATCGGTGTCAGCGAATTGACGGTGCGCATCATCGAACGCCAGGCAAAGAAGTTGTTCTGTAACACCATTGTAATCGACACCATCAGCGCCAGAATCAGCAAACGGGCAAGGAATACACGAACGACGGGTGTAAGGCGATTGATGTAGTTGCTCATTTGACGGCTCCCGTGTCGGTTACGCCGAAGGAGGCTGCGGTTATATTTCCTTCGGTCATTCTGTCGCCGGAAAGTTCGTCGACGATCTTCCCGTCATGCATGATCAGGATGCGATCACAATACTGAAGCAATTCGTCATTGTCCGTGGAATAGAGTACGACACCCGTTCCGTGCTCCTCAACGCGACGTATAACGAATCGAAAAAGGTCCTGTTTTGCGCCGACGTCGACTCCCTTTGTGAGATCCGAGAGTAACAAGACCCTTATATCAAAAGCAATCCATTTGCCGAGAACGATCTTCTGCTGGTTCCCGCCGGAAAGTGTCGTTGTCGGTGCGTGTAGCGAGCTTGCCTTGATTCCCAGTAGTTGGTATGCGTGGTTCGCCTCTTTACTGAGATGGCCCAGGGGAAGGATGCGCATATGTTTACCCGATGCGATCCGTGGAAACACAAGATTCTCGTACACGGTGTGGTCGAGAAAAAGACCATGGGCGTGCCGATCGCCGGGTACCAGGACAATGCCGTGCCGAATCGCATCGAGAGGGCTACGTATCCGTTGAGCTTCGCCTTCAATGAAAATTTGACCTTCTATTATCCGGGTCTCTCCCGCAAGCGCCATTATGAGTTCGGTTTGCCCTTGACCGGCCAAGCCACCGATGCCGACAATCTCACCGCGACGGACGGAAAGGTATATATCCCTGAGGAAACCGGTTTCGTCGGCCAGATGGACGACGGAGAAGCAATCGTCGCCATCCGCACTCATACCTTTAGTCTGACGCGTGGCGACCTCCCGGTTGCCGGCGATGTGTTGCAACACCTCCTGCTCGTTCTTACCGTCGTGCGAAAAATCGATATCCGCGACGCTTTTACCGTTACGAAAAATCATAATGCCGTCGCAGACATCAAACACTTCGCGGAGTCTGTGACTCGTAAAGACGATCGCCGTGCCTTCCCGTGCGAATTCCCTGATTACTATAAGCAGGCGATCAACCTGCGCCTGGGTTAACGCCGCGGTGGGCTCATCCAATATGAGTACTCGCGGTACCGATTCGGTCGCTTTTGCGATCTCCACTATCTGAGCGTCTCCTGGAGCAAGGTCCGAGACTCGGGCGTCGATGTCGATGTCGTCCGCTAACCGTGACAAAGCTTTCATGGCACGCCGTCTCGACTCGACGTCATCGCGGAACGGACCGCGACGCGACTCGCGGTTAAGAATGATGTTCTGCCACACGGTAAGAGTAGGGATCAGACTCAGGTGTTGAAACACCATCGAAACCCCGTCACGCCGAGCATGGTCGGGATCTTTGAAACGGACTTCTTCTCCCAAATATGTGACGGTTCCCGCGTTCTGGCGGTATACACCGCAAATAATCTTGGAGATCGTGCTTTTCCCGGACCCATTGGCACCGAGAAGCCCGGTTACCCGTCCGGATCGTGCAACGAGATTCCCGTCGGATAGCGCGGTAACGCCACCGAAATATTTCGCAATTCCCGTTGCCTGCAGAACGATATCGTCCTGAATAATTTTCATTGACCCGCCCTTCCCGCAAAACGGGCGGAGGTTTGATCCCCCGCCCGCATGATTCTAATACAACTGGTGCTTACTTAAACAGTGCGTCAACCGCATCGTCCGCCATAACCTCGGAAAGGAGATAGTCGTCCGGCTTGTCCTTCAGTTGCTCCCATCCTTCCTCAAAGTTTTCGTCGGTGATAAGCGTTGCAACCTTGTAGAAATAGGTGTTCCCGTCGAGAACACCGCTCCTGAACTCACGTCCCTCGTAGAGGCGTACCGCGATTTTGAAGCCGGTACCGCCGATTCCCGGAGGATTTGGTTGCGCAACGGCCATAAAATCCGCTCCAGCCTGGCGAAGGTCGCGCCATTCGCGGAAGAACGCGGTGCCGGGATCACCAAACATGATCTTGGGTAGCTTGCCGGCGTCCAGGAACGCTGAGAGTACACCAAAACCCATTCCGTCCTGAGTAATCGCAATATGGACATCCTGTCCAGTCCCGAGGATCTGCGCTGTGACGTCCTTCGCAAGGGTCTGATCCCACCCACCGGAGGTGTCGGCGATCATGTTGATCTCCGGGTAGCCAGCCAGCACATCCTCAACGGCCCGTACGCGATCGTTATTGGCCGGATGACCTTCAAGACCCTGAATCTGGATCGCGTTGCCGCTATTCACCTGGGATACGATGTACTCCATGTTCTTGCGCATCCACGCGTAATGGTCGAGGGTGACATTAGTCACACCCGGTGCGGTCACAGTTGCGTCAAACGCGAGGACGAGAATTCCCTCGTCTTGCGCTTCTTCGATAACACCATTGAGCGCAGTGGGTGAGTTGGGGTTTACCAGAATGATATCAACGCCTTCGGAGATGAAATTCCGGAGAATACCCGCCTGCTCGGTGGCGTCACCGTTAGTCACATTATTTACGATCCGATAGTCCGCTATCCGTCCTTCGTTCACCAGTTTGAGTCCCGTTTCTTCAAGGGCATCGATCATGATATTGCGCCATGATGTACCGGACGACCCGGTTGATATTCCAACGACAGGAAGTGCATCCCCCGCCGCTTCTGCTTGACCACTGGACATAACTGGTGCGGTGAATACCACGGCCATAACGATCGCAATACCGACAAAAAATCGAATTGTTTGTCTCATCTTCTCTCTCCTTTTGATTTTTTTCGACTCGTACGAGTCTCTAATTCCGAAAAAAAACATGCCTCCTTTTCCTTAAGATTTATTGACACCCGTCCCCGTAGTATGAGACTGGAGAACCTCCAGGCCCACACCAGCAACGAAGAGTCGTCCGACAGTAGTTACAACCCGTCCGGACCGAATCCTCGTTGGTATGGTAGATTCCCGTTACACTGAAGGCGCCCATTTCGCGCCCCGGAACAACCGCTCTTCTCTTTTCCTCCGTCACATGGAACCTAAATCGAATATGACGAAAACCCTCCGTCGATCGGAATAACCGTGCCGGTGATAAATGACGACGCGTCGGTAGCAAGAAAAAGCACCGCCGCGACAAGTTCGTCAGGGTCCGCGTAGCGCCCCATCGGCGTATGCGCTATCACCGACTTCGCTCGATCCGTGTACTCCCCCGTTTCCCGACTGATGTGGAGAAACCGCAACTGCTGAGTCATGACAAAACCCGGAGCGATCGCATTGACCCGGACTCCGGTGTGTGCCAGATGTACCGCAAGCCATTGGGTAAAGTTGGATACCGCTGACTTTGCCGCCGCGTACGCCGGAATACGTGTGAGCGGTGTGTGGGCATTCATTGAGGATATGTTGATGATTGCGCCCCGTGCCCGCTCTACCATGTGTCGGCCGATATGCTGTGCCGGCAGGACGGTACCAAGAAGGTTGAGGTCGATTACACTCCGAAGCCCGGCCTCTTCGAGATCGAAAAAGGTACGTTGTCGCTCGTCATCAAGGTTCGACTCATCTACAAAACCGACGTCCGCCGACCCACTATCCTGGTTGCCGCCGGCGCCGTTGATCAGAACGTCGATACCTCCCCAACGGTCGATCACCGTCTTGGCGGCCGTATCGATCGATACTCGATCAAGGACGTCACAGTGGACCGCTATCGCCTCAAAACCGGCGTCGACGATCTCGTCGCGGGTACGTTGGGCACATTCGAGATTGATATCAGCGAGGACGATCCTCGCGCCGGCCGTCGCAAGCCGCCGACCGAGGGTGCCACAGATGTCACCTCCCCCACCGGTGATAAAGACTACGCGGTTGTTCAGGTCGAATTCTTCGATTAACGGGTCTTTCTTCATTTGGTTCATCAGATCGGTAGAAACTGTTTTACGTGGTTCCGACTCACGATTAATGACTGTTTTCGGGATTCCAGTGAGTCTTCGAACGCGCGATCCTCAACTTCAACCACCACCGGACCGTTATAACGGGTGTCCGTCAGCGCGGAGAAGAATTCCCCCCAATCCACGTCACCTAACCCCGGAAGTTTCGGTTCGTGATACTCCAATGGATTGGCCATGATTCCGACCTGGTTCAATTTGTCCTTCATGACTTTGGCATCTTTTATATGGGCGTGGAAGATTTTGTCCTTGAACTCATAAATCGGGGCGATATAATCCATCATCTGCCAGATCAGGTGAGAGGGATCATAGTTCAGTCCGAAGTAATCTGACGGAATCATCTCGAACATCCTGCGCCACGCAGCTGGGGTTCCGGCAAGGTTCTTACCGCCAGGCCACTCGTCGGCGGTAAAGAACATAGGGCAGTTTTCGATACCTATCCTGACCTTTTCCTTTTCAGCGTGCTTGATGATCTCCGGCCATATCTCACCGAACAGACTGAAATTGTACTCCAGATCCCTGGAATGGTCGCGTCCGATAAAGGTGTTCGCCGTATCGAGCCCGAGAGCCGCAGCCGCCGAAATAACCTTTTTAAAGTGGTCTATGTATACCCGAATCTCGCTGTCGGTTCCTTCCAGATAGTTGGGATAGTAACCAAGGGCACTTGCATCCACACCGTATTCAGAGAATAGTGACTGTACTTCTTTTACTTGTGGGGAACCGAAATCGGTCACATCAACGTGTGTCACCCCCGCATAACGGCGTTCCGCCTTGCCCTTTGGCCAACATAGTAGCTCGACGCATTGATAGCCGAGTTCTCCTGCGAGGGAGAGGGTGCTCTTAAGATCGAGATCCGCAACGACCGCGCTTACAAATCCTAATTTCATAATACATTACCTCCCGTTTACCGTTGTCCATGTTCTTGACTCACTCGAGGTGAGAATCGTTTCACACAGTTCCATTTCACGGAGACCGTCAATAAAAGTCGGATACGGGATCGCTCCGGGTTTGCCGTTCCGGATGTGGTCGTACACCTGCGTCATCAGTTGAAGTGCTGTATCCGGAAACCCTTCGTTGTGCCCTCCCGGCCAGTTCATCAATTGCGCGCTGTCGCCCGCGGCAAGGGATGGATCCTTGAATACTTGCTCGTTCGGACGGTTTCTGCGCCCTATCCACACCTCGTTGGGCCGTTCCGACTCCCAGGCGACCGTTGCTTTTGTACCGTGAATTTCATAGTAGAGGCGGTTCTTGCGGCCTGCGGCGACCTGGCTGACCGTTAAAACTCCACGGGCCCCGTTCTCAAATCCAAGAAGGACTGAGGCGTAGTCTTCCGTGTTGATCGGAACTTCATCGTAATCGGTGGCGTTTGAAGTCATATTGGAATAGGTTGCCACGGCGGTGCGCGGTTTCTTCCTGATGTTGTGGACCGTTCTGAAGTCGGCGTTGACTTCCGAGATTGAACACCCCGAAACGTATTCTACAAGGTCCATCCAGTGAGAGCCGATGTCGGCGATTGCACGCGATCTCCCGGAGTAATCCGGTTCGAGACGCCAATTGTAATCGGTATCGTAGAATAGCCAGTCCTGTAGATACGAGCCTTCTATGTCCAGGACCTCTCCGAGTTCGCCGGAAGCGATGAAGTTATGAAGCCAGCGCATTAACGGATAGAAACGGATATTGAAGTGGACCGCGTTGACGACTCCCGCTTCATCCGCGAGCTCGCTCAATTCCCGCGCTTCCGACGCCGTATTGGCGAGCGGTTTCTCGCATATCACGTGTTTACCTGCGGCGATCGCAGCTTTGACGATCGGATAGTGTAAATGATTCGGGGTGCACACATGAACGACTGGTATATCGGACATCTTTATCAGCTCTTCCCATGAGCCGATCCCTTTGGAGATACCGAGTCTTTCTGCCGCCGCCTTACCCTTTTCGGCGCTGCTACCCACGATCACCGCTGGTTCAACAAAGGACATCCGCTTGAGTGCTTCGGCATGTAACGGGCCGATCATTCCGGTGCCGATAATACCGGCCTTTATCGTCTCCATAGTACCCATCCTTTCAACCACCTCCAATAAATCCAGGATACAGCGTCATGCCGCCGTCGATATAGATCGTTGTCCCCGTTACGTAATCCGACGCATCCGATGCGAGCCAGACTACGGCCTGCCCGACATCTTCGGGCTCACCGATCCGTCCATATGGAATAAGACGCAAGAGTGTGTTACGAAAAACCTCTTCAGATTGTATTTTATCGACGTTCATGGGAGTTCGAATTGCGCCGGGAGATACGGCATTTACACGGATTCGCCGTGCCGCATATTCCTGAGCCAGGCTCTTCATGAGAAGCATTATACCGCCCTTCGCGCTCGCGTAGTTTGCATGCCCTTCCCACGGAATCAGATCGTGGACCGAACTCATCATGACGATCTTTCCTCGCGCCGTGGAAATCAACCTGTCGATCTCCTGTTCGAGAAAGATCCGAATCGCTTCTTTCGCACAGAGAAACTGCCCGGTCAGGTTGACGTCGATCACACGCCTCCACGCGGCCGCGTCCATATCCGCCGATGGTCCGCTAATTTGAATCCCGGAGTTGGGAACGCAGATATCGAGGCGTCCAAAGGTATCGATCGTCTGGGCGAATAACTCGTGTACGGCATTCTCGTTACTGACGTCTCCGGCGATCACAATGCCGTTACGCCCGGCGGTTTCAACTTCCGCCAGCGTCTCGCGGGCGCCCTTCTCATCACTGTAGTAATTGATCGCGACATCGGCGCCACTTTTTGCCAACGCGATTGCGATGGCCCGCCCCAATCCTTTGCTGGCCCCGGTAACGATTGCAGTCTGACCACGGAGTAACGGGTAAAACGTCGTTTCAGGTGCTTCATTCGGTGGCATGAAACTCGCTTTGCTCACGGACAGACCTCTTTGCAACGATTATATGTTATTAACACAATCCTATTGTATGACAAGTCAACTCGGCTGTCAAAACTATCTTGTATTATCTCTGAGCATATCCGCGTAATGAATCACGCCGCCAAACATGCTGGGGTCCGTTTCACGCGTATCAAGGAAAAGACCCGGTCGGACACGGCGCCGGGGACCTACCACGCCAGTCGTTTACTCAACCCCGGAGCGGACGTTGTGAATGGCACAAGCTTGTCGGCAGGAAGAACAAACGCGGTAGCCAAATCGAAAAATGTAAAGAGATTGACTTACCCGGACACACAAGTATTATTATAGATAATCGATAATGCACCAATCGCTGGTGATTTTCAGTCTAAGGAGAGGACAAGGATGAAATTGAAAGGAATAGATCACGTCGCGATCGTCGGGACGGGAATGATCGGTTCGAGCGAGGCGGCTCTGTTTACCGGCAACGGGTATAAGACGACGATGTACGCGATAAACGATGAAGAAGAAGCCAAAGGCATCAAGCAGTACGAGAAATTTTTTGACATTCTCCAAGAAAAGAAGCTTGTAACCAATGATGAGATCAAACGGTGTGCCACATACCTCCATACCACGCAAGACTACAAGGATATCGCTGATGCGGACTTCATTATCGAATGCGTTCCTGAAGATCTTGATTTAAAGTACAGTGTATACAAGGAGATAGAAGCCCACTGCACCAATTTTAAGGCGGTGATATCTACCACATCGGCAAAATCCGCCGATGACCTGGCCAAGGGATTTACCAAACACAAGGACAAGATGATGGTGGCTCACCCCTTCTTTCCGCCCCATCTGATCCTGTTTGTGGAGATCGTAAAGAGCGCACACACGTCGGATGTCGCCGCCAAAACGGTTTACGATATTCTGGAGTCCTGCGGGCGCAAACCCATTATCGCAAACAAGAGCGTTCCCGGGTTTGTAGCTAACCGCCTTCAGCACGCGTTAGTCCGCGAAGCCGCCTACATGGTGGACCAGGGAATCGCCTCCGCCGCTGATGTGGACAAGGCGCTCATGTACAGCTTTGCTCCCCGGTATTCGGTAGTCGGGCTCTTTCAACACCAGGACGCCGCGGGGTTGGATATGGTCAAGAGCATACAAGACTACTTGTTGCCCGATCTCAGCAGAACAACAACTACTCCGGATCTTATTACCGATCACTTCAACAAAGGCGAATTGGGCATGAAGACGGGCAAAGGCATCTACGATTGGCCACCGGAGGCACAAAAAGAGTTCCACGAGAAGGCTGCAGCCCCCTATTTCAAGTACTTTAACTGGGACATACCTAAAGCATAATGGACGCAAGTATACCTTCCCGAATGGACGCCCTGGTGCTCACTGCGCCGGGAAAGCTTGAGATACGAACCGTACCAGTCCCGAAGCCTGCCCCCGGGGAGGTGCTGTGCCGTATTCGCGCAATTACGATCTGCGGAAGTGATCCGGAAATCATACGAGGCGGTCTCGCCGGTTTCTGGCCGCCGGCCTACCCGTTCATTCCGGGCCACGAGTGGTCCGGTGAAGTCGTCGCCCTGGGACCTGATGTTACCAACTTCAATGTAAGGGATCGCGTAGCCGGAGAGGCACATAAGGGGTGCGGATTCTGTTCCAGATGCCTCGAGGGACGTTACAATCTATGTAAGAATTACATGAAACCGGAAACCGGGCATCGCCATTACGGTTTTACCAACCAGGGGGCGTACGCGCAATACAACGCTTATTCGGTCAAAGCGATCAACCATCTACCCGACTCGATCTCGTTCCGTACCGGTGCTCTGATGGATACCGCCGGGATTGTCGCTCACGCGATGGAGCTCACCGGTATTACGGTTGGCGGCACCGTGGTCGTGATCGGACCGGGGCCGATCGGGTTGATCGCGATGCGATTGGCACGAACACTCGGATCAGCGAGGGTGATCGCCGTCGGTCGTAATCCGCGACTGGAGATCGCTGCGTCGGCGGCGGACGATCTGATCGATTTTGAATCGACCGAGCCCGTACGGGCGGTCCGCGAGTTGACCGGCGACCTCGGAGTAGCCGAGGCGTTCGAGTGCTCCGGTGCGGCGGGTACGTTCAACCAGGCGGTAAGAATGGTGCAGCGCGGCGGCAGGATCGGGTTGATCGGTGTTCCACCTAAAGACGTGAACGAGGCGTTGCCGTTCGCCGATATCGTCGCAAACGAGATCGCGATCTTCGGTTCCAAGGCAAACCCACATATCACGGAACGGATTATAACTCTCTGCGGGAGCGGGCGGCTGTTTCTGGATGACCTGGTGACGCACAATTTTCCATTGGAGCAATTTGAGACCGCATTGGATACGTTTGTCTCCCGTAGGGACGGCGCGATGAAGGTCGTAATCGAACCGAACGGTGAAGAGAACAGCTAAGGAGACCGAGGAGTGGCGACAGAATGAAACGAGAGATACAGCGGTTTCTTGTCGGCACGTACACGGAGCCGATACGCTTCGGTACCGGCAATGTTTTTCAGGGACGCGGTCGTGGTATTTACGCGTTCGCGGTTGACCGCAGTAACAACACGATCTCTGCTACGGGGATCGTCCCGGAAGTACGCAACCCGTCCTACTTGACCTGTTCGTCGGATTCGAGATTACTGTTCTGCGTCAACGAACTCAAAGACGAGAATAACTCGATCGGCGGTACCGTCAGTTCCTTCGCGATGGGAGCGGAGCTGGGAGATCCGGAGCAACCGGCCCGGCTTATCAACAGTCGCCCTACCGACGGCGCGGACCCATGTTTTGTTACCCTCGATACCACCGGGAACTTTCTGTTTACCGCAAATTATATGAGCGGGAGCATCTGTGTTCACCCTGTCTCCGCGACCGGCGAGTTGGGTCCCATCGCCGCTTTTCGGCAACATTTCGGGTCGGGGACAAACATGTTTCGCCAGGAGGGACCGCACGCGCATGCCGTTGCCGTCAGCCCCGACAACCGGTTTATCTTTGTCCCCGACCTTGGTACGGATACGGTGGTCGCATATGAGTTTGATGCGGCGACAGGCATGCTACTTAATCGCGCTGATCGCGCCGTAAAGACCGTCTCCGGCGCCGGTCCGCGGCATCTCGTGTTTTCCCCCGCCGGTACATACGCTTATTTGATTAATGAACTCGACTCCACAATCGTCTCGTTTCGGTACGATGCGGATTCGGGGCAGCTTACGCGGATCGACCGCGTCTCAACACTGCCCGAGGGATACCGAGGGTCATCCTCCGGCGCACACATCGCGCTATCTCCGGACGGTCGGTTCGTCTATGGATCGAATCGTGGACACGATTCTATCGTCGTTTTCCGTGTCGACCAACTCTCGGGCAAACTGTCTCTCGTCGGCCACACCGCGAGCGGCGGCCAATGTCCGCGGAGTTTTGCCCTCGACCCGTCTGGATCGCTTCTTGTCGTAGCTAATCAGAATTCGGACCTTCTCACCGTGTTTTCTGTCGATCGAGCCATCGGAACGCTATGCGACACTGGCCGGTCCGTGTTCGTGCCCACACCGGTTTCCGTTGTGTTTACAGGCACACACGATGAGCCACGTCAATCCGGATCTGACACGACGTAGTCTCAGATCAGTGCCAACATGCTAATGTAACCTGCGTTGAATGGGCGAAGTGTCCGTATCGAGGATCCATATATAAAAAACTCGTACACTTCAAGACCGCCCGGTTCGAGATACTTCTGTCAATTGATACATCAGTTTAACCGATGTTCATAAGTAGTATACGAGCCGAAGCTATAGTAATATAGTCTTTAACGGAGGAGTTGTGGATTCCAGTACTGACAATAATCCGTATTCACAAGCGCCGATCTCGAAAAATACTGTCGTTACCCAGGTTATGGCACGTATCAAAGACCTGATTGCCTCAGGGCACTACCGACCGGGCGATCGTCTACCAACGGAGCAGGAGCTCGCTTCACTTTTCGGGGTCGGCCGATCTTCGATCCGCGAAGCGATCAAGGTCTTCCAGCACTTGGGAGTGGTGGACTCCAAAGCGGCCAAAGGAACATTTGTGCAGGAACGTGCAAATATTTCTCTTGAGGCGATAACATGGGCCCTTCTTCTCGGCGACGACGATATCCGCGATGTATATGAACTCCGTGAAGCGATCGAGTCGATCTCGTTCCGGCGGGTTGCCGGGCGCCTGCAACGCCAGGATCCTGCAGGAATAGAGACATTACACCGATTACGAGATACCGTCGCACATATGTACGAAGCTGCCGCAGCAGATGACCGGGTGCGGATGGCGGAAGCTGATTATCGATTTCACCAAGCGATCATCGAAGGAGGTGAGAATCTACTCTTCCACGATGTGTACCATACGTTACAGGCGTTCATGAAAAACGTGATAATCCAGACCTATGAAAACATGGAGAGTATTAAGTCGGTTGCCGATGATCACGCAGATATTGTGAATGTCCTTGAATCGCGATCTGTTGAAGAGGCGGTTACCCGTCATTGGCAGCACTTTCGCCGGATACGGCGTCTACTTGGGCTGCCGAAAAGGCCCAACGAAGAGTAGACCATGTAGACTGACGAACGGCACGATATCGTAAAACGAAGGTATCTGTACCACGTGATCTGCTTTATGCGCGTCCATTGTTTTCCGCTAATAGCCGTAATGCAGTTTTTCTCAAACGGATCCGACCGATTCCAGAAAGTTGCGGTTGAAGAGGGTGTTCACGTACGCCGTAACGTGATTTTCCACAAAAGCGAGGGTGTTGTCACGTGAGGCGCCGGCATATCATTTTTTTCGGCAGGTTTCTGTCAGCCCACCGGTTGAATCCCCGGGTAGGACTCGAGAGTGACTATTCCACACTGTCTGCGGGTAAACCGTTCCCGTACCTCCGACGCCTGAAGAGGTCCGAATTCCCGGTGATGGTTATCCGCCGACAACTCAGTACAGACCTGGATAAGGTGAGTGGCGGTCACAAAATCTATCTCGCCGGCGGCAGCGCGGTAGTAGCCGGGTTTCCGGTTTCCTGACCTGAGGGTGTCCACAGACACCTGGTTTTCCAGAAGCTTGCCCGTATCGGGACGATCCCTGGCGCCCTGGTAGAGACCATTGTCCACCAGATAGACCTTTCGGGAACCGGATGGGGCAACCTCGTTGTGAACGGTAAACACAAACAACGCCTCTTCCAGGTACCTAAGGTACTCATAGAGGGTATCTTTTCCCGTTTTCATTCCCTGGCTGCGGAAATCGTTGTACCACCGATGCACGGAGATATCCTTGGTAAAACTCTGGAGCACCTTTGCCTTCAGCCGTTGGAGCACCGCGATGTTCTGTACATTCCATCGTTCCACGACATCGCGAAACAACATGATTTCTACATAGTTTCGCATGCCGCTTCGCGGCACACAAAATAACAAAAATACCCGACATTCGTCGGCTATTTTCGTAATAGGAATCAAGAAGCGATTGTTTCAGATCTTCGGAATCGGCAAGGACGACCTCAGGAAATCCACCCCATCGCAAAAAATCCCGCAGCGCTCTGGTTCTTTCCGCCACCTCGCCGGAAGTGAGTACGTCAGGAAATGAAAGATCCATAAAGCGCAGATACTCGGAGAACGAGAGCGGATACAGGCGATAGACAAGGACTTTTCCCCGAAGTACCGCCGCAAGGTTCTCTTCAAACATCTGTACATTGGATCCGCCGACAGAAAGTCGATCCAGGGAATCTCACTGAAATCGATAAATATCCGCTCGTTGGCGGAAAGACCAAGTTCATCGGCGATTTGACGAAGAAACACAGATTTACCCGCCCGGCGGGGTCCAACGATAACTACAATCTTTTGCGTCTTCCCGAGAAATCAGTAATCAAGGGACAGCTCACGGGGTATGTACAAAGATCGCGCCAGAACATCCCTCTTTTCAAGGATATTACGTCGAATAATTTCCTTTCTCACAATGAAAGAATAGCACGTTATTTCATTATTAAAAAGGCTATCAATCTCATCGGCCCACCATGAATCGGTTGCTCCATGAAATTAGCTATTATAGCCAGAAAACTGCCCGTTATTGATTGCTGAATACCTGAAGTAGCTATATTATGGCGATATATTAGCTAAAAGGAGGCTCCCAATGCTTGTACCCTCCACGGAAGTGCAGAACAATTTCGGAAAGTACCTGGACCTGTGCCGGCGGGAGCAGGTCATCATCACAAAAAACGGCAGAAAGCGGGCCATCCTCATGTACTGGCCCCATGATACCCCGGAGGAAGAGGTGCGGGAGCCCGAGACGGCCTACGGTCCAGGGCACAACGCGGAGAGGCTGCCCGGCGAACCGGGTACGCCGGATGCTGCCAATGACGCCGGCAGTCGTCCCCCCGGCCGGGTAAGCTACCGGGAGTTTCTTGAACTGACGGAGTCCAGCGAGCAGCGCTACGAGCTCATAGATGGTGTGGTGTACATGCTGGCGGCACCGGTTTTTCGCCACCAGAAAACACTGGGCTTTCTGTATCGTCTGCTGGTGGAACATCTGGGTGATTCCGAAACCTGTACTCCGGTACTGGCTCCCTTTGACATCCGTCTGATACGGGAGCCGATACGCCGGGAGCGGGAGACACATGAGGATGATCTGAACGTGGTACAGCCGGATCTGGTGGTAATCTGTGACTACCGCAAGGACCTGGACGAGAAGGACCGGTACTGGGGTGTGCCGAACCTGGCAATCGAGATTCTCTCACCCTCTTCCCGCAGCAAGGACTGCATCAAGAAAGTTGACCTCTATATGGAAAGCGGCATCGGTGAGTGCTGGATCGTAGACCCCCTGAACCGCACCGTAACTATCCACGTGTTCCGGGACTTTCAGCTGACAGAAAGCCGCATCGCCCTCACCGGACGACCGGCGGAATCGGCGCGCTTTCCGGGACTGGTGGTGGATGTTGAGCGGGTGTTCGGGGGCGATGAGTAACTGCCGACGGAAACATTCACTGGCAAACCATCCAGAGGAGGGGTATACTGTACGTATGAAAACGACGATTGATATTCCTGATGAGCTTCTTTCTGCCGTACAGATAGCTTCCAAGACCCATACAAAGAAGGAAGCCGTTACGGTCGCTCTCGAAGAATATCTACGGGTGCGGCGATCGGAAGAGCTTACGTCGCTTCTCGGCACGTTTGACGCGTTCATGGATCGGAAGGAGCTGGATACACTCCGAGGGAACTCATGACGCTGATCGACACATCGGCCTGGGTGGAAGCGCTCCGCCGGGACGGCGACGAAGGAGTGCGTTCCCGGGTGTCACTTCTGCTGCAATCCGGTCACGCCGTCCTGTGCGACATCGTCATTCTTGAACTGTGGAACGGTGCCCGCGGTGAGTCCGAACGTTCCAAACTTCGGCAGATCACTGAAACGCTGGGCCGCGTCCCGACTACTGACGCCGTCTGGACTGCCGCCAATAACCTGGCAACAACATGCCGTACCCAGGGAATAACCGTACCGTCAACAGACCTGCTCATCGCCGCAACGGCACGGGTGCACGGGCTGGAACTGCTCGAAGCGGACGGTCATTTCCAGATGATTCCAGGTGATCTGGAACCATAAGCGATATCGATCTGTTGGTTGAGTCGCCGGAGAAGCTCGAACAGAAGTTGGGACTTCAGTTTTGGCAAGACGCTATCACCTTCGGTACGGTTCTGTATGAACGAGAATGAGCTGAATCAGTGGGTTACCCTGGCCCTGCACGATGCCTATCATTCTCAACGAATCTGCGCTCTCATCGTTTCCCGGATTTCCGTTTCTTCCCGATCTTGTCCAACATCGTGTTCATGGCCCGGTATCCCTCCAGCAGGACGAACTTCTCCTGCCGTTGATCATCCGGTATAACTTCCCGCCACATTTCCAGCCAGGTGGTTGCCTCGTCCAGCTTATCTTCCTGAATCAGGATTGAACACATCGCCTCGCACAGGGTGGTGAACTCACTGACGTGCAGGCTCTTCCGTTGGATGACCGGTTTGAGAAGTGCATGGGCCTCTGTGGTTTTTCCCCGCCCGGCCAGGCTGGTTGCCTCAGCAAACCTGGCAAAAGCATAGCCGGGATGCTTTGCTCTCGTTTCCTTCAGAAGGCGTCTGGTTTCAGCTTGTTTCCCCTGTTTCTGATACGCCACCGCCAGATTCTGGCGGATGGACGGGTCATCGCACATGTCCAGTGCCTGAAGGAGCAACGCCTCCGCCTGCTCCGGTTCGTCGTCTTCGAGGTGTCTGTGGGCAACTTCATACAATTGTTGAATGTCTTCCGGAAACTTGCATACCGGCTCAAAAGTTATCGCGTACCCATGCACGTGGAGGGTATCACCCAGTTCCGGCATTTCCACAGGACCGTAGGATTCCAGAGTTCTGAATGCCTGGGCCCGCCGTTCTTTCCGGGCTACGTTGTTCCGGATCAGTTGTGTGGCTTCCCGTGCCATTTCGGGGTCCTGTGTACTCTCCAGAATTGCGAGGCCGAAAAACCGGGCTGCGTCATCGCCGTGTTGCAGCAGGTACAGGCCGCATTGGGCAAATTCGGGGTAAGTATCAAAAACGGGGTGTAGCCAGACACCGTGATCATCGGATTCTTCAGGAACTTCCGTTTCCGCAAGCGCTCTGGATATCTTCTGTGGCAACAGATCCGGAGCGGCGAAATACCAGGCAGAGTTCCGGTCGGTCTCAGGGCGATCCAGCTCTGAACGTCGCGCCTGTGCCGCGTCCGAGAAACTGGTGTTTTGAGCCATGTTCCACCAGCGTCGCGCTGCCGATAGACGACCGGTACGGGCAAAGGCAGTTCCGAAAAACAACGCCGCCGTTCCCCGGGGCCCTTCCGGCCAGGTACTGAACGAGCTTTCAACTTCTTCGGCGATAGCAGAGAGTTCTGAATCCTCACCCATGAAAGCCAGGATTTCCAGCACCGGAAAGAATGCCGGACCATTCGGACGCTCAAGACTCAGGGCGTGGTCGGCCCACTTCCGCGCCTGGTGACGCCGATTGGTAATGGTACAGAAGCGAACCATATTGGCAAGACCGGAAAGCCTGTCGGGGTCTCTCCGTAACGATTCTTCCTGATGTGAGATTGCGTCGGACATCCGTCCCTGCTCCCAGAGCGCCCGGGCAAGGTTGTTCCTGACGTGGTTCTGGTCGGGATGCTCTTTTAGAAGATCCCGGGCAAGAGTCACGCACCTGTCGTAGTCCCACAGCTCCATGGCCCGGAGTACGTCTTCTCCGGCGATTGCCACATCCTTGTCTGCGGGCCATTCCAGTCCGACCGTCGAAATGAGATCAGGTACTTCCAATTCGATCTCCCTGAGGAGTTCGTCGATCTGTTCCATCTGGAGGTACTCGGCATCTTTCCGGGTGTGACTTTTTTTTGCGAGTTCGAGTTCACGATACGCCAGGAGGGGATGCCCATACTGGAAATAGGCAGCACCGAGATTGAACCGGAGGAATACATCTCCAGGATAGTGTTCGACACCTCTTTCGGCGATTTCCAGTATCTCCGCCGAGCTCTTGTCCAGCGTAGACGCCGCTATCATGCGGGAGGAATAGTATTCCGGCGGCAGAACGTAGCGCCCTTCCATGCGAAGGAGATCTTCGTACGCCTCTTCAATCGATTCAGGGTCCGACGACTCATCCAGTAACACCGTCGCGATGGGCCGCATGTGGCGTTCAGCCATGGAGCGGGGCAACGGGGATGGTGTCTTGCGCTTCTTCTTTTTCATTGCCGCGATTATCTACTGGATCCCGTTAGAACGCCAGCCCAACCTGGGGAACGCCATTGAGAACGGTTACAAGCTTCTGTTCTATCTCCTGCCGGGTCATTCTATGATGGCACCGTATCGCCTAAAAGGCTCCCGGCATTGAGAAGATCCATGGTGTCGCCGGTCATAGCCATAGCAAAGATTCCGTGAGCGGTAAGCTGGTCGACCGTTTCATCGCTGAGGTACAGGGAACTCATGACGGGAACAACCTCCCGATTGCCGTACTCCGGAAAATACTCGAGAACCTCCCGATAGTTCTCTGCAAAGGTGACGATGTCTTCCCCTTTTACTTTGGATTTTGTCTCGTTGACGAAAATTCTGTCCGGAGTGATCGCTCCACTGCCGTGGACATGAATGCCTCCCTGTTGTTCCTGTTATCAATATATACCCTTACCGGTTGTACGCAAAGACCGGATAGCGCCCCGGCGAGGGCGGTAGAAAACTGCGGTGAGGAGGTGCGGCGGGGCGGAACACTGGTGTTCTTGTAATAAAAGATATGGAAGGGCGCCTTGACACTTCTTTCACCATTTCTTAGAGTTCGGTTGTGGACCGCATAAACGGTACGAACTACAACAACCTTCTGGGTCTCCTGCTCGCTCTACCTGGTTTCAGTACCGGGAAGGGATCGGAGAGGCTCCGTTGGTTGTAGACTGATGGCTGCCTTGAGCAGGCAAAGAAGCCCGCTGCCGATTTCCTTCGGTAGCGGGTTTTTTTGTGGCCGCATGTCTGTACGGAGGTGCGGAATCACGATGTTGTGCAACTTGCAAGGAGGAGATGATGCCCAAGTACACCCCATTCAAGACGGCCGATCTGCCGGACCGGACGTGGCCGGACAAGACGATTACCGAGACGCCCATCTGGTGCAGCGTGGACCTGCGGGACGGAAATCAGGCGCTTGCGGTGCCTATGAGTGTCCGGGACAAGCTGGAGATGTTCGACCTTCTGCTGGAGGTAGGCTTCAAGGAGATTGAGGTCGGCTTTCCCTCGGCTTCGCAGATTGACTTTGACTTTGTACGGAAGCTGGTGGAGGAAGACCGCATTCCTGAGGATGTCTTTATACAGGTGCTGACGCAGTCCCGGGAGCCGCTGATCCGGCGGACCTTTGAAAGTGTTCAGGGTGCAAAGAATGTCATTATTCACCTCTACAACTCCACCTCGCCGCTGCAGCGGAAAATCACCTTCAACATGGGTAAGGATGAGATTAAACAGATTGCCGTCAACGGAACGCGGCTGGTGAAGGAGCTGGCCCCCACGCTGAAGGGAACCAACGTGCGTTTTGAATACTCTCCGGAGAGTTTTTCCGACACCGAGACGGAGTACGCTCTTGAGGTGTGTGAGGCGGTCATGGAGGTCTGGGGCCCTACCCCGGAGAACAGAATGATTCTGAACCTTCCCGACACGGTGGAGTGGATTCCCGCCCACAAGCACGCCGACCAGATTGAGTGGTTTTGCCGGAACATGAAGCACCGGGACCGGGCTATTATCAGTATGCATACCCACAACGACCGCGGCACCGGTGTGGCTGCCTGTGAAATGGGTGTCATGGCCGGTGCCGACCGGGTTGAGGGCACGCTCTTCGGCAATGGTGAGCGGACGGGAAACCTGGACATTGTCACCGTTGCCCTGAACCGCATGGCCGACGGCGTTGACCCCGGTCTTGACCTGCGGAATGTCCCCCGGATTCGGGCAATTTACGAACGGTGTACCCGCATGACGGTACCGCCGCGGCATCCCTACGCGGGTGAGCTGGTATTTACCGCCTTTTCCGGCTCCCACCAGGACGCTATCAAGAAGGGTATGGACCGCCGGGACGACTCAACCGCCCCGGATGCTCCGTGGGAAGTTCCGTACCTGCATATTGATCCCCGTGACATCGGCCGGACGTACGAGTCCATAGTCCGTATTAACAGTCAGAGCGGAAAGGGTGGTGTCGCCTACGTCATGTCCCGGGACTACGGCTTTGAGATGCCTAAGTCCATGCACCCGGAAATGGGGGCGCTGGTAAACAGAATTGCCGACGAGTGGGGCCGGGAGCTTACGACGTCGGAGATCTATGAGGCGTTCAACCGGGAGTTTCTGCAGGTCAACTATCCGCTGGAGGTGAAGAAGATCACCTTTGATTATGTGGACGACGAGAACCGGAGCCTGACATGTAAAACGGTGATCAAACATTCCGGGTCTGAGTATACCGCCGGAGGAATCGGGAATGGTCCTATCAGTGCGTTTACCCACGCCCTGGAGGGTCAGGGGTGGCGGGACTTCCGCCTCACCGACTTTCACGAGCACGCTATAGGTGAAGGCGTTGATACCGACGCGGTAGCCTACGTGCAGATTCAGCTGGACGGCAGTGGTCGTACCTTCTGGGGTGCCGGTATTGACGCCAACATAGACCGCGCCGGTACCAAGGCGCTGGTCAGCGCCTACAACCGCGCCCACAGGGGGTAAGGGGTACCGGCGGAGCGGTGTGCCCGAGGCGAGGCAGTGTCTACCAGGGTGTTCAGGTGCCCAGATGGCGCTGTACCGCCACCTGGGGCCCGTCCTCTGCCTGGAAAACCACAACAAACTGGGAAGGTTCGTTCCGGAGGTTGCGAAAAGCGTGGGGCTGAGCGGAATCGAAGATCAGGCTGTCTCCCGCTTTCAGAGTGTAGTGTGCGTCGGAGATTTCATAGTCGATTTCCCCGGAAATGCAATAGACGAACTCTTCTCCCGAGTGGTGTACCGGCTCGCCCGTTCGGTCCAATCCGGACCCAAGCCCCTCCTCGTGACAGCCTCCCTTAAGGGTGACTATGAACGGTTCCAGTTGCTGGTTTCGCAAACCCTGTCCCAGGCTTTCCATGACGCCGCACTCGCCGGATGTTGTCAGTCGCTGTTCCTTGCGGACGACGACGACGTTCTGCTCGCGGGCTTCTTCAAAAAAGTCGATTATGCGGACGTTCAGAGCGGTAGCCAGGTTGTGCAGAGATGAAACGGTGGGAGAGTTTTCACCCCGCTCGATCATGCCAATAGCATTCACGGAGAGACCACTGGCCTCCGACAACGCCCGGAGAGAAAGTTTCCGCCGCTCTCGAAGCGTTCTGATCCGTGCACCGACGTGGGGGGCACCGTTCCGTGATTTCATGTTGATTCTCCGTCTTTTAATTCGGTTGATTCGGACGATTCGGAAAACGACTGGAGCGCCTCGCATACTTCGTTCAGGACTGTGTCGATTTCTTCCTTGATTTTCCACCATTCCCGACAAAATTCAAGTCCGTCTTCGTCCCGGCCAAGGCGTTCCAGGGCGTTCAGTTGACGGGCAAGCTTTTCCAGACGAAGCGCCGCCATGATATTTGCAAGACGATGGACGGCCAGGACAAGCAGACGGCATTCGTCGCGCGAGGGAGGGCCGGCGGCGGTACCGCAGATATCTTCTATCTGTCCCTGATGATCAATACACCCGGTCCGTGCCAGTTCGAGAATTTCCCGGAGCACATCCGGGACATCGGCGTTTTCCTGAATAAGCTCATTCAGATAGTCACGATTCAACTGGACAACTCCCTGCAGCGCCGGATAAAGCGGTCGATCACATCGTCCCGGGTATCCCAGGAGACCATGAGGCGGATCATATTCCGTTGCACGTTCCATACGTAAAAATGGAACTCTTCCTGAAGCGGCGCTATATGGTCTTCGGGTATTTCCAGGAAGACTCCGTTTGCTTCCACGGGAAATGCCACGGTATATCCCGGCAGAGCGTTAAGTTCATCGGATAGACGGCGCGCCCCGGCGTTGGCCGCGAGAGCGTTTGCCAGCCACAATTCATCCTGCAGATACGCGAGAAACTGCCCCGAAATGTAGCGCATCTTGGAGTGAAGCTGGGTGGTCTGTTTGCGTGCGAAGCGATACGACCGGGCCAATCGGGTATTGAAGTAGATGACGCCTTCTCCAAAGAGGAGGCCGTTTTTCGTCGCTCCGAACGACAGAACATCGACGCCGCTGTCTGAACTGACGGCACGCATCGCCTCGCCGGCACGGACGGGGTTTCCGGCGTCCCGGCTCTGTCGGTACCATGAAGCGGCAGCGTTCGCTATGCGGGCTCCGTCCATATGCACGGTAAAATTGTGCCGGTGAGCGTAGTCTACCAGCTCTTTCAGCTGGGTTGGCGTGTAGAGTGTTCCTACTTCTGTTGTCTGGGTAATTGAAATGACCGCCGGCTGGTTGGTGTGTTCAAAGCCGCGTCGCTGCAGGAAGGGTTCCACATCTTTTGGTTCCAGCTTGCCGTCGGGACGGTGAACGCCGAGGAGCTTGAAACCGCCGATCGCTTCGGGAGCGCCGCCCTCATCCTCATTGATGTGGGCCATTTCATTACAGATTACTCCATCCCAGGGGGATGCCATACAGCGGAGGGCACTGACGTTTGCACCGGTACCGTTATAGGCGAAGAATACTTCACAGTCCCGGTCAAAGAACGCCCGAATTTCCGCCTCGGCCTGACGGGTGACAGGGTCGTCACCGTATGACACCATATGGTCCCGGGAAAGCTCGCTCAGAGCCTGAATAATCTGCGGATGGGCGGGAGATGCGTTGTCACTGGCAAATAGCTGGGTGGTACTCATGAATGGTCCGATGTTTCCTTTCCTTCCAGCTCGCGGCACAACGCCTGAACACCGGGATGTTCCGGCTCCAGATCTCTGGCCATTCGGCAATCCGCCGTGGCTGCCTCGATATCGTGAAGCTGCTGGTAAAGTCGGGCCCGGGCTATCCGGGAGTCTATATGGTATGGGTCAAACTCAAGACAGCGGGAGAAGTCACTGAGAGCGAGATCCATATGCTCTGCACTTTGTCGGACCACACCACGATAGTAGTACGCCTTTATCGTCTGTGGCGAAATAGCGACGGTAGCACTGAAATCGTCAATAGCCGCCTGGGTGTTTCCCATAGCAAAATTGGCCATGCCGCGGTGTGTATAGATGATAGCGGCAATATGATCCGCCGGCTGATAGGCCAGAATATCCGAATACGTATCGATTGCGGTACTGTAGTCTTTCTGGTTGTGTGCATGCAGGGCCTGAATGAGCAGTCCGTCAATAGTGTCACTTCCGGTTTGTATCGTCTCCGATTCGCCGTCACCGTTTTTTCGATTCTCAACCTGAATGTTCGACGGAACTCCCGGAAGCTGGCTCCAGAAGGTCTCCCGCCGACGCATCAGTTTGGATTGCATGGAGCGTTGATAGTCCCGAATCTCCTGGAAGATGATGTCCGAGAGGGTGAGATTGGCGTTCAACGCCGATAGTTTCCGCCGCAGTCTGGTGTCCAGCGGTGTAAGCTCAGCTTTGTAGACCAGCTCGTGCTCCACCTCTGCCCATGCATCCTGTAAAATAGTCCTCAACTGGACCTCGCAGACCCACTTCCCCGACAGATGAAATCCTTCTTTGATGTCATTAGGAAGCTGTACAAGGAGATGAACCGAGGAATATCCGAACTCGGCGGTAGATAGATTTTCCCCTTTCCGTTCAACCTCGGTAACATCGAAGTTCTTTCGAATTGCGCGCTCAATCTCGCCAATGTCTTCCATGAAAGGACAGACTACCCGAATTCCAAGTAGGTCGGTGAGAACAATCTCACCGGAACTTCCCTGCAATCGCGCTCGACGCAGTAACTTTTCATAAAAGCTGTCGAAGGTCTTTATCCGATACTTGATATTCGGAGAAAGATCTTCGGTAGTCAGAAGTCTCCGTATCCGCCGATGCAGTTCATGCAGTGCTTTTTCCAGAATGACCGCGTGCTGCTCGTATTCCAGTTCCAGTTCCCGTCTGGATGGCAGAGGGAAATTGATGCGGTACATGCGGTCATAGTACCACAATGTATGGTACTGTTACGACCGTATGGATCGTTCAGACCGGTTGCTTCTGGAAGCAGTTTTTCTCGTCGTTCTGGTAGCGTTCACCGCCGCATTTTATCGCCTTATAGAGCCCTTTGTTCTCGCGATTTTTCTCGCCCTGGTCCTGGCGAACATTTTCCGACATCCGTTTCACATTGTCCTGAATTGGACGGGGAAACCGCGGTTTGCCTCATTGGTCACTATCATTCTGATCTTTCTGACCGTGGTTCTTCCGCTGGTAGTTATTGTCACTCTGGTGACCGCGGAACTTACCGGTGCCATGACGAATCTGCGGGACAACTGGAGTGACGTTCAGAAATCTCTCCTGATTCCGGACCTTCTGGACAGTCTGGGAGAAATCCCTCTTATCGGTCCCGCCCTGGATGATCTTGCCAATGCCGACATCGGTAATACCCTGCAGGACGTTTTATCTACATCGGGGGACTATCTGATACGGATCTCCCAGAAGTCCCTTGGAAACATCGCGGGGGCGCTCTTCAATTTTCTTGTTGTCCTGCTCCTGGTTTTCTTCTTCCTGGTTGACGGGAAACGGATAGTCCGCAAGATCTATGAAACTATTCCGGTCAGCAACAGGGAAATTGACCAGATAGTCAAAGAAACCTTTTCCACCACCAGCGCCACTCTTATCAGCACAATAATTATCGGAATTCTGGAAGGAACGCTGGCAACGGTTCTGTTCGTTGTGTTTGGCCTTCCAAGCCCGTTTTTCTGGGGTGTTGTCACTATGGTGCTCTCCATGATTCCCCTTATTGGCTCCAATCTGATCATCATACCTGCCGGCCTGGCGGTCCTGTTTGGTGGGCATCCAGCGGCGGGGGTCGTTATCATCCTGGCGGGGGTGATTGGTGTGGCGGTGACTCAGAACGTCGTGAAGCCGAAACTCCTGGGGGACCGTTCGGGACTCCATCCCGCTCTGGCGTTGCTTGCAACTATCGGTGGTATAGCCTGGATTGGTCTGATTGGTTTTCTTATCGGTCCGGTTCTCGCGTCACTTTTTATCGTTGTGTGGCGGCAATTTGCACGGCGATACAGTCGCCTTCTTCAGAGTAAGAATATTGATACTGATACAATCCGGGATTCTTAGGAATTGAATTTGAAGAACATGACATCGCCGTCCTGGACGGGGTACTCCTTACCTTCCTGACGAAGTTTCCCCGCCTCCCGAACCTTCTGTTCACTCCCCAGGGCAATCAAGTCGTCAATATGGTACGTCTCCGCCCGGATAAACCCCTTCTGGAAATCCGAATGAATAACTCCCGCCGCTTCCGGCGCCTTTGCTCCCGCCCGAAACGTCCAGGCACGAATTTCTTTGGGACCGGCGGTAAAAAAGGTACGCAAGCCGAGTCCGGAATACCCGCTGCGAATCAGCTGAGCAAGACCCGGTTCTTCCAGTCCGGCGTCTTCCAGAAAGGCGTTCCGTTCCTCCGGCGTCTCAAGCGACGCGATTTCCGCCTCCAGCTGACCACAGATCCGTACCACCTGTGCGCGCTCCGCCACGGCGATCTCGCGGACCGCAGCTTCATACGCAGACTCACCGTGCATCCCCGTCTCATCGACGTTACAGACGTACAGTACCGGTTTTGCCGTCAGCAAGTGAAGATCGCGTAAACCTGCCTGTTGATCGTTCGACAGTTCCAGGGATCGGACGGGCTTCCCATCCTCCAGATGGGCGGACACCGTTTCCAGCAGTGGATCCATGGCTTTTGCCTTCGCCGCCACCGCCTTGTCCGCAGACTTCAGTTCTCGTACCAACCGTTCCCGACGCTTACCCACCGTTTCGAGGTCTGCGAGGGCAAGCTCAATGTCTATCGTCTCAATGTCCCGTTTCGGGTCAACCGAACCGTCAACGTGAGTTATATCATCGTTGTCAAAACAGCGAACAACGTGGGCAATAATCCCCGTCTCCCGGATGTGGGCGAGAAACTGGTTTCCCCGGCCCTCTCCCTTGCTGGCACCTCGAACAAGACCGGCAATGTCAACAAACTCCACGATGGCGGGAACAACCTTTTCCGTAGGAATAATCTCCGCCAGTTGTTCAAGACGCCGGTCCGGAACGGGAACAACGCCGACATTCGGGTCAATTGTGCAAAAGGGATAGTTTGCCGCTTCCGCCTGGACGGAGGTAAGAGCGGAGAATATAGTAGATTTTCCAACGTTGGGGAGACCAACAATTCCGACGTTCAGGGCCATGGCGGCGGAGTATAGCATAGTGGTCGGTCAATCGCTATACTTTGGAAGTCATGACGGACATCACTTCTCTGGATCACCTGAAACAACTGATTGCCGGCAAACCGTGGCTGGTTGCCTATTTCTCCCGCCCCGATTGCGGCGTTTGTATAGACTTCGATTTACGGTGTAATTCATGAACCTCTTTTTTGGACAACGGGTCTTCTTCAACAGGTTGCATCCCGGATACATCTGTGTCGGAGCTGTACTCGTGGTCGCATCACTTCTCCCTCAGGCGGTATCGGCCCAATACGCCAAGAAGTCTCCCGTATCAATGCTCGCATTGAATCAGAGTGGTTCGTACTCCCTTAATGTCGTGGAAGAGGTGCCGGCGTACCGGGATTTTGAGCTTGAAGTCCCCGATAGCGTTTTTGCCATGGAAATACGGATAGAAAACGCTCCCGCAGATCTTGATCTTCTGCTGTATAACCAGTCCGACGAGTTGATAGCCTTTTCGGAGCAACCGTTATACAACGAGCGTCTGCGACTGAGCCGCATTTCCGACATTCCCCTGCAATCGGGCAGGTACCGCCTGGAGGTAGGGTATCAATATACCCGATATCCCCGGGTGAACGGAGAAGCGCTGACCACTGTTCCGTTTCAACTCACTGTGGATGTGGTGAGTCCACAAGTAAAAGATACGTTGACCCCGGGCGAGAGCCGGACCGGCCGGTTGCTACCGGAATCGGCGATGGTTGATGTATACGAAATCACCGTTCCGGTAGGTTCGTCGGCCCTGCGGATAGACATATCCGATACGGACGGAGACCTCGATATCTTCCTGAACCGTGGCTTTCTCCAGGTTGACCCGTTCCAGGCGGATCATTGGTCCCAGTCAGTCCGGTCGTCGGAAACGCTCATTATTGACCGTACGTCCATTCCTCCTCTCCGACCGGGAACATACTACGCTTTTGTCATTGACCAGGTTTCAGACAATTTCCCGGCAGACTACCGCATCACCGTCCATGACGATGTTGAGGCTCCTGTCAGCCTTCACACTACGCCGACCCATCCGGTACCCGCAACTGCTATGGAACGGGCACTTCTCTCGACGGTAGAGGTTTTAACCTTCAGCGGCGGCGGTTCCGGCGTCATCGTCAGCCCGGACGGACACATTCTGACCAATTACCACGTCATTCTGGACGAATCGGGTATGCCTGCCACAGATCTCATAGTGGGAATGAGCATAGACCACGGCCGACCACCCCGGGAACTATACAAGGCACATGTAATCCAGACTGCCCCGGACCGGGATCTTGCCCTGATCCGAATCACTTCCGGACGCTACGGTGAAGTTCTACCGGAAGGGGTTGAGTTTCCCTTCTTGCCCGGCCGCTTCGAAGAGCCTCCGCCTATCGGGAATTCCCTCAGTTTTATCGGCTATCCCTCTATCGGCGGAACCGGCTCGCGAGCATCTATTACCTTCACGCGGGGCACCGTCGCAGGCTACCAGGACGTTTCCTTCGGGAGGCTCATCAAGACCGACGCTGAAATCAACGAAGGCAGCTCCGGCGGCGCCGCCCTGGACGATGAGTTTCGGGTTGTCGGTTTTCCGACGGAGGTGGTCGGTCTTGATGCGGGGCAGCTTGCTTTCATTTATCCAATTTCCGCCATTCCCGAATTGTGGCGCGAAATCATTTACGATCGGCGGGACTGACGGTGCCGTCGGATAGCGTGGCGATACAGGACCTTTGCCAGCTTATGAAGTTCACCTGAGTTTTCCCGAATGACTCGGCGCGCCTCCGCTTCAATCTGCTTCATGTTCTTCGGACCGGCATCATCCATCTCTTCAGCTATTGAAGTAAGATCGGTGTTGAAACGGTAGTACTCTATTCGAGGCAGGTTTTTCAATGAGTGCGCCGCCGCCTCGCTCTGCCCGTCCATCATGAAGGCCAGCATAGGAACCCCGAGAACAGGCGATACCCAGTCCAGGTAGCCCCACTTGCTGACCCGGTCATAACCGAACCGCCGACCGTTCCTGCCGGTGCCCAAAGAGACAATAACAAATTTACGGGCATTTCTGTGAATTTTCCGGGCTTCCACATAGGCGCTGAGAGCGGGATTGTTTGCCACCAGTCCGCCATCCAGGAGAGTCCGTTCCACTCCGGAGAGGGAACGAACCCGTGCCGGCAGAAAGTATGTAGGTGCCGCGGTAGTTGCCCGGGCGACATCGCGAAGAAAGTAGTCCTCCGGAAGATCTCGCCTGCTACGGGCTGCCACCTCGTCGTAATGCTTGAAAAAATACGGCGCCCGCTTGTCCGTATCGTAGGACGTTACCAGCAGGTTGGAACGGCAGTCGCTGAGTTTCTGATCTCCGAATATCGCCTTCAGAAGCTTTTCAAAGGGGCCTGCATCATACTTTTCGGCAAAGACCTGCCGGACCGCCCGAAGAGATTTGAACTGTCGAAGCGGAAATATCGTTTCCGCGTGGTTGCGATAGATTTCCACCATCTCGTGGGGGGTGTAGCGACGTTTCGCCGCAAACCCGATAGCCATCAACGCACCGGTAGAGGTCCCGGCAAAAAGGTCAAAGAGAGTATCCACTTCAAGCTCACGGATCATCTTCTGTGAGGTAAACGAGAAGTTGACGAGACGGTGGTGGCGGCGAGCATAGCCGGCGATAAACCGGACCCGGCGCATGAGGTCTTCCACGATAAGGGCAGGTATGAGCCCACGTACGCCTCCACCGTCAACGGACAGTACGGTGAATACTCCCCGCTTCATTACGGCCGGAACATCCCCTGGATGTGTTCGCTTACCTGTTCGAGAGCGCCACGGTACTGTTCATCCAGTCGACCGATATGATCCTGCAGGACCCGGGTGTATTCGGGATCCGTTGCGGGATCAAGCTTGACCCTCCGTCCGTACTGCTGCGAGAGCTGCTGTTCTTTCTGTTTGATTCTCGGTTCATACTGACGCCGGACGTTTTCGGTCAGTTCCTCCCGGTCTGCCAGATACTGCCGGAAAAACTGCCTCACCTGCCCTGTCAGTTCTTTCAGAGAACCCCGGTCAGTTACCAGCTCCCTCAGGGCCTGTTCGACGGTGTTCAGGCGTTCGATATCTTTTTCAGACTGGGGGAGGGTAAGGTTACTCTGAGCAACACTAAACAGCCCTTCCCGGACCCACTTCTGCCGCTCTTTCGGGACATCTTTCAGGGCTTTCCTGAGATCAAAATCAGGATCCTCAACCAGCTTTGCGTAAAGCCTCTTGCCTGTCTCCTGTGATTCGTGTCTGCGCAGTCCTTCGGGATCACTTTTAATGTCTTTGGTTCGCTCGAGTGCCAGCTCGAGAGCTGTCTTGATTTCGCCCATACCGGAAATATAAAGGAAAATGTCGTCCAGAAAAAGCGGTATGGATAAACCGGATGTAGGAAGTACGTGTATGTCCGAGAAAAAGTCGGGACAGCGGTCCCGCGTACAGACGAAGAGGGCCCCCGGGAGCGAATTCTCAGCTCTGGCGCGGACACCCTCAGTGACAGGGACCTGGTGGCGGCAGTTATCGGCAACGGCATCACCGGGTGTAACGTCTTCAAGCTGGCTGATCTGGTTCTTCGCTCTCTTGAAGAAAACCGATTCAGAACGGACCCACGACAGTTGATGCTGATTCCGGGTATGGGCCCCGCAAAGGTAGGCCAGCTGACGGCGGCCTTCGAGCTGGCCCGTCGGGTACTGGCTCCCCGCAACTACCGCGTCCGTCATCCGTCAGATGTGCTGCCGCTCATTCAGCATTATGCCGACCGCCCACAGGAGCACTTCATCGTTATCACGCTGAACGGCGCCCATGAAGTAATTACTCCGCATGTTGCATCTGTCGGACTGGTGAATCGTACGCTGGTTCACCCCAGAGAGATATTCGCAGAAGCCATCAAGGACCGGGCCGTCGCCATAATCTGCGCCCACAACCATCCCAGCGGGAAGGTTCACCCCAGTGACGAAGACCACATGGTAACGCGTTCACTCCAGGAAGCGGGCGATATTCTGGGAATCCGCCTTCTGGACCACATTGTATTCTCCGGTCGGGAGCATTACAGTTTTCTGGAACATGACAAACTGTAACACCCCCTGGAGTCTGTCCCGGCGGCGGCACCCTTGAGGTCCGTCCCTCTATTCGCCGTCGCCCAGGCGGAAGACCTTGCTTCCCTCGTCTTCGGTACCGCTGGATTCTTCGGCGGGCGTCGCGTCCGGTGCACGTTTTCGCTTCATCCGGAAATCTATTTTACCCTTTTTGACTCCTACGACGATATGCGCTCCCTCTTCAAACCGCCGGCGAAGCAGATCCATAGAAAGAGGATCTTCGATCTCTCGCTGAATGGTCCTGCGGAGAGGACGTGCTCCATACTTGACGTCATACCCTTCGGATATGAGAAGGTCCCGGGCCGCCCGATTGACTTCCAGGGTGATATCCCGTTCCGCCAGCCGCGTCTGCACCTCACCGAGGAGAATGTCCAGTATATTGCGGACCTGTTCGTCCTGAAGGCTGTGAAACACGACAATCTCATCCACCCGGTTGATAAACTCCGGCCGAAAGAGACGGCGCAGTTCATTCATGGCGGACGCCCGGATTTCCCGGTAATCCATCACTCCCTCGTCTTTTCGAAAACCGACGGAAGACTCTCTGGTGATTTCCCGGGCACCGGCGTTGGAGGTCATGATCATTACTACATTCCGGAAATTGACCTTGTGGCCCAGGTTGTCGTGAAGTTCGCCCTCCTCAAGAATCTGCAGGAGAATATTGAAGACATCGGGGTGAGCCTTTTCAATTTCGTCCAACAGAACGACCGCATAGGGTTTTCGCCGGATTTTTTCCGTAAGAACACCGCCCTCGTCGTACCCGATGTACCCGGGCGGGGCCCCCACCAGGCGGGAAACGTTGTGTTTCTCCATGTAGTCGGACATGTCTATCCGGATCAACGCCTCATCACTGCCGAAGAGATACTCCGCCAGCGTCTTGGCAAGGAGGCTCTTTCCAACACCGGTGGGCCCCAGAAAGATGAATGAACCCATCGGTCGCTCCGGCGAACTGAGCCCCGTTCTGCTCCGCCTGATAGAACCGGCGATAGCCTTGATAGCGTCATCCTGCCCTATGACTCGACGATGAAGCTCGTTTTCTATATCCAGGAGTCTGTCGCTTTCACTTTGAGCAAGGCGCACAAGGGGAATACCCGTCATTTCACTGAGGACATAGTTGATGTCGTCGGAGTCGACGATACTCTGTTCACTTTTCAGAGACACCTTCCATTGCGTCCGCAGGTCTTCCACTCGCTGCTTCAGCTGACGAACCTCATCCCTTACAGCGGCGGCCCGCTCGTAATTCTGACTGTTCACCAGCGCAATTTTTTCTCCGTTGAGGCGTTCTATATCACCTTCCAGTTCGGCTATTTCGGTCGGGCGGACGCTGTTGTTGATACGCTTACGGCTTCCGGCCTCGTCAATGAGGTCAATTGCCTTGTCCGGCAGAAACCTGTCGGCAATATACCGGCGGGAGAGTGTGGCAGCAACCTCCACGGCGCCCGGAGTGTAGGAGACGTTGTGATGAGCCTCGTAATGGCCCTTGATACCTTTCAGAATCTCGATTGTATCCGCAACAGTCGGTTCCTCTACGATAATGCTCTGGAATCGGCGTTCCAGGGCGGCATCCCTCTCAATGTACTTTTTGTACTCGTTGAGAGTGGTGGCACCAATGCACTGAATCTCCCCCCGGGAAAGGGCGGGTTTCAACATGTTGCTGGCGTCTATCGCTCCCTCGGCACCACCGGCACCGATAATGGTGTGAAGCTCGTCAATGAAGAGAATAATGTTTCCGTTGGAGGTTATTTCCTTCATTACCCGTTTGAGACGCTCTTCAAACTCTCCGCGGTACTTGGTACCGGCTATAAGCCCCGCGAGGTCCAACGTGAGTACACGCTTGCCAACCAGCACCTCCGGCGCCGTACCGTCGACGATCTTCTGGGCCAGCCCCTCCACAATAGCGGTCTTCCCTACCCCGGGTTCGCCGATGAGAACGGGATTGTTCTTTGTCCGGCGGGCCAGAATCTGAATAACTCTTTGTATCTCCCGGGCCCGCCCGATGACCGGATCCAGTTTGTTTTCCCGAGCCAGCAGGGTGAGATCTCGAGAAAATTCGTCAAGCGTAGGAGTCGTCTTCTTGCTTGAGGATGCGGTAGTAACGCGACGGCGGGAAGCCCCTTGTGAAGAACTTCCCGCACTGGATGAAGCGGCGCCCGATGCGGTCTGACTGCCGCCGTCACTCCCGCTCAATTCGGATATGACATCACGCAACATTTCCACCGTTACATTGTACTCACCGAGAAACTTTGCCGTCCCACTGTCGGCTTCACGACTGCAGGCCAAAAGCAGATGTTCTGTACCTATGTATTCATGGCCCAGATTACGCGCCTCTTCTGCGGAGTCTTCCAGTACTTTCCGGCCACGCGGCGACGGGGGAACGTCCCCAAGGGTGAATCCACCCCGCTTTTTGGGGACCACATTCTCCAGCTCTATTTGCATGCGGGCGGGATCAATCATCAGCTTTTCCAGCGCTTTATAACCAAGTCCACCACCATCCTTCAGAAGAGCCAGCATGATATGCTCCGGCAACAGCTGATCCGAATGAAACCGCTTGGCTTCATCCTGAGCGAGTATCTGCAGCACCCGCTGCGCCCGCTGGGTCAATCCTTTAAACATTCTCTTTTCTCCCAAGTATATTCCGTATCAGGGCGGCTCTGGCCGCTTCCGTGGACACGGTATCGTCTTTCATTTCCAACGTTGCAACCTGGCTTTCCCGGCATACAAAAAGGGCGTCCGTTATATCCGACAGACTAACCTCACCGATCAGCTCCAGTGCCACACCGAGCCGGACCGTTGAAAGAAGCTCCGTCGCTTCGTCTGCCGAGAAGCTGCGGGCATACCGCAGAGTTCCAAGCGCCCTGAGGGTCGTATCTGCCAGTTCATCACCGTGACGACTCAGCAGCACCTTTCTCGCTTCCCGCTCATAATGTACTAATCTGCGGGTGAAATCTTCAAGCTCTGTCACCGTTTCGCCTTCGGATTCACCAAAAAGGGCGATGTGAGCGACTGCATAAAGGGAGCTGTTCCGATCCACCATACCACCGTACCTGTTGATGGAAACCCGCTGGGAGCCCTTTTCCTCGGGAATATTCAATCCCTCGCTGTGCTCCAGAGCGGGCAGATGCAGGAGCGTTGTGGCCATCACGCCCGTTCCTACCCGCTGAATATCCGGAGAGAGATACCCCAGTTTCAGGGAGACCGCGTATTCAAGGTGCCCTTCCAACTCTTCATCCAGCCCGACTACCCTCGTTTGCGCGGTCTCCAGATCCAGACCTCCGGCAAATCCGGAGAGCCTGAGGTGGTCACTGGTACCCAGCCGCAATAATACGGTTCCGTCGGATGATACCGCAGAATAACCGGGAGAATCTCCGGACACGAGCATACCCCGGTCTTCGTAAAACTCGCGAAGAGACGGTTTCATACTCTCTCCATCGAGCAACACGTACTCTCCGGAAAGGTGATGGAAAACACCTTCTACCCTGCGACGAAGACTCAGTGTTCCCGCCCGATCCAGAAGATGGCTGAAGGGTATGTGGGCAATATTACGGTTCAGACTGGCCTGGGAGACGATAACCACATCCCGGTCCGGACCATCCAGAGAATACCAGGAAGAGACACGAGGCGCGGCAGTATGGTCAATCATGACACATTCTACTCCGGATCGAGACTGTTGATCCGGTCCCGCAATTGGGCGGCCGTTTCGAAATTCTCTGATTCCACAGCGACGGTGAGGCGTCGCAGCAGTTCTTCGCGCTCCATGAAGAGGTTGCGGTAACGCTGAAGTCGTAGAGGCAGCCGGCCATTGTGTCTGTCCGTCCGATGGTGAAAACGCACGAGTCTGTCGATGGACGCACCGAAAATGTCATAGCAATGGGCGCATCCAACCCGACGACGTAATAGGACCTCTCGAATAGTCGTTCCGCAGTGATCGCAGAAAGCATCACTATCGTCCGCCTCCGCGCCCAAAAACAGTCCGTCCATGAGATAGGTCACACTTAAGGTGTAGTCGGCAGTGCCGGAGATTCCCAGCTCTCGGGCTCTACCGGCAGGAATCTCTATTTCCTGGCGTTTCCCACCTATCATTCGGACGACTTTTATAGTCTTCACCTCGACTCCTTATCCGGAATGGTACAGCAATGGCCGCAGAGAATCCACAATAATACCTACTGATGGCGCAGAATTCGGTCGGGCCGTACCGATGCCGCCCGACGGGCCGGTAAAATCCCCGCAACAAGCGCGACCATACATGTGAAGAAGACCGCTCCCGTCACCGGAAGGAGGCGAATATTCACCGGTATTTCTTCCAGGTAGAAATCTGTATTGAAGACATCGACACTCCGACCCGCCGCGACAGAAACGATCTGTTCAATGGCCTGCAGCACCTCGTTGATATTGCCGGCTACCAGCAGTCCCGCAGCAGTCCCGATGGTCGCCCCGGCGATCCCTATAATACCTCCGGCCAGAAGAAAGGTCCGGCTGATGGACTGCGCCGAAATTCCGGTTGCCCGAAGAATAGCGATTTCCTGCTCTTTCTCTACCACCAGCAATACCAGGGCGGAGGAAACATTGATAGCTGCCACTATGATGATCATCGCCATGACTGCACTTAGCAGGTTCCGACTGGTAAGAAATGAAATATAGCGCCCCTGTTCCAGACTGTACCAGTCCAGAACAAACCAGTCCGGACCGGCACGTCCTGCAATCTCGTTAATGGCTCTGGCCATCCTCCTGCGCTCGGCTCCTGTTGACAGCCCCTCCAATCCGCGGTTGAACAGAGGATTGGGAAGAGCAAAAGGCTCTTCCACCTTGATCCCGATAATATCCCGGGCAGTTTCGTCGGGAATAATACGGAGCCCCCGTTCCAGCGGCACAAAGACCCACAAGCGATCAAGATCACGGTACCCTGTGGAAACAATTCCACGAACGATGAGCCGGCTGACCCGGGGGAGCATGCGCCCCTCTCCGAGCGGTCGAACGGTGAGAAGTCTCAACTCGTCACCGGGCCGGGCATCCAGTCTGTCCGCCGTGTTTACTCCCAGTACTATGGAATCGGGATCACTCAGGTTGAAGGCGCCGTCCGTTACCTCGATATACTCCCGCACCGAGGCATCACCCGACCAGTATTCTTCCGAGACGGCCCTGATTGTCACTCCATTCCGGCCCGTCCCGGAATAGAGCAGTCCGAACCCCTGCCTCTCCTGTTGAACCGACAGAACACCGGAAACGTCAGTTATTTCCCTTACCGGAACCGTTTCCGGAGCTCCCCGGGCAATCGCCTGTATGTGATAACTACCCGTCTCGACAAAACGCCGGACAATACCGGAAATCATTCCGTCGGCAACCTGCTGTACCACAACCAGAGGTATCACGCTGAGGGCTATTCCCGTGACTGCCGTTGCAAACCGACTGCGTCCACGACCGGTTCGACTGCGCCCCGCCCCCAGAAATCTGAGGGCCAGCAAGGTCAGACCGGCCGGAGACATCCACCCTCCAGTTTCAGTACGTTCCCCGTGCGGCGAGCAAGCTCAATATTGTGGGTAACCAGTATCAGTGTCCTTTGTCGTCGCGAGACAACATCGAATAGGATGTCTTCCACATGTCGTGAGTTGGTATCATCCAGGTTTCCCGTCGGTTCATCGGCCAGAAGGAGCGGCGGTCGGTTGATCAGCGCCCTGGCAAGAGCCACCCTCTGTCGCTCCCCCCCCGAAAGCTGAGCCGGTAAATGGTTCATCCGGCCGGACAGACCCACCTCATCAAGAAGCTGCTGCGATTCCTCGTGAATCTCCCTGCGAGAGCGCCCCCGAATCATGGCCGGCAACATCACGTTTTCCAGAGCGGTAAAATCACGCAGCAGGTAATGGAACTGAAATACCAGACCGACCGTACGGGAACGATAGTCATCCAGTTCGGACCCATGAAGAGTTGTTACATTGCCGGCACCTACGGAAATGGAGCCTTCATCGGGAAGATCCAGTCCTGCGAGAAGACTCAGGATTGTACTTTTACCACTCCCGCTCTCGCCGACAATAGCCAGCCGACCGTTGGACTCAAGAGAGAATTCCACATTCCGCAGAATCTGAAGACGCTCTTCTCCGTTCGGGAAACTCTTGGATAACCCGTCTACTCGAATAGAAACTCCCATCCCGTCCTCCCGTTCATTCATTTCGCAACAGCTCCATAGGGCGGATATTCACGACTTTTCTTGCTGCAGTTGCCGCGGCACCGACGGAGATTCCAACTGCGCCAAAGGCGATACCAAACAACTCGTACGGAAAAACTCGAAGGGGAATCCGATCCAGGTAAAAATAGGTCGGGGAAAACAACCGCATTCCGTCGGCACCGACACGACGGGTAATCCATTCAAGAAGGGCAAAAATCTCGTTGAGGTTTCCCGATATGAACAGTCCTGCAGACATACCCAGGACTGTACCGACAACGCCGATGAACCATCCTTCCAGAACAAATACTCGCTGTACGTCTCCGGCACCGGCCCCGACAGCGCGAACAATCGCAATCTCTTCACTTCGTTCAAGAATACTCCGGCGAAGCAACTGGTAAATGTTTCCGGCCACAACAAGAAAAATCAGTCCAACCAGAAGGACCATCATCGCTTTTTCCATTCGAAGCGCTCCAAAGATGCCACGATTGAACTCTCTCCACGTCTGAACGGTATAGCGCGACTCTTCCGCTCCGGTTGCAGATAAACTCTCCTGCAGAATTCCTTCAACGACCCGACGGGTACGGTCAACGGCGTAGCGATCGTCCAGTTTGATACCGTAGGTCACCGGATCCATTGCGTTAAGCGTTTCCACCGCGCCGGCAAGAGAGACAAACCCCCAGTTCCGATCAAAATCGAGGTAGCCGCTGCGAAATAACCCTGCTACCTGGAGGCGCGCTTCTTCCGGCCGCCCGCCCCCGGGAGGTATGTGGGTAATGGCGACAGTATCACCTGCCCGGACACCAAGTGCCCGTGCCAGCTCCGTTCCCAGAACGATGGAGTCCGGAGAAGAAAGATCAAAGTCGCCAACAATCATCTCTATTTGTGAAGCTGCTCCGTCGTCCTGCTGGAGCCATTCCGGCGGAACCCCGCGAACCACCACACCCTGTGGTTCCGGCCAGTACCCCCGGGCGAGAGTCTGGACTTCTACAAACGGGATGACGGTCCGTATATGCTGCAATGCGACGGCAGAGATACGGTGGTCCAACCTCTCCTCCGGCGGCATGGAAAGAAGTTGTCCGGCGCTGCTTTTCGTCTCTACCCGCAAATGAAACGAGTTGAGTTCGAGGATGTTTTCGATAGTACCAAGCTGAAATCCGTTCATCACCGAAAGAACTACCACCAGCGTCGCCGTTCCGGCGGTTATACCCAGCACCGCCAGACCGGCGGCTCCCCGCCGTCGGTCCCGACCGGATCTGAGGAGTCTGCCGGCAACAAAGAGAATCCACGAGTTCATTGCCGGTCCGTCCTCTCGACCTTTCCGTCAACGATGATTTCGCGGCGCTGGAGCTCTCCTGCCAGGTAGTACTCCCGAACCACCTCCTGTCCCTCCTCGTACCGTATGGTAACACCCGTGTCGACGTTGTCCCGGCTTTCTTCAACGGTACGCACACCGTCCACCTCGCGGATCATCCGGTATGCGCCGTCCTCTTCCCGAACCCAGGTATCCTGCCGTTCGAGACCGTCTGAATACACCGTCTCCGCTGTAATTCCTCCGTCTTCATCAAACCGTCGAAACACTTCCCGTACGAGCCGACCGTTGCGACGATGTTCTTCCGATACCACCCGACCGTCCAGAAAGCGAAAAGTACTTTCCTCACCGCTCCTGCGAATTTTTCGGGCAGTCAATCCCGTTTCGTCGTAGGTCAGCCACTCTTCCTCGACGCGTACGGACTCTTCTTCCCGAAGAATGTACTCAGGCCGGCCGAGGTGATCATAGTGGTGAAAGGACCGATACTCCGGGGCCGCGACCGATTCGTCCCAGGATTCCTGAGGAAAGCCGTAGTAAATGGTCACACATCGGTCTGAGGAATCACACCGACGCACTTCCCGGAGAGTTCCATCGGGACGGTACCGATACGACTCGATAAAGACAGTCTGTCCGTTTTCATCGCTTCGACGCCTCCGCAAAGGAATCCCGTCAGGTGCAAAGGTGGTCATTTCGGACGCAATGAACTCGACGTCACGGTAAAGCCACGCCGTCTCTATCCGGCGACCTCCCGCCCCGGAAGCCACATCCACCGCCAATGTCCATTGGCTCTCCCGAAGCGCTTCCGGGGTCGCCGGATCGCGACGAATGAACTCACCGTCGGAAACAAACCAGCGGGCATCAGACGGCGGTCCCGCCGTTGGTTGCGCCGGTTGCGCCGATTGCTGCGCCGGCACAGGAAAACCCGTCATCGTCATAGCGACGATTGCAACGACAAAGGGGGCATGCCGAAATCGGGTAAGCTTTTTCACGGCTCCAGCAACGACTCAACGTATTCCCGGGGATCGAACACCCTGAGACTGTCGTAGCTCTCTCCCGTTCCAAGCCAGGCGCACGAGATCCCTATCCGGCGCTGCAGCGGTACGAGAATTCCTCCCCTGGCGCTGGAATCGTACTTTGCCAGAAGGATCGCATCGACCCCCACAGCTTCATGAAACATCTCCGCTTGCCGGAGGGCATTCTGACCGGTCGTAGCGTCAAGGACGAGGACTTTTCGATAGATCACATTGTCATCTGTGAGCTTTCGGACAATGCCGTGTATCTTTTCCAGTTCCCGTATCAGGTGTGTCCGATTGTGCATCCTGCCCGCAGTATCTGCCAGAACCAGACGATCCCCCCGGTTCCGGGCACTGGAGACGGCGTCATAGATGACCGCTCCGGCGTCGGAACCGGTGTCCTGCCGCACTATGCGGAGACCCAACCGCTCAGCGTGCGTGGAAATCTGTTCCACCGCCGCCGCACGGAAGGTATCGCCGGCAGCCAGTACGATTCCTTCCTTTGGCCACTCTCTTTGATAGTAGTACGCAAGTTTTGCCAGATTGGTCGTCTTTCCCACACCGTTGACCCCAAGCATAAGGATTACGTTGAGACGTTCCCGTTGCAATCCCACATCTGCCACGGAAAGCTCCTCCAGAATCATCTCCCGGACCGCATGAAGAGTCTCTTCCTTCGATGTGTACCTGCCGGAACTTTTCAGACGATCGGAGAGCTCCATTGTAAAGTGCGCCCCCAGGTCGGCCTCAATGAGAAGATCCTCGAGCTCCTCAAAAAATTCTTCCAAACCGCCACTGCCGGAAAAGAGAGATCGCAATCGCTGTCCAAGTGTCTTCTTAGCCATAGAACCTCATCGGGTATGATATCCTTGGGCCGTCTTCACGTAATCCACAAGTCGCCATATCATATTTGCAAAGAGACTGCCACTCAAGACGAGGCTCCCGTAGTAGCTGTAAAAGATGGTATTTGCCTCTCCCACCAGTCGTTGTGATTCTTCGTCGGAGAGGTCGGAGCGGCTGACGCCTCCAGGAAAAAATCCGGCGTATTCCTGATATGTTCCGGACAGAAGAATAGGAGCTCCTACAGAAAGAGCAAACCACCCGAAAGAACGGTAAAATCGGTCCCGGGACAGTCTTACGTCTTCTTCCCAGTCGTACTCCCTCGAAATGAGAATTCGTTCGACCGTATCTTCCGAATCGGGACCAATTTCGATTTTACTGTCGTAATAGTTTTCCATGACCACACTGTAGCTGGTATTCACCGTCGAGCGAGGAACCCGCAGCGGAGTCCTGCCAATCCATTCTACCCCCCGGTAAACCGAGGCCCCCGCCGGGGAGGTCAATATTGTCACAAAGGAGGGAGCTTCGTCGGGAAAAAGCAAGGGAAATGACGCAACTACTCCCGGTTCTACCGTAATCAGACGCTGCCGTTCCCGGCCGTCCGGTGTTATTCCCGAAATCTCATACACCCCTTCAGGAAGATACGCGTCCCGTCCGCGGCCAACTCCCATCAGCATTCCGTTTAAATACAATCGGGCGTCTTCAATCAAATGCCCATCGGGATGAACCGCTTCTATGGTCACATCGGAGACCTCTCGCGCAACGACGGCGTGTACTATCTTCCGTTCGTTTTGCTCCAGGAGACGGGGAACCTCATCCGGAGGCGCAATGACTCGCAACACCTCCCGGTCAGTTCCGGTCACCGGCGTAAACAGATGCACAGTCAGAATATACAGTTCATCGAGGGGTCGAACTGCGATATAGACAAAGAGGTCGGCATCGGCCTCGGTTGCAGGTCCCAGGGGATCCGCCATATTGCGACGAAAAACGTAACTGTCCTCTTCCGGAACGGAGAGTTCCACGGTCTTCGGCGCGGCGAACTCCTCAAAGGAGAGGGAATCCAGCACGGCCAGGCGCCGGCGAAGTCGGGCAATGCGGTCATCGTCAGTCCGGGAAGGACGATCGGTACCACGCCGACCGGCGGCAGTGGAGTTCATTTCTTTCCGATCCAGTTCCAGAAGGCGCGTATCAATCTGTCGATATATGCGGTTGCGCTCTTTGGAAACACGATCATCCATAATCGCCCGACGTTCGGTGTCACTGAGATAGCGAACGGGAAGATACGAAAGGATATCCCGGACTATCCGGAGGTATCCGCCTATGACAGCCCGCTCTTCATCGGGTATTCCCGAGACAACCATAGCTCCCGGTACAACCCGGTACGTCAGCGTCTCAGGGGCAAGTTCCTGCAGAAGCTCGTATCGCTCCCGCGGTTCCAGTTCACTTTGGCCGCCGGAAAAGGTGGTGCCGACCGCAAGAGAAAAGACAACGGCCACCAGCCAGAACAGACGGTACCGGCCCAGCCCCCGACGAATAGGTTTACTCCTGGCCGGCGCGTTGCCGGAGAAATGCCTCGATAAAGGGATCAAGGTCCCCATCCATCACCGCCTGTATATTCCCCGTCTCCTCGGAGGTACGAAGATCTTTCACCATAGTATAGGGCTGGAAAACGTACGATCGAATCTGGTTTCCCCAGCTTATTCCCTTTTTCTCTATGGCTTTGGCTTCCTGTTCCGCTTCCTGTTCCTGTCGGTATACTTCATAAAGACGGGACTTCAGCATCTTCATGGCAGTAGCCCGGTTTTTGTGCTGACTCCGCTCACTCTGGCACTGAACAACCACACCGGTAGGAATATGAGTCATACGGACCGCAGAATCGGTCTTGTTCACATGCTGTCCGCCGGCGCCGCTGGCGCGATACGTATCAACCCGCAGATCTTCCGGTCTGATGTCTACCTCTATCTCGTCGTCAACGATAGGAGAGACATAGACCGAGGCGAAACTGGTATGGCGTCGGCCGCTGGAATCGAAAGGGCTGATCCGGACCAATCGGTGGATACCCGCCTCGGCCTTCAGGTATCCAAAGGCGTACGGCCCGTTCACTTCGACGGTGACGGATTTGATGCCTCCTTCGGCTTCCTGTATGTCAAGAAGCTCCCGCTTCAGGTCATGTGCATCTATCCAGCGGACATACATCCGATACAGCATGCTTACCCAGTCACACGCCTCGGTGCCGCCGGCGCCGGAATGTATCGTCAGATATGCCCCCGCCGGATCGGCTTCTTCACTGAGAAGCTGCTTCAACTGAAGTTTTTCGTACCGGATTCGAACGTCGTGGATAATCTTCTGTATTTCTGCCGTCTGGGACGCATCGTCCTCTTCCTCGGCCAGTTCCAGAAGGGCTTCGGCGTCCTCAAGCTGGGAGATGATCTCTTCCCACGGTTCGATAGTGTCCCGAAGTCGCTTGATCTCCGTCATGGTTGCCTCGGCTTTGTCCCTGTCGTTCCAGAACTCCGGGTCCGCCGTGGCAGCTTCCTTATCCTTTATCTGAGCTTTGACATCATCGGGGTCAAAGATACCTCCAGGTGGTGTGTACTTCTTCTTTCAATTGGGTAAGTGGCGTATGAAGTTCCTGTAACATCGTCTTCTCCCTGTATGAATTCTATCTGTATACGATACCACACCAACCGCCGGGATGTCTGTACCGTTTTCAGGCGCTCTTTCAACTCTTCCTGTCCCCATGAGCGCCGTCTTCCCCCAGAACCCGCCCCAGAAACACTAAAACCATCGTTGCGGCCACAGCCGTCCCGGCAATAAATCCGACGCCGCTCAGCGTTTCGGCAATACCGGGATCGAAGAGATAGAACCCTCCAAGGCTGATCATCAGGGAACCTCCCACGAGCTTGAGGATCCGCGCCTGTCCGACGCCGAAACGAATACGGTGCATTGACACAGCAGCCACCGCAATTATTCCCATTTCGAGAGCGAGATAGACGAGGAGATATACCGCCAGGAGAATGGCGTACACCGTCACCGAGGATGTCACAGACGTGACGTAACGGGACCAGATCATAGGAAATCCGGCGGTACAGGGCAGCTCCACTATAGCGACACCGGCGGCAAAAAGAGCAGTTACGGCGGCCAGCCTTCCGGGAGACTCGTTCCACTGGGCAATGTCCCGACTGCGCGTTCCTATCCACCGTTGAAACCGCGGCGAAATGGTCAGGGAGATTCCGTGTTTGAAGGCGAAATAGTCCTTTACGTTGATCAGTCCCATTCCCGTGGCGATTACCGCTACCAGAACACGAACGATCAGGGTGTTTCCAGCAACGGCGAAAAAATTCAGAAAGCCCACCATAAACGCCCCGTAGACCAACGCCGTAACGGTCAGAAAGACACCACCCACCAGAAGAACCCTCCGTCGGGAGTGCGTGTGAACGATGAGTCCCAGAAGGAGAGTCAGTACCCACAGGGAGCAGGGGTTGAACCCGTCAACAAAGGCAATCGCAGCGGTAACGGCGATGGAGGGTATCGCCGTGGGATCAAAAGATCCAAAGAGGGGCAAGTCAATTGAACCGGAGAGGTCACTGCCCTGAATGACCGATTCGATCTGTCCGATCACGCCCTCACTGAAACCGACCCATCCGTTGTTCTCGAAGAAGAACTGCGGCACCGCCGCGGTCTCGCTTCCGTAATGCTCCCTGGTTTCCTCAAAAATTCTCCGGTTTTCCGGTGAATTGTACACTTCGTACCGCTCAATGCGAATGTAGGGATACGCCCGTTCCAGACGGTTCAGATAAGGTTTTGCCGCTTCACAGTAGGGACACCCTTCACCCCAGAAAAAACGAAGCACCCCCGGAGCTCCCGGCTCCCCGGAATCGTCGGCCTCTCCGGAGGCACTATCTCCCGCCGGCTGATAACGCGTCTGCGACGCTTCCCGATCAAAGGGCCGATATTCTCCAAACTCAAGAAAATGGGCAACCTCGCCGGGCAGATGCTTCTCTATAGCGTAATTTCCCTGGTAGGCGTTGTTTCCGACCAAAAGCACCGGAAAGGTGCGATACTCCAGCCCCAGGTCAGAAATTCGCCGACGCGCTTCCTCCTCACCCGCGCTGGTGAGAATATCCACCAGAGTCACGTCAAAGGAGACGGAATACTCCTGCTCCAACTCGGGCAGATAGGACTCCACAAAGACATCACAGTGATCACAGGAAACATCACCGAAATAGGTGAGACTCACACTGTCTGCCGGAAGTGATACGCCGGCGGCGGCAATCAGCAGTATAAGACAACCAAACCGCACGAAGACGTTTCCGGAATTCAACATGGTCCGAGTATAGCGCACGTGGTCACGAGACTACCACTGGTAACCGTTGCCGCCAAATGTATACGCCGGTCCCAGAAGCAGATACACCAGACTGCGGTATTGATCGTTGATGGAATAGCCGACATTCAACTCTCCCAGATTGGTGTGAATGGCAAAGCCAATCCGGCCGCCGGCAACAGTATTGGTCGTGACGACGGCGTCGAAGGTTTCATCCCAGATGCGACCGGCGTTGCCCCCGATTCGAAGATACGCCGACTCGCCTATCCCCAGCGGCAACCGGAACAGATCGAGACGGAAATCACCCCCGACGGTGAGTATGTGATTCCCCGAGAGTTCCTGGTAGTAATACCCTTCAAACAGTTCCGCCCCGCCGGTGTAATACTGCTCATACGCTGGAAGATCTGTGTTCAGATCACTTCCGCCTTCAAGGCTCAACTGCAGGTTGACTCCGTCACGGAGACGAAAGAAACGCCGTCCCGAGAAATCGAGCCGACTGTTGAAGGTTTGATCATCATTGTCAAATCGACCCCGATAAGAAAACGACACTTCGCCGCCGGTTGTCGGGAAGAACGCCCGATCCAGAGTATCGTAATGGATGCGTCCACTGACACCGACACGTCGCGTCCCGAACTCGTCAATGCGTTCCCGTCCCTGCACACGGTCGAGGGACAACCACTCGCTGAAACCGGAAATCCCCAGGGTTGCCCGACGAAGCACCGGGGTTTCCAGCCACAGTTCAAAACCGTTTCTCCGTTGCAGATAGAGGGACTCCACCGTCCGCTCATCGTAACTGATCAGAGGAGGGGCCAGAAGATAACCCGCCAGTCCCAACCGCACCGGTCCGACAATCCCGGCGCTCACGGCGACTCGGGTCTGGGCAACTTCGGTTAACCATACATCGGTCTCAACCTGAAATGTTTCGCCTCCCAGACGGGACACATAGTTGCCGTGCAGAACCGACCGCGTGTTCATTTCTCCGTCCAGATGAAGCCGGGATCCAAAGCCGAGCTGAACCTCCGACTGATACCGTTTCTGCGGCACCGCATAGAGCGTCATGGTGTGGTATTCATCGGAGTCGCGGGAAAACACTCCGGTGGACAGGTCATACGATACGTACTCATATCCGCCGCCGTTATAGAGTGCGCTTACCCGATCGGCGATCTCCCGGGCAGACAGGCATTGCCCCATCAGAGAGCGCCGCAATGCCCGCAGGGATTCCGGAACGTCCCGGTCCTCGGGCACGTCCAGGTGAACCGCCCCGATTTCGTAACGCCGTGGCTCCTGTGACGAACCCGGCGCTGCCGATAGCGCGGGACGCACCGCCGGAGAGCCTTCCGCCTCCAGCCGGACCCGCAGCGCCTCAAGATCGTCCCGGACGGCCAGGGCCGCTTCC
>CAZCAE010000026.1:0-15499 GCA_964496635.1 uncultured Spirochaeta sp.
TTTTCGACGGAGGGGTTCGTTTGCCCTCTTGACCGGGGGAGGCGTTATATGTGTTTTCCGGTCGCATTGACAAACGCGACTGCCGCTTCAATCTTGGGAAGCATGCTCCCCGGTGCAAAATGCCCGGCCCGGATATACTCCTCCGCTTCCGCTACCGTCACCGTCTCAAGCGCTTTCTGATCCGTTTTTCCAAAGTTCAGGTACACCTTCTCAACCGCGGTCGAAATGATGAAGCGGTCCGCATTGAGTTGGCGAGCGAGAAGACTCGCGGCCAGGTCCTTGTCTATCACCGCCTCGATCCCCGTACAGGTGCCGTCGGCGTTCTGTATGACCGGGATTCCGCCACCGCCGGCGGCGACGGTAACGGTTCCGGAGGTTACCAGCGAACGGATCACCTCCAGTTCCATTATTTCACGTGGAATCGGTGACGGCACGACGCGCCGCCATCCACGCCCGGCGTCCTCCACGACCGCCCACCCGTCGCGTTTTCGGTGTTCCTCCGCTTCTTCGGCTTCCATGAAGCCACCGATCGGTTTGGAAGGATTGCTGAACGACCGGTCATCCCTATCAACGAGAACTTCTGTTACGACGGCACAGACGGACCGGGCGACCCCTCCTTCGACAAGCGCATTTCTCAAAGCTGTCTGAATCCCATACCCAAGGGCTCCCTGCGTGTCGGCCACACAGGAGTCCAGAGGAACCATGTGCAGAAATGGTTTTGCTATCTCCGCGCGACGGAGGATAAAACCGACCTGAGGTCCGTTTCCGTGGACAATTGCCAGGTTGTGGCCTTCTTTCAACAAAGGGACCAAATGAAGCGCGGTTTCGTACGCCGCCTTGTATTGCGCCGGTACCGTCACGTTTTTTGGATCGAGAATGAGGGAGTTCCCTCCGATTGCAAGCACAATTGTTTCTTTCACAGTTTGAGCCTCTACTTCGATGTATCATAAACCGGATTTTTTGTTCATCAAAGGATGAACCGCCAAAAAGTTGTGTACACTACCCCACATGCAAATCGAGTGTATCGCCTTTGACTACGGATCTGTTCTTGCCTGGCCACCGACATCAGCTGACTGCGCCCGAGTTGCCGACGTTGCCGGCATTTCGACCGAGGTATTGCTTGACCGGTACTACCGTGAACGCGCGCCGTATGATCATGATCTGATCGACGGATCAGAGTACTGGCGGCGGATCACGGCCGGATATGGCGCATCAGAGGATTCAGAGCGTCTGTCAGCGCTTGAGGCGTTAGATGCAGAGATCTGGTCTGAACCAAACGAGGCGACCGTCGGGTGGCTGCCGACGCTCAAAGCGGCGGGGTATCAGGTGGCGATCATCTCCAATATGCCCGCAGACCTCGCCACCGCGCTGACCACCCGAAACCGGTGGCTCGATGGCTTTGATTACCGCATTTTTTCGGGACAGGTCGGGATGATGAAACCGGATCCCGCGATCTATCGCGAACTCCTCTCGCGGCTCGGTACGAGCGACGTACCGCGCGCACCGGAAACGGTACTCTTTCTCGATGACATTGATAAAAACGTCGCGGCAGCACGGCGCATCGGTATGTACGCGGAACTCTACAACGTCTTTACCGGTGGGCTTGCCGGCATCGCCGACCGTTTTGACCTGCCTGCTCCACCTGCAGAACGTCCATCGGCGGCACGCCTGCAGGACACCGCGTGCGCACCGCATATGCATGCGAAATAGCTGATTGTATACCGGCTATTCTGCATCCCGAATGAGCCTGTCCTGCCGTATTGTGGTCCCAAGCCGGTCTATCGCCGCGTGCCAGAGCTCCCGAAACTGTCGGAGTGCGGCCATATCGCCCTCTTTTGCGGCACCCTCTACCCGCGTTGCAAGTGATTGAAGCTCATCCGCACACAGCGTCCCCGCAGCGCCCCTGGTGGAATGGGCGAGCCGCTCAATGCCTCGCAGATCACCCTCTTCGAGAGCGGCGTCGAAGGGATCACGATAGCGCGCAACATCTTCGAGAAACGCCTGCAGTATCTCCCGTGCCAGGTTCTCGTCACCCATCATACGTTCCATCATGGCGGCGCGGTCCCAGACCGCCGGTGGTGCTGCCGGGTCGGGAGCGGTGCCCGGGCCGCTCGCGGTGGCGGGAAGCCATTTCTCCAGCACCGCGGTAAAGACATCGAGTTGCACCGGTTTGGTGAGATAGTCATTCATGCCGGCGGCCAGACAGCGATCTTTGTCTTCCTGCATTGCGTGCCCGGTCATTGCAATGATCGGGATTTCCGGATTGCGGACACCGGACCGTCCTGAGCGTATGAGACGGGTCGCTTCCAGGCCGTCCATTACCGGCATCTGAACATCCATCAGGACAAGGTCGTACGAGTCGGTTTCCAGCGCCCTGAGCGCTTCTATCCCGTCGGCAACGGCCTCACCGTGGAGACCGAGCTTTTTCAGAATGCCCAGCGCGACCTTCTGATTTATGACGTTATCTTCAGCAACCAGGACCCTGGCATTGCGACCGGCCGGTACACTCACCGACCGCCCGGCAGTGGTGTCGCCAGGAATGCGCGCCTCCGGAACGTGGGGAAGAAGATTTTCGCGACCGGGTTTTCCCGCAAGGGCGCGGGAGATTGCGTCCCGGAGCTCACGGCTGTGGGTGGGCTTGTGCAGGTACCCGGCAAACCCGATCTCCGAAAGTCGCTGTGTGTTGCTCCAGGCACCCAGGGAGGTAAGCATGATCATCACGGTACCTGCAAGGCGTTCATCCCGCTGAATCGCCCGTCCGAGTTCTTCCCCGTCCATTCCCGGCATCTGCATATCTATTATCGCAAGCCGAAACGGTTTACCGTCATCATGGGCACGTTTCATGCGCTCAAGCGCCTGGTCACCACTGTCCGCTTCGGCGGGACGCATCTGCCAGGAAACAAAGGTTGTCCGCAGGATTTCCCGGTTGGTCGCGTTGTCGTCGACGATAAGAACCCGAAGATCCCGCACCTCTTGTACCGGCGGCTCCACCCCCGGCGAAGGAGTCCCGGGCTGAGAAAACTGCACCGTAAACCAGAACTCGGATCCCTTCCCTTCCTCGCTCTCGACTCCAATTGTTCCGCCCATCAGCCCGACAAGCTGTCGGGAAATGGCGAGCCCGAGTCCAGTTCCGCCGTACCGCCGCGTAGTAGACGCATCGACCTGGGTAAATGAATCAAAGAGCAGATCCAGCTTGTCGGCAGGAATGCCAATGCCGGTATCACGGACGGTGCACCGCAGCCAAACCGCCGTATCCGTGCTTTTTTCATCGAGGGTACAACGGATAACGACCTCACCGTCCTCGGTAAACTTGATTGCATTCCCGACAAGGTTGGTGAGGACCTGGCGCAGACGTCCGGGATCACCGCGCAGCAGACGCGGAATTGCGGGATCTACACTGTAGAGGAGCTCCAGCCCCTTTTCCTCCGCCCGGAGAGCCAGGGTTGCGGCAAGGTCGCCGATCGCGCTCTCCAGATCGAATTCAACCATTTCCAGGTCCAGGCGACCCGACTCGATCTTTGAGTAGTCCAGGATATCGTTGATAAGCGCAAGTAACGCCTCGCCACTGTTGCGCACAATTTCGGTGTAGTGGCGCTGCGTTGCGGACAGTTCGGTATCCAGCAGAAGGCCGGTCATTCCGATCACTGCGTTCATTGGCGTGCGGATTTCATGGCTCATATTGGCGAGAAACTCACTTTTTGCTTTTGCGGCGGCCTCTGCCTTTTCGGCAACGCGATTCATTGGACGTATGACCATTGCGGGAATGACGAGCCAGACGTTGATGAGCGCCGCGGCAATCAGCAAAAGCCCGGTCAGCCCGAAAATGACGCCGGCTCGAACGAGGCTTGCCTCTTCAATTGCGGCTACTCGCTCTGTCATCGTCTCCAGTTCACGCTGCATCGCCTCCTGCGAGCTTCTGACTCTGCTCATGGCTCGCGCCGCCTCGCCGCGGCGGTTCTCCCGGGAAAACGCAACGGCCTCTACCAGGTTGCGGTACAGATCCCGGTATGCGTCGGACAACGTTTGCCGGTCATCACATTCCGGGGCGGCGCCGGAGCCACAGAATCGCTCCTCCATCTCGTGCATTGATTTAAAGAGGGTGACAGAAAGGTCGGCAGCCCGGACAAGATCCCCGTCGTCCCCGGTAACAATCCCCTGCATCATGTCGGCGATGACGCGCTCGACGCTCAGCGCGATGTTCCGGGAGCGCGTCTGCAACTCGTCGTGTTCCGCAAACCGTTGTGCCTGTTGTCGCGAGATGATGCCGATCGCACCTGTACTCGCCAGAGCAAGGACGAGAAACGGCACCCACAGCGCGTGATAGGACAGCCGACGGTTCATCGCGAACTCTCCTCGGAGCGAGCGGACGGGGCGGTGGACCCCGCCGGGATGTAGCCGTGCGCGCTGACCGCCGCGCGTCCCGCCTCCGAACTGATATATCGGATCAGATCCAGCACAGTCCCGTCGCTACCGCGATAGACGAGATTGAGCTCCCGAACGATCGGGTAGGCGCCGGACTCAATGGACTCCTCATCAGCCGGGACGCCATCAAGGGCCAGTTTTCTGACGGGGTGCCCCAGTGCGATAAACTCGTCGGCAGCTCCAATTGAGACAAAACCGACCGCGCCGGGTATGCCCCCCACCCAGAGAATTGAATCCAGGTTGGAGCCCGCTTCCCATGCGTCTGCGGAGATGAGCCTTTTGGAAATGATCTCTCCACCATCGTCGCTCCGGGCGGGACTCATCAAACCTGTGAACTCTTCAAACACCGCCAGCGTTCCGCGTCCGACCTGCTTGGACACAAGGACAATCTCTGCTGCCCATTGCGGAGCGGCATCCCAGATCTGAATGCGTCCGGTATAGATGTCAAGGAGTTCAGCCGTTACAATGCTCTCCCGCGAATTTTCCCGGTTGACGATGATCGCCAGCGCGTCGTACCCGATCGTTGTCCAGGAAAACTCTTCCCGTTCATCCGCAGTCAACGACCGGCTCACTGTAGCGACGTCGGCCGTTCCGGCGCGTAGCGCCTCAATCCCTGCTCCACTGCCACCCCCGAGAATTTCCAGGGTAACCCCGGACACGTCGTGGTAGTCTTTCGCAATTTCCGCAATGACCGGCTGAATCGTTGAAGAACCGACAACTCTCAATGGCTCAGGAGGCACGTCCTGGCCAAAGGAAGGTGGTGAGACTGCACCCGAAAGGTATATGCAGATCGCCAGAGACCGCACACAGGCGTGAATTGTTCTCCCAACCATTATAGCCGCTTCCTTGGACGTACGGGTTCGCCTTCATCGGCCGGATAACAGCTTACGCGAATCCGGGGCCGACTGTCACCCGATCTACCACACATCAAGCACCACCGGTTGATGGTCGCTGGGAGCGAATGCGGTGTCGATGCCGCGGGTCTTCGTCGTTCCAATACCCGCGGTTGCAAGAAAACCGTCTATGATCGTCCGGTACGACTCACCGGGAACATACGGTCGATTATTGGTACGAACGGTTGGAACCGTGGCGTCACACAACCAGCGCCACGATTCGGGCGTCAGATGTGTCGGAATTCGTTGGAGCCACTCAAGATTCCGTGGTTCCGTTGTCCAGGGTGCAAACCGGTCAAACGCGACACCGGGAAAGATAGCGTTCCAGTCGCCGCCGGAAATAGCGACCGCCCCGGACGCCTCAACGTCACGCATCCTGCGGATGACAGCTTCAATCTGGGCGACGCGAAAGATACCACCGGTATCGTAGGCAGAATGGTGCAGGTTAATAAGCGCGACATCTTTGTTTCCCCACCGTACCGACGTCTCTATAAAACACCGCTTGACGTGGAATACCCGCTTCGGGAAGGAATACATTCCCGGAAGGGCCACCCGCCGGGCTTCGCGTACGACGGGGAGTGATGCGCGCAGAAGGGTCATCATTCCCGAATGGACGGGCCCGATCGGTCGGCGTACCGGCACGGGAATATACGGGCTGACGAGGTTGGCCGCGAAATACACAAGGTGATCCGGAAACGCTTCCGCAAGCGCCGCTACCTGGTCGACGTAATGTGACCGCGCCGATGGTCGGTCAACCTCCTGAAGAAACATGACATCAGCGTCAATATCTCGCAGGGTTGCGACAATTGTCGCAAGGTTGGCCTCCGTCTGCTCCCGTCCAAAACCTCGACTGCGGCGGCCACCGTCTGTGAAGTAGTCCATTCGGGCGTCCAGGGAGGCAAAGCCAAGGTTCCATGTCACGACGCGGAGCGGCGGTGACGAGGCGCCCCGCCGAGGCGCCTGGTCGTCTGAGCCCGTCAGCGGAGACAGTGAAACCTCCGCCGGTGGCCGGAACTCTATCGCTTTCAGCAACGCGATGCACACAATGAGAAAGCCCGAAACAGATATGGCAGCTATCGCCACCGTCGGCAGGGTCATACATACTGATACACGCATTTGGCACTGGAATGCAAATTCATTTAACCGATTCATAACAAATCGCGTACAATCTGAACACCTATGAAACGAGAACGCGCACCGATTCGGGAAATCTTTGGTTGGGCGATGTTTGATTTTGCCAACTCATCATATACGACGGTCATCATCACCGTTGTTTTCAGCGTGATCTTTCCGAGATTGATTGTCGGCGATATAGGTGGCACCGATCCCGAGTTTCGGGTCGGGAATCTCCTCTGGAGTGTCGCTCTCGCTATCAGCAATCTTCTGATCGTCATCACCGCACCGGTGTTCGGGACGATCATGGACTACACAGCGGGAAAGAAACGCTTTCTCTTTGCCAGTTATGTCGTCACGGTGATAGGAACGATGAGCCTCTACTTTGTCACCCCCGGAGCGGTTGTGCTTGGTATTATCCTGGTTATCGTCTCCAACGTAGGCTTCGGGTCCGGAGAGGATTTCATCTCCGCGTTTTTGCCCGATCTTGGTCCGCCGAAAGACCTCGGAAAGATTTCCGGTTTTGCCTGGGGACTCGGATACATTGGCGGGCTCCTCTCTACGTCGATCGTCGTCTTCGGTCTCGGTGCAATCACCCCGGAAAATGTGCAGCGTCTCCGACTGGTCGGCCCGATAACGGGTATCTTCTTTCTTGTTGCGGCACTTCCAACCTTTCTTTTTCTCAGGGAACGGGGAACCGCTGCAACTGCGCCTGCCGGATCCTATATTCGAATCGCCCTCCGGCGCCTGCGTACAACCGTTTCCGAGATCGGCGAGTTCCGCGACCTGGTGATCTTTCTCGTCAGTCTCTTCTTTTCTATGGCGGGGCTTTCAATTGTCGTCAGTTTTGCCTTTATTTACGGTGACCAGGTGATCCGGTGGGACGCGACAACACAGGTTGTAATGTTCGTTATTACACAGATCACCGCCGCCGCCGGCGCCCTTGTCTTCGGCCTGATACAGGACCGGATCGGATCCAAACGCACCTACGGCATCACAATTGTGTTGTGGGTTGTTGCGATTACCGGCATTTACTTCAACGCCGAGGTAACCGACGCGTGGACGCGACTTCGTGGTAAACCCATTGATCCGGAGATCGTCTTTCTGATGACCGGCAGCATCGCCGGGGCATGTATGGGAGCGACACAGTCGGCGGGAAGGACGCTGGTAGGCCTCTTCTCTCCACACAGCAAGAGCGGAGAGTTTTTCGGTTTCTGGGGCATTTCCGGAAAGCTCGCCGCAATCGCCGGACTTCTGGGCATCGGGTTTCTGCAAAGCATCTTTGGTCTGGCGCAGTCGATCCTCCTGTGCAGCGCATTTTTTGTTATCGCCTTTGTCGTCAACCTTTTTGTTGATGAACCACGGGGGATTGCCGCGGCCGCCGCACACGAAGGAGAGTAACGAAAATGGAAGCGAACCAGGCCGCCGGCGCGGCGGGAGCCCTGAGCGCCATTCCACCGGCTCGCGACGCCGTCCTCTTCACACCCGGTCCGCTTACCACCAGCAAAACGGTCAAAGAAGCTATGCTGACCGACTACGGCTCCCGGGACGGCGCATTTATCGAGATCGTCGCGGATATCCGCCGTCGACTGGTAAAACTCGGCGTGTCCGATACGACACCGGACGCATACACGGCAATTCCAATGCAGGGGTCCGGGACGTTCGGCCTCGAGGCAGTTATCGCCTCGGCAATGCCTCCGGACCGTTCACTTTTGATCGTCATAAACGGCGCCTACGGACGACGGTTACAGACAATTGCGGAGACCCTCGGGATCACAACAAGGACTCTCGAATACCCCGAAAACCGGCAACCTGACCCGGCAGACGTTCGTCGCGCCCTTGCAAATGATCCGGGAATAGCAATGGTCTCGATGTGCCACTGCGAGACGACAACGGGAATCCTGAATCCCCTTTCTGAAGTGGGAGAGATTGTCTGTGCGGCGGGACGGCGCTACTTTGTCGACGCGATGAGCACCTACGGCGGCATCCCCGTCGATCTGGAGGGCGCTCATATTGATTACCTCTGCTCCTCCGCAAACAAATGTATCGAAGGAGTTCCCGGTTTCTCCTTTGTCATCGCCCGCGTCGCGGCACTGGAAGAATCTGTCGGGTGGGCCCGGAGCGTCTCTCTGGATATCCTCGCCCAGTATCGCGGCCTCGAAGAAAACGGCCAGTTCCGTTTTACACCGCCGGTGCACTCCCTCGTTGCGTTTCATCGCGCCCTTCAGGAACTGGAGACAGAAGGAGGCGTTGCGGCACGCTTCACCCGCTACAGCGCCAACCGTGATCTGCTTCGCGAGGGCATGGAGCGCCTCGGATTTGAAGAGTACCTTCCCCGGGAACTTCAAAGTTCAATCATCACCTCGTACCGCTATCCCGACGACCCGAACTGGGACTTCACCCGGTTTTACAACATCCTCGCCAGGGAGGGACACCTCATCTATCCGGGAAAGACCGGCGACGACGCATGTTTTCGCATTGGCACCATCGGACGGATTTTCCCCGCGGACATCGACAATCTGCTTGGGGCGATCGCTCGCGCGGTTGACGTGATGGGCGTGTACCCGGGCATGGAAGGATAGAGGAATGCACAACACACATGAAAAGCGTCACATTGGCCCGGTCCGGCTGGTCATCGCCGACCTGGCCGGAACTACCCTCGACTACGGCAGCCGCGCTCCCGCGGGAGCATTTATCGAACTCTTTCGGAGATACGGGATGACCGCCACCACATACCAGGCGCGCGGACCGATGGGACTGCACAAGCGCGACCACATCCGTGAGATGCTGCACCATCCCGATCTGGCGGCGCAGTGGGCTGCCGGCCATAACGGCGACGCGTGGACCGAGGATGACGTGGAGGCGATGTTCCGGGAGTTTATACCCCTTCAGCTTGGTGTCCTGCCACAGTTCACCGAGATGATCCCCGGCGCCGCAGACACATTTCAGACACTGCGGGATCGCGGCATTGCCCTCGCCGCAACCACCGGATACAACCGGGAAATGACCGATCTGGTTCTCGAGGCGGCGGCGAGGCAGGGTTACCGTCCCGATGTTGCGTTGTGTGCGGCGGAAGTTGCCGCGGGCCGCCCGGCCCCGTGGATGATATACCGGTGCATGGAGGCGACCGGGGTCTACCCCCTCAACGCGGTGGTCAAAGTTGGCGATACCGTAAGTGACGTGGAAGCGGGCGTCAACGCCGGCGTCTGGAGCGTCGGCGTCGCAAAGACGGGAAACATGCTGGGGCTGGACCGCACCGAGGTTGAAGCTCTGACCGATAAAGACCTGGAAGAACGCCTCGTGGTCGCTCGGGAAGCGTTGACCCGCGCCGGGGCGTTCGCCGTCATAGACTCGATTTCAGAACTCCCGAACATCATCAACCACATTGAAACACGCACTGCGGGCATGGGGCATCCGTGCGCAGTGCGGAAATGAAACGGAATGTTTTAACTGCATCTTTTTCAGTATATCATACAGGACGAACCATCCGGTTCTGCAGAGGCGCCTCCGGCGCGCTCACTGCCGGCACGAGTCACCCGGCTCGGTGTGAGGGGAACAGATGAGGAGCGTTGCGTCCCCCACGAGTATCTCTGCGGCCGGGGACGCGCCGCTTCAGCGTTTGTTTTTCCATGTTTACCCAAGCATGTACTTCAAATCCGACGTATACGTCGGATACGCCCAGGGAATCTCGCGAAATTCGCTCGCGCTGGTCCCCGAGCGAGCGGCCAGCGCCAACAGATTTACCAGCTCTCCCGCCAGCGGAGCAAGGACGTGGGCACCCAGGATTTGATCGGTTTTTTCGTCTATCATCACCTTATAGCGCACGTGGCTTTCGTTAAGGCGGCGGTAGTTGGGCCATCCGGCACCGCTTCCGCGGTTAATCTTTACACCGCCGCGCGTCCGCGCCTCCTCCTCGCTGATACCGAACTGCGCGAGTTGCGGGTAGGTAAACACCACCGTGGGGAGGGTAGAAAGATCGACCGTCGCGCGCGGCGCCGTCGCCGTGGTATTACCGTTTTCGGCTTGCAGATCGGCGATGATATTGCGTGCCGCGGTGCGGCCCTCGGCGTCACTTATCGGAGAAAGCTGAATACCGGCGACGCAGTCACCGACGGCGTAGATGTGCGGTGCGGAGGTTTGCATCGCCGCGTCGGTCTCAATGCCCCGTCTGTCCGCGGTGACTTCGGTAACCTCAAGGTTCAGCGCTTCAAGGTTGGGAATCCGCCCCAATGCGGCGATCACCAATCCGGTTTCAATTGTTGTCGCGCTGCCGGTCCCCTCGGTGATGTGGACGGTAAACCCGTCGCCGGAGCGTTCAATCGAGTGCGTTTCCACGTTGGTTCGGATATCTATCTTTCTGACGGTACAGCTTTCCTGCAGCGCGTCCACCAGATCCGGATCGAAGCGGTCCATGACGCGCTCCCCGCGTTGAAGCACGGTCACCTGCGCGCCGGCCGCCGCGGCAACGGTGGCAAACTCCATCGAGATATACCCGCCGCCGATAAAGGTGATGTGTTCCGGCAGTTCCGGGAGATAGAGGAAGTCGTCGCTGCTGCCGGCCAGGTCACCACCGGGTATCGGCAGGGGCCGTGGTCTGGCGCCGGTCGCGATCAAAAATCGCCGCGCCCGGATTGTCTGATCTCCACAGGTGAGCGTGTTAGCGTCATCAAAACGGCATTCGCCGGTGAATACCGGAATGCCCTTTTCCTCCAGTCCCATGACCGTGCCGTCGGGCACCGCATCGGTAAACTCCGCCCGCGATTTCTGCATGACTGTCCAGTCGAGCTTCGGCGCATCGATAAAACCGCGTTCGGTCAGGCCGGCGCCCTCCATCGCCGCGTGGGCGGGTACCACGAGGTACTTCTTGGGCTGGCACCCTCGCAGCGCGCACGTCCCCCCAAAGGCGCCCCGGTCTGCGATGCCAACGGTCAGGCCCGCCTCGCGCATCATGGAGGCCGCCGTCTCGCCGGCGGTTCCCGTGCCAATTACAAATACATCAAACTCATTCATCATTCACTCCTTGTCTGCGGTCCCCTACCGGGTGCGTACTTCGCAGCGAAAACATGTAATACCAACTATATCCTTTGATCTTTACCAACAATCTTGATAAGTTGTAGTTGCAAAGTCAAGGACTCACGGAAGGAGCGAACTCGGAATGGTACCAACAGAGAAAATTCCACATCCAACGATGCCCACATGTGACACCCCCAAATTGTTGTCAGGGCAAAAAGCACTCGTAACCGGAGCAAACTCCGGAATCGGCCGTGCCGCGGCATGATGTTGTATCCCGGTTTTGCAACCGGCGGGTGAGGGCTGAGCGATGACGCAACGATACCAACCGATTGAAGATCACGGCATTATCGGCGATCTCCACACCGTCGCGCTTGTCGGCCTTAACGGGTCGATCGACTGGCTGTGTCTACCGTCATTTGACGCGCCGTCGGTGTTTGCCTCGTTGCTCGACGCGGAGAAGGGCGGATACTTCCGCATCGCTCCGGTTGCTGAAAACGTCCGGGCCAAGCAGTTGTACTGGCCCGATACCAACGTCCTGATCACGCGCTTTTTCACCGAAGACGGTGTGGCGGAGCTGACCGATTTTATGCCCGTCGGCGGGATATCCGGTGCAGCCACAAAGCATCAGCTGGTGCGGCGCCTGAGCGTCGTGCGTGGGTCGATGCGCTTTCGCCTGGAGTGTTTTCCCGCGTTCGACTACGCCAGAGAAGATCACGCGACCGATATTCGCCCGGACGGAGTGGTGTTTTCCTCCTCGAAGCTCCGTCTGGGCCTATCGGCGTCGCCCGACCTGACCGAAGCACCCGCGGACACGGACCAATCCGGGACCGGCAACACCGGCGTACAGGCGGAGTTTGAAGTCCGTGAATGCGCAACGGAAACGTTTGTGCTACAGGAGCTTGCGGAGGACACCGGTACGTGCGGAATCAGTCTCGGTGCGGACAGCGGTGCGGAGGTCTTTGAAGCCACCGTGGCCTACTGGCGCAACTGGATCGCCCGTTCCACCTATTCCGGACGCTGGCGGGAGATGGTCAACCGCTCCGCTCTGACGCTAAAATTGCTCACCTACGCGCCGACCGGCGCGATCGTAGCGGCGCCTACCACCAGTCTCCCCGAGGGGATCGGCGGTGAGCGCAACTGGGACTACCGCTACACGTGGATTCGGGACGCCGCCTTTACCGTGTACGGATTGATGCGTATCGGCTTTACCGACGAAGCGGAGGCGTTCATGCGCTGGGTTGAGGCGCGCTGTCACGAGCTCAACCCCGATGGGTCGCTTCAGATCATGTACGGCATCGACGGGCGCCACGAATTGACCGAAGAGACGCTTGACCACCTTGATGGATACGCCGGTTCAAAGCCGGTTCGGGTAGGCAACGGCGCGTGGGACCAGCTGCAGCTGGATATCTACGGTGAACTGTTGGATTCGGTCTATCTGTTCAACAAGCACGGAACGCCGATCTCCTACGACTTCTGGGTTCAGCTGCGGCGTCTGATTAACTGGATCGCCGACAACTGGGAACGCACCGACGAAAGCGTGTGGGAAGTTCGCGGTGGCCAACGCCACTTCACCTACTCAAAGCTGATGGCGTGGGTTGCGCTGGACCGCGGAATCCGGCTGGCCGAAAAGCGATCATTTCCGTCAGATCGCGAACGCTGGATCGAAACCCGGGACACGATCTTTGAGCGGATTATGGCGGAGGGCTGGAGTGATTCCCGACAGGCGTTTGTGCAGTCGTTTGGTTCCGAATCGCTGGATGCGTCGAATCTGATGATGCCGCTCGTATTTTTCGTCTCCCCCGGGGATCCGCGAATGCTCTCAACGTTGGATGAGACGCTGAAAACGCCTGCGGAGGGCGGGCTTGTCGCTAACGGACTTACGTTCCGGTATAACGTGGAGGAGAGCCCCGACGGACTCAGTGGCGAGGAGGGCACGTTCAACATCTGCAGCTTCTGGCTGGTAGAGGCGCTCACGCGCGCGGGTCGCCATGACCACCGTTACCTGGAGGAAGCGCGCCTGATGTTTGAAAAGATGCTCGGTTTTGCCAACCATCTCGGGCTGTTCGCGGAAGAGACCGGCCCGACCGGGGAGCACCTGGGAAATTTCCCGCAGGCGTTTACCCACCTGGCGCTTATCAGCGCCGCCTACAATCTGGACCGCGCGCTGGGGTAAGCGACACGACGAGATGGGAAAGGAGATCGAAAAAGAGCAGCCGGAGCTTAAGGATCTGACTTCCAATCCCGACAGCCCTACAGGAAGCACGTCATCGTAGCGTCCGACGGCCACCGGTTTGATTTCAGCGTGTTCAACCGCGCGGTGCGCGTCGGCGTTACGTTGCCTCGTACTTGTAACCGCCGGGATCGGATTCCAGTTCTACCCCGAGCGTCAGGACGACGCGATTGACGAAGTTGAAGTAGCCGATGACCAGGGTTGCATCAAGTACGGCGCGATCGGTGATCTCCGGTATTTCCGCACGCAGTTGCGCCACGGCGGACCCGTCTTCGCCGGAACCCGGGTCTGCAGTGACGCGACGGGCAAAGCGGCAGAGTGCCACTTGCCGGGGCGTCAGCGCCAGCTTCCCTGCATCCGGCTCCCCCGCAGCGTCAAACCGGCCCGAGGCGGTCGCCCGGGCGAGCGCGTCCACGAGCGCCTGGTTTTTCCAGAAATGGAGCAGCGCCGCGCCGTGGTGGGCCACGCAGTAACGGCAGCGATTGGTTTCAGACACGACAACGGCGATCATCTCCCGTTCCGCCCGGGAGAGCGGTGAGTGGGAAAACATGACCGTCCGGTACAGCTCCATGTGCGCCGGAATCGTCGGCGGATTGAGGCTTTGAATGGTGTGAACTTCCGCGATCTTGCCCCGGGATGCGGCAATCGCGTCGTAGACCACTTTGAGCTCGCCCTGCGCCGGTCCCGAACCTTGGTATATGCCCCTGGCGAGCGCGGTGGTCAACACCTCCGTTGCCGACTATACTGCCTGCGGAGGAAAACCGGATGAGTGTACTGTGGGTTATCGGTAGTCTGAACGTGGATCTCGTAGTGGGGGTTGAACGCTTTCCCGACCCCGGCGAAACGTTGAGGGGAATGTCCTTTGACATCTATCTTGGTGGCAAGGGCGGCAACCAGGCTATGGCTCTTGCGCGACTTGGCGGGGCACCCCGCGTGGTTGCCAGGGTCGGCAGCGACCAGTTCGGAACGCGATATCGCGATACCCTTGCCGCCGAAGGCGCCGATGTATCCCGCCTCCGGACAATTGAAAACGAATCGACGGGGACTGCTCTGATTGAAGTTGACACCACCGGTCAGAACCGGATTGTCATCGTTGCCGGTGCCAACGGAAAGATGGACGCGGCCACGATACTCCCCGACCTCAAGGATATCGGTTCCGGTGATATCGTCCTTATGCAGTTGGAGATTCCTCTGGAAGCGGTATGGAAGATTTCCTCCGAGGCTCACAGCAGGGGAGCGTCGGTGATACTGGACCCCGCCCCGGCGGCCGAAATACCCGCAGTTGTACTGCCGACTCTGGACTGGATTACACCCAACGAGCATGAAGCGTCCATTATTACGGGAATAAATACCTCCGAAGAGACCGGGCTGATAGACGCGACCCGCAATCTTCTGCAATCCGGGGTCACCTACGCGGTGGTAAAGGCTGGTGCCCGGGGAGCCTATTTTGCCTCGCAGAGTGCGCCGGAGCCGGTGGTGATACCCGGTTTTCCCGTTACTGCAGTGGATACTACCGCTGCCGGTGATTCCTTCAACGGCGGACTTGCCTGGGCCCTTTCCCGAGGACAATCTCCCGCTGAAGCGGTCCGAACGGCCAACGCGGTAGCGGCAATCAGTGTGACCGACAGGGGTGCCCAGACGGCCATGCCCGACGCAGACGCCGTTGACCGCTTGCTCTCCCAACAAAAATCCTGAAGATGCTATACTACACGAATGATCATAACTTCCGTCCTTGTCGTAGATAACGATCCCGGCAGGGGAAACAAACCTATCAATGTGACCCCATTGAATGTCGACATATGGAATTCGCTCCTCACGGATCAGGCCC
>CAZCAE010000026.1:15509-44718 GCA_964496635.1 uncultured Spirochaeta sp.
CGGAGTGTGCACCTTCATGCAGATGCTTCTGGAGAAGGAAGGTCTGGAGGTTCGTACCGCTGAAGACGGACTGCAGGCCCTGGAAATTCTGAACGATTTCAGTCCGGAGGTCATGTTCATTGACCTGGTAATGCCCAATATCAGTGGCGACAAACTGGGACAGGTGCTTCGCAGTCAATCTCGCTTCGCCGATACCTATCTCATCATTCTCTCGGCCATTTCATCAGAACAAACTATCGATTTTCATGCATGGGGGTTTGACGCTTGTATTGCCAAAGGCCCCTTCAAGACCCAAGGTGAGGTGGTTCTTTCCGTCCTGGCCAAACTGGGGTCTGAAATTACCAGAACCAGCCCCGGCGGTGTCTACGGGGTAGAAAACCTCTATAAAAGGGAAATTACCAGAGAGCTTTTGTCCACGAAGCGTCATTTTGAGCTCACTCTGAAAAACATGACGGAAAGCATCGTCGAGACAACTGCCGACGGGAGAATCGTCTTTGTCAATCCCGCAGCGACAGAGTTATTGAGCATTCCTGAAGAGGAGCTCCTCTCGACAAATCTGTTTTCCGTTTTTACGGGCCCCCAGGGGAAAACGGTTTCTTCTGCGATTGCCCTCGCGCGCGATAGTCAGCCAACGAAACCCTTCCTCGTCGAACATGGCGAGAAGGTAGTCAATCTGCAGATACTTACGGTAAACGATGAAGATGTGATTTCCATCGTCATCATCGGAACCGATGTAACTGAAACACGGCGGGCCGAAGAAGCATTGCACCGGGCCCATGACGAGCTGGAGGAACGAGTCCGGGACCGCACGGCCGAACTTGCCTCGGTAAACGAGTCGCTGAAGACCGAAATTGAGCAGCGAAGACGGCTGGAGACGCAGCTCAGGGAGTCTCTGAGGGAAAAAGAGGCGATGTTGGATGAAATCCATCACCGGGTAAAAAACAATATGCAGGTGATCTCCAGCCTGATGGGTCTGAACGCAAACCGGCTGAAGGATCCCGAGTCCCGGGCCATCATCACCGATATGAAACGGCGGGTCCAGTCACTCTCTCTCGTCCATGACCGTCTTTACCAGTCGGGAGATCTATCGGCGGTAGACGCCCAGGACTACTTCAGACGTCTGGCAGACGGGCTCGTGGCGTCCCTCAAACGGGACGACCTGAACATGCAGATTGTAATAGAAGCAAAGGGCGTACGTCTTCCAATACAGCTGGCTGTTCCCTGTGCGCTGATCACGAACGAAGCAATTACCAACTCATTGAAGCATGCATTTCCGGAAAGACGCTCCGGAAAGGTATATTTTTCATTGACACAGAACCCCGATTCGTCTCTGACACTTATTATAGAGGACGATGGCATAGGCCTTTCCGAATCTGTAGATGTGTCAACGCCGGCGACTCTGGGGTTACGTATAATCAAAGTGCTGGCAAAACAGGTCGGGGCGTCTGTAAAACTGCGACGGACCGGGGGCACCCGGTTGCAGTTTGACATACCTCCGGAATCATATGGAGGCCGAGGGTGAGCAAGGGTATTCTTATTGTGGAAGACGAGGGACTGGTATCCCTGGAAATTGAGGAAAACATCGAACGCATGGGCCACACTGTCCTGGGTATCCTCAATACCGGTGAAGAGGCTGTTGCTGCAGCCAGGGATCTTCATCCCGATCTGATACTGATGGATATTCGACTGAAAGGCGACATGGACGGTATTGAAGCGGCCTCTGCGATCAGGAAAGACGCAGATATTCCAATAATATTCCTGACGGCATATTCCGGTGACGAGATTCTACGCCGAGCTTCCGTTACCGAACCGTACGGATATCTCCTGAAGCCCATTCAGGAACAACAGTTGGAAAGTGCTCTCAGAATGACGTGGTACCGACACGGTCAGGACGTCATGCGAGACCGAAACATTGAGCGATTTGCGGCCATCCTGAAGGGACTGCCCCACGGTGTCGTCCTTGTGGACCGGGAATTTCGGGTGCGCTACCTCAATAACCGGGCGAAACGGATGATCGGGCTTACCCGTTTCGAATCCTGGGGAAGACACATGGATGAGATTATTCTTCTGGATGCTGCGGATGCCCGGCAGACTCTACATGGCACTATCCAGGCGGTCATCGACGGAAGTGACGGCGGAAATATCGGTGAGAGCGCTCTGAAATCCCATATCGGTGGATCCGAAGTGGTTCAGGTAGAAGTCGCGCCCTTCCGGAACCGCATAGGTGCGGAGTTGGGAGCTCTCCTTATTCTGTCCGGAACCCCCGGTGTTGAACGGGAGGTTGACCTTACTGTCGCAGCGCCGTCGAATGGAACCCAATACCACCCGCCTGCCACAGAGATGGGACAACTCAGGAGCTTCCTCGAACTGGAAATTATTCGTCACACCCTGGATACCCTGTCAGACGATCCCTACACCCGAGGGTACAGCGAGGGCAGACTGGACGTAAACAAGTCTCTTCTGGAACTCTTCTTTGGAGATGACGCTCTCGGCGAAATTGAATCAATTATTTCTCCGTAAAAGTGTGAAACAGGACGCTTGACAGGAACGACAATTCGGCGTAAGTTAGCCACACGATCCGGTTCGTAGGCTACGACGTTTTTGTTTCCCTCCTTTGTGCAGGCAATCAAGACAGATCAAGCAGACCAGACCAGGGTTGAAATTAATGATCTGCCATCGGCAGAAGGAGTATCACATGGGTACTAAATTGTACGTAGGAAACCTCAGTTTTCAGACACAGGAATTTGATCTTCGGGATCATTTCTCACCGCACGGCGAAGTTGTTTCCGCCGATATCGTCACTGACCGTGACACCGGCCGTTCAAGAGGGTTCGGTTTTGTGGAAATGAGCAATGAAGAAGAAGCACAGGCCGCTCAGAGCGCCCTGGACGGTCAGGAACTTGATGGCCGTCAGTTGAAAATCAACGAAGCCAAGCCCCGCACAGACAACCGTCGAAGTGGTGGTGGTTACGGCGGCGGCCGAAACAATCGCTGGTAACAGCACCGCTACCTGCCGGTGATCCGGCGGTCGTGTAAGAAAGGCACCCTTGAGGGTGCCTTTTTTTTTGCCTCTTCCGACGATACCGATTGGATTTCTGTACGCAGGAAATTGTGCCGATACAGGTACCTGAGGAGCAGCAGCATTGTATTTTCTACCCCATGACATCAACAGCCTGCTTGATTCGGTAACCCCGGAAGAACGGGACCGACAACTGGATGACAGTATCCACGACATTGTCCCCCGGATCGCCGTCAAGAAGAACGAGTACCTCCGAAAAGCGCTGTTCTGCTATCAGAACGCCTTTCAGCGCGACCAGGAAGGGTGGATCCAGGGCCTCATGGCCGACGCGTGGCTCGAGGACAACGAACCACAGGAAGCGCTGCAGTGCTACCAGGCGGCCCTCCGTTCAATGCCGGGCAACCCCGAGTACCAGGCCGGCCTGGAACGGACGCGACGCATCCTGGAAGAACACGGCCGCATCTCCGCAGGATATCAGCTCCGTTCGGGTCGGCGGAGTCATCCCCAGAGGGACGCCGGGTATACTCCCTCTGCAACAAGATTCTCTATACGGACCACCACGTCCGGCCGGTCCTCCTTATAGGTAACACCAAACCACTGAGAATCACTCTTCAGCACCTTCATTCGGGCTTCACCCTTTTCCTTAAGCAGGTTCATGGCGTAGGGAATGTAGAACTCACGCTTCGCCTCACCGCCGAAAGCCTTCAGAAAGGTGGCAAACTCCCGTTGAAACTGGCCCATAACCGCCGGGGTAAAGCCGAAAAGGTTCATACTTGTCGCCTCGGCGCCGGAAAAGGTATCCCTCACCCCGTCGGCGTCATCCAGACTCACCACACCATCCCCATCGGGACGGAGCCGGGTGTGCTCTTCAATAGAAACGAGCCACCCCCGGGCGTCCTCACTGACTATTCCCCGGGAGACGGTGCCGTTTTCAGACAAGGTCCGGTCAAGGCGATATCCCACCATGGCGTAATCCGTCTCGTCATTGATCTGTTTCTGCAGGTACTCCGCCATGGCCGTCAGGGCGGGACGCCCATAAAAGTCATCACCGTTAATTACCGCAAAGGGCGTATCCACGACGTCCCGGGCGGCCAGCACAGCGTGGCCCGTCCCCCATGGCTTCGACCGCCCGGAAGGTACGGAAAAGCCGTCGGGCACATCCTGCAGGTCCTGAATGACGTATTCTGCCGGCAGTACCTCTTCAAACTTCCCGGCAAAAAACTCTCTCACGTCGTTTTCAATATCCCGGCGGACCACAAATACCACCTTACCAAACCCGGCGCGGATGGCGTCGTAAATGGAGTAGTCGATAATAGCTTCACCGGAAGGACCCACGGGATCAATCTGTTTCACCCCGCCGTACCGGCTTCCCATACCGGCGGCGAGGACCAATAGTGTCGGTTTCATGGCCCCAGATTAGCGAAGGTACACCGTTGTGTCACCCCGGCAGTCACGGTATGCTTGTCCTACGGAGGAAGAGATGCCCAAGTACAACAATCTTGACACTACCCGGGCCTTTGCAGCCCTTATACAGACAAGACCCTACGACGTGACAACCCTGGATACCCGGCGTATTCGTGCCCTGACCGCCCCGATCGCGGCAGACCTGGTGTATTCCTACGCGGCGTCACCGGTGGACGACGGAATTGTCGGTCACCTTGCTGAGCTCGCCCGGGAACAGGAGCTTCTGGAGAAGTACCGCTCCCTGGCCGCCGGAGAAGTCATGAACACCGGCGAAAACCGTAAAGTCCTGCACCACCTCCTGCGGGGACAGCTCGCGGACGACGTCATTTCCGACGGTATCAATCTCCGGGATTTCTACGAAGAACAGCGCACGCGTTTCAGCGACTTCGCCCGGGCCGTCCGGGACGGCTCCGAACTGGGATTCACCGGAAAAGCCTTCACCACGGTAGTGCAGATCGGCATTGGCGGTTCCGATCTCGGTCCCCGGGCGCTGTATCTGGCTCTGCAAGAGTGGGCCCGGGCCGAAAAGGTCTCCCCCCTTCTGGAAGGACATTTTATTTCCAACGTCGACCCCGACGACGCCGCCACAGTTCTGAACAGCGTCGATTTTGAGACCACCCTCTTCATTCTGGTGAGTAAAAGCGGTACCACCCAGGAGACTCTGACCAACGAACAGTTCCTTCGGGAGGCGGCCTCCCGGAATGCACCTCACATGGACATCCTAAAACACACTATCGTCGTCACCTCCCAGACGAGCCCCCTGGCCCAGAACGAAGGGTACCGGGACGCCTTCTTCATAGATGACTTCATCGGCGGACGGTACTCCGCCACCAGCGCCGTCGGAGGGGTGCTTCTTTCCCTGACCTTTGGTCCGGATGTCTTCGCCGGCATTCTCGAAGGCGCGCACCAGGCGGACAAGGCAACCATGAACCAGGATATACGAAGCAACGCCACCCTTCTGGACGCGCTGATCGGCGTATATGAGCGGAACGTTCTCGGCATGCCTACCACGGCGGTACTGCCCTACAGCCAGGCCCTCAGCCGCTTTCCGGCACATCTGCAGCAGCTTGACATGGAGTCCAACGGTAAGAGCGTCAACCGTGACGGCGGGCCCGTGAATTACTCCACCGGTCCCGTGGTATTCGGAGAACCCGGCACCAACGGACAGCACAGTTTTTATCAGCTTCTGCACCAGGGGACCGACGTAGTACCGCTCCAGTTCATAGGCTTCCTTGAGTCGCAGGCGGGAAAAGACACTCACTTTGAAGGTTCTACAAGCCAGACCAAGCTGAACGCCAATCTGGCGGCCCAGGTCGTTGCATTTGCCATGGGTAGACAAAGCGACAATCCCAACAAAAACTTTTCCGGCGGCCGCCCGTCTACCCTTATCATCGGTAAACGCCTGACGCCGCAGGCACTGGGAGCTCTCCTGGCACATTTTGAGAACAAGGTCATGTTTCAGGGCTTTCTGTGGAATATCAACAGCTTCGATCAGGAGGGAGTACAGCTGGGTAAAAAACTCACCACCGAGCTGCTTACCGGCTCTCCGGGTGCTCAGTTATCGGCCTACGCGGAGCTCCTGGGACTGTAGCTTCAAAGAGCATGGCTGTATAGCAGGCCGAGCCCCGCCCGGTCGTCCGATATAATCCGGTAAAAATATTTGCCGGATTATTTGACTTTTCGATTCCGGCGTACCATATTGTAAATAGTCAGTTATCAAGGGGCGTTGCCCCGACGGAGGAAGTCATGAGAGACGTACCACCGGAAGTACAGGGCTGACACGGAAGAAAAATCGACCGGGTCAGCGATTATAAGACAGTATCGATTTTACACCGCGTTGCGGTATTTTGTGGATTCCTGATCTACCGTCTTTACGGTATGTATGTATAGGAAACTCCAATGGCCGGTAGTCAGTACCGGCCTTTTTTATGTCCCTGTCCCATCAGGTTCCGTCAACAATCACACATTCGAACCGGTTGATGTGTACTCTCCACAACATCCCTCCACAGAGGGCCATCCGGATCCACCCGTTTCCGCCGCGAAACGGCGATTTCCATAGGAATGTGGACAAACCGATCGTTCACCAGCCCTACTATCATTTCGGTCTTCCCGCTCATGGCGGCGTGAACGGCATTATTTCCCAGTCGTGAGCAATAGACGCTGTCAGTGGGAACGGCGACGGCACTGCGAACAATATAACTGGGGTCTATGTACTTCAAAGTATATGGAATATTACGGGATTCCAGGTGTCGCGATATTTCGCCTTTCAGAAAGAGGCCAATATCTCCGAGTTTGCGGTTTCCGCTCGGATCGGTTGCGTCACTCTCCGGCAGAAGGTTCTGTCCCGCCCCTTCGGCGACGATAATCACTGCGTGTCGCCGCGCCGCCAGGCGATTCTCAAGCAAAGAGAGCAGCCCCCGAGGCCCCTCCAGCTCAAAAGGAGACTCCGGAATCAGTACAAAATTGGATTCGTGGCTCGCCAGGGCGGTGTGGGCGGCGATAAACCCGCTTTCCCGACCCATAAGCTTGACCAGACCGATTCCGTTGACCGCCGAGTGGGCTTCCGTGTGGGCCGCCGTTACCGCACCGGTGGCTTCCGATAATGCCGTCTCAAAGCCAAAAGACCGATCGATAAAACTGAAGTCGTTGTCTATCGTCTTGGGAATTCCTACCACCGCGATCTTCAGGCCCCGTTTTTCAATTTCCCTGGCAATTGCCAGTGCCCCCTTCTGGGTGCCGTCACCGCCGATGGTAAAGAGCATGTTCAGATTAAGCCGCTCAATAGAATCAACAATGTCTTCAGTACGATTTCCTCCACCCCGGCTGGAACCGAGGACGGTACCACCGATTTTGTGAATATCATCGACTACATCGGGGTTCAACTCCATGATCGGCCCCGCCGTCTCGGGAAGAAGACCGGAGAAACCGAAGCGGATACCGCTGATCCGCTGGACACCGTAACGATACCAGAGGCATCGTGTTACCGCCCTGATCACATCATTCAAGCCAGGGCAAAGGCCACCGCAGGTGACAATCCCGGCATGTACGTGACCGGGAGAAAAGTAGATTTTTCGCCGGGGTCCCGCTTTCTCCAACAGACCATTTTCCAGCGGTTTTGCTGTGGAAGGATCGGTGATCTCCACGTCATAGAGGACGCGTTCATCCTCGTTGACGTAGTTGTCCGCCTGTTCACCGGGCAGGTGAGAATACGGTACCGGCGACGGAATTTTCGGCTCGCCCAAGCCTATGGTAGAAAAATCTCTGTTCATCGTTGTGCCTCTCGCCCATGCTACACGAACCGGCTCCGTCAGGCAATCTTGACCCCTTTCCCGGAAGAGACTAACCTCAGGAATCGTGAATGTACTAGTAGTTGGTGGTGCCGGTTATATCGGCAGCCATGTTGTACGGGCTCTTCTGGACGGACGCCACCAGGTCCGCGTATATGACAACCTTTCCAGCGGTCTCCGGCAGAATCTTCAGACCGGGGCGGAGTTCGTCCACGGTGACATCAGTGACGTCCTTGCCGTACGGAATGCCATGCAAGGTTACGACGCGGTGGTCCACCTCGCCGCGTTCAAAGCTGCCGGCGAGTCAATGACGGCACCGGAAAAGTACTCCACTAACAACATCAGTGGTACCATTTCTCTCTTGAACGCCGCTGCAGAATCGGGAATACGAAGAGTGGTCTTTTCTTCCAGTGCAGCAGTCTACGGCGAACCGGAGTATCTTCCGGTAGATGAGGCCCATCCCACCCGACCGGAAAACTACTACGGTTTCACCAAGCTGGAAATTGAGCGCATTATGGCGTGGTATGACTCCCTGCGAAATGTCCGGTTTGCTGCCCTTCGCTATTTCAACGCCGCCGGCTACGATACGGAGGGACGTATTTTCGGCCTTGAGCAGAATCCCGCAAACCTTCTGCCGGTGATTATGGAAGTGGCTGCAGGCTGGCGTCCGTCTCTTCAGATTTTTGGTGATGATTACGACACTGTCGACGGCACGGGTGTCCGGGACTACGTTCATGTGACCGACCTTGCCACAGCACACGTACTGGCGCTTGAAAAGCTGGATCGCGACGACGTATCGTTTACCGTCAATCTGGGAAGTGAAACGGGGCTCAGTGTTCAGGAGATCCTGGAAGCCGTCCGTTCCATTACCGGCAAACCCATAAAAGCGAAGATTGTCCCCCGACGCCCGGGAGATCCGGCAAAACTTACCGCGTCGGCGAAACGTGCCCGGGAAATTCTGGGATGGAAAGCTGCATTCAGTGATCTGGATACGCTGGTCCGTACCAGCTGGGATGTTTACCGGAAGCACATCTCGTGATGGGGCAGAAGGTGGCGTTAACTGCGTCTCGACGGATCATGTCCCGGTGCGTATTCAAATCCCGGACAGTGATGGCCGGTGTTTTCGTATACCACAATACTGGGCAAACGCTTCGTCTTGATTTCAAAAAGCGTGCATCCCCTGGGATACCGGGGGTTCCATGTAACGGTGAAGTGCTTGCACTGCAAACAGTTGGGGGCTTGATCCGGAAAAGCTGTCTCGTTTGCCACGCCGTAAATATATCGTGAAAACTCCCGGACAACCAGAAAATTCAATAGTAACACTATTACAGAAATACGCGGCGTGCGAAACTATGAACCTTTCTTTTAGGGTATCCCATAGGTATAATGGTACCGTGCAGAGAAACTGATGCTCGGAAAAAACGTATCTAAAGCAACGGCAGCAGTGCCGACGAGTTATCAGGATGATTCACAGGCCAATCGATGTTATCTTGTCGGCCCGTTTTCGGTGGAACCCCACCGGAATCATTCAACTCGGGAGGCCCGAAGAACGGCTACAACCAGCATCCGCGAACTGGGACGTCTATGTGATGCTGCAGGTCTGACAAGTGCCGCCGCCGAAATTGTCCACGTCCGTACGCCCCATCCGGCGCTGTACCTCGGTCACGGTCAGGCAAACCGAATCATTGCACACGCCGACGAAAGCGACGCGGCGGTCATCGTCTTTGACAACACGCTTTCACCGGTGCACCTTCGGAACTGGGCCCGGGCGGCCCATCGGGAGGTATACGATCGCCACGCAGTCATCCTGGAAATATTCTCCCGGCGAGCAAAAACACGAGAAGCGCAGCTACAGGTTGAGCTCGCGCGGGCGCGTTATACTCAATCACACCTGGTTGGAATGTGGCAGCACCTGAGCCGGCAGGGCGGAGGAAGTCGACTTGCCCGGGGAGAGGGAGAGAAACAGATTGAAGTCGACCGTCGAAGGCTGGCCGCCCGGGTGTACCGTGCGGGAAAAGCGCTGGACAAAGTCGGCAGGCAGCGACTGTTACGCAGACAGGGCAGGAGCGAGCATTTACGGGTAACCCTGGTCGGCTACACCAATGCCGGTAAGTCATCTCTCCTGAACGCCCTCACCGGCGCGAATGTTCGGACGGCAGACCAGCTCTTCGCGAGCCTTGATTCGACCACACGAAGGCTGGCGTGCCCGGACGGCAACACCATTCTTCTAAGTGATACCGTCGGTTTTATTCGAAATCTGCCACCCGAGCTGGTTGATGCCTTTCACTCCACCCTGGAAGAGGTGCTGGAAGCGGACCTTCTTCTCATCGTTCTCGACACCTCCGATACTGATGTGGAACAGCAGTTGCGTACCACCGTACGAATCCTGGCCGATATCGGTGCCACCGTCAGTCCGCGGATTCTCGTTCTCAACAAGATTGACCGGAGCGTTCCCTCTACGGTTCAGGGGCTCAGCATTCTCGGAAATTCTGCCTCCGTAACTGACGTTATACCTGTATCGGCCGTTACCGGTGAAGGTCTCGATCACCTGCAGGACTGTCTGAGACAGTTTCAGACCCGGCAACTTTCCCGTTTGGCCGCAAACGCTTCCGATGTGGAGAGACAGTGACACAACGACGCCGCGAGTGATACCATACCGGCCGTGGAGCATCTGTATACTCATCGATACGACGCGCCGGTCGGAAGACTATATCTCGCCGTTGACCGGAACGGCATTGTACACAGGGTGAGTTTTTCCGATTTTCGCTCTACTCTTCCCGCCGAACAGTGGAGCGAAAATAAATATGTGTGCGGAGAGCTGGAATATCAGCTGGACGAGTATTTCGCAGGAAAACGCCGAAATTTTACCCTCGATGTCGCTTTGAGGGGAACCGAGTTCCAGTTGTCTGTCTGGAAACGGTTGCAGAAAGTAGGCTACGGACAGACGATCAGCTATTCATCCCTGGCACAGAAGATCGGTCGCAGACAGGCGGCCCGCGCCGTAGGGAGGGCGGTCGCCCTCAACCCGGCGGCGATCGTTGTTCCGTGCCATCGGGTCATCCATACGAACGGAACCGTCGGCAAGTACGTTCTGGAAGCTTTCGATGTGGATCAAGGTCAGGCGGTAAAGGTCGAACTCCTGCACCTGGAACAGAGCAGTATCTGAGTGCGCTCCGAAAATTGTCTCAGTGGGTTTTTCCTACGTACACCTGAAGCAGCTGTACCACGAGAAACAGCTGGCGGTACATCTGGACCATCCTGTCTTTCAGAGAATCTTCGATATCAGCGTCCAGTTCTTTCCAGTTGGTGATTATCTGGTGTTCTCGACGATCAATATCCTCAATCAATATTTTCAGGTTCTTGCCTATGATGATGAGGTTCTGAGCGGCCTCATTAACGAGATTCAAGACCCTGGAGTTGACCTGATCAAGAATCTCTCGAATAAACTTCTGGGAGCTCCGATCGCGATCTACAACCCGACCAAGGGACCGACGGATCTTCTGGCCCAGTTCACCTTCGTCGGCAAGACCGTCGTCCAGTTTGATGATTTGTTCGGAAACTGCCAACACGCCATGGTACGCATCGGAAACCTGTTGCGCCTGGACGTTGGTTACCCACTTTCCCCGTACAATCAAAAGGTCCTGGACTATTTCACGGACGTCTTTCTTAAAGTAATCAAGCAGATACGCCTTGAGATAGTTCAACGCCTCAACGTGGGCGTACCCTCCACCTTCTATCCGTTGAAATTGCAGATTCGCCTTTTCGGTATAATTCTTGGTTCGGGCTATGACGGTGGTACCGAATACCTGTTTTACAAGCTGTTCAATCCTCGTGTTTCGTCGTTCCAACGAAATCTTCTGAAGAGTCGTCTCTGCCTCGGCCTTGATGTCATTCAAATAAGGTTCCACGATACGGTGGTTGTGCACGGCCACTTTTGGTTCCCAGAGGGGATCCTCAATGGCGTGGCGAACAACATCTCTCAAAACATAGCTTTCAAGAACGTTGCTCAAAGTCTTCCATATCTTTCTCCACTGATCCCGGTCTACCGTCTCAACGTTGCGGTATGCCGCAAGTACGTCAAACACCGCATCCCAGTCCGTATCCGCCGGAAGAGCTTCCGCCACGTCAAGAAAATCCCGTATGTCATCGGTGACATACTCCGAATCGATCGAATCAAAACGAGGTTTGTAGTTAAAACTGTCCTCGCTTATGGCTGAGTCAAACTTCTTCAGGGTGAAATAGAAGTCGAAATGGCAAAACTCCACGAAGGTTCGGACGTTGCTGTACAGTGTATTGATTCGCTTAACTTTATTGGCATCAAAACTTCCAACAAGACTGATCAGGGAATCCTTCACTGAATCGACAACCTGTTTCAGCTCCCCGGATTTGACCTTTTCCCGAATTATGCGCTCGTCAAGACTTTCTCGAATCTCTCGCTGACGTTCGTCCATCATCGATTCGATGACGACCATTTTCAGGGCGTTCCCGGCATCGGTGGTCTGCACAAGTTTACGAACCGCAGATACAACTTTGTAAATCTCATACAAGAATCGGGGAAAGGCGGACTGAATCTCTTTGCCCCGGGGTTTATAGAACTTGTATCTATCCTTGGACAGATTTTTGGCGATCGTCTTCAATGCACGGCGTTTTTGCCGTTCGTCATCACCCGTTCCGAAGAGCATAGAAAGGATGCGCGAAAAAATGTTTTCGTCTTCAGACGACATATTCTGAGATTCCTTTTGCGGCACGTTTCTACATTACGCCATTGCGTCCTTTACCGTCAATTCGGTTATGGTCTATAATTTCATCATGAATAAACTTGCCGGTGACCTCAACGACACACTCCATAATACAGTTGTCGATCGACAGATGTCCGACCTCGGCCGTCGAATGTACTTTCCCAAAGGTATCGTTGCTCAGGCTGCTGAGGCAAAAACCAAGGCTACCAAGTTCAACGCAACTGTAGGAATGGCCTATGCGAAAGGCTCACCTATGACTCTTCCACTTGTCGCCGAGTTGACCGCGCCACTGTCGTCGGAGGAATCCGTTGCCTATGCCCCTACAGCGGGTTTGCCTGCGTTGCGGGATGCCTGGAAGGAACAGATACTTCAGAAAAACCCGAATCTCGCCGGAATACGAACCACCCGCCCTGCCGTAGTCCCAGGTCTTACCGCCGGCATCGCCATCGTAGCAGACCTTTTTACCGATGCCAGGGAAACCCTTTTTCTGCCGGACCTGTTCTGGGGCAACTATCGCCTGATCTTTGAAGAACGAAGGCGGTGCCGCCTCCAGGAATTTACCTTTTTCAACGCTGAAGGTCGGTTCGATCAGACTTCCTTTGCAGACGGCGCCCGGTCGGCAGCTTCAGGCGGAAAACTGACGGTGATCCTCAATTTCCCCAACAATCCCGCCGGCTTCACACCCAGTGCCGCGGACGTCACCTTCATTCAGAAGACTCTGGTTAACCTGGCCGATTCGATTCCGGTAACAGTCATATGTGACGACGCCTATTTCGGACTTTTCTACGACGAGGACGCTTACACCCAGTCGCTTTTTACCGTTCTTGCCGACGCTCACCCCAATCTCCTGGCAATCAAGGTGGACGGAGCCACCAAGGAAGACTTCGTCTGGGGCTTTCGGGTTGGCTTTGTGACCGTCGCTTTCAAAGGCATGACGGAAGCCCACGCCGCCGCGATAGAGCAGAAACTGACCGGCGCCATTCGCTCCCTGGTCAGTAACTCAAGCATGCTCTCCCAGTCTTTGCTGTTGCGTGCGTTCGGAAACCCGGAATACGAAAACCAGAAGCAGGACGCTTTTCAATTGCTTTCCGGTCGGTACGACGTGATGAAAGAAATCCTTGCAAAAAAGGTCGCGGAAAACCGTGCTCCAAACCTGCAACCGATGCCGTGCAACAGTGGCTATTTCATGAGTTTCCGCTGCAACGGTTTCAGTGCCGAGGAGCTGCGCCTCGCTCTTCTGGAAGAGGGCGTCGGCACTATTTCGGTAAAAGATCAATTTCTCCGGGTCGCCTTTGCCGGCGTTGACCGGGAACTTCTCCCGGAACTTTTCAGCGACATTTTCGCGGTGGCGGAACGGATTGGCTGATTCCGGGGAAGCCCTGTGACGGGGCGCCGCACGCTCCCGATTCTGTTCTCTCTGGCCTCCGTCATTCTATCTTCCTGCACGGGAGCGAATGATCAGCCTCTGGTGGTATGGAGCAACGTGACTGACGTTGCCTTCGTGGTCGAGCGGTACAATCTGCTCCAGGACCGCCCCGTCCATTTCAGATTCGTTCCTGACCTGGCCCAGGCGCTGACCCAGGAGCGTTCAGACGCAGATCTTGTCATTGGTCGCTGGATCAACACACCTATTGTCAATGGACTGATGGTACCGGTGGACAACTACCGACAGCGCAGTGGCGTTACCGACAACAGGTTCCGATCTATCGACAGTCCGTTTCAGAACAGAGAGAGCCACTGGATTCCCCTTTCCTATAACCTTCCGGTTCTCCTCTTTGAGGAATCAAACGTATTCGTACAGAATCCGTTCGCCCTTACGCTGGAAAAACTGGAAACGGAGGTCATTTTTGCCGGCCCGGACAACTCACCACCACCGCCGGTCTTTGCTCCCTCGGCCAACCCGGCAGCGCTGTACGACCTCTACCGAACTCTGGGATACACAGTGACAGTAGACGAAACCGGTTTCCCGCGATGGTCTACACAGGCTCTCACCGATGCCATTCGGCGAGTACAAAACTGGCAGGAGCGGGTATACGGAGGACCCGGGGAAGAGTCTCAATATGTCTCAGACTACCTCTACGACCCGCCACGACGACAACTGGAAAGTCGTCGAATCGGATTTACCTTCGACAGTACCGACACCGCTTTCAGCTGGTCCTTTCATGGGGATCGCAACCTTGGTTTCCGTTGGCTTTTTCGTTCCGACGGTCGTGTTCCGGTACGTGAAAACATCGTGTACGCCGGTATTCCCCGGGAGACAAAACACCGGGAGAGGGCCCTTCGTTTTCTGGAATGGCTGACCACCCCGTCGGTACAGGTCAATCTTGTAAGCGAAAAAATTGATTCCCGAATTGATACCTTCGGTTTCCTGGAGGGACTCTCAACTGTATCGAAGGTGAATTCCGAGTTGAGTCGGACGGTGTATCCTAAACTTCGCGGGCGTGTTCCTTCTCCTGAAATACTGGCTATTCCCGGTATCCTTCCACGATACTGGAACGAAGCGGTCGAACAGGTGGTCACTCCTTTCCTCCTGCAACCGGGAACCGCTGATGAACTGATGGAACGTCTGCGCCGGTGGTACCGTCAGCGAGGCGATTAACCCCGCAACGACGAACGGAACTGATTTGACAGAAGCGAAAAGTCCCTCTACACTTACCAGGAATAAAATAATCTCTTTCATGGAGGTGCCGAATGGCAACAGTTCAGTTGAAGAATCTTAACAAGGTGTACGATAACGGCTTTCACGCCGTTAAGGATGCCAACATCAGCATCAAGGATCGGGAATTCGTCGTTCTCGTAGGTCCTTCGGGATGCGGTAAAACCACTACGCTGCGTATGGTAGCCGGTCTTGAGGACATCAGCAGCGGTGATCTTTCTATTGATGAACGTCGGGTCAACGATATTCCACCGAAAGATCGTGATATCGCCATGGTCTTCCAGAACTACGCTCTGTATCCGCATATGACCGTGTACGACAACATGGCATTTGGTCTCAAGATCCGGAAGTTCGACAAAGCGGATATTCAGGCCCGGGTAAATGAAGCTGCAAAGATTCTGGATATTGAATCTCTCCTCGATCGGAAACCGAAACAGCTTTCCGGCGGACAGCGTCAGCGTGTCGCCGTCGGCCGTGCTATTGTTCGACATCCCAAGGTTTTCCTCTTTGACGAGCCCCTTTCAAACCTTGATGCAAAACTGCGGGTACAAATGCGCGCGGAAATCTCCGGCCTGCACAACCGCCTTCAGGCAACCATGATTTACGTAACCCATGATCAGGTTGAAGCCATGACGATGGGTGACAAAATTGTCGTCATGAAAGACGGTATCATTCAGCAGATTGGTGATCCTCTTACCCTGTACAACAGCCCTATCAACCGCTTCGTAGCCGGCTTCATTGGTTCTCCTCCCATGAACTTCATGACCGTCAAAGTTGTTGAGGAAGGCGGCAAAGTCGTAGCCGACGAAGGAAACTTCAAGCTGGAACTGAATAGGAAGCTCGCTGACGTAGCGAAAGAGTACACGGGGAAAGAGCTTGTTCTCGGTGTACGTCCCGAGGACCTTGAATGGGCACCGGATGCCAAAGACGGCACCTGTGTCGTCAGCAGCATTGAGGTAGTGGAGCCCCTGGGTGCGGAAATTCACATATACGTGTCCACCGGCACTCACCAGATCATCGCCCGTGTTCCGCCTACGGCGTCCCCTCGCGTCGGTGACGCGGTCCGGCTTATCCCGGACCAGGACCGGTGTATCCTCTTTGACCTGGAGACTGAACAGGCGCTGAACGTGGACGTGGAGCAATTTCAGCAGTAACTGATAGCGCTGGAAGAATTCTTCCGGCAGGGTGTCTACAACCGTTTCGGGCGCTGCGGTGCGGCACCCGAAATATCAAAAACAGCCGGCTTGCGTCGGCTGTTTTTGTAACAGGGCTGTTCCTTCCGGGGAACAGCCTTTTTAGTTGCAGGGACCACTGGAAAAGACTATTATTTTGAGTACATATGAGCTCCATTCCGATAACTCTCCGGGACCAACTGATAACTGATCTTCAATCTATCGAATCGCGAACGGAAGACATTTTCATGGTCCTGGCGGAGAGCTTACCCGCCCTCGTTGCGGAAATGAAAAGCAGCCTTCAACGATCACAATCGACTCTCTCCTGTATGACCTCATCGTTCAGAGACGGGTGTGAATCTACCATGGAGATCTCCGAGGTAGTTGCGATTTTGCGGGAAGAGATGGAACGGGGAAGCAGCAATCTGCACGAAATGGCGGATCGTGATTCCGACCTGTTCGCTCGGCTTCAACACGGTGTCAGCCAGCTCGAATCCATTTCTCAATCCATTGACAGAATTCGCATGGACAGCGAGGACATGGAACTGGTTTCACTGAACGCTATGACGGTAGCCCTGAAAGCGGGGTCTGCCGGCAGAGCCTTCAGCTATATCACAGAAGAACTGAAACGACTGGCAAACCGGACAATAGCCCTGTCTGAAGAGATTTCTTTTCAGGGAGGTGAACTGATTTCAAGTTTTCAGGCGCTGGAAAAGCAGTTAAACGATGCCCGCAGCTTTCACGAAGAACTGGTGCACGGTCTCGGCAATCGTATCTCCGCGGGCCTGAATGAGCTGGAAGAGGCGGTTCATGGGACAATTTCCGGTTTGCAACAGCTCCGGAACGAGTCTGCGGAAGTACAGGAACCTGTAAACGGGATGATGGAAGCGATTCAACTTCAGGACATCATCCGTCAGTCAATTGACCATATTATCCTCGCTTTACAGGCAATTCGGCCGGGGTCGGAACTCACGACTGATGAAGCCCTTTTGGACGAACTCTCCTTTATTCGCCAGATTCCAAGCCTCGCATCCCGGCTTATTGATGACGTCGCGAATCAGATTGATAACAGCGTAGCAACCTTCATGACACTTACGGAGCAGGCGGAAAAACGGGTACAGCATCTCGAGGAGGCAGAACGTTCTCTATTGTCCCGGGAATCGGAAGAAGGTGGGACAACCGGTTCTGCCAACCTGAACAATCGCTTTTCCCATGCGATTACAATGCTGCAGCAGCTTCTCGACGACCTGCACCGGAACATTGAGAAAAAAACTACGTTGGTTACCCGTTCCGGCTCGCTTACCAAGGATGTCGAGGTTCTGGAACTTCAGTTTGAGACCTTTACCACTCTGGTGCGACGATTCCACTCAATAGATGTTGCCGCTCGCATTGAGGTGGCCAAGCAGGAAATGCTGCAACAAATGGGTAGCAGCACCGAAGAGATGACTTCCCTGACCAAAACAATTGAGCGTCACGTCCAGGAATCTCTGGAAGCAACACAGGAGTTTATAAAATCTACCAGCAACGCTATTGAACGCCACCGTGACCATTTCAACACGGAGGTTCGCTTTGTCCGCAGTTTCAGCCGGTCCATTCAAGAACAATACCAGTCTCTGGACGACAGCCGGAAAGACCTTATCGGGGTTGTCGGTGATTTTTCGCTGTTTACGGACAAATTCCTGAGTGTCTTCGATACGAGCAAGGAAAACGGTCAACAGTTGTCAAACCTTTCGGTTCGGATAAAGGAGTTGAAAAGCGAACTTGGTCATATGGAACAGGTGATAAACAAACAATACCAGCAGGAACTTCGGAATCAGAACCTCGAGTCGTGGTCCATTGAAAACGATCGGCTCAAGGAAATAATCGAGCGCTTCACTATTTTCACGCACAAGCAGCAGGCCGGCGAGTTGATTGGTGTGGACGTGGAAGACGGGATTGGTTCCGGGGATATCACCCTTTTCTAAGACCTATGAACCGCCATTTTGACAGAAAATTCGACCGTGAAATAGCGGTAATTCATCCCGGAGAATACCTCGTCACCGATGAGGATATTATCATATCCACGGTCCTCGGAAGTTGCATAGCTGTAGCCCTGTTTGACCCGATTCACCACCAGGGAGGCTTGAATCACTTCATGCTTCCAGGAGAGGTCAACAGGACCAATGTCTTTGCCGACGAATCGGGAAGGTACGGACTCTATGCAATGGAACTTCTGATCAACGATCTCATGAAGCGGGGGGCCCGAAAACAAAATCTGGTAGCCAAAGTATTCGGGGGGGGGCATGTCCTAAATACCGCCCAGGGACACATCCCTGAAAGCAATATCGCCTTCGCGCTGGAGTTTCTTGAAACGGAAAATATACCGATTGCCGGCAGCGACGTAGGGGGGACGGACGCCCGCAAGATATTTTTCTTCGCGAGAACGGCCCGGGTTCTTCTGAAACGTTTTGGTGGTCGCAATGCCGCCCCGGTGGAGCGGGAGGAGAAGGCATATCTCAGCAAGATCAAGACACCGCAACGCCGGGAAACACCGGTGGAAGACGTCACGATCTTCTAGATGAGGCGGCCGGGTCAAACCGGTATCCGCCGAGTATTCGGAACGCTTCACCAATGTCTCTCATAACGATATCGGGGCTGTTCACCGATGAGTCCGTTGCCGTCTCCAGCTCACTGAAGAGCACTGCTACCGGTACAACCCGGGCCCACAGCTCTGCCAGGTCGCTGCCGGTGAGAGATCCGTCCGATATCATTTCCAGGGATGCATCCAGCGTTGCCCTCAATCGTCCAAGGGCCTCTTCAAATTCGGCTGGTTCGGGTAGCTCGCGCTCCGGTGAGAGAGGAACGGTCCGGGTCTGGCCGGCACCAAGAACGGCAATTGTCACTCCGTCAACGGCAATATCTATCCGTCCGCTGTGAACCGCAACGGAAATCTCCTGTGAAAAGCGTTCAAAGGTAGCATCGCCTCGTCCGGAAATCGTAACGGCCCCCGCCGTAACTGCGAAATCCGGAGCGTCAGGATGACGCCGTTGCCAGTTCAGACTGCCGTGAAGAAGTTCCAGTCGGGTTTCATCGATCACCAGTACCTGCGTTTGTGCGTGAAGGGTCACCAGCGGTAAAAACGCTTCCCGCGTCCGAAACTCTACAGGGCGGCTCTGTACCCGCAGCCAGTCGTAGGCGTGAACTTCAACAAAGCTGCCGTCATCCGGCGGCAGATCAAGCATATTCGGTCGCACCGGCGAACCGGGAAAACCATGTCGGACGATCCGGACCGGGGGAGTTCCGCTGCCTCCGACCGGTATGTGTCGAAGTATAATCGACTCAACGGGACCTTCCGGGAGGGGTACATTCGGCGCAACCCGAAACAGTGTATCAGCCTCCTGGGGGAAAATCGCAACTGTCGCGCCCAGAACGAACAGTGCCGGCAGAACCGACCTCAGAGGGAAAGCCAAGCCGTGTTTCGCCTCCGGGCGTGCAGCCCGAGAACGTACCTTCATACAGACCGTATCGGCTGTTTGTGCCGGAAAAGAAAGACTACACTTCATTTCCGGGCCTCCGGCACAACAGGTTCCATAATTGGTCGGAGTCCGATATTGGTTGATGGAGAACGTCTCACCACGTTCCTCCACACTGCATTGCTTTCCATACAGAGATATACCGGCGAGTCTGGAAGAGCTTCAGCAAGGCGATCCCTCATGAATTTGTACATACTTGCCCGCAACGGTTGGAGATACCTCATTTTGCCGTCTCCCGTGGAAACGAACTCGTCTACCGAATAGGACCTCTCTTCTATATGGGCCTTCAGAGTTCCGGGATACCGCAGGGTGCCGAGACTGATCCAGTCCGGCCGCACGTCCCGAAACTGTCCAAGCATTTCAGCGACACCGGCGTACAACTCCTTCCATCGGTCAACGCGAATCATAGGGTCAAAGTGAAAGGCCAGGCGATACCCGCGGTCGGCTGCACGCCGAGCCGCTTCCAGACGTTTGACCAGGGATGCAGCGCACCCCTCCTCCCGGTCAACAAGTTCCTGCGGGTTCAGGGAAAACCCGATAACAGTGTTACGACTACCCAAAGCGGGCAGATGATCTACGAAGTCGGTCTTGGTCTTCAGCTCGAACCTCAGGTTATTCAGATCTTCCAGGCGGGAAATCAGATCACCGGAAATCCCAAAGAGCGGATCGTAGAGAAGACTATCCCCTACTTCACCGGTTCCTATGCGGACGGTGCGATTCGGGTTGGCGCGAACGAGTTGCCGGATCTCCTCGACAGTATCTTCTGCAGGCAGGTGAACTTCCAGCGTCCGGTTTCGAAGATAGCTTTGCATAATGCAGTAGGTACAACCCAGGGTGCATCCAAGATAGACGTTCAGTGTCAGATAATTGCAACAGAGATGACCGTGTGTTCCGGGACACCGGCCGAAATCACCTCGCTGGTGGGGTCGAACAACTACCGTCCGCGGCGTCAGGTGTTCAGGCGGGATGTCATGGAGGGCGGAAACCACCCGGGAAGCGATACCGACGGTTTCGGCCGCCGCACCCGTCTCGCTGCCACACCTGTCAGCTGCGGCTCGGGCAATGCGTTTTTCGACGCGGTCCCGGACGGTAGAGTCTCCGGTACCCTCCGACCAGTAGATCCGATTAATTGTCTGCCAGTAATAATTCCACCAGTTCATTAACCTGGGCCTCCACAGTCTGAAGAGATCGGATATGTTGCTGTAATTCCCGGCCGGAGCGGGCTCTGAAAGCGAACTCCAGGTAGTCCCCCTCATAATTTGCCGGAAAGCTGACGGTTATTCCCTTTCCCCGAAGATGGCGATTCCGAAAACTCTGCAACTCTTCGTCCAGGCGAAGTGCGGTAGGATACCTGCGACGCCGCAGCATTCCCAGTATTCCGCTCCCGGACATGCCGGAAAACTCCGCCGGTACGTCTTCCGCTCGCATCCGACCGGATCGGACGAAGTCGGCGACAAGGCGTATAATCTGCCGTCGCTCACTGAATGACACCCCTTCAGTCAGCCCGAATAGTTGACTCCAGCGGGAGAGGAGAGTCTCGGGTACCAGTTCTGCCGTCCGGATGTCGATCAACCCGTCCGAAAGAGGCTTCTGTAGAACCCCCGGCAGACGACGGTATCGAGTCAGAAGCTCCGAAACATCTCGCCGGTCATCAACGGCGTGGTAGATCGTACTGGCGCCACCGGACTCGTCGATTTCCCCGGCCATTCGAAATATACGGTCAATTTCGTCCCACCGGTAGTCGTTCCGACGACCTTCCGCCAGCAAGGCAGCTGAAAGAAGTTCCTCCGGGGTCGCCACAGTAACCAGAATAACCGGTAAAAGTGATACCTCATTGACCGTCTGAACACCCATCGGGACCGGATGGGCTACCATTCCCTGAAGAATTGTCCGGTAGTGAAATCCCCAGATCATTCGGAACGAGCCGTCACTTTCCAGTATTGGTGGCCGGACGATCAGCTGTCCCGGTTCAGATTCCTTTTCCGGCGGGTTGAACAGATCAAAACACGCATCCTGTTTCAGTATGTCCAGAAGTTCCCCGGGAGGCTTCATGACCGCTTCCACTACCATTCCGACAGGGTAGCAGGCAGAGGACTCGTTGACAACGCCATAGCGTACCCGTACCATTCCGCGCATGAAAGCCCACACTACCCTTCGAGTTGCCCTTGTAGGATGCGGCACCGTCGGAGGAGCTACAGCAGAGATTCTTCTCCATGAGAGGGATCACCTTATTGATCGCAGCGGTATTGATATCGAGCTGTGTGCTATTGTGAGTCTCACCTACAACCACGCGCGACAGCTGGGCCTCCCGGAACAACTGTTTACCACCGATCTGGATGCCGTTCTGGCCGATCCTGATCTGGATGTGGTAATTGAACTCACCGGAGGAATAGACTTCCCTCTGGAACTGATAAAGAGGGCACTGGACGCGGGTAAGCACGTTGTCACGGCCAACAAAGCTCTCCTTGCTCATCACGGGCCGGAACTCTTTGCATACGCCAGAAGTCGGGGACTTACCATCGGCTTCGAGGCGAGTTCCGCCGGAGGAATACCCATTATCCGGGCAATCACCGACGGGCTCATTGCCAATCACATCGACGCCATTTACGGCATTGTCAACGGCACCTGCAACTACATCCTCACGGAGATGATAGAAAAGGGCCAGACCTATCCGGAGGCCCTTTCAGAAGCCCAGGCATCGGGCCTTGCCGAGGCGGATCCCAGTCTGGACGTTCAGGGTATTGATTCTGCCCACAAGCTGGCGATCATGACAGGTCTGGCATTCGGTACGAAAGTGGATTTTGACGCGATACCCGTTACCGGAATAGACGCCCTGCAGGCTCAGGACGTGGCCTTCGGCCTTGAGCTGGGCTACGTTGTGAAGCTTCTCGCTGTGGCGTATCGTCTGAACGGCGGCGTTACCACCTGGGTACGGCCCGCCTTCATTTCCAAGGAGCATCCCCTGGCGTGGGTTGGCGGTCCCTTCAACGCCGTCAGCGTCTACGGACATCGTACAGGACACACGTTGTATTACGGTCGCGGCGCCGGCGGGGAACCTACCGCCAGCGCCGTAGTTGCTGACCTTGTAGCCCTTGGCACAGGAACACTCCCGGCCACATTTCAGACCACCGGTTACTGGCCGGACATCAACACAGGTCCTTCCCAGGTATCGGCGTCCCAGACGTCGAGCAGATACTATCTGCGAATTATGGCCCAGGATCGGCCCGGTGTACTGGCCAGTGTCGCGTCTATCCTGGGCGCAAACGACATCAGCATCGCCAGTCTCATTCAAAACGAAAAAGCTATAACCGATGAACTGATACCGGTAGTTATAACGACACATATCTGCCAGGAAGCGGCGCTAAGAAAAGCCATTACCGCTATAGATGCGCTCCCACAGTGTGGTGAAGAGAGTGTTTTTATTCCTATTGTGGACGAACACCCCGAACGCTGGACGAGATAAAACCGATTTAAAGGAAGTACATGATGAAATATCAGGAATTCACTGTAAACCCACAAATTCCCAGGACGCTGAAACCACTTGAAGACATCGCTCACAATCTCTGGCTCAGTTGGAACGATGAAGCTCTCAACCTTTTTACCCGTCTTGACTTCGACGCGTGGATAAAAAGCAGTCAGAATCCCGTCCGGATGCTTGGAATGGTTCCCCAGGACAGGTATGAAAAGATGGCCTCCGACGACTCCTATCTGGCGGCACTGAAACGGGTCAACGAAACCTTCAAGACCTATGTTGCCGGAAAGGACACGTGGTACCGGGGAAGCCGAAAAAACGTCATCGCCTACTTCTCTATGGAATATGGCCTGGACGTGAGTCTGCCTATTTACTCCGGCGGTCTTGGTGTTCTGTCGGGAGACCATCTGAAATCGGCCAGCGATCTGGGACTTCCCCTGGTTGGTGTAGGCCTTCTCTATCAGCAGGGGTATTTTCGACAGTATCTCAATGCTGATGGATTCCAACAGGAGAGTTACCCAGAAAACGACTGGTACAACATGCCTGTTCAACGTGTCCTTGACGCTGACGGTGAAGAAATCAAAATTCACGTCGGATATCCCCAGTCGGTGGTCACCGCCCGGATATGGGAAGTTCGGGTGGGCCGAATCAGTCTTTTTCTTCTTGACGCCAATATCGATGAAAACAGTGAGGCCGACCGTCGCATCACCGCCACCCTGTACGGGGGTGACCGGGAAATGAGAATGAAGCAGGAAATTCTTTTAGGAATTGGCGGTATCAGGGCTCTGCGGGCAATGGACATTAACCCCGCCGTGACTCATATGAATGAGGGACACTCAGCTTTCCTCGGAATTGAACGAATCCGGGAACATATACAGCACCATGGGCTGAGCCGCACGGAAGCTATACAGGCAATCTGGCCGACCAACATATTCACGACCCACACCCCCGTTCCCGCCGGAAACGAACGTTTCGGTGTCGACATGTTGCACAAGTACTTCCACACCATTGCCGACGGGACAGGCTTCAGTTGGGAAGAATTTATCGCCCTGGGCAGGGAAAATCCGTCGGACCAGCAGGAACCTTTCTGTATGACCGTTCTGGCAATTCGGCTCAGCGCCTATAATAACGGTGTCAGCAAGCTTCACGGTGAAGTTTCCCGGACGATGTGGAAACAGGTCTGGCCGGAGTTACCGGAAGAAGAAGTTCCTATCACTCATATTACCAACGGCGTCCATTCCAGAAGCTTTCTCAGCCCGGAAATGACCGAGCTTCTGGACAGGTACTTCGGTCCCCGCTTTTACGATGAGCCAACCAACATCGAAATCTGGGAACGTATGGATCGGATATCCGATGAAGAGATATGGCGTACCCACGAATCGCGAAAAAACAAACTGGTATCCTTCTCCCGGGAGCGTCTGAAGAAACAGCTTACCAGCCGGGGCGCCAGCCAGTCCAAGGTCATCTACGCAGATGAAGTTCTTTCGCCCTACACTTTCACCATCAGCTTTGCCCGTCGTTTCGCAACGTACAAGCGGGCAACTCTGCTCTTTCGAGACCCGGAACGGTTGCGTCGCCTGCTGACAAATCCGGATCATCCGGTCCAGATCATTTTCGCCGGCAAGGCTCACCCTCATGATATCCCCGGGAAAAACCTTATCAAGGACATTGTTCACTATGCCGAAGATCCGGAAATTCGCAGCAAGATTGTCTTTCTCGAAAACTACGATCTGGAAATTGCAAAGTATCTGGTAAGTGGCAGCGATATCTGGCTCAATACGCCTCGTCGGCCTATGGAAGCCAGCGGGACCAGCGGTATGAAGGCGGCGATTAACGGTGTCCTCAACTGTTCAATTCTGGACGGATGGTGGGCCGAGGGTTACGATCCGGAAGTGGGCTTTGCCGTCGGTGCCGGCGAAGAATACGCCGACGAAGAGATGCAGGACGAGATCGAAAGCAAGCTGCTGTACGATCTTCTTGAGCGGGAAATTATTCCCACCTATTACGACCGTGGTCGCGACGGCCTGCCCCGGGAATGGATTAACAAGATGAAGCACTCGATGCGCAAACTGGGAGGACTCTTTTCCACCAGTCGTATGCTCTTGGAATACTCTGAAAAAGTCTACCTGCCGGCACTGAAAAATTATGATCGCATCCAGAAGAGTGACTACGATACCTCCCGAGAGCTGGCACAGTACGTTGATCGACTGCAGTCCAACTGGTCCGACGTAGCTGTATTCGACGTTACCGGTGGTACCGGACGAAGTCTGAAAGTGGGCGAAAATTTCTCCGTGGAGTGCCGCGTTCACCTCGGCGGGATTGATCCGGGCGACGTGTCGGTCCAATTATACGCCGGTAGAGTTAACGCCGAAGGAGGACTGTACGAACCTCGGATTGTGGAGATGAAGACGTCGAGTTCCGACGAGCGGGGCCATATCTACCGGACAAAGGTGCGATGCGAAAATGCGGGAAGGCAAGGCTATGCCATCCGGGTTGCACCCAGCCACCGGGAACTGGTTCACCCGTTTATTCCCGGTCTCTTGCGCTGGAACAGCTAATACGAAAATAGCCGACGAAGTCGGGTATTTTTGTTCATTTCGGGTGCCGCGAAGCGGCATGCGAAACTAATACGAAAATACGTGGTGATCGCCGGGTTTTGTGTTATTCCGGCAGCTACAGGACAAATGAACCAATAAATGGATCCAGCAGTACAAACACTACGACCACCAGAATACCGGGGAGAAAATCCCCGGTTTTTATTGTCCGCAGTTCCAGCAGGTTGATGCCGATCATGACGACCATCGCACCACCGACACCGGATATTTCACTGAGCATGAGAGGACTCACATACGGAGCAAGAACGCCTCCAAGAAGGGTCAGTCCACCCTGGTACAGAAGAATCGGAATCGCCGAAAAGCCGACACCTACACCGTAAGCAGCGGTCAGAAGCATTGCCATAAACCCATCCATTACCGATTTCGTAAACAGAAGACCATACTCTTTTTCAACTCCCGCCTTGAAAGCTCCAATTATCGTCAGTGCTCCAACACAGAAAAGCACGGATGCCACCAGAAAGCCCTCGGCAAAGGTATGGCTGTTTCCGGGGTCGACGTTTTCAGTCGGAGCCGATGGTCGGTAAAAACGGCGCTTCAACCATTCACCGAAGGCGTAAATGCGGTTTTCCACCCCCAGGGCGGCACCAAGGAGTCCTCCAAGTACCAGCGAGAGAACCAGATAGAGGGTTCGCTGCGTTTCCAGGGCCATAGAAATACCGATAAGAAGAGAGACCACACCAATACCGGAAAAAACGGTATGTCGAAACCGCTCCCCAATCGTCTTTCCTGATAGTCTTCCTGCAACCGTTCCGATGATTACTGCAATGGCATTCACTATTGTTGCGATCATTCGGCATATTATATCTGCCTTGAACGGGCGGTGCAAACGTGGTACCTTGCCGATGTGAAAGGCTCAAAAACCATGCCGACAGCGGTTCTTCTTCTCTCGGCAATACTGTTTATGGCGTCGTGTGAATCCGTTCCCGAAGAGATCCCGGAAGATCTGAGCAAGGCCCAGATGTTTCAGCGTGCTCAGGAAGAAGTAGATCGGGGTAATTATGAAAACGCTATCCAATACTATGAGGAGTTCATACAAAGGAACCCCGATGATCCAGGCAGCGTAACTGAAGCGGAATACGAACTCGCTTTTATTGCCTACAAGCGGGAAGAGTACGACCTGGCGGAAGAGCGATTCGGCGTTCTCCTTGAAAAGTACGATGGCGACAACGCCTCCCGTCTTCCGGAATGGCCCCGCATACTTTCACTTCGTCTCCTGGAAATAATTGAGGAACAGAGAATCACCGATGAAACGCCTCTGATCAAGACAAACCTTGACTCAAACACTTCTGAGGAGTGACCAGTGAGGGTTCGCCGCAATGAAGCCCTGAGAATCATTCGGGATGGTACGTACCGTCTTGAACAGAGCCTTGCCCGTTTTCGGGAGACCTTTTCCAGGGATCCGTCGGTATTGGTCAGCGCGCCCGGTAGAAGTGAGATAATTGGCAACCATACCGACCACAACAACGGCCGGGTCGTGGCCGCGGCTATCAACCTGGATACTATCGTCGTTGCCGCACCGTCGAAAGACGGAACGTGTCGTCTCCGGTCGGCCGGATGGGATGCGATGTTTTCGGTACAACCGTCGAGCTCTCCAAATGAGGGAGAGCACGACACAGAACGGCTCATGCGGGGTGTTATAGCGGGCCTGGCCAGTACAGGGCATGCTGTTCCGGCCTACGAAGCGGTTCTGGAAAGCAAAGTCCTCCCGGGAAGTGGTCTCAGTTCGTCGGCTGCACTGGAGATGTCTCTTATCGGTATTCACGAAGCACTTTCGGGAGAAGACATTTCTCCCGTAGAGCGTGCCCGGATCGGGCAGTTTGCGGAAAACGAGTACCTTCACAAGCCCAGCGGTTTGATGGATCAGATGGCCGTTTCCGTAGGCGGATGTGTTGCTATAGACTTCTCCGACGAAGACAACATACGACACCACTCCATGGATTTCGATTTCCAGCGTTCAAACCACCAGCTCACGGTAGTCAATACGGGCGGAAGTCATGCGGACCTGACGGATCACTACGCCGACATTCCATTGGAAATGAAATCCCTTGCCAGGTTCCTTGGTGCAAAGAGTCTGGGCCGGTCATCACGGAAACAGCTTCTAAGCAATCTCATCACGGCGCGAAAAGAGGTAGGAGATCGAGCGGTGCTTCGGGGCATTCATTTCTTCGATGAACAGGATCGTGTTTCTGCGCTTATAGATGCGATAGACTCCCGCCGGGACGACCTCGTTCTGTCAATAATGAACGAAAGTGGCGACTCCAGCTGGACACTGCTGCAGAACGTCACAGTTCCCGGCGAAAATACAGACCAGTCCCTGGCGGTCGGACTCGCACTGACAAAGGAGTACTTCCGTGCCCGTAGGGCAGTTGGAGCCTGCCGCATTCACGGAGGCGGCTTCGCCGGAACTGTTCTGGCAGTTGTACCGGAAGATCTCTTTCCGGAATACCAGACAATAATGGATCGAACCTTCGGAGAAAAGGCGACTATTCCATTAGGCGTTCGTCGGGAAGGACTGATTTACGCTACCTTGTAACTCACGTATCCATATTGTTGTTGCAGAATCACTCATAATTGCTGGCGCCAGATGATCTTGGATGAGTCGGCTTTGTTGAACATACAGAACTATCAGCAGCCCAACGAAATAGCACCGATCCTGCAACATGATTCTGTATACCTGAGAGCTATCTCAGAGATTCCGCTCTTTTTTGATCTGTTCCCAGGCGGACTGAACTTCCTGAAAGCGCCCCGTGGCGTATTCAACAAATTCCTGAGGCATCCCCTTTGAGATAATTCTGTCCGGATGGAACTCCTGAACCAGTTTGCGATATGTGCTCTTCACCAGTTCGTCGTCGGCATCTGGTGTCAGCCCAAGGACAGAATATGCTTGACTGGTATCATCAACATGACGTCGCCTGATAGCGTCAAGCTCCGCTGCAGACATACCCATTACCGAAGCGATCCGACCAATCAGTTCTTCTTCCGCGGGATGATATTGACCGTCGGCCAGAGCTACCTGAAAGAGCATATCCATCATGGCCTGCCGCAGTTCGTACTGACCCCAGGTTATTCGCGCAAACTGCCGCGCAAGATCCTCAGCGCTGTACGGTGAGTCCTTCGCTTCGTTGAAGACCCGAATAGCGAAACTGCGCGCTTCCCCCTGCAGGCCCATCCGGTCAAGAAAGGAAAGAAGCAAGTCACCTTCCGCCCGGGTCACCTGACCGTCCGCTTTTGCAATCTTTCCCAGAAGAGAGAAGAGAGTGAGGAAGTACGCTG
>CAZCAE010000027.1:0-43537 GCA_964496635.1 uncultured Spirochaeta sp.
TTTCTCTTCGGGTTTTTCTTCAGTCTTTCCCATAACGGATTTCTGAAATTTCTCTTCCTTCTTCTGGCAGTACTTCCGGGCACGTATCTTCTCGTATCAGTTGCATCAGTTGCTGATCCGGAAATTCTTCGAACCCTCCTGATTCCACCATTCTGGAGAGAAGCGGTAACGGCGATTCTCCTTCTTCCGCTGGTCCTGATGTTCTTTCGCCTGGATATACTTGTGGCGAAGATTCCTGTGTTACCTGTTGCAGGTATGATTGCCGGAGTTGTGACCGCCATTGCGGTCGCTTCGGTAATCACCACTCTGGGAAAGACTCCCGATACTGTCCTGCGTATACGGGAGCAATACCCCCCGGAAGTTGAGATGATGACAGGATCTCTTCCGGAAGAAGGCATCATTACAATGGTGGGAGTAATCGGTGAAGGAGAGATCCAGATTCGTCGGGAGGAGATTATCCTGTTACGATGTGATGCTCCACCGTGTTCCGCCGATATTCCCGCCGGACCGCCGCCGATACAGCTTCAGGTAGAGACGGGCAGGGCTCTTGACCGACACACCATTGTGTATCGGGCAGACTTTTCGGTTCCTGCCTCGCTCCTGGAAATAACGCTTCTCGCCGATTCTGCCGTTCAGCTGTACGCAACCACCCTTCCCGGAAGTATTCCTCCCGGTGACACCGCGCGAACGATGCAGTTTCTACCGGGACCATTTCCTCCCACCAGCGTCTCAGGTACCATCGTTCTCCGAGAGGTTCCGGAAAACTCCCGCATCATCCTTCGCGTCCGCTCCCGATTCCCCGGGGACCGCTCAAACGTCCGGTACAGCGGGCCGGCGGAAAATCTTGTCATTTCCGAATATGTCATGGAGTGGACGGTCCGGGCTGAACGGGATCTGAAATGAACTCACTCTTTTTTCACGTTGACATGGACGCCTTTTATGCATCGGTAGAACAGAACGACCAACCTGAGCTGCGTGGAAAACCGGTGGTTGTTGGAGGGAGAAGCGGACGGGGTGTCGTCGCGGCGTGCAGCTATGAGGCCAGGCGCTTCGGTGTGCACAGCGCGATGCCTATGTCCCAGGCGCTCCGAAAATGTCCGGCTGCGGTGATAGTACCCGTCCGCATGCGACGATACCGCGAAGTATCGCAAACAATCATGTCTATCCTGGATGCCTCGGCTCCCGACGTCCAGGCTATATCCATAGACGAAGCATTTCTCGACATGACCGGCACTCAACGCCTGCTGGGTTCACCACATGTCCTCGCTCTCCGTCTGAAAGAACGGGTGAAAAACGAAACGGGACTCACAATTTCCGTCGGCATCGCGTCGTCCCGTTTTATTGCCAAACTTGCCAGTGACGTGGACAAACCGGACGGGCTGTTTGAAGTTCCCCCGGGGGGAGAAAGCGATTTCGTCCTTACCCTTCCTCTGAAAGACCTGTGGGGCCTGGGACGAAAGACGCTGACACGACTTGAACGTTTAGGAATAACCACGGTCCAGGCATTGAAGGATCAACGGATAGAATACCTGCGGGGACACTTCGGGGACTCCGCCGGCGAGTATCTCTACAGGATTTCCAGGGGTGATGACCCCGGCATTTACGCTCGGCGGGGTGACCACCACAGTATCTCTGCAGAGGAAACGTTTGAAACCGACATCGTCGAAACGGAAGATCTTGAACATCATATGCTTCTCATGGCGGAGGAGGTCATTCACCGTTCCATCACGGAACAGTGGCGGGGACGGACGGTCCAGGTGAAGTACCGATTTCCTCCGTTTGAAACTCACACTGTTTCCAGGACGCTACCCCGAAGAGTTGAAAGCAGTGATGAACTGGCTCGAATCGCTATGGAGCTTCTGGAGTCCCGGCGGGAGGGTCGCCCCCTCCGTCTGATGGGTGTCGGACTGGGAGGGGATATCCGGGACGGTAGCGAAACTCAGAGGGACCTCTTCAGCACAACCGGAATCGCTGCGTCGCCAATTGACCCGACCATCGTCGCCCTGCGCCAAAAATTTGGTCACACAGCGATCGGCCGGGCCAGTACCATCGACCGTACAGTCGACAGAGACGAAACTACAGACCCGACCTGAGCTCCCGAGCCTCCTCAAGCTGGCGTCGTTCACCCGGTGTAGGCGACGAAAGACTTCCCAGGCGACGGATCACCCCGTCAAGAATAGCTTTTGCCTCAGCGGCATCATCGGTGTCGGGAATAGAAATTGCCCCCTCGTAGTACAACCCTTTATCGACCGGAGATGATGCTCCATTGTAGTCCCTGCGAATCGACTGCAGTCCCCGGTTACGACGGCGACTGTTCCAGCCCCGATCAATCAAATGGGATGCAAGCTGGACGTAAAAGGACTCGCTTGCTTCCTCCCGGTCTCCACTGCGAATCTCCGCTTCCATGAGGTCCACCGATTTTCGCGCCAGAGACACGGCGTATTCGGTGTTTCCGAAGGAGATGACTCCCGGAACCTTGGCGTAGAGCTGACCAAGAACATAATAGCTTTCGGGGAAGTCAGGACTTCGAGTAATCGCCTCAGTCAACAGGTCCCGCATGTCCGGTGCCCGGAAAAGGCTGTCCAGGACTCCTTTTGTCTGGCCCCAGCGGCCGATATTGGCCGATTCCCAGTAGTATCCCAGATGATTCCGCGGATCTGCCTCCACGGCACGCCGCCCGTAAGATTCACCTTCAGTATAGATCTCCAGAAGCTCGTCATCGCCGGCACCGGCATCTTTCCGCTGGTCTCCCCTCATAAGCAGTGCGGAAGCCATCCGCCAGTAGATCTCTGCCTGTTCCGCCGGTGTGGACGCCGTCGCTACGAGTGCTTCCAGTTCCGAAATTGCCCTGTCCGGCTTCTCTTCGTCAATTAATTCGTCAATTCGCTCGACCGATTCCGCGAACTGGGCGGATACCACCGCCGGTACCAACAGTGCTACTCCGATTACCAGCAGCCATACAATTCGTTGCAGATTCATTCGTTTCATATACGCGCCTCCTTGTCCGTTTCGAGAATACCGGAAATTTCCGACGATGTGTAGCAACGTCATTTATTGATATCGGGGACGTGAGGAGCACACAAGGGAGCCAGGGCTTCCAGAAACGACACGTCCTCCTTGGTAAATGCCCGGGGAGTATGAGAATCGATGTCAATTTCCGCAATAAACTGCCCGTCCCGAAAGACCGGGACGACAATTTCACTTTTTACGTGAACGCTGCATGCAAGGTAGTTGTCCTGGGACCCCACGTCATCCGCCAAAAATGTCTCCAGCCGTTCTGCCGCCTGTCCACAAATACCCCTGCCGTAGGGTATTCGAAGGTGTTCAGTCGACGCACCTTCGTAAGGTCCGAGAACCAGCAGCCGCTCTTGCGGAACGGCGATATAGAATCCAAACCAGTCATAGTATGAAACTTCCCGGTGCAGCAACGAACAGACAAGCTGCAGGCTGACGCCGCGTTCGGCTCCCCGCAGAAGCTCCTTGTTGCACATTTCGAGCAACTCCGCCCTTTTCATAGACGGAACTATCGCGTATTTTCAACGCTGGAGACAAGGGATGCCCAGAATCAATGAAAATTACAAACAGCTTTCCAGATCTTACCTTTTTGTGGAAATTGCCGGGCGGGTACGTGCGTGGGAAGAGGAACATCCCGACACTGCGATCATTAAACTCGGCATAGGCGACGTAACACGGCCACTCCCGCCGTCGGCAGTCACAGCCCTTCACGAAGCGGCCGATGAAATGGCCGATCCTGCCCGTTTCCGCGGGTACGGTCCCGAACAGGGTTACGACTTTCTGCGGGAGGCAATTGTCGCCCACGACTACGCGCCCCGGGGACTCTCAATTTCGACGGAAGACGTCTTTGTCAGTGACGGGTCAAAGTGCGATACCGGAAATTTTCAGGAGCTCTTTGCGACCGACCAGGTTATAGCGGTCCCCGACCCGGTCTATCCAGTGTATGTGGATACGAATATCATGGCCGGCCGCCACGATCACATAGTGTATATGAAGGGCACGCCGGACAATGGCTTTGTTCCACCGCCTCCCACGGAAGAGACGGATATCATGTACCTCTGCTTTCCCAACAACCCTACCGGTGCTACGGCGACCAGGGAACAGTTGACGGAGTATGTGGATTACGCCCTGAATCACCGGACGCTTATCCTGTTTGATGCGGCCTACGTTGAGTACATTCGGGATCTTGAGATTCCGCGAAGTATCTTCGAAATTCCCGGTGCGGAGCAGTGCGCTGTGGAGTTCCGCAGTTTTTCCAAGACCGCCGGTTTTACCGGTTTGCGTTGCGCCTACACGGTCGTACCCCGGACCGTCACGGCAACTGACTCGGCAGGTACGGAATACTCCGTCCGGGATCTCTGGTCCCGACGGCACAGTACCAAGTTCAACGGTGCATCCTATCCCGTTCAACGTGCCGCGGCGGCGGTCTTCTCCACTGAAGGGTCCCGACAGATTCGGGAACTCTCGGATTACTATCTGGGGAACGCCGAAATCATTCGGGAAGGTATAGCGGCGCTCGGTCTTGAAAGCGTTGGCGGCCGGAACTCGCCGTACATCTGGGTCAACGCGGGTCGACCATCCTGGGAATTCTTCGACGAGATTCTCAACAGGACCGGTGTTGTCACTACCCCGGGAGCGGGATTCGGTGGCGGAGGCGAAGGTTTCATTCGAATCAGCGCCTTTAACGACCGCGAAAAGGTTGAAACGGCGATGGAGCGAATCGCGAGAAATTTCTGAAACTTTTTCTTGACATATGGATTGACACTATTTCGGTAATTTTTTATCTTACTTGTGCGCCGATGAGGTACGCTTCGTCGGACAGGGAAGTAGCGGCGCTTATGGTAAGTCGCTGCTTGAAAACAGAAAAGGGAAAGTTTCTGGCCCACTACCCTGATAAGGAGGACAGCAATGATGCTTGCCGTTCTTACCATTGGTGGACTGGCCCTCGCAGTGGCCATTACCTGGTTGCGCGTCAACGCCGATCGGACCTACCGAAAAGTGGCGTAGCGTTGGATGGAGTCACCAGACTCCAATATCCCTGAGACGGCTTCGGCCGCTCGACGACCTGATCACGTTACAACCCGTCCCCGTTGGGACGGGTTTTTTTTGCCCGGTTGTGTAGACCGACAACTTGACCGGTCGGAGCGGTATCCGTACCCTCTCTCCCCGGAGAGAACTTCAGAATGTACATACGCCGCTTTTTCGGCCTTGCACGATCACTGGTGATATACTATGTCAGGCCGCGGCGCCAACGGCGTCTGCAGCACCATTACCGGCCGTTTATCACGCCGGGCCGCCTCGTGTTCGATATTGGCGCTCACGTCGGTGACAGGAGCCGGGCCTTTGCTGCCCTTGGTGCCCGGGTTGTAGCGGTAGAGCCACAGGCAGGCCCACAGCGCGTCCTGCGAGCTGTCCTGCGAAACGTACCGGACGTGACTGTTGACCATCGCGCTGTCGGAGCCACCGAAGGGACAACGGTTCTTTACACAGCACCCACAAACCCGACTATCGCCAGCACATCCACGGAGTGGGTAGAACGTGCTTCTGAGCTTCCAGGGTGGAAAAACCACCCCTTTACCTCTTCTGTTTCGGTAGAACAGGTCCGACTGGACCTATTAATTGAAGAATACGGCACTCCCGATTTTGTCAAGATTGACGTTGAAGGCAGCGAAGCTGATGTCCTCGCCGGCCTTTCAGTACCATTGAGCGCTCTGAGCTTCGAGTTTCTCCCGGCGGATCGTGAGGTGACCTTTCACTGCCTCCTCAGGCTGGAACACCTGGCAAACGTGGCCGGCGGTACATATCGGTACAATTTTTCCATTGGGGAAGAGTTACGCCTTGTTCTGTCGGACCAGTGGTGGACGAAGGATGAATTGCAGGCGTACCTGTCCGAAATTCCGGCCGACGGCCCCTCCGGGGATGTCTACGCCCGATATTCGCCGTAAGCCACAAACACCGACGACCAGGCAGTTTGAGCCGGTCGGTCAGTCTTCAATTTCGCTCACGAGAGCGTCGAAGAGGGTCAGCATGTCAACGGTGGTCTTCCGTAACCGTGATGCCAGAATTTTTGCGATAGACCGAGTAACCGGCAATCCGATTGACGGGTTTTCGTCTCCAAGACGGACAAAGTCCTCTTTGGTGATGACCAGGAACTCCGAGTCTTCCGTTGCGATAACGGTCGCTGAACGCTTGTCATCGTCAATGAGGGCAAGCTCACCAAAGAAAACGTTATACTCGGCTTTGAGAATAACCACGGTGTAGTCGTCCCCGGCACGAGTCCTTTTTTTTATCTCTACCGCGCCCGCGTAGACAATATACATCTCACTGCCAAGGTCGTCTTCACTGATGATAGTTTCACCCTTGTGAAATCGCTTCGTCCGGCAAATGCCGGACAAGCGCCCCATGAACTCTTCATCGTCCCGTATCTCTTCAAATATTGGAATCTGCTGCAGCTTTTTCAGTACCGCAGCAAAATGCTTCGCGGCTGGACTTTTTTTCATAGGCGCTCCAGTACAATTGCCTGGGTGTACCGCTGGATCGGATATTCATCCGGTGGAAGAAAGCGCGGTTTATTCACCTCCAGTCCTTTCACCTTCTGCAGGTTCGAAATAAGCTGGGAAACGTCGGAGGTTTTCTGAGCGTCCCGCAGAGCTTCCCGTTTCATTCTGTTGGGAGATCCCGTATTTTCGAGCAGCCCCAGCAGCACCCGATTCGGATCAGTGAAACGGGCCTTCAACTCTCCGTACGTGTGAAAGTCGCCCTGTCTGGAAACGGGCTCCGTCGTGAGGCGGGACGTACCGCCGGACTGAGTGAGCAGATCATAGATAATGTGGCTCATACCGTTGGTGGCGCTCGTATTTGCCAGCATCTGCCTGCTGAAATCTCTACTGAAAAGAATTTCGTCGCACATTGCCTGTTTCAGGTAGCTCTCGTACTTCTTGTCCAGTACTTCGGCAGTAACGTAAATCTCCCGGGAAATCGCCTTTATGGTAAGAACGGTCATGACCGTTTTGGAGTCAACTTCGCTGGTTGCGCTGCTCTCAAGGGTATCCGCAAGGATAAGAATCTTCCTGGCCGTGCCGACACTGGCTCGCCGCAGAGATGCTTCGGCGTAATAGTCGCCCCGGACAAATTTCAGCCCCGCCAACCGGGCGTCCTCTTTGAGTTCTTCCACCCGCTCCGACTCAACGTTGGAGACTATCAGAAGATGGTCGGAATCGAGATCGATTGTGAGTGTGAGGATATCCAACAGGATCTCCTTCATGTCGTTTTTCCAGCCGCAGATCACCAGATGATCTTTCAGCTTCTTGTAGTCCATGAGTCCTCTCCTCGCTTTCGTATTGCGGTCCACCAGCCATGACGCCAGGGCACCGGACAGAAGACTCGTTCCACCGATACCTACCATGATCGTCAACACTGCCACCAGGCGGCCCACAAATGTGACCGGCACCTTGTCGCCGTACCCGGTTGTGCTGAATGTGACAATGGACCACCACAGCCCGTCCATAACGCTGGAAAACTGGTCGTTGTGGGGTAATTCAAAAACCCATACCAGCACACCCGTCAGCACGAAAATGAAAATGAAAAACACCGTCGGAGTTGCGTAGGGAGATCTGCGAAACCACTGGAGAAGGGTCTGGTGACGGAACGTGTTGTGAGTCATCCTGATACAAATGTCGGCAGGAAAGGCCTTTCCGTTTAGTGTGGTGCCGTACCGGCCGGAAGGAGTTCTCATTTGACGGGAAAGACCGGCAGCTATAGACTTGTCACTCCCATGAAGACGCGTGAAGAAACGTTTAACCATGCCCGGGAGGTTCGTGATCGGGCATACGCACCATACTCCCGTTTCAAGGTCGGCGCCGCCCTTCACTTTCCCCAGGACGATACAATAATAACCGGCTGTAACGTGGAAAACGTCAGCTACGGCGCAACGGTGTGCGCAGAGCGAAATGCCGTTCTTGCGGCGGTTGGGCGGTACGGTTCCGTCCCGGCGGACCACATGGTACTGGTCACCGACAGCGACCCGCCTGCCGTTCCCTGCGCGCTGTGTCTACAGGTTCTGCGGGAGTTTTTACCCCCGGAATTCCCTATTCACCTGGCGGATATGGAGGGAATCCGGACTACCGTAACCCTTGGGGAGTTGCTTCCTATCCGGTTTGATTCCTTCTGAAGGCCTACATGCCGTCCTCGCCCTTTCGCGGATGCATCCAGACGTTTTTTGCAGACGCGAACGCCCGGCCTTTTGCTATAAAGAGAAAGGCAATGAATGTAAACAACGAGTACGCGATGGCTACCCCCATCCCCGCCCAGAAATACATCATGTTTCCCGTGGTTGCAGCGTATGCGGGAAGGTTTATCGCCAGGATAAACGGAATTGCCAGGACAAACGTAATTCCTGAGGCGTACATATAGTCGCTTGCAACGGGCGTTTCAAACTCCGGATCGATCACCCGAAGCAGAGCAAGACCCGTCGGCAGCGTCCCGGTGGAGACGCCGAAAATCATCATCGTCCGGTGAAACTGGTGGTCCACAAAAATGCGTGAACAGAACCACGGCACCACCAGGAGTGTGACCAGGCCGGCAATGAGAGACAAAAGAATAATGGGGATGAGGTACGCCTGGACGACCACAATAGAAATTGCACCAATTGCGGCGGCCACCATTATGTCGACAGACAGTCCGGAAATGCGTGTGAGCGTCTTACTGTCCACGGCATAGTCCAGACCGGTGCGACGCATGACCGTCCGGACCAGGATACCCGTCAGGGCGGAAAAAATGAAATTGATACCCCACAGATTGACCGCCAGATCGGTTGCAAGTGGACCCAGTTGTGAAAGCAGCGCCGTTATACCCGAAAGCAGCAGATATGCCAGCAAGTAGACCGAAAAGACCAGGGCGATATGGAAGGTGAACGAGTCGATGGCTTCGCTTTCGGTGGTCATTTCCGCGCCCACGGGACGACGCTTCCGGGACGGGTAAATACCGCTCTTTACCGCCGAGGTATCCAGTCCTTTGAGAAACTCCTCGGTGAGCCACTTTCGGCGAATTCCGACGTTTATGAGAAAAACTCCTCCGAAACTGGCAAAGATGAAACCCATGGCGGCAAAGGTGAGACCGATACTGCCGGCCTCATAAAACCCGAAGCGCGCCCATCCCGTACCGATAGCGTAGGCCTGACCGGGTCCCTGGACAAACCCGAGAGGCAGAAGAAATCCGAATGACGGGAAAAGGTCGGGCATGAAGGTTGTCATAAGCCCGAACGTAAAGGCCAGCCCGATAATTGCCTGCACCCCGAATTGGGACAGGGTGGCAATGGAGGTTGCAAATATGCGTCCGTCTCCACCGCTTGCCTGGGGTGCGTTGGCCCGAAGTGTCATGGAAATGAACGAAAGGCTGAGCAGGTGGTATACCAGCTCACCCAGATGCGCCGAATCCACTCCAATCCATGGTGCCACATAATTATAGAAGGGAAGAATGATAAACCCCGCCGTCAGAGCGTTGGGAATAAGATACCGTTGAAAAAACCGGAAACGGTACCGAACTCCCGTGGCAAGGAGTAAACCAATCGAGACAATTCCGAGGTCAATAAACAGGCTCCAGGTAAATTCCATTCTGGAATCATAATCGAGGATGGTACTATGGACAACGGGAAAGATTGCCGATTAGTGTATTGAGGGAGTGTGCGATGATCTCGATGACAAGATATGCCGTAATATCCACCATGATGTGTCTCAGTCTTCTCGGGTCGGGGACAATTCTCTTTGGCCAGGATCGGGACCTTTCGGCGGATCTCGAACCCGAGTCAGGCCAGACAGGGTTTTCCGGCGAGGATCGGAATGTCTTTGCTCCGTTTGTCTCCCGACTGCGTGTTGCCGTCCGGGATCCCCAGGTGCGTCTTACCTGGCGAGACGCCGGCGATCTGGACGGCGGCTCCTACAGAGTGTATCGGCACACAACGGAAATCACCTCCGAGACCTTTCCCGGTGCTACATTGGTTGCCAAAGTTGATCCGGGGACAGAAACGTACCTTGACACTCCTATGGAGGAAGGAAGCTATTTCTATGCCGTCATCGCTGCGGACTCTACAGATACGGTCTATCCTATCTTTGTGCCCTTCAGAAACAAGACAATCCGCGCAATCACCGTAGCACAGCTTGAAACGGAAGAAGACCTTGCGGCCAGTATCTACAACATTGAGGCGCTGATTCAGGAGAACGCTGTTGTCGTACGGTTTGAGACGTCCCGGGGAGGCCGGGACCTGGTGGTATACCGACGGACAACCCCGTTCCAGACCCTTGAGGATATTCGGGGAGCCACCCTGATCAACCAGTTTGAGAGTACCACCCGCAGGTTTGCGGATTTTCCCGTACCGGGAGTGGATTACTACTACGGCGTCTTTGACAAAGCCCTGATCGAACGGGGAAGCGTTTCTATAACGGCCGGGGGAAATACACTGGTTGATCCCGTCCGTATCGGTCTTGACACCGCAGCAAGCGGCGTGCGAATCCAGTTTCCCCAGGCGACAAAACGGCGTGCTCCACTGCCTATTCTGCAACTGGCACGAGACATCCGCACGGGCGAACGCCTTGCCCGAAATCCCGTACCCCAACAATCTCAGGGGAGAATGAGCGGCCCTGCGGAAACGGCAGTTTCATACCTCCTTTCCCGCGCTCCGGAACCCCGTGTATTCCAACCTCAGCCGGTAATTCTGCCGGAAGAACGGATCGATGACGGCGAAGGCGCGGCACGAACGCTGGCGCAGATAGTGCAGACAGACTTCTCCGAGGGGCGATACGCCACTGCGGCCGACATGCTCCGCAATTTGCTTACGTTGCCCCTCAGTGCGCCTCTGGAGCGGCGTGCACGGTTCTATCTTGGACAGGCCCTCTTTTTCGACGGACGAAGGGAGCCGGCGTTTATGGAGTTTGTTCTTGCTTCAGAGGGTGAGCTGTTTTCCAATACCAGGCCATGGATAGACGGAATTCTTCTCCCTCGAGGCTGATCAGTTTTTCTACTTCGTGCTTTCGATCTTCAGAGAAACTGAAACTGTCTGAGACTCTCCGACATCAAGGTTGACCGGCCAGATCAAAACAGTACAGTTGGACTGGTAAAACCAGTGAGGTCTATCCCAGAGAACGCCTACCGCTTCTACCGGAAAACTCCACAAACCGGGACGATCCGACGGATTGATCGTTATCGTCGTTCCGTTATGCAAGTCGTAAAACTGAATGTCCGATACGACATCGGTAGAAAAACGGTCCGGCGAAATCTCCTGTTTTTGTCTACCCTGCCGCAGATGGAGTCGAAGCTTTCCCGTTTCCAACGAATAGAACGACAAGTTTATTTCGCAGGCGTGGTCAAAACGGACCCGTTCCATACCACTGTTTGACAATCGGTATTCCAGTTCGATCCTGTTCTTGATAAACCGGAACGTCTTTCGGATTGAGATTTCCCCGAGAGAATCGGAAGTAGTACAGGAAGTCTCGAATATCGCGGTATTGTGCTCCTTATCCAGGGAAATCAGCTCATAGTCCATTGAGTCGAGGCGACATATCTGACGCCGTTCTCCCTTTGCGAAGCTGTCCATATCGTGACCGGGAACAAGGAAGTGGTCCACAAAGGCCGATCGCTGCCAGTCGTCATATCCCGCCGCTATCGAAGCCTCGTCGTGATACGGTTCGGGCCGGCGGCGAAAAGTGTCGAGATAGTTCCAATTCTTGTGCAGATAATCCAATTCGAAAACACTTGCACCGGAGCGATCGACATAAGCGTTAAGCTCGTTACCCTGATAAAGAACCTCGTCTTCACCGTCGAGATCCACATCCACCCGAGAAAGAGACGGTATAAAAATGCCCCTCTCCCGGGTCGTCTTTTCCGCCTCGATAAGGGCCGCGTACGTTGACTTGCGAAGCCCCGAACGATAGATACCCCCGGTGGAATTCAGCCAATAGGCGAAGTGACTCTGTCCGCGCCAAAGTTCTTCCCGGGCAGTCATCTTGCGATACTTGTCTCCCCGGACCTGATTTACCAGGACGTGGGTATGCTGCATTTTCGCGTAGAGACGACCGCTTTCAGGGTAAATTTCCATTATTGAGCGGAAGCTGCGCCACCGGTCGTTCTGATCGACCGGCAGTCCCGGGAACTCCCTTCGAAGCCACGCCATCAAACCGTACAGAGAACTTACCGGTGCATACCGTCTGCTCCGGGGCTGGTACGAACGCAATACCCGTTGAGGCGTCCCGATTTTGATCCAGTCGACATTTTCGGCGAGCAAAAAAAGAAACTCTTCAAACCATTTGACCCGTTCTCTGGAAACCGCAGGATCGTACCCGACTGCATTGCCGTCAAAAATCAGGGACACCAGAGGTGTCTGCCGGGAGCTTTGGTCCGTTGCTGTCTCACCGCCGGCAATTTCCGTCAGTTTCTCAATGACATCCTTCGGCGAAGAGATAAAAATGCTTTGGGACAGATCGTAGTCCAGAGGCAGAAGGATCAAGGTTTTGCCCTGATCCTCGGTCAGGACAGGTTGATGACCAACCTGTCCGTGAGAAACACCACCGGCGCCGGTTTCACCGTTTCCGGAAGCACCGTCCGCCCCGAAATAGAATGCGTTGTCCCGTAAAAAGGCGTATTCTATCCCGCCTGCCTTCAGATTTGCGGCGATTCGCTGGTCCCAGACGCTCTCCGGAATCCATGCGCCTCGGGGCCTCCGGCCAAAGCACTTCCGAATATGAGTTGTGAGCCGTTCGATCTGACCTATCCTGTCCGTCTTTGGAATCAGCGGGAGAATAGGTTCAAAAAACGCGCCTCCCAGCAATTCAACCTGTCGTCGTTTCACCATCTCCGTCAGGACATCTACGAACTCGGTGTGATGCTTCTCAAGCCATTCAATGAGAAGTCCCGAATAATACATAGTGAACCGAACGTGTCCGTGGTTGTAGAGCAGTTTCAATAGAGGCTTGTATGAGTATTCGTACAGTGCATCCTGATCACTTTGCGCCAGATTCACCGCCTGACTGTTATGCGAACCCAGGATGAGGTGGATAGGGCTCATGTGCTCTGGAAGTGTATCGCGCAGCAATCGGCATCGCAAGGGCAATTCAACAATACTGAAGTTTATTTAACCGTGAGCATTCACACTTGCGTACTCCCCGAGCCCATGTTTTAATGGTGGTTCAGGTCTCATATGCCAAAAAAGCACGTTACGGCAATAGTCATCAACCAGCAGTGGTGCAAGCGGTGCGGAATCTGTTCCTCTTTTTGTCCACGAAGTGTTTTCACGACCGATGTTGAGGGCACGGTCTCCGTTGCCCATCTGGAGGCGTGTATTGCCTGTGAAATCTGTGAACGGATGTGTCCGGATCTCGCTATCCACCTTGAGTATCCCGCTTCTGTAGAAAAGGAATCAGTATGAGCACACTCCCCGGTTCCAACACCGGCCGTCCCGTCCTGGTCCAGGGAAACGAGGTGTGCGCCCAAGCGGCCCTCTACGCAGGGCTCACCTTCTTTGCGGGATATCCGATAACTCCTTCGTCGGAAATTGCGGAGTTTCTCAGTCGACGGCTACCCGAACGGGGAGGCACGTTCATACAGATGGAGGACGAAATATCTTCCATGGCGGCGATTATCGGCGCCTCCTTGACGGGCAACAAGGTCATGACTGCCACGAGCGGTCCAGGTTTTTCTCTGATGCAGGAAGCACTTGGGTTCGCCGTCATGGCCGAAATACCGTGTGTGGTTATAGACGTCATGAGAGGCGGCCCTTCCACTGGACTGCCTACACAGGGGAGCCAGGGAGACATAAATCAGGTCCGCTGGGGAACTCATGGCGATCACGCAATCATAGCTTTGACGGCATCCAACCATCAGGCGCTTTTTGAGACGACGGTTCGTGCCTTCAACCTTGCCGAGACGTATCGAACACCGGTGGTTGTGCTCTTCGACGAGATGATGGCCCATATGCGGGAGCGTCTGTTGATTCCCGACCCGGGAGAACTGCATCTGGTTGACCGTCTCAGAACGTCTGTTCCGGAAGGAGTTGATTACCACCCCTATCTGGCCCGCGAAGATGGTCGCATTCCAATGTCCGATTTTGGAGGAGTCCACCGGTACAATGTGACCGGTCTGTACCACGACATGTGGGGCTTTCCCTCCACCGACCCGGCAATAGTGTACGATCTGATTCACCACCTTCATGACAAGATCGAGCTGCGCGCCGACGAGATCGCCGGGTGTCGCGGAGAATACCTGGACGATGCGGAGGTTATTCTCATCTCCTACGGATCCCCCGCGCGGTCGGCGTTGCAGGTTGTCACGGAAGCTCGTCAAAACGGCCGCCGCCTGGGGCTGCTGGAACTGCAGACGCTCTGGCCGTTTCCGGCACGGATGGTGCGGGAAGCGTGCCGCAACGCCCAGGCCAGTATTGTTGTGGAGATGAACATGGGACAGATACACCAACAGGTACGGAACGCCGTGGATAACCCCCGAAGTGTCTTCCTGTCCAACCGTGTGGATGGACGGTTTATCACACCTCGAGATATCAGAAGAGTTCTCCGGATTGTGGAAGGACAGGGCGAATGAAAACGCTGGATTACTATGTACGGAACCGTTTCCTCCCACACATCTGGTGCCCCGGCTGTGGACACGGCACTATCCTCAACGGTATGTTGCGTTCCTTTGATGAACTTGGCCTCAACAAGAATGAAATAGTCATCGTCTCCGGTATCGGCTGTTCCGCCCGAATATCCGGATACGTTGATGTTCATACTCTCCATACCCTGCACGGCCGGGCTCTGGCTTTTGCTACAGGAGTAAAAATGAGCCGTCCCGAGCTGACGATTGTCGTACCGATGGGTGACGGCGACGGTCTTGCTATCGGGGGCAACCACTTTATACACGCCGCCCGAAGAAACATCGACATCACCGTTCTGCTCATGAACAATCGCATTTATGGCATGACAGGCGGCCAGTACTCACCCATGTCAGGTTGTGGAATAGACGCGTCTACGGCTCCCTTTTCCACTATTGATCGGGATTTCGACATTGTTGAACTCGCCCGGTCAGCCGGAGCCAGTTTTGTTGCCAGAACGACGACCTACCACGTCCACGAGCTGCAGAACCTGATTTCCCGGGCAATTCGTCACCGCGGTTTTTCTGTTGTAGAAATCATGTCCCAATGCCCTACCCATTTCGGACGCAGAAACGAAACGGCTGATGCAGCCCAGATGCTCAATAATTACAAGGCGCAGACCGCTCCTGTCAGAAAAGACGGTTCCGTTCCGACCGACAAGATACCGAGAGGAGTTTTTGTTGAAGAAACACGTCCCGAATACTGTGAGGAATATGCGAAGGTTATCGCCCGCGCAAAGGACGGCGTGCAATGATATGGAAAGTGATCCTTACCGGGGTAGGTGGGCAGGGTATCATCAGTGCGGGAATTCTCCTGGCGGAGACGGCGGTCGTCCATGAAGGACGATACTCCGTGCAGAGCCAGAGCTACGGCGCGGAGATGCGCGGTGGGTTGAGCCGGACCGACATCACAATATCCGATGACCCGGTCATCTACCCCAAGGTAGAACAGGCGCATGTCCTGGTTTGTCTGCACCGCAAGGGGCTGCATGCCCATCTCTCATCATTGCGTCCCGGCGGCATACTTATCAGCGACAGTGACGAGTCCCCCGTAACGATGCGGGTTGACTGCCGCCATTACCCTCTACCGGTTATTGCCGAAACCCGAGCGCTTCTGGGTACAACCCGAAGCGCCAACATCTGCAGCCTGGGTCTTCTGGTAGGCCTGACGGGTATAGTCGGCATCGATGCAATGAAGCTTGCCGTCACCGAACGATACGAGAAGTTTTCGGAGACGGTTGTCCAGGAAAATGTGCGCGCCCTGGAGCTGGGCATGAACCTTGCACAAACGGCCAGACCTAGCTCGCCGGCACATTGAAGGACCCCACCTCTTAAATGGCACTTGTAACTCTGCAACAGGTCAACCTGAGCCACGGTGGGCCGAATCTGCTTCACGACATCTCCCTTTCCCTGGAACCCGGAGACCGCCTTTGCCTCGTCGGGCGCAACGGCGTCGGGAAAAGCACCCTGCTCCGCATTATTGCAGGGCAGGAGCGACCCGATTCGGGTATTGTCGCTGTTCCGGAGGGTGTGCACACCGTATACCTGGCTCAGGAACCGGATGTGCACCACGTTCCGATTTCCCTGAACCGACATTCCGACAGGTACCGTACAATTCTCGGAGTTGAAGACCAGGAAGATCCGACGACTATGTCAGGAGGTGAACTCCGTAGAACCCTCCTCGCGGGCGTACTTGCAACGGAAGGAGAGGTGCTGCTTCTCGACGAACCTACCAACCACCTGGACATCGAGACTATCCGCTGGTTGGAAGAACATCTGACGGGTGCAGACTATCGTAACCGGGGCATCGTTTTTGTGACCCACGACAGAGCCTTTGCCCGTCACGTCGCAAACCGAATCGGCGAACTCGACCGGGGAACTCTGCGGCTGTATGACGAAGACTATTCCACATTCCTCCACCGTCAGGAGGTGCGATTTCTGGAAGAAGAACGGCAGGAACAGGAGCGTGCAAAGAAACTTGCTCGAGAAGAAGCGTGGCTTCGCAAGGGCACCAAGGCACGGCGCACCAGGGACGAAGGACGGGTCCGGGCCCTCCAGACCATGCGCCGGGAATTCTCCGAACGTCGTGACCAGATCGGTTCGGCCCGTTTCACCATCGCCGAAGGTGATCGTTCCGGCGATATTGTCATTGACGCAGAGGACCTTTCCTTTTCCTGGAACGGTGAGGCTGCGCCGCTCTTTTCCGGTCTGACAACCACCGTTCTCCGGGGTGACAGAATTGGAGTCGTCGGCCCGAACGGAGCGGGAAAGACGACACTTATTCGCGCTCTGCTGAATACCCCGCATACCGGATCAGAGGTCCATGGCGGGAAGCTTTCCGGCGGGCTCAAACTCGGAGCAGGCCTCAAAGTGGTATACTTCGACCAGTTGCGGGAACAGCTCGATCCGTCGGCAACGCTGTTCTATGCAATGGGTGACGGATACGAGACGATAACCGTCGGTACGAGAAGACGCCACGTTTCCGCGTATTTAAGAGACTTTCTCTTTGCAGAAACTGATAAGAACCGCCCGGTACACACTCTCAGCGGAGGAGAGCGCAATCGATTGCTCCTGGCCAGGCTTTTTGCCCAACCGTCAAATGTCCTCGTCCTGGATGAACCGACGAATGATCTCGACACGGACACTCTGGATCTGCTGGAAGACCGGCTGGCGGAATACTCCGGGACGGTCCTGCTGGTAAGCCACGACCGCGAGTTTCTGGACAACATCGTTGCCGGTTGTATCGTTCTGCCCGGTGACGGTCAGGTGCTGCACTATGCCGGTGGCTATTCCGACTGGAAAGGCCGGTATCAGGAGTACCTCTCGGGGAAAGACAACAAAGAGAAGCAACAAAGTCCCGACCGTAACGACCTGAAGAATAGAAAAGCAAAACCCCGGGAGCGGACGCGGAAACTGAGCTTCCAGGAACAACGGGAGATTGAGGAACTGCCTGGGCGTATTGAAACCATGGAATCCGAAAAAGTGGAAATCCATGACCTGTTGGCCGACCCGGAAGTATATCGGTCGTCAGATACCGATCCCGGAGCACTTACAAGGCGCCTGGAGGAACTGGACGCGGAGATAGAGGCAGCCATGTCCCGCTGGGAACACCTTGAAGAGATCGCCGCTGCATCCGGTTACCAACCCTTGTAGACACCGCGGTGGACCGGTTAGGATACGCACCAATGGGATTACAGCACGAAATCGAGCGTCGGCGGACCTTTGCCGTCATCAGCCATCCCGACGCCGGGAAAACCACTCTGACGGAAAAACTTCTCCTCTTCGGTGGTGGTATCAGACAGGCCGGAGCGGTGAAGTCGAACAAGATCACAAAGACCGCCGCCTCAGACTTCATGGAAATTGAAAAACAGCGGGGTATTTCCGTCGCTACGGCGGTCATGTCATTTGAATACGACGGGAAGCTTATAAACATTCTCGATACGCCCGGCCACAAAGACTTTGCCGAGGACACCTACCGAACCCTCACTGCCGTGGACAGCGTCATCCTGGTGGTAGACAGCGTCAAGGGTGTTGAGGAACAGACGGAAAAGCTTATGCACGTCTGCCGTATGAGAGATACACCCGTCATCGTCTTCATCAACAAGCTGGACCGGGAAGGACGTCCTCCTCTGGAGCTACTCGATGAACTGGAGGAGAAGCTCGAAATCAAGGTGCGCCCCCTGACTTGGCCAATTAACATGGGTTCACTTTTCAAGGGAGTCTACAATCTTCACGAAAAGAATCTGTACCTATTCAGACCGGGTAAGACGACTGTAGAGGAAGATCGCCTTTTGATACACGGCCTGGACGATCCCGCCCTGGACCGTGAACTGGGAACGGACGCCCGGCGACTGCGGGACGACGTTGATCTGGTAGACGGAGTGTACGATGATTTTTCCGTTGAACAGTACCGTCTGGGCAACCAGGCGCCCGTTTTTTTCGGCAGCGCGCTGAACAATTTCGGTGTTCGGGAGCTCCTGGAAACGTTTATCTCAATCGCGCCGCCACCGGTACCTCGTCCCTCCAATGTACGACCGGTCGCTCCCGGGGAAGAAAAGTTCAGCGGATTCATTTTCAAGATCCACGCCAATCTAGATCCCCGGCACCGGGATCGAATTGCATTTCTTCGAATCTGTTCTGGTACTTTTGAGCGATCAAAGCAGTTTCTTCACGTCCGGCAGGGAAAACAGGTGCGTTTCACCAATCCCTACAGCTTTATGGCGGAAAAAAAACGCATCATTGACGACGCCTTCCCGGGCGACGTAGTCGGGCTCTATGACCGGGGTGATCTGAAAATCGGCGACACCCTTACAGAGGGAGAAGTATTGGAATTCCAGGGCATACCCGCTTTTTCCCCTTCCATCTTTCGGGAAATGGTCAACCTGGACCCTATGCGGTCAAAACAATTCCACAAGGGGCTGAGTCAGCTGACTGAAGAGGGCGTAGCACAGCTGTTTACTATAAAAAACGGCAATCGACTCATCGTCGGAACCGTCGGGGAACTCCAGTTCGACGTCATCACCTACCGGCTGGAACACGAATACGGCGCGGCGGCCCGGACCCAGCCGCTACCGTACACGGTGGCGCGGTGGATTACCACAGAAGACCCAAAAGCTCTCAACGAATTTATGCGGTACCGGGAGCGAAATATTGTATGGGACAAAGACGATCGGCCGGTCTATCTGGCCGAATCACAATGGGTACTGAACTCGAATATCAAGGACCACCCGAAAGTGACTTTTCACGAGACATCGGAGTTTAAAACAGCGGTACCAGAAACTGCTGCAGCAGCTGGTCTATCTGCTGGATTGTAAAGGCCATAATCGCGGTAGCAAGGTATACCGGGACATCACCCCGGAGCAGCCGAGGGACGTTAGCCGTGGCAAAGTGAACCCGTACCGCCGCAATAGGAACAATGGCAAGAAGAAGCCCTGCCCCGGCGGCCAGAGCACCCACAACCACGTGACCGGCAGAATCTACGTTGTAAACAAGGCCCATTGACACAACAAAGACGGTCATGTTGATCATCACAAACGGAACCATTCGTTTTATCAGACGGCGACGGAACGGAAAGAGCTGCCCTCCCAATCGAATTGCACCGATAGAAGAAAGGGCAATAACAGAAGCAAGAATCAGCGTTTCCAGAACATACAGTTCCAGCGGGACAATGACCCAACGCCGAAGTGCCCAGAATACCAGCGAGACCCATACCAGCGACAACGTGACGGCCCCACCAATCAAAGCACCCCGTTCAGGTGTACGCAATACCGCCGGCAGAGGCCAGATGCCCAGATAGTGAACCAGGATGACGTTCTGCGCCAGTGACGCGGTAATAATGATTCCCAGCGTACTCACTGTGTTTCCCTTTCAGTATGAACGGCGTTCCAGGCAATCCTGCCAAGAGCAAGTATAAAGAAGCCCGCTGCTACCGATGATACCGCCTCTCCCACCAGAAACTGCACACCCAGGCGCATAATGGTGAAGAGAGCAAAACCGAGAAGAAACCCGAGGGTCAGCCCAATGACGTGCTGCATCCGCTCCGAGATCCTTTCTCCCGGCCGCGATCGGATGGTTGGTACTATAACAATACCCGAAACGGTGGCTCCCCGAACCATCAGCAACAATCTCTGATTCTCCTGAGACGAGGGAACCAGAAAGACCATTTCCAGAACAGAGAAGACTGCGGCGGCAACAATCACTACCGGAATAATCCGCAACATCCGGGGCAAGCGCCCTTCGGCAAAAAAAGAAACCATATGAATTACCGGCAGTCCGATTCCCAGAACCATGACAAACAGGAGAGCCCTGTCGAAGGACTCACTGCCGAATATGACCAGCGGTAAGGCCAGGGGCATGACCCATACGGGATTCCGCTGCAAGACCTGTTCGGAAATCGTCTTCATGAACGCTCCAACCCGAAGGCCGCATAGTAGGTGCCGTCGTTCCTGCGGCTCATGACAGAGACTGGATTCGATTCTTCACCATGGCCGATGACGGCAAGAAAAAACTCCACCACCAGAAGGATCACGACGGCTACCAGAAAAAGGGCTATTACCTTGGCAACTCGGACCACACCAATACGGTTCATCGTTGTACCACCACGTGATCGATCAGCGGCAGAAAAGCGGAAACCAGAACCATCGCGGTAACCACCGGTAACGGCGCCCCGGGGAAAGAGAGCAGCAAGGCTGCAAGAGCCCCTGCAGATGCCCCGAAGAGAATCATACCCCGCCGTCGAACCGGATAGGTTGACGGTTCAACCATACCGAATACAAGAATCAGTCCCATGTTGCTGCGTATCAGTATTCCGAGGATGTCTGCATCAGTAGTGAAGAGTACCGCCGCAGCAGTAACAATAAAGGCAACTGCACCCTGCGGAGGAGCCAGCTCTTCTCCATACACGATGAGAGCTCCAAGCAGCAGCGGAATGAACAGGGCCGAACCTATGCTTACCGCGGCGGAATCACCATTGTTCAGAATCATGGCGATTGACTCGGGGGGCACCCTCATACCCAAAGGAATAAAGAGGAAATCCGTCAGAAACACAAACACCGGTGAATCGGCTACGACTGCGGTAATATTGAGCACCGTCATATCAGGACCGGGGTCGGGAACAGTCGTCATCCCCGTAGCACCGGCAATGAGAAGGCCAAGAAAGACCGGATTGATATAGTACACTCCGGGCCCTCCCATCAGGTGAATTCCTACAATTACCGTCGTGGCCGCTGCCACGGCAACCACGACGGGGGGGGTGTTCAATGGCAATAGAAGTGCAAGAAAGAGCATTAAAAAAAGAATCCGACCATTTCGGGAAGTCGCAGACTGGTCACCGGGATTTCTGACAAAATCAAGAATAAACTCCGACACGGCGCCGGTCGCCACCGCAACAACGAAAACCATCAGAACGGGGACGCCTCCACGATGTACTGCCAGGAGAATCACCGGTGTCAGGGCCAGTATGAGTCGTGCATAGGTATTGCGAACCGTGACGGGCTGATAGACGTAGGGGAAGGAGAGCCCCTCAGACACGCTCATGCAATACCCTCCCCGGGAATCCCTTTGTTGACCCGGCCGTTTGTCCGGCCTTTTGCCGAATGGAACTCACCCACCAGGGGAATCCGTGAAGGACAGACATGCGAACAGAGACCACATTCAATGCAGCTCGACAGCCCCGATTCCAGGGCATCTTCCAGCCGACTGCCTTCAATATAACGGTGAAGAAGACGTGGATCGAGACCTACGGGGCATGCCCGCACACAGGCCCCACAACCGGTGCATGGCTCCCTGCGTTCTTCCCGCACCTCTTCCCGATTCATTGCGACTACGGCGGTTACGGTTTTCGTTATCGGCGCATTTATATTGGTTACCTCTTTCCCGGTGAGAGGGCCCCCAACGACGATGCGAGCCGCTTCGTCGGAAAGCCCGCCACACTCGCTGAGAACATCGGCAATGGAGGTGCCGATTCGCACCCGAACATGAGCCGGTCTGCCGACGGCACTCCCGCCAACCGCGATGACCTGATCGATCTGAGGCTTTCCAAAGACTACAGCGTCATGAATCCCGTACACAGTATTTGCGGAAAGCATAAATATCTCCGGGGCTTGTCCGTCCCCGGATCGTCTGCGTCCCACCAGAGCACGTACCTTCCTGTCGGTGAGACCGGGATAGTGATCGGAAACGCGATGAACCGTCAGTCCGTGCCCGCCCGCAAGTTTCCGGAACTCCTTCAGCCGTCCCCAGGCACGCCGGCCGACCACAACATGGACGCTCTCAGCCCCGGCCGCGCGGGCAGCAATACGCAGCCCCGCTACCACTTCCAGGGATTCCCGAACGGTCAATTCCAGTCCGCTTGTCATGTATGGTTCGTTTTCCGCCAGGTCAAGGACCACCACAGGCTTCATAAAAGACCATTTCACGCCCAGAAACCGATGGGCAGGAACGGCCGAACGAGGCCCACAGACAACACCGGCAGAACGGATTCGTTCAAGCAGCTCTGTCCGATCGGCATCTTCCCACACCGCAGGCTCAACGCGCTTCCCGAGTCGATCAAATTCGCCGTGCAGTTCTATTGCCAACGCCGGGCTCAGATTCCCGTCAAAGAGTCGGACCGGCCCAATATTGGAGACCCTTCCGGGAATTGGCGCATGAAGCGGGAGGGATAGTCGTCGGTCACTCTCGGCAATGACCATTCCCTCCCGGACGAGATCTCCCTTTTCGACCAGCAGTTCTATTCGGCTGCCAACATGCTGCTGCAAAGGAACAACGCACAAAGATGGTACGGCGGCGTTCCAGTAACCCGTCTCGAGAGGAGAGTGTTCCCGGGGAGGACGAATTCCGGCTGTTCTATTCGAAAATCCACTCAACGACGCTCACTCCTTGATGCGACTGCAACCGTACCAATCCCGTTGCGGTAGGGCAAGCGTATCGGCACAAGAACGGGAAAAAGGACGCCAAAAAGCAGAATCAGCTGTACGAGAACGAGCTCCGGCGGAAGATTCACAACATAAAGACGGTCCCACACAACGGTGAAAAGCCCGCCCTCCCTGACAAACAGATTGTAGACCGTTTCCTCAGTACCTTCATATTGCCGATACACCCATTCACCGTCAAAACGAATCTGCTCTTCCTCCCACGTCTCAATGCGGCCGTCGTTTCGGCGAAATCGCTGTAACTGCACCGATTCATCCGGCAACGGTACGGCGTATTCCCCGTCAAAGAGTACAGAGCTCTGAAATCGCCGATGGGCAAGAAAACCGGCCACCGAGAGTGGCGAGGAGTACGCATCGTCCGGAGACAACATTGCGAGCAACTCCGAACCCACATCGGCAGAGGTGACCGGTCCGGGTTCGAATATGCGATGTTCCGGGACCGGGACAAATACGTCTCCCTCAAACAGACCACCCCGACTGAGAAAATGGATGCCGATGAGGGCGCCTGCGAGAAAAAACACCGAAACAACCAGACCGGGAAATACTTTCGTCAGGGGCCGACGTTCACGCCAGGGTTCTTCAAGAATTGGTCGCGGAGAAAAGAGACGGTGTTCTCTGCGGCGGTACCGCAATCGGGCGACTTCAAGGGAAAGACCGTACAGACCGGCGATAGCAAGCAGATACAGGATGTACGGCAAAACGCGGCCGGTACCTGCGCGGAGGTTTATAAAACTCACCACTACCGAAGCGGCAACACTGCCCGCGGCAAATGTGATCGTTCGAACGTGGTCCCGAAGCAGTATTGCTGTACTTCCGTGGGTGAGCCATTCACGTTCAAACACCCTACTGTGTCGCAACAGATAGAGAACGGCCAGGGCCGTCAGAACCGCCGGAACCAGTGTCAACGGACCGTGGGCATAGACGTAGAGCCCCGCGGCCGAGATTACACCAAGACTCATGACAAGGCGCCGCCGGGACAGCACGGTAACCACAGCCAGAACGCCGATTGCTACGGTTGCACCAAGAATCCCGGCGGAGGATACCCTTCCGTCCAGCCGAAACGGAATGGGACCAAGGGCGCTGCGAATCTCCCGATACCGACGCTTCGCCGATTCTTCACGAGGGAGATAAACGAGGTGGAAGGCGCCATCGTTACTTCGACTTTCGAAAAGATCCGTCACGTCGCGAACAAACGGATCCAGCCGCGGATCCGCGTCATCGAATCGATGAGACAGCTCCGACAGGCCAATTCGTTCCTGGCCGTTAAAATCCTCAATCCGGACAGTGGCGTTGGTAATATCCAGCGGTTCCAGACCGTGCCGGCGAAGTTCCCGGTGAACCTGGTGAATATCGAATTCCTGGGAGACGAGAATGAGGTCAAAAGCCCGCCAGCGGCGGCGGGCCGTATCGGACTCTCCCGTCCACCACAGCCCGATAAATGCGGCAACGGTGGCAAAAAGAAGGGACAAGACCGGAAACAGACTCAGACGACGCATTGATCTCCGTGCGCTTCAAAGAAGGCTGAAAGCCAACCCGGTAAAGAAACCGAGCAGCACGCCGACAAAGACTTCACTCGGCGTATGACCACTCACTTCTTTGACCGGTTCGAACTCGAAATTAAACCGTTCGGCCAATTGCATCCCGATTCGATTCAACTCTCGAGCCTGAACTCCCGAGGACCGCCGCACTCCCATGGCGTCCCGTATTACCAACCCACCGTAGAAAAGGGCCAGGACAAATATTGCCGACCGAAGCCCATGGAGGACACCTATTGCCGTAGCCAGCCCCGTCACCAGAGATGAGTGGCTGGACGGCATACCTCCGGTTCGCCACAGAAGCGTTGCCAGCATATCCCGAGAGCCGTGGGTACGCCCTCTGAGATTGTCGACAACCATTTTAATAAATTGTGCAACGAACCAGCTGGAAAACGCGGCGAGAAATACCCGACTGGAGACCATCTGAAACATGTAAGTCGCAACCTGATTGTGCACCCGCCCAGTTTCCTCGCTGCCGCGACCCTTTGTCAAGATAAGATCTTGTCACTACAATTGCCGACAATGAAAGAAGAAACGGTCCGTCCCGACGACGACGGGCGCAGAATTGACCGGGTACTGCGCAAGGCGTACCCGACTGTACCCCCTGGTGCCATTGCCGGCGCGATACGCCGGGGCGAAGTCCGCCTGAACGGCAAACGCGCAAAGAACGACACCCGGGTTATTCACGGCGATACTATCGGGATACCCGACTGGACCGGAGCAACACCAATGAAGGACACCGTCCCCTTTTCCGAACCGGACGCCCGGTTCAGAGAAGGACGCATTATTTCGGGAGAGTGGTCCATTCCGCTCCTCGAACGTACCGGAGACTACCTGGTTCTCAACAAGCCGTCGGGCCTTGCAGCCCACGGAAAGGGCGCTCTGGATGAAATGGTCCGGCATGTTGCCCGGCAGGAAGGCTGGTGGGCGGATAGTATGAGTTTCCGCCCCGGTCCGGTACACCGCCTTGACCGCAATACCAGCGGTGTACAGCTTTTTTCCCTTTCAACGGCGGGAGCCCGTGATCTTACCGATCAACTGAGAAAACGACAGGTAGCAAAGATCTATGTGGCTCTCGTATCGGGATACCTGCCGCGACGTGAAGAGTGCCATAGAAGGATCGCCTACGACCGCGCCGCCAGGACTGCCGCTGTTGAACCGGACGGGGGACCGGGGAATGACTCCCTTCTCCGGCGTCTCAGGTATTCCTCGGCGCGGACCCGTTTTTTCCCTCTTGCCTTCACTGCCGACCAACAGGCCGGGCTGGTGGCGGCGATTCCGGAAACGGGAAGAACCCACCAGGTCCGTTGCCACGCCGCAGCCACAGGGATTCCGCTATTGGGTGACCGGAAATACGGGGGCGCGCCGTGGAGCACCTTCGATGAACAGTACGATCCGACCATGGGAGACCCCCGCTACATCCTTCACGCCACCCTTTTCGCGACAACCGATCCGCTACGGGTTTGGACGGCCCCGTTTGTGTCTGCAACCTATGGCCTTCTGCGACGCCATTTCGGAGACCTCTCTTCTGTGGAGCACCGCCTCAACGAGATTCTGCCCCTTGCCTGTACCGGATGCGTCGGCAACGCTACAATACGAGTATGAGAGAACTGTTCTCACATCTGTTTTGGCGCTTTCGAGGGGTCCAGGCCTTTGCGCTGGTGGGCAAAAGCGGTACAGGCAAGAGCTTCCGCGCCCGTCTGATCATGGAGAAGTACAACGTTACCCTTCTCATCGACGATGGTCTGCTGATAGAAGACCAGAGAATCATCGCCGGAAAGTCCGCCAAGAAAGAGGCCGCGTATATGGCGGCGGTACGGACAGCCCTCTTTACCGAGAGGGACCACCGCAGACAAGTGCGCCAGGCCATAGAGAAATCGAAATTCAAACGCGTCCTCATTCTGGGGACCTCCGACCGGATGGTCCGGAAAATTGCGCAACAATTAAAGCTGCCGGAGCCGAAAAAAATTATTCAGATCGAAGAAATTGCAACCGCCGGCGAGATAGAAACGGCTATAAACCACCGGAAAACCCAGGGAAGACACGTCATTCCCGTTCCGGTTATCGAAGTGCGCCGAAACTACCCCAAGATCATGGGTGACTCCATCAGGGTAATCTGGCGTCGGGGACTGGGACTCGTCCTGAAAGACAAAGCGTATGAAAAGACCGTCGTACGACCATCTTTCAGTGACAAGGGAACGATAACAATGAGCGAGGCCGCTCTGACCCAGATGATCATGCATTGTGTTGCCGAGTTCTCCCCGGGAATCTCAATCAGCAAAGTCAATATCAGATACGATCAACGGGGATATCGAATCGATGTGCACCTGCAGGTTCCATATCGCCTGGAACTGAAGGGAAGTATCTATAGCCTTCAACAGTATATTCTGGAACATGTGGAGCGTTTTTCCGGTATTAATATCGACGAACTGAATATCATCATTGATAATGTAACCAGCACAACGTACAATACTGGGCCGGAAACGGGAAAACAAAAGGGGAACCCAAGAGATGGAGGCAAAAAATGAATACACGGTCTACCGGCAGCATTGTGACTATAGCCGTTGTCTTGCCGGCGGTACTTTTGACAGTACTCTTCCCCGCTCAATCGGTGGCGGCCCAGAGCGGACCCGAACAGTTTGAGATCCGTTCTGACCACTACTCCGTCATATCCGAAGTTGACCGGGACCATGCATCTGCCGTAACCCGCAAACTGGAGGCGATGCTTCAACTGTATAACGGGCAATTCCGTTTTCCCCTGGAAGAGCGGTCCGAACCATTCCGGGTAAGGATCTTTGTGTCAAAAGAGCGATACGATGCCTACCTCGCCAAAGTCATCAATGAAACTCGTCAGGGATACGTCTATCTTCACTACCGTGATCCTGCGAAGAGCGAACTGGTAGGATATTACCTGCCCGGAGGCGGACTCGACCAGTCTCTCCTTCACCAGAGCTTTGTTCAATTTCTACGTGGTTTCATCCACAATCCTCCACTGTGGCTGAGGGAGGGATTCGCCGTCTATTACGAAGCTTCGGAATACGACCGTGAAATAGAACGCCCGGTATACCGGGAAAACCTGGCGTGGCTGGAAACGTTGAAAGAAATTCTTTCAGGTAATTCGTCTGCGGCAGTCATCCCCTTTGAAGAAATCCTGTCCATGACTCAGGACGAAGCGCGTTCACAACTTGACGTCTTTTACCCGCAGGCGTGGGGGATGGTCAGTTTTCTGGTCAATGCCGAGTACGGCGACGCCAACCGCATGCTCTGGGACAGTATAAGTGCCCTGCAGGGAAACGCCACCCTGGAAGAGAACGTGCAAGCCGTATATGAAAAGGCGTTTCGCTGGGTTAACCGAGAAGAGCTCTTTCAGGAGTTTCTGGAATACATCGACTCCCGACGAAACTACCAGGGCTGGATCACCGACGGAGTTGAAGCATTCAATGACAACCGGACCGAAGCGGCGGAGAGGGCCTTTGTCCAGGCAATACAGCTCAACGAGGACAACTACGTACCCTACTACTATCTGGGCCTCATTAACTACGAGCGAAGCAACTATGGCCTGGCAGAGTACTACTATCAGGAAGCCGCCGCCCGGGGCGCCGATAAAGCGATAACTCTGTACGCCCTGGGATTAAACGCCTACGGGGACAATCGCTTTGAAGATGCCCAGTCCTATCTTGAAGAAACGGTGCAGGTTGACCCCTCCTACGCGGAGAGAGCTGAGGTAATATTGGCCCGGATCAGGTAGCCTCGGCGGCGCCACCCCCGCTGCCCCGTCGGCGACGGCGCCGCCGGCCGCCGCCGTCGCGACCGCCGCCCCTCTTTTCCAGGTGGGCCGGCAGTTCATCGTGAAGAATGCGGCCCTTGTTCTGAAATATGACATTTATTGCCGTCTCGATTTCCTTGTTTGCCGGTGTCACCGGCGCAAGAAACTCCTTCATTCCGTAATAGGCGTCCCGAAAGGGTATCCGTTTCTGGCCTTTGAAAGGTCCGTACTCAAGGAGATAATCCGCCACCAGAAAGACCAGAAGGTCCCCCCGCTCCAGAGGACCACGCTCCCGACGCTTGTCGTCCAGAAGGCCAAGTCGGTCCAGAAGAGCCTTCCGAAACGCGCCGTTCCGCTCGGCCAGAGCGGTCACCTGTGGGATCATCCCCGCAAGAAGACCGTACTCGAGAAGCATCCCGACAATTCCCGCGGCATGGCCGGTGTTCAGAATCTTGAAGACCTCTTCGGTCATACGGCTTGACGCGGTATCCGCCAGAAGCGCCCGGTCACGACGGATTCGCCGGCGCACCGTCCAGGGAATCTTCAGTGAACCGGTTACGGAATACTTGCACGCCCGGATCATCCGCACCGGATCTTCCACAAAGATCCGCTTCAGGGGTATCACCGGCCGGAGCACCCGGTCCCGGATGTCCCTGACACCGCCCACGTAGTCCACCACCGTATTGTCTTCGGGGTTCAGAAAGAGGGCGTTGGCAGTGAAATCACGGCGCCGGACATCCTCGTCAATGGAGCCAAAGACGTTGTTGAAACCCTCCGATTCTTCACTGCGAAAGGTGGAAACTTCAATTATCTTGTCCCGAAAAAGGAGGTGGGCCAGACGAAAACGTTTGCCGATTATGCGGCTGTTCCGGAACAGTTTGCGAATCTGACTGGGGGTGGCGTCGGTGGAAACGTCAAAATCCTTGGGCTTTTTACCCAATAGCAAATCACGAACGGCGCCACCAACGATATAGGCATCGTACCCGTATCGGCGAAGACGACGCACCACCTTTACCGCGTCGTGGTCCAGGTCCCGAGGATCAATGCGAAGTTCGTCCTGCGTATAGACATCGGCGGTCTTGACGATCGCCCCGGTCCGAGATTTCCCGTAGCGTTTTCGCACGATTAGCTGCTCACCCCTTTGCAGTACGTCACAATACCGTCGACAATTGCCTGCAGCTGCCGTCCCGCCACTTCTTCGGCGTAATCCGCCAGATAGGGGCGACCGCTGTCCCCGGAAACAACCATCCGCGGGTCCAGAGCAACACGGCCCAGAAATGGCACACCAAGCTCTTTCGCCGCCCGTTCACCCCCTCCGGAACCAAAGACTTTCAGGGTCTCACTGTCGGCCATATTTTCAACGATACCTATGACGGGAATTTTCATCTTATCGGCAAAATCCACGCTCTTCCGGGAGTCCAGCAGCGCCACATCCTGGGGCGTCGTCACGATGACAATTCCCGTCATGGATTTGATCTCCTGCCCCAGGGTGAGCGCTTCATCACCGGTACCGGGAGGAGTATCTATTACCAGATAGTCCAGGTCACCCCAGACGATATCTGCAAGAAACTGCTTGATCAATGCCAATTTCATGGGACCCCGCCAGATAAGCGCGGAGTCCCGGTCGTAGCCGATGTTGGCCACGCTGGCGACTTTCAGGTTGACCAGAGCCTCCACCGCGTCAATCTCATGCTCGCTGCCGGTAAAACGCTCTTCGGTAACACCCAGCATGGTCGGTAGATTGGGCCCGTGAATGTCGGCGTCCATGATCCCTACCTGCAGATCCTGCATTGCCAGGGCCCAGGCAAGGTTTACACTTACCGTAGACTTCCCTACTCCACCCTTGCCGCTCATGACGGCTATCTTGTAATGGACGCGCTCCATGTTTGCCTGGAGCTTGGTGTCCTGAGGATTTTCTCTTCCCTGAATCATTGCGGCATGGTACCACAAGGTGCGTCTTCTGGACCATACCTGTTGAACGCCGGCGTTCCGCTGGGCAGCAACCCCACGCCCCGGGACCAACCGGGTCGGCGGGCGCCTTCGGAGTACTTCCGGCCTCCGTGCTTTACCTGCCGGCCCGCTCCAGCTCCCGGGTGACCACCCTTCCCAGGACGGCAACGGCGTCAGTTATAGCCGCCTCGTCCAACATAGTGAAGTTGAGCCGCATCGTCGGGGCGCCCTCTTCGGGATCGGTATAGAAGAACTTCCCCGGCACGTAGGCCACCTTTTCGGCTACTGCCCTTTCGTACATGGCCACCGCATCCAGAGTGTCCGGACCCTCCGCCCAGATAAACATGCCCCCTTCCGGCCGGGACCACTTCACCGACGGCGGGAAATAGCTATCCAGCGCCGCCAGCATCGCCTCCTGCCGGGGCCGGTACAGATTGATTATCTCAGGAAGGTGCCGGGCAAGGGCGCCCGACTCAAGGTACGCCGCCGCCAGCGCCTGGTTGAATGTGCTGGTGTGCAGGTCCATGCCCTGCTTGGCCGTAACCATCCAACGCCGGATCGGCTCAGGGGCAACCACAAAACCCGTCCGCAGCCCCGGCGCAAACACTTTTGAAACCGTTCCCACGTAGACTACGTTATCCGGCGCCAGCGATTTCAGTCGCGGCGGCGACGTACCCCGGTAGCGGAGATCTCCATAGGGATCATCCTCGACCAGCAGAACGCCGTGGTCCACGGCAATTTCCACAATCTTGTGTCGTCTCTCCGGACCGATGGTCCGGCCCGTGGGGTTCTGAAAAGTCGGAGTCAGGTAGACAAACTTCACCCGGTGGTTCCGGACCACCTCTTCCAGGGATTCCGGAATGACCCCTTCATCGTCCGTGGAAATCCGGACGTACCGCGGTTCATAGGGGTTGAAGGCCGACAGCGCCCCCAGATAGGTGGGCGCCTCCACGGCAATGACGTCACCGGGAGAGACGAGAATCTGTGCCAGCACCGCCAGGGCCTGCTGGGAACCGGTGGTGATTGCTATCGCCTGCGCGTCGGTGACGATGCCTTTTTCCGCAAGATAGGGCACCAGTTGTTCCCGCAGGGGAACAAACCCCTCGGTCAGATCATATTGCACCGCCCGGGAACCGTACCTTTCCAGCACTTCCACAGTCAATCCGCCGATTATTTCCATAGGAAAGGCTTCCGGCGCGGGAATCCCCCCGGCCAGAGAGCGCATACCCGGCTGGCTCACCACCTTCAGTATTTCGCGGATTGCATTTGCCCTCATGCCCTTTGTTCGAGCGGCAAGCAGGTGTTCAAAAGTCATCTTTTTTTCCTCGTACCGAAAGATATCCCGAATGCACTGATTTTGGCGATACCTGGCCGCACAGTTACACACAGTGAGGTATAATTACCCCATGAGGTTACACATATGAAACAGACCAGATTTTGCCTGCTGTTCTTACTGGTTGTGGTGGTTATTCTTCCCGGTCAGGACATCACAGTGGAATACCTTGAAGGCTTCGCTGAAGCGGTCGGGCCCGAGGGCCGCCGGGACATATTTATTGGAGACACCCTTTCCGCTGACGCTACCATCATCCTTGAGGAAGGCACCATTCTGGAATTGCGTCTTCCGGGACGGTCTCTGGTCCTTTCCCGATCCGGAAGGATCGAAATGGCTACGATACTTACGGCAGGTGAAAACGCCGCTGCAAGCGGTTTCGGCCGGGCGGTGAGAAATCGCATTCAAAGCGCCGTAACCGACCGGTCTGAACGGTCCCGTGATGCTATAGCGGCTGGTGTCCGTTCCAGCGACGCCGCGCAGCAACCCTCTACGATCTGGGCCGGAGGCGAAAGCACGCGAGAGCTCATAGATCAGGGAATTGAGATTCTCAATGATGGCGCCCCTGATGAAGCATATCTCTTTTTCCGGGACGCCATGGACTTCGCAGATGGCTCTGAGGCTGTAGAAGCGCGGTTACTCGCCGCCTACTCAGCATACCTCAATGACCAAAGGGCGAACGCTCTCGTGCTGCTGCGAAGCTCCATACCCCACCTGGAGAGTCCCTGGTATCAGGACCATATGCTTCTTTTGGCCCAATTGCTGGCGGACAGCTTCGATTACGACGAGGCAATCCGGATTCTCGAGACGTTTCTCAAAAGCCCCGGCTCAGATACGGCCGCGATGCAGACGGCGTATCTCTTAAAGGGCCAAACACTGGCAGTCTCAGGGGATCTGCCGAGCGCATTGGAAGCACTGCAACAGGCGGTTGCATCGGATCCAGACTCTGAAACGGCACGTACGGCCAGAACCTTCATTCAGACACTATCTGACTCGATGTAACGGTACACGGATCAACAAAAGAGTCTGCACCTTAGAAATCGCTACCATAGATGACGGTCGTCTCAACGGGACCGCGTCCGGAAATTTCGATGACGCGCATCGCAGGTCCTTGCGGTACCTTCCGAAAAACCGGAGATGTCGGATCAATCTGGACGTAGGTGGAAGGTGTGGTGTATTGGACGATATTCTGATAGGAGCACGTATGCTCCCAATGATAATGGCCGCAAAATACGAACGTCTCTCCACCATCCCGTGCGAGAAGGTCACGCACCTCTTCGGCATTCTGGAGACGGTAATCCGCGTCCATGTAGCGATGAAACCCGGTGAGGATCGGATGGTGAATCCAGACGATCCGCCGGGCGCTCCCAAGACGTTTCAACGTGTGATCCAGCCGATGGAGCTGGGTGTCGGTTATCACGGCATCGGCGGAGTCAAGAAAAATCATCGGTACTTCGTGAGTTGTCGCCACGTCGTCGGGTCTTGCATAGTGTTCGCCGAAGATTTCTGGAAATAACGCGCGATCGTCATGGTTTCCCGGAATGAGATGCCACTCGCAGTCAAGCCGATTGAACAGCTCCACCGTTTCCGTGTATGTCGCGCGGTTTCCCATTGATAAGGCGATGTCGCCGGTGATCACCACAATATCTGGTCGGGCCTGAAGGGCGCGATCGATCGCCCATTCGGCGTGGGCCCAGACGTCGACTCCGTACGGCGTTCGATCGATATCATCAAGGTGAAGATCGGATATTTGTACTATCTTCATTGCACTGGTCACTCCCGTTTTTCTCTCGGATCGTATTTGTGTATAGTCTTCCTATGGAATCGATTCTTCCGATGTTCAAACACAGCCGGGTGATCGCCGCGTGCGGAGAGAAGGATCTCCCGGTAGCGGTAAAATCCTCCGCCGCCGTTATACTGCTGATGAATGTGACGTTGTCGTGGCTTGTCCGTCCTGAATTTCAGGAGTATCGAAAGGCGAAACCGATCCTGATCCACGCTGATCTGGTGAAAGGACTCGCCGGAGACCGGGAGGCGGTTGTATTTCTCCGTGATTCCGTTCGTCCCTGGGGCATCGTGTCTACGCGAAGCGGCATTCTTCGGGCGGCACGAAAAATGAATATTCCGGCGATCCAGCGGGTATTTCTCATCGACACCGCCTCGTTGCACGTTTCGATCAACTCTATCGCCGAGAACACTCCCGCGGCGGTTGAGCTGATGCCGGGAGTAGCCCCCGGGCCGATCGCCGAAATCAAGGAACACATCGGCGTACCGGTCATTGCGGCCGGTTTGGTTCGAACCCGCGATGAAGCTCTTGCGGCGCTCCACGCCGGTGCAGACGCCGTTTCGATGAGCGAGAAATCTCTGTGGAATGAGCGATTTCGTTGAATACAGCATTCATTTGATACCGGCACGCATAAACGACTCGGTAAACTGGCGTTGAAAGATGAGAAACACCAACAGAAGCGGTGCAATCGCGATCAGCGTTCCCGCAGACAGGACGGACCAATCCACGCCGGATTCCGGTGCGGCAAAGATGGCAAGTCCGACTGTAAGCGGTCGCGTACTGACGGAGTTGGTGATGACCAGGGGCCAGAGAAAATCGTTCCAGTGGCGACTTACCGACACCAATCCCCATGCAAGGTACGTCGACTGCGATAAGGGAATGTAAATGTGCCGGAGGGCTCCAAACCATCCGGCGCCGTCGATCAGCGCGGCGTCCTCAAGCTCTCGTGGTACCTGTTTGAACGTTTGCCGCAACAGAAAAATTCCAAACGCGCTTGCCGCGTACGGCAGGGCAATCGCCGGTATGGAATCAACCAGTCCGAGCCGCGCCATCGTCCGGTAATTCTCAACGATCAGGATTTCCGGGGTGATCATCAACTGCACCAGCACCAATCCAAATGCGACGCGGCTGCCGGCAAATTCAAACCGGGCAAATGCGAAACCTGCAAGGGTGCCAAGGATAAACTGTACAGCCAGGAGGCCAAACACCAGAAGAATTGTATTCAGCAGGTATCGGGGGAACGGTGCGTATGCCCACGCGGCAACGAAACGGGAGATCGTCAACGGCGCGGTAAAGGAGAACTTCGTCATGAACTCCGTAGAATGAGTCGCCGCCCACACGGCGTACGCCAAAGGGACGATCCAAACGCACGCCACAAATACTGCAAGCAAGCGGTGTGCGACCATGCGGATGGTAGTCAGGTTTGATTGCGTCAGCATCACTGGTAATGAACCTTTTTGTCGAGGTATTGAATCTTGAAATACGCAAGGGAGGCGAGAATGATCAACAGTACAACGGTGAGGGTCCCCGCGTAGGACGTATCAAAAAATGAAAACGCTGTTTCATAAATATAATACAGGATCAGGTTGGAGGCGTTGTTCGGGCCGCCTTTCGTCAGAATGAACAACTGGTCAACGCCTTTGAATGCGTTGATCACCGCGTTGATGAGGACAAAAAGCGATGTCGGCATGAGTAACGGAAAGGTGATATGCCGGAAACGAGGCCACGGTCCGGCGCCTTCAAGAAGGGCCGCCTCATTAAGTTCCGCCGGGATCGCTTGAAGACCGGCCAGGTAAAACAGCATGAAAAAACCCGCTTCTTTCCAGATACTGAGAACTATGATCGATCCGAGAACGGTCTGAGGATCCCCAAGCCAGTTTCGACCGGCGATACCGAAGACGGAGAGTAACCGGTTCAGCATCCCGATCTCCGGAGTGTAAAAAAACAGCCAGATGTTCGCTGCAGCGACCATTGGCAGGATTGTCGGTGTGAAGAATGCCAGACGCAGAAATCCCCGCTCAGGAATTTTCCGGTTGATCCACAGAGCCATCACGATCGCCAGGGCGATTGAAGGAACTACCGTTCCCAACGCGTACACCAGGTTGTTGGTCAGTGCCTTCAGGAATACGGGATCGACGAAGAGATATGCGTAGTTTTCGACACCGAGAAATCGTGCCGGTCGAACCGCCGTAGCGGGTCGGAAGACCGAAGAAATAATCGTCGCAACCGTCGGCCAGTGGGTAAACAGAAGGAGTATCGACGCCGCGGGGGCCAGCAAAAGCCACCCCCACAGCGTCCGTTGTCGTCGTGTCACGAGACGTTCCGTCCCTTTCCCATGCCGGTCTTATCGGTATGGACGAAGAAGTCTGTCCGCTTCCGCCTGTGCCGCCCGAAGGGCTGCATCCGGCTCGGCCTGACCGACCAATGCTGATTGAATCGCGTCGTCGAGGATCTTTCTGACCCGACCGGTCTGGAAGGTTGACAGCTCCGCGGTAGCAAACTCGAGTTGATCTCGCGCTACACGAGCTGGAGGAAATTCCGCAACATAATCGGTAAGCGCCTTCGTCTCATAGGAGGCGGGGCTAATCCCCATGTAGCCGGTGCGGATACTCCACTCCGCCGACCGTTCCGGACTGGTCATAAACCGGATCAACCGCATCGCCGCGTGTCGTTCCGCCTCGGTTGTGTCTTTGAAGATATAGAAGTTACCACCGCCGGTCGGTGAACCGCGACGAACCGACGCAGGAAGCATTGCTACTCCAAAGTCAAAGTTGGCGTTTTCCTTTACTGCAGTCAGGTTTCCGGTGGAGTGCCACATCATGGCCGTTGTCCCTTCAAGAAACTGCTGGCGCAGTGTACCCCACTCAACGGTACCGGTGGGCATCACCCCATGACTGACGCTCAAGCTCCGCCAGAACTCCAGCGCATCGATTACCGCAGGATCATCGAAGTACGTTTCGGTTCCATCGGGACTCATGAGAACCTGGCCGTTCTGCATCGCAAGGGCACCAAACATCCAGTAAGGGTATCCGGTAGAGGGGATCATCACTCCCCACTGACTGCCGTCCGGTTTTGTCAATGCCGATGCTGCTGAAACGAGTTCGTCCCAGGTCGCCGGAGGAGCGTCCGGATCCAGCCCCGCTTCGCGAAACGCATCCTTATTGTAATACATGACGATCGTTGACCGCTGAAACGGGATACCCCAGGTTTTTCCCCCGGTTCGGCCGTTTTCCATCAGCGCCGGATAGAACGAGTCAAGCCATTGCCGCTCTTCGCCGGTCTGCACGATGTCGTCAAACGCGACGATCGCGTCCTGTTCCATCAGATCGTACAGGTCGATGGAAAAAAGAACCGACAGCTGCGCCGATTCTCCCGCCTCAAGCGCGGCGAGCGCCTTGATCCGGGCGTCGTTGTAGTTTCCCGCATAAATTGCTTCGACATTGACATCCGGATTTTCCGCCATGAAATCCTCAACCATCCCGTCGATTACCGCCGTCAACGGCCCACCAACGGCGATCGGATAGTACATCGTCAGTTTGACCGGTCCCGAATCGTCCGTCGCCTCCTGACTTCCGCCGGCTCCCGCTGCGAGTGTTACGATCGCGAACAGCGCCACGATCAATACGTCTCTTCTTCTCATTGTCCTTCTCCCTTTGGAAATATGATTACCAGGTCCCTACGGAACCGTTGGCTCCAGTTGTTCCGAGACCTCGATGCGACGCTCTATTTTTTTGCGGGGATGGATACGGACCGGTTACCGCAGGAGAGCCAGCGAGCCAAATCCACATACACCACACCCAGCATTAACGTCGAGGCTTCGGTGCCGGGATCGCTGGTTTTCTCTTGTTCTCCACCAACGGAATATCCGGTATCTGCCGGGACCGTACGCGGCGCGTGTTAGAACTTCATTAATAAGAGATTGTTTTTACAATTTACGCTGAGATCAGCATGTAGAAACCGGATAGGAGCGTGCGCCTGTCTGGTAATCCGGGTGCAGACCCTGAGAAACCAGTTCCCGCCGCAATCAATCGCCGAGATTGACCTTCGTGCTTGCCGTGAAGCGCCAGTCCCCGTCCAGATATCGGCACCCGCCGGCGGAGCCTGCAACAACGGTCACGGTCATGCGGCTCACGATATCTTTCGACGAGGTACCCAGCATGAGCTCAAACTCGCCGGGTTCCACAAATCGTTTCATCTCCCGGTCGCTCATGGACAGCATGTCCACCGGCAGGGTGATCCGTACCGTTGCTGCTCCACCCGGCGCGAGTCGGACCTTCTGAAAAGCCTTCAGCTCCTTCACCGGCCGCACCAGGCCGGCGTACAGATCCCGAACATAGAGCTGTACCGTCTCGCTTCCTTCCCGGTCACCGGTGTTCCGGATGGTACAGGAGAGGTGAATCTCCCCGTCCACGGCTATCCGGTCTGAAACCAGCTCCACATCGTCAATTGCAAAGGTGGTATAACTGAGTCCAAACCCGAAAGGATAGACCGAACCGAACTCACCCTGTGGTGCCACCCCGGCAGATTTCAGTTTATGGTTGTAGAAGTACGGCATGGCACCGGCGTTGGCAACGTAGGAGACCGGAAGTCTACCCCCGGGGTTGATCGTACCAAAGAGTACGTCTGCAACAACCTCACCGGCAGTCTCACCGGGGAGCCACGCCTCCAGAATAGCCGCAGCTTCGGTAAAGCCCCGACCAAGATCGTAGGGACGGCCGTTCAGAAGGATAATCACCACAGGGGTTCCGCAATCCAGCAGGGCGTCCAGCAACTCCTGCTGTACTCCCGGCAGGGCAAGAGTGGTTACGTCGGACCCCTCGCCGACGGTGCCGTTCTGAAAGAGCCCCGCCATGTCACCCAGAACGGCCACGACAACATCGACAGACCGGGCCGCCTCCACAGCTGCCTTGATATCGGAGGTGTCTTCACATAAAACAGCCTTGTTCATGGACCTGTCCGCCCCGACATCACCGGGAAAGAAAACGGGCTGCTCCGTCCGTTCCACCACCAGTCGGCATCCCCGGGAGTACACCACCTCCGCCCGGGACGCCCGACTGCGCATAGCCGCGTACACCGTCTTGGCAGCTTCCGGCACCGTCTTCTCCGGCGGATACGCACCAATCAGGTGAACCGGAAAGGAGTAGCCGCAATACCCGGCGTAGGGATCATCCGCCAGGGGCCCCACCACCGCGATTCTGCCGCCCTCCGGCAGCGGCAGAATACCGTCGTTCTTCAGAAGAACCATGGACTCTGCGGCAGTCCGGCGGGCGACGGCTCTGTGTTCCGGAGTGTTCAGCACGATTGCTCCGGCATCTATATAGGGCTTCTCAAAGAGACCCAGTCGGGACTTCTCAACCAGCCCCCGCATCACCGCCGTATCAACATCGTTCATTTCCAGAAGACCCCGGTCCAGGGCCTCCCGGATGCCGCCGACAAAACTGGTATATCCGGGAAACTCCACGTCCATTCCCGCCTTCACCGCCAGGGCCGACGCCTCCGCCATATCTCCGGCCACCCGGTGATCAAGATAGAGCTGGCTTACCGCCTCGTAATCCGCCACCACCAGGCCGGTAAATCCCCATCGCTGCCGAAGCAGGTCGTCTATCAGAAAACGGGAAGAAGAACACGGCTGGCCGTCAATGTCGTGGTACGCCGGCATGACCGCCCCCACATCGACGGCCCGAACAACCATTTCAAAAGGCAAGGCGAAAACGTCGTTCAGCTCTCCCATACCGATACGGACCGGAGCGTGGTTCCGCCCGCCCTCGGCAAAGGAATGTCCCATAAAATGTTTCAGCGTTGCCAGGACACGCCGTTTCGGTCCCTGCAGTCCCTCTACGTAGGCGCCGGCAATCCGGCCCACCAGATAGGGGTCTTCACCGGGGCTTTCGTCGGTACGGCCCCACCGTACGTCCCGGCTGACGTCCAGGACGGGAGCAAGGCCCATACGCCCGCCAAGTGACACAAGCTCCGTCCCTATCACGTCGGCGGCCTGTCGGATTACGTCGGGGTCCCAGGTTGAACCGTAGTTGATGGCCGCGGGAAACTGGGTAGCACCTTTTGCCATCACTCCGGCAAGGCACTCCTCATGCAGCAGCGCCGGTATACCCAGGCGGGTCCTTTCCACCAGGTACCGCTGCAGGTGATTTACCCCTTCGGCCCCCGCTTTGGGTTCAATCGGCCGCGTCCCGAATGGGCGGGTCAGATGGCCGATTCCGTGTTTCAGCAGCGACTCCGCCGTTCCCGGGGATTCACCACCCTCACCCACGATACTCTTGACGGAAAAGCTGCCGTCTTCCGCAATGGCAAGCCAGGCTGAGTACAGCTGGGCAATCTTCTCATCCACGGTCATCTGTTTCAGGAGGTCCGCGGCGCACTTTCTGTGGTTCTTCATGGCAGGTATCCTTGCGGGATCATATCATATTTATAATTCTATTTTTAACTTCGTTCTGTCGTGTCCGTACCCCTTGCCTTGATTGGCAGGACATTCTATTTTTTGCGTATGGCAATTCTGATTTCCATGATGATGTCCAGGCCATAATCCCGCCGCCTCCGTCCAGACGCTTCCGGCGTGTGCGGCCGGGGGCGTTGCAGTCTGTGAAGGAGGCTTCCATGCCAATCAACATACCAAACGCTCTGCCCGCCCGGGAGCACCTCGAACGGGAAAACATCTTTGTCATGACCGAAGAACGGGCGATCCATCAGGATATACGTCCCCTGAAGATCGCCATAGTAAATCTCATGCCCACGAAGATCGCCACGGAGACACAGCTGTTGCGCCTTCTGAGTAACACTCCCATTCAGGTGAACATAGATCTGGTACACACTACCTCCCACGAGTCGCGGAATACCGACCCGGAACACCTGGATCGGTTCTACACCTCTCTTGAACACATTCGCAGAGAACGCTACGACGGCATGGTCATCACCGGGGCGCCGGTGGAGACGATACCCTTTGAGGATGTGGACTACTGGAACGAACTGGCGGCAATCATGGAGTACAGCCTGGCAAACGTCTATTCAACCCTGCATATCTGCTGGGGTGCCCAGGCGGGCCTCTACCACCACTACGGCATCCAGAAATATCCAATGACGGAGAAGCTCTTCGGCGTGTTTGAACATGAGCGGCTGGACGACCACCATCCCCTCTTTCGCGGCTTTGACGATCGCTTCCCGGTGCCCCATTCCCGGTACACCGAGGTCCGCCTGGAGGATATTGAGAAGCGACCGGAGCTGGAGGTCCTGGCGACATCGGAAGAAGCGGGGGTCTGTGTGGTCTCAGCTTTTGAGGGACGGCAGGTTTTTATTACCGGCCATCTGGAATACGAAGCGGAGACGCTGGCGCTGGAATACCACCGTGACGCCGACAGGGGTATGGACACCGCCGTACCGGAACACTACTTTCCGGACAACGACCCGTCCCGGAAGCCCGTACCCACGTGGCGCGCCCACGCGCACCTCTTTTTCTCCAACTGGCTGAACTACCATGTCTACCAGGCTACACCCTACGACCTGTCACAGATTCCGGAGATACCCAGAGGGTAAGGTTGGGCGGGCTTTCGACGTATTCGGCGGCGGTGAATCATTTGGTCCCACGAAAGAGTCGCAGCCTCAGCTCGGCGCATCCCGGAACACGAGACCAAGATTGACATTCAGATCCGGCAAGACTGCCGGTAAGATCGCATCATCCGCGCCGTAGGCTCCGACACGGCTGTAGACACCGGATTCGTTCAGGCGGTCCGTGGCGATCGTACAGGCGCGCCGGTAATGAAGCGGTGCCGGCTTGTTCCGTTGCCCCGGCCCGGAAAGCATCCGGTCCAACGGCAATTCCCTGGCCACCTACATCCATCTGTCAAGATCCTGATTCACAACGATATACATACACACACGCAAAAAATTGTCATGCCGCTTCGCGAAACTGACGTTTGAGGGAAACCCTACGGCTCATCGGGGTCGGCGGTACCCCGGTCCATTTTGTTGACGGGCGTAGCGGGTTGCCTCCAGGCGATGCTATACTCAAGAGATGCAGTCCCGTGAAGCACGGCAGCTCAAGAAAGCATTTGAGCTGACTGAGATGCTGATCAAGCTCAATATCGCCAATGACGCGGCGGCTCACCCGGAAAAGACCCCGGTTCAACTCCGTCAACGCTTCTGGCGTCGCATGCGTGCCGCTAAGGATCGCCGCTGATGCTTGAGAATACGTTTCTCCGCGTCGCCCAGGCGCTTTCGAGCCGACGGATTACCTGGGGTCTCGCCGGAGGATTCGCGTTCAGCCTCTACTGCCGCCCCCGTGCTACCGTCGATATCGACATCGTTCTTTTTGGCGACATCGAAGCGATCCACGAGGTCCTGCGCGATGCGTTTCCGTCGGTATATCAAAACCTCGAAACGATGAGATACTCCCTCGTCGAAGTTTATCGATTCTTGCTGATTGAAGCTGAGGAGGAGACCGTTCTGGATGTCCTCCGCCCGTCTGACGAATCGTTCGCGCGGTTCGTCGCGGACGGACTGCGGCGGATCGACTTTTCCGGCACCCAGATACCTATTGTTGCCCCTGAAGTACTTTACACCTTGAAAAAGTCGTCTTCCCGGGACCGTGATAAGGCAGACGTTGCCGAACTGGAAGCGTGCCTGGGCGACTCGTTGGATCGTAATGCGGTCGCGGAGTGGTTGGATACGGTGTAGTCCAGAACAGACTCCGCAAGCTCCCGCTGCCGGTCGTCGTAGCCGACCGTATCTGCCCGGTCGTGTGTTGCACGTGGAGCACTATCGCGCTGTACTGCCACGTTTTCCCCGTTTCTCGTCGAGATTGTCAAATCTTAGCGTGGATCAGGGGAATCGGGAAGGGCATTGAGAGGAGCGCGTTGACGGAAACGTGCTGCCGTTGGATGATTACAAAACAGGATGAATAGTTCCGCATACCAGCCGCCCTATACGATTACTTCGGAAATCCTCAACCGCGTCGCTGCGATCAGCGAGGCCGTCGGAAAACTGACTGCGCTCACTGACGACGCCGGAGCACTCCGTTTGCGTCGTGCGAACCGCATTCGCACTATCCACGGCTCGCTGGCGATCGAAGGCAACACCCTGAGCGAGGAGCAGATCACCGCGATTCTGGAGGGCAAGCGGGTGATCGCCCCACCCCGGGAGGTGCAGGAGGTCAAAAACGCACTGGCCGCCTACGACCGCTTTCATACATGGACACCGGAATCGGAGACGGATATCCTGGGAGCGCATCGTATTCTGATGTCTGGACTGATCGACGAGGCGGGCTGCTACCGAAGCGGTGGGGTCGGTGTGATGTCCGGGCGGGAAGTGATCCACATGGCACCTCCCGCCCCGAGAGTTCCACGCCTCATGAGCGATCTCTTCAATTGGCTCGCAGCCACCGACGCCCACCCGCTGATCGCCGGATCGGTCTTTCATTACGAGTTCGAGTTCATCCATCCTTTCGCCGACGGGAACGGCCGCATGGGCCGGCTATGGCAGAGCCTGATCCTATCTCGTTGGAACCCCGTGTTTGCCGACATTCCCGTGGAAAGCCTCATCTACGAGCACCAGTCGGAATACTATGACGCACTCCGGCAAAGTACCGTGAAAACCGATTCCGCTCCGTTCATTTCGTTCATGCTACGAATGATCCTTGAGACAGTGGACGCTCACACCCCCCAAGTCACACCCCAGGTCACCCCCCAAGTCGGTGAGCTGTTGGCGGTGGTAACGGAGGAGATGAGCCGGGAGGCGCTGCAAACCGCCCTGGGCCTTTCAGACCGGAAATCTTTCCGGGAACGCTACCTGGCTCCCGCCCTTGACGCCGGTCTGATCGAGATGACCGTCCCCGACAAGCCTACCAGCCGTCTGCAAAAATACCGACTGACCAACGCGGGCCACCAGTGGCTGACGGAACACCAGGATTGAGGCCAATGCGGTACGTCGATATTTTACTCCGGCTGCTACAACGTCTTTAAAAGGTCGATAAAACTCGTTCATACAGGACCCTCCCCGTTGCTTCCACGCGTTCCCGGATATGGGGATAAAGATCGTTCAAATCGACTACGTCTATCGGTTCAGACAAACTCAAGAGCCACCCGCTCACTT
>CAZCAE010000028.1:0-30423 GCA_964496635.1 uncultured Spirochaeta sp.
CACTGAGAGGAAACTTTTTCACCACACCACTCAATTTCACCACTATGCCAAATGCGCATTTTAATTTTTTCTTTATTTTACAAGTTTTAATGGGAAAATCATATGTAAATCCTTAAAATCGCTTTATTTATAATGAGTTCAAGTCAATGCGAGTAAATGCATCACGATTTTTTAGTTTTTCAAAAAATTTTCTTCTTATGGGAGAAGTAACTGAAACAGAAAAGCTTGCGATACATCCCTGGAGCGGTGAGTCACCCTTTCTGTATACCGTGACAATAACGATCAGGGAGACCGCGCTGGAGACCGACGGGACTATCGCCGCCGGTGCCGGTAGGATGGACTCGGGTCGCATCATCGCCGTGTACCGGCGTCACGTCGGCTTCCGTCGGGTGGAAATCTCGGAACGGCAACTGCTGCTGAACGGTCGTCCCGTGATGATCCACGGGGTCAACCGGCACGAACATGACCCGGACACGGGCAAGACTATTACCACCGAATCGATGATACGGGATCTGGAGCTCCTGCGTCAGTTCAACTTCAACGCCGTTCGGACGGCTCACTACCCCAACCATCCCGACTGGTACGACCTCTGCGACCGCTACGGCATGTATCTCTGGGACGAGGCCAACGTGGAAGCCCACCATTACTACAACGAGATCTGCCGTGACTCACGATACACGGCGGCTTTCGTGGAACGGGTACAGCGAATGGTGCAGCGCGACTTTGATCATCCATCGGTCATTGTATGGTCCCTGGGAAACGAGTCCGGCTACGGTCCCAATCACGACGCAGCGGCGGGCTGGGTCCGCCGGGTTGATCCGGACCGGCCGCTCCACTATGAGGGGGCCGTCCGGACTGAATGGGGCCAGGGCAGGTACGAGTTTTCCCGTGGACGGGGTGCCACAGACATCATCGCTCCCATGTATGCCCCCGTGGAGGAGATTGTCCAATGGGCAGCCTCAGGTGCCGACCGCCACGACGATGACAGGCCTCTGATCCTGTGCGAGTATTCCCACGCCATGGGCAATTCCAACGGCGGCCTTGCCGATTACTACGCCGCCTTCCGGAACCGGCACGGATTGCAGGGCGGATTCATCTGGGACTGGGTGGACCAGGGGATTCGACGGACCGATTCCGACGGGAACGAATACTTCGCCTACGGTGGCGATTTCGGTGACGAACCCAATGACCGCGATTTCTGCATCAACGGACTCGTTGGTCCCGACCGTACTCCCCACCCGGCTATGTGGGAATTCCGAAAGCTTGCGCAGCCGTGGAATATTGAACTTGCGCCGTTGCCGGGCTCCCTTCCCGAGACCGTTCAGCTGACGCTCCGGTCCGGTTTGGACTTCTCGGAGGCGCGCGGGTATACCCTCCGTTGGGAGTTTGCCGCCGACGGTGTGCCTGTGGGTTCCGGCAACAGCGGGATACCTCCGGTTCCGGTGGATGGGGCCGTGACTCTGGACGTGAAGGTTCCGGAGGGTGCCCGTGCCATGGCGGGCGGAGAGGCGACTCTGACTGCCCGACTGGTACGGGATGAGGCGACCTCTCTGACGCCGGCGGGCCACGAAGTAGCCTGGGAGCAGTGGGTCCTGCAGACTCAACAGAACCGGATCGTCTCCCCGTGGCGTGACAGCCACGGGGAGACGACGGAGCTGGGACTTGCCGTGGCGGACGGGGTGCCCCGGATCTTCTCCGGAGAAGAGGGGGCGCCGTGTATCCGGGGACCCCGTCTGTCCCTCTGGCGAGCCCCCACGGAAAACGACCTTATCCGGAAGATGCCCGGCCAGGAACAGAAGCCGGGAACGGCGTGGATGGAATGGGGTCTCCACCGGTTGGAAGAAGAGTGGACTGTCGGCCGGGACGGTTCCATCACGGGAGTCTACCGGGCTGACGGCACCGAGCGGGCACGGCTGCACCTTGATCTGAGAAGCTCTGCAGAGGGATATCAGAAGCTTTCGGCGACGTGTGTCATAGATGAAAAGGTTGCCGACCTGCCCCGGATTGGACTTCGCTTCGATTTGCCCTCCCGGTTTGAGTACCTCCAGTGGTATGGTCGTGGTCCCCAGGAGAACTATCCCGACCGTTCGACGGGGTATCCTCTCGGTCTGTGGCAGAGTACGGTGACGGAACAGTACGTTCCCTACGTGGTGCCTCAGGAACATGGTGGCCACGGTGAAACCCGGAGCCTGCGTCTTTCCGTGGAGCCGGGGTCGTCGGATTCAACCGGGTCAGTTCTCGAGGTAACCGCTCCGGCCGGGCAGGGGTTTCATTTCTCCGCGCTGCACACCGCACCGGAAGACCTGGATTCGCTCTCCCATACATGGCAGATTTGTCCCCGGGAAGAGACAATTCTGACGGTGGACCACTTTCACCGCGGTATCGGTACCGCCGCCTGCGGGCCGGACTGTCACCCCCGGTGGATCCGGAGCGGAGGAACGCACCGATGGGAGTTGCTGCTTGCCTTCTACATACCGTCGGTGTAATGGCTGTGCAGGTAGGCCAGTGTCTCCTCGGTATGGGCAACATAGAGGGCTCCTTGGGCTTTCCACAGTTGTCCGTGTGAAGCGTCGGTGATCCAGTCGGTGGACGTTACCGTATCGGACAGTTCCCGTCGGTCTGCAAACTGTATCTGGCAGCCCATGCGCCGCAGAATCGGGACAGCTCCGGCGAGGTCCCACAGCTTCAGGCTGGTGATGCACCCGATGTAGTTGCCTCGTACCAGCTGGGCGAGCGAGTAGACGGCACTGCCTACAGACTGAATAGGATTTTTCCCGGTGAATCGTTTTGACCGAACGATGTCGTGAGGGAGGCTGATCATGCCGGTCGAGGTGTAGGGGACATCGATCTTCGGGAGTGCCTGAAGGTCTTTAAAACGCCAGCGCCGGGGATCCCGGGGCTCTTCACCGAAGAGGACGTCTGGGCCACTTGTCATATACAGCTCGCCAACCCGGGGGAGAAACCACGCCCCATGGCTGAAGACTCCGTCCTGAAGGAGACCGATGGATATACCCCAGGTGGGAAGCTTGTTTGCATAAGGGGCTGTTCCATCAATAGGGTCTACGACCCAGGTTGTCCCGGAAAGTGCGGCGTCCGCTTCTTTCTGGGTTGTACCGCTGACGCTCTCCTCGCCGATCAGCGAAACGCCGTTGTTGTCGCCGACAAGGCGTTCTTTCAAAAATGTTTCCACCGCACCGTCGGCGATGGTCAGAAGCGACGCATCGCTCTTATGTATCGTTTCAGGGTTGTTGAAATGGTGCAACGCTATCCGTCCAGATTCCAGCAGAAGGTCCCGGATCGTCTCAGTATCCCAGTGTTTCATCTATGTATTCTGTGCCGGAGAGCGTCTGTCTGACAAGCATTGCAGGAACGGCCTCCCTCGTTGAGTTGCCAAGTCGCCACTGGTATAGTGACGCAGTGAACACGATTGATGGTTACAGTGATATTCATGACAACGTCCGGTTCTGGATGCAGAGACTTACCGAGTGGGTAGTGTCCGAAGGTACCACCTCGGCCACAGTAGATACGGATCGCCGTTGTTTCCTCTTCGATATCGGTTCGAATGACGGTGAGGTTACGCTGCCGGTTGTAATGGACCGCCGGGACACGGTTTCCGTAGTGGCTTTTGAACCGCTCCCGGAAGCCCGGGCCCGGCTGATTACCAGGGCGGGCGATTCGGGTTTGTCCGTCGCTCTCTGGGAGCGCGCCGACGTTTCAATTATTCCCCTTGCTCTGGGTGATGTGGACAGAATGATCGAAATCGATGTGTACGACGACGACACCTTTTCCTCCCTTTATGAACGCTCCCGGGAAGAACTGCACCGGTACCATCTCTCTGCAATTCAACAGGTGCAGGTACGAATGAGACCTCTCGATGACCTGGTTGCCGCGGGGGTCGTTCCCATGCCGGATGTGCTGAAGATAGATGTGGAAGGAGCGGAACTGGTGGTCCTCCGTGGTGCGGTAACCACCTTGCGCACGGGCAAACCGCCGATTCTCATGGAGTATTCCTGTATCAATGCCGGGAACGCCGGCTATGATCGGCGCGCCCTTATCGATGAGCTTGAATCACTGGGATACACCCGTTTTCTGGGGTTGTACCGCAATGAAGACCATCGGCTCTATGGAATGGAAGCACTGGAGGACTGCCGAATCTGGAATATCATAGCGTTGCATGAGGACTGTTCGTTTACCGAATCGGTGACCGGAGAACTTCAGGGCAACTGGGAAGAGATCCCCCGGCAGTAGTTCCTGGCCATTTTCACGCCGTTATTCAGGGTGATCTGTCGTTTCATACTCATTCTTCAAGGGCAGCAGCGTCCCGCGATATTGTCAGCACCAGCCGTTCCGGGTATGGTCCTGGGGTGTTTCAAACTCTTCTGAAAACGATGGGGCTTCTCATATTTCTTTCCGGCCTGGGGTTCGTGCTGTTCCGTCCTCGGTGGATGCAGGAACGGATCTTCCCTCGTTTTCTGGTCGTTGTGCTGGATATCCTCTTTCCGCTCTATTTCGTTTTTCGGATTCCCCGGGGATGGGACGACGCGATTCAGCTGGGATGGCCATTCCTGCTGGGGCTGTTTTTTCTGAGCCTTGCTTCAATGGCTCTGCAGGCGTGGCTCGCAATTGGAGCTGTACGACTGCGTCCCCAATGGGTGCGGCAGCCTACAACATTCATCCTTCTGGCGGCATTACATAACGCGGGATTTGTCCCGCTGCCCATACTGGCGAGGCTTGCCCCGGGGCCCATCATCATAGGAATGGCCTTTTACTTTCTCGCCTTCAATATTGTCATCTGGACGGTGGCGATCTCTGTGATACAGACGGGGCACTTTCGGTTGTGGCCATTCAGGGTGAAGGTGACTCCGGCTCTGGTGGGGCTGGTCATCGGATTGGTAATTTCCATGTCCGGTGCCTACCGGGTCATTCCCGAGCCGATAATGGTGGTGGGAAGCCGTCTGGGTGATCTGGGACTGGACCTTGCTCTGGTTGCTCTGGGAGGGGCTCTGGCGGGGATCCGGGAAAAGCTGTCCTTTGACCGGGAGCACTGGTATTTTGCCGGCTGGCGCCTTGTACTGTATCCGATAGCTATTCTCGGTATTGCCGCGTTACCCTTGCCGTGGTTCACCGGCAGTCTGGGATGGGCAATCCGTCTGACCCTGGTCCTGGAAGCGGCAATGCCCCCGGCCACGCTGGTGCTGGTGGTTACCCGGGCGTACGGCCGTCCTGAACAGATGCACCATACCGGGTCGATGATGCTATTTTCGTATCTGGTTTCGCTGGTAACCATTCCGGTCTTTGTGGGGATGGCAGTACTGTTCTTTTCCTGAAGCGGTGTACCTATGTGAACGAAATTCTCGGCCAGCCTCGGCGAATTGCTGTCCGCCTCAGTAAGGCGTCAGGGTGTACGGCAACGGGAAAGCCTACCAGCTCCAGGCTGGGTACATCGTGGAAGCTGTCGGTGTAAAATGCGCACCGTTCCGGGGCGAGGCCCTTCTCAAAGAGGAGTGTCCGTATGCGCTCCGCTTTGTTCCGGGCATAGCAGGGTCCCCCGGTAAGCCAGCCGGTGGCCCGTCCGTCTACAAATTCCAGAATCGAGGCGATAGTCTCGTCTGCTTCTACATGCCGGGCCAGGGGCCGAAGGAGGAGATCAAAACTGGTGCTTGCCAGAATGATCGTCTTTCCCGCTTCCCGGCATGCGCTGATGTACCCGACAGCCTTACTGTAGAGGTCGCGTGTCACGTATTGCTGCCACGTCTTCTCAACGACTTGTTCAATTTCTTCATATGAACGGCCGGAAAGCGGCTTGATCTCCCGGTTGATGTCCTTGATATCCAGGTTGCCCATACGGTAACGAAGGTAGAACAGCGGTAACGTGAGAAGGTACGAAAAGGTAAAGACACCTTCCCTGTAGCCGACCTGGGCGAAGCGCCGACCCGTGGAGTGACGGGTAAGGGTGTGGTCCACGTCAAATATGTGGACGTCGGCGCTGTGAAGCAGTTCGGTGAGCCGGGCTTGAGTCATCCAGTGTCCCCGGACGGAAGCTCCGGCAGGGCTTCCGGTGCCATATTCTGGAGGTGACGGAAGAATGCCGGATAGGTTACCGCCGCGGCGTCTGCGCCTTGAATGGTGACCGGCGCCTGCGCTCCAAGGGCGGCCACCGCCAGGGCCATGGCGATCCGGTGATCACCGTGACTGTCTGCGGTGCCGCCGCGCAGAACCCTGGGTTCAATCTTCAAACCATCAGGAAGTTCGGTGACGATACCCCCCAACTTGCCCAGTTCCGTCGCCATCACGGCGATGCGGTCGGTCTCTTTTTCTCTGGCCTGGGGCACGTGTGCAAGGGTGACGGGCTGCGGCGCGTAGCACGCCAGTACCGCCAGGGCGGGCAGGGCGTCGGGCATGGCGTTCAGATCGAAGGTTCCTCCCCGGAGAGGTTTCCCGGAAACGGTCACCGACGCCGTGCCCGAACTGTCCGGTGGAGACCACGTGACGGTACATCCGAGTTGTTCAAGGATGTGCAGTACCCCTTTGTCGCCCTGGACGTCGTCGGGAGCGAGCCCGTCAACGGACACCGGCGAACCCGTGAGAGCGGCGGCACAGAACCAGAACGTGGCGGAGCTGTAGTCCCCGGGCAGATGCGTGGACAACGGGCGGTAGTGCTGTCCCGGCGGAATGACAAACCGGTCATATCCGTCCCGGTGAAAGCGTATTTTCTGCTGCTCCAGCCACCAGCACGTCATGTCAACGTAGGGATGTTCGTTCAGCAGGGCCACATTGATGGTCGTCGGCTCCGGCCCGAGCTCCGTTGAAGGTATCAGGGGTGCCGCCAGAAGCAGTGCGCTGAGATACTGGCTGGTGGGGCTTTCAATAGTGATGGTCCGTCCCGGCTGCAGAGGGCCTGCGATGCAGTAGGGGGCACATCCGGGGTTTTTCTGCTGTGTGCCTGAAAAGGTGATCCCGGCGCCCAGCTTTTCCAGCGCGTCCAGCAGGGGGGCGGCGCTGCGGCGACGAATGGAGGCGTCTCCGTCAAAGCAGACGCTCCGGTGGTACATCGCTGCCAGGGCCGACAGGAGGTAGAGGGTGGTTCCGCTGTTTCCGACGTCCACCGCTACGGCGTCTGCCGGGGCGCCGTCGTGTCGGCTGCCGGGAAAGGAGCCTCCCTTGGGGGGACGAACTTCCACGGTCATTCCCGTTTCTGTCCGGGACCTCACCGAGATTTCGGCCCCCATTGCCTTCAGGGCGGCGATACAACTGGCAGCATCGGCGCTGTCCAGCAGGTTTTCTATGGTGCTGGTACCGTCGGCGGCTGCGGCTATCAGCAGAGCCCTTATCGTGTGTGACTTGGATGAAGGTACTCGTACACTGCCCCGGGCAAGGGGCGCGGGAAACACCGTAACGGTCTGTGGACTGCTGGACCGGGAATTGTTGGTCTGTAGATTGTCTGACGGGCTAATCGGAACCTCCATAATGTCCGAACATAGTAGCAGGAGGACGCTCTTTTGAGAACAAAGACAGAGATGCGAAAAACAGCAGCTACGGCAACGTTCCTCGGGGTGTTCCTGGCCGGATTGATACTGCCTTTTGCAGTTGAAGCTCAGACAGTCTTCCTGAACCCCGACTACCAGTACATCATCGATATTCCGGTGGGGTGGGAGATACTGGACGGAGAGCGCACCGACTTTATCAGCTTTACCGATTCCGACCATGTGGCAGTCTTTCAGATTATCGCTTTTCCGGGAGACCGGTTTGCCACCAGTGAGGAAATTGAAAAGTACATCATCCAGAGTTACCAGGCCCAGGGAGACCGGTCTCCCTACCGATATCTTGATCGTCCTTCCGTCTTCGGTGATTACCGGTTTTCAACGGGCACGTATGACGTCCGGGGGTATATGACTTTTCTCAACAGAGACGACTTCGACTTTGCCGTCATGACCTTCGTCCCTGAAGACTATTACGAGGAATACCACGACCTGCTGTTGTCAGCTTTGGACAGTTTTTCGCCGGATTCGCTGACCAGGAATTTCCCGGGACCGGTGAGCCAGTTTTTTTCACCTCTTTCGCGGCCGGGATCGAACGATGAAGGCGCACCGTCCGGTGGCTCGGTACTGACCCTGCCCGGTGGAACGCGCTACACGCTGCCCGAATCGGTGGGGTCCGATGAAGTCAGAGACGCCACCCAGACGGTGATAGAGCGGGAGGCACGCGTTCTGAGTGAATACGCGCCCCAGCCGGATGACTCTCCCCGGATTGGCACCGGTCCCGCCCCGGCGTGGGCAGTGGCGTGGCGTCGATACTTCCGGATGATCTATCGGGACAGTTTTTCCCGGTTGGAGCCGGTGGCGGAAGCGCTGTTCATGGATATGTCTCAGGCGGGAATGCCCCGGGATGAGATGCCTGCAGAAATCCTTGCGTGGCTGCAGGGGGCGGAGTACAGGCGCACTCCTTCCCTGAGTGATCTCATGAGTCCTTCGGCGTGTCTGGTGGACTTTGCGGGAGATTGTGACTCGCTTGGCATCACCTACGCCATTGTGCTGCACCATCTTGGGTTCGATGCTATCCTCATGACGAGTATTGAATACGCACATGCTATGGTGGCGGTAGATATTCCCGGTGAGGGGGCGCGGTTTCCCTTTGAAGGTCGTCAATGGCTTGTGGCGGAACTGACGGAAGAGGTGGCCATTGGTCAGATTGCCCGGGACATGAGTGACATCGGTGGCTGGATCGGCGTGAAGCTGGATCCAACGGCGCGGTAGAAGAAGTGGCACCCCGAATTCCCCAGGCACCCCGAACTCCCCGGGACGCGAGGGCCCCGGTACTCGATGCGAAGCGTCTTGTCCTGCGATCTCTGGCGGTATTGCTGGTGTTTCTTGTCGCCTCCGTTGCGCTCATCCGGCTGGATCTGCCCGTTGAGGAGCAGGCCCGCGCTGCAGTCGCCTGGGCCGGGCTTACAGGTGTCTTCGTCTTCGTGTTTGTGGTGGATACCTTTGTTGTCCCGGCCACATTGGATATCATCTTTCCCCTTACCCATTCGTGGAGTCCTGTGCCATTACTGGCGGTAATGTCCGGCGCGTCTGTCCTTGGTGGTGTATGTGGCTACTGGATCGGCAGAACTCTCTACTTCCTGCCGTTCGTCCGCCGGACTGTAGCGGGCTACTATAGTCGCGGAGCGGCGCTGGTTGAACGATACGGGTACTGGGGGGTGGTACTTGCGGCGCTGACGCCCTTACCGTTTTCTACCGTTTCCTGGATCACCGGAATGCTTCATATTCCCTTTCGCCGATTTGCAGCGGCGGCGCTGTGGCGGATTCCCCGGGTCGTCGGATACTGGGCTCTCCTGCAGGCAGGCATCGCCCTGACCGGGTAGATGGGGGCGGCTCGCCTCTACATTGCCTTCCAGAACTTGTAGTTCTCCCGTTCTATGTCGTGAATCGGGGGCATGCGGAAAAAACGGTGCTCGTTGTGTCGGGCAAACATGAATCCGTGACGGACCATTCGATAAGGAATAGTATCGAAACTGGAATCCAGTAACAGACCCTTGGTTGGTTTTCGACGGGACGCATTGAGTTCGTTGATGGCGTCGCGCAGTTTTGAGGGATGCACTTTCGGAAGCGGCGACGGAAGCATTGGATTCAGTTCAAAGTCGTTGAGAAAACTCTCCGCGTCAAACTCCAGCTGGGTATAGAACATTGCCGGAACGCTGCGCAGGATTGTCGGGCTGGTAACGAGGTCGCCAAACTCCATGAAATTCATCTCCGTCAGAACGAGCATGCGGACGGGATTAATCTCGGCAAATACTCTCAGAAGCCCGGGCTCACGAGTCTGGACGTCGTCGTCGGGTTCAAGCGACAGTACGGCACCTTCCGGGGAGGAGAGGTAGACTTTTCGTATGAGTGAAAAATCGAGGTGTTCCAGCACACGGTATACCGATATAAATTTTGTTGCCTTTGGCCGTCCGTCATCGTGTTCTATTACTTCAGCGAGATATTCGTCAATGTGAAAAAAGGGATTCCTGAAGGTCGGGTCAATTCCCGCAAAGATGACCTTGCCGGAGTAGTGTCTGATTGAACCGGCCAGATAATGACGGGCAAAGCTCTCCGGATCCAGCTGTGAGGCAATCAGAGCGGGGCTGGGATGCATGATCACATACAGATGTGTTTCGTATTGGTTTGAACTCACGTCAACCTCCCATGCTTTTCAGAATTGGTGCGATGACCAGGGCGACAATCGACATGAGTTTTACCAGGATGTTGATTGCCGGGCCGGCGGTGTCCTTGAAGGGGTCACCCACGGTGTCCCCGACTACGGAAGCCTTGTGCGCATCGCTGCCGCGACCACCACCTTCACCGGACTCTATCATTTTTTTGGCATTGTCCCAGGCGCCGCCGGAATTGGCCATGAAAATGGCAAGGACAACACCGCCGGCGGTGACACCTACCAGCAAGCCAAAGAGCATCTCTATGCCACCCATGAACCCAACCAGCACCGGTGTACCAACGGCAATCAATCCGGGCAGCCGCATCTGGTCCAGGGCCGACGCTGTGGAAATAGCTATACACCGGTCGTAGTCCGGAAGCTGATCGCCGAGCAGAATTCCCGGTGATTCTTTGAATTGTCGACGGACTTCTTCGATCATTTCGAAAGCGGCGGTGCCAATGGCGTTCATGGCCAGGGCACTGAAGAGGTAGGGTATCACCGCCCCCAAAAGGACGCCGATAAGGACATTCGTATTTGCAAGGTCAATCACCGAGACTCCGGTAGACTCCCGGAAGCTGGACAACAGAATGATCGCCGTCAGGGCGGCGGAGCCGATAGCAAATCCTTTGCCGACGGCGGCGGTGGTATTTCCTACGGCGTCCAGTTCGTCCGTTATGGCGCGAACCTCCCTGGGATAGTCGCTCATGACGGCAAGTCCGCCGGCATTGTCGGCGATGGGGCCGTAGGCATCGACAGAAAGCTGAACGCCCAGGGTGACCAGCATGCCTACTGCCGCTACGGCGACTCCGTAGAGACCCGCAAAAGCGTGGCCGGCGAAAATTGCCACGGCAATAAGAACGACGGGAAATAACGTGGAAAGCATCCCAACACCCATACCGGTAATGATTGTCGTCGCCGGGCCGGTCATAGAGGATTTCACAATAGACATGACCGGCTTTTTGCCGGTTCCGGTGAACAGTTCGGTAACGGCCCCGATGCCTATTCCGGCTCCAAGACCGAAGAGGACCGGCCAGTAGAGACCCCACATAGTCATACCCGACGGCAGATCCGAGGCGTGGAAAAGCGCGTAGAGGACGGGAATTGCACCGGCTGAGGCAAGCCCGGCGGCGCCGAAGCTTCCCAGGTTGAGAGCCGCCTGGGGAGTTCGCTTTCCACCGGTGCGAACCATAAAGATACCGATAATGGAGGCGAGCATTCCGATGACCCCCAGTGCTACCGGATACATGAGAAGGCGCAGCTTCACGTCGAGGGAACCGTCAACGGCAAAAGCGAGTATCATGGCACCCACCAGAGAACCCACAAAGGATTCAAAGAGGTCTGCCCCCATACCGGCGACATCTCCGACGTTGTCACCTACGTTGTCTGCAATGGTAGCGGGGTTGCGCGGATCGTCCTCGGGTATACCTGCCTCAACCTTGCCGACCAGATCTGCTCCGACGTCTGCAGCCTTGGTAAAGATACCGCCACCGAGACGGGCGAAGAGTGCAATGGATGAAGCACCCAGACTGAAACCGCTCATCACCGGCAGAACGTATTGAACCATGGCGGTTTCATCACTGCCGATATTGTGAACACCAATCCAGAGCACAGCGGATATTCCCATGAGGACGAGACCAACGACGCTCATACCCATGACAGCTCCGCCGGAAAAGGCGACCCGCAGGGCGGGATCCATGCCGTTCAGAGCGGCGTGAGTGGTACGGGTATTGCTGCGGGTGGCAATTTGCATACCGAAGAAACCGGCAAGAGCACTGGCTACCGCTCCAATGAGGAATGACAGAGCCTGCAGTTGCAGGTACCCGTCGTTACCGACGTAGAGAAAACCGGCGACAACGACAACAAACGGAGCCAGGGCCTTGTACTCCTTTTCCAGAAAGGTCATAGCTCCACTGCGTACAAAGCCGCCAATCTGCTCCAGTTTCGGGTTGTCCACCTTCTGTTTGACAATCCATCGCGCCCGGGAAGCTGCGAAGAGAAGGGCGATGGTGCCCCCGACGAGGCCGATACCTATCGTTGCTCCTATCATAATCAACACACGCTACAACGGAATTTCCGTGCCGACAAGAAAAAAATAGGTGAAACTTCGGTGCGGTACGTCTCGCCTCGTCTCGCCGCCCGCCCGTTGTAGTCCCGACGGGGGTGTTGTAGCATTGGGCCGATGAAAGCCGAAATAATTGCCGTAGGGACGGAGCTTCTTCTTGGACATGTGGTCAACACCAACGCTGCGGAAATTGCCCGGATGCTTGCAGAACTGGGAATTGGCGTGTACCACCAGACCGTTGTCGGGGACAACCGGAATCGACTTCGTGACGCTGTGACGACGGCGTCGCGTCGGGTCGAACTCGTTCTACTGTGCGGCGGGCTGGGTCCGACGGAAGATGATCTGACCAGAGAGACGGTAGCGGAAGTTCTGAACCTGCCCCTTGAAAGGGATGAGGGCTGGGTCCGGCACCTGGAAGAGCTTTTCGAGAAGCGAAAGTGGGGACGGTCTCCGAAATCCACGGTGGCCGGGTCTGATGCTGCGGCCGGGGTTCGCCCGAAGGAGTCCGCCCTTCCGCAAAATAACCTGCGACAGGCCATGGTCCCCGCCGGCGCCACTCTGCTGCCCAACAGCCGGGGAACGGCGCCGGGGATTTACCTCAAACGGGACGGAGCGATCTTTGTACTCGTCCCGGGTCCCCCCGGAGAGATGCGTAGCCTCATGCGGGAACAGGTGCTGCCCCGTCTGGCAGGCGCCCTGTCTGTCGACGACCGGGATGCCGTGTTGGAGTCACGGGTACTCCGTGTAATTGGCCTGGGAGAATCCCGGGTCGCGGAAATGCTTCATGATATCCTGGAGAACCAGACAAATCCGACAATTGCGCCGTTGGCCCACACCGGCGAAATGACGCTGCGCATTACCGCCCACGCACCGGACACACCTCATGCGATAGAACTGATAGACCGGGTTGCCCTTCAGATTCGTGCCATTCTGGGTAATGCCGTCTACGGCGAGGACGACGAGACGCTGGAATCGGTGGTGGGACGTCTGCTGGCCGAAAAACGTCTCTCCGTAGCGACGGCGGAGTCGTGTACCGGCGGCCTTCTGGCCGACCGCATCACCAACGTACCTCGCAGTTCGACTTACTTCGTGGGAGGTATTATCGCCTACAGTAACGCAATAAAACGGCGGAATCTGCAGGTTGACCCTGCCCTGATTGCCCGGGACGGTGCGGTAAGCGAGTCCGTTGCTTTGGCCATGGCCCGCAACGTCGCGGTGAAGCTTGACTCCGACATTGGAATCGCAATAACCGGTATTGCCGGACCCGACGGAGGCAGCGACGCCAAACCGGTAGGACTCACGTGGGTGGCCGTCCACTTCGCCGACCCGGGCGCCCCCCTTGGACGCAGCCTCGCCCGGGAATACCACTTTCACGGGGACCGCCGGGAAGTGAAAGAACGGGCCGCCCACGCCGCTCTGGCACTGTTGCGGGAAGAACTCCAAATATGAATGACTGGATGCGGGGGTGCCAATGAACGTCTACGCCGTAGCTGCCGATGCCGTCCTCGTCCTGCACCTGGGATACATCGCCTTTACCGTTGGGGGGTTCGTCCTGACTGTCGCCGGGGGAATTCTGGGATGGAGCTGGGTCAGGAACAGAGCCTTTCGAATTACCCATATCATTGCGATCGCCATAGTTGCTGTTGAAGCAACGGTCGGTGTTCTCTGTCCTCTCACCCGGTGGGAGTACGCTCTTCGTGACCGGGCGGAAAAGAGTTCGCCGGGACAGGGGGAAACGGAACAACTCTCCCTTGTCGCCCGGATCGTGCAACGGATCGTTTTCTACGATTTCCCCGACTGGGTATTTCTTGCCGTGTATATTGGATTCACCGTCGCCGTTCTCGCGCTGCTCGTCCTCGTTCCACTTGCTTCCGGGGACCGACGCTGCTAACCTTGCCTATGCCCGAAAAGCAATATTTCAGTTACCGGCACATTCACCGGACCGTGAAGGAGCTGGCCCGACGCGTCACCGATGACGCATATCACCCCGACGTTATTGTTGCCATCGGCACCGGCGGCTTCATTCCCGCCCGTATTCTCAAGACCTTCATCAACCGTCCCATTCTTACGGTGGGCCTCCAGCTTTACGACGAGAACAACATTCCTGCCCGGGTTCCCCGGAAGATCCAGTGGATTGACGAAGTGGAACAGAAGCTCACCGGTCGGAAGGTGCTTCTGGTGGACGAGGTGGATGACACCCGAACAACCCTGGAATACTGCCTCAAAGAACTCCTGGCCCATCACCCGGCAGAGCTGGCGGTGGCCGTACTGCACCGCAAGAACAAGTCCAAGCGCGGTACCATTCCGCCGGAAGTGCATCGCTTCTACGTTGGTGAGGAGCTTGAAGACCTCTGGATCGTCTATCCCTGGGACGCCGAGGACATCGACACACACAGTGCTCTTGCGGAAGATTGAACCATCCGGGATGCATGGGTGTCGCCGCGTTCCTCGTACCTGCGGTACGCGGCTGATCCGCGCAGGCGCCGTCAGGCGCCGACCAGGCCGGTTCTCTGATGCCCGTTCGGTACAGTGGAAAGGGTCATCCGCCTCATCAGGCCGTAGCAACCCGGTTTCGCCCCGCAGCCTTGGCGTCGTACAGGGCCCGGTCGGCGCGGTCAATAAGCGCGTCCGGTTCAGTTGAGGCGTCAGGAACGATGGCAGCCACACCCAGGCTGATAGTAACAACCGTGCCCGCCGGCGATGACGGGTGCGGGATCTTTCGCTCCTCCACGGCACGACGTATGAAATCGGCTATCGTAACGGCGGCTTCGGTATCGGTGTCGGGTAATAAAACAGCAAACTCCTCACCGCCGTAGCGGGCCACCAGATCTCCCGGCCGGTGAACACCGTTTTGCATGATAGTGCCGATCTCTCTCAGGCACCGGTCGCCGGCAGTATGCCCCAGAGAATCGTTGAACATCTTGAAGTGGTCAATATCAATCATAATGGCCGCCAGGGGAACCCTGCGGCGCGCCGCGACCAGCCATTCCCGTTCTATCGTTTCATCCAGGGTTCGCCGGTTGGCAAGACCGGTGAGACCGTCGGTTCGGGAAATCTTCCGCAACTGTGCGTTCGCCCGGGCAAGTTCGCGGGTACGTTCCAGAATGCGCTCTTCCAGGTCCTCATTGAGATGCTGCACTTCCGCAGCCAGCGTGCTGGTGCTGTTGTAGGCTGTCCGGAATCGCCACGCCAGAAAGTAGGCCTGCAACAGGAGAAAAAAGACGATAGCCGAGGAGAGCAGCTCCGGTGCACTGTACGCGTCAAGTTCCCGGAGGTAGTCACTGACTGCGGCGACCATGACGAAAAATCCCCCCAGAACAATGACCACTGCTCCCTGCGTTGATTCAAACACCCGTTTTCGGACAACGGTAAGGATAACGTACACGGCCATCAGCATGATTATTCCCAGGCCATAGGCAAACGCCCAGTCATAGACCCGGACCGGGGCAATGAGTATGAGGCCCAGAAAAAGAGCTCCTACCCATCGGGCGGCGCGGGCAATACGGCGAAGCGTGTCGTATGGTGACAGGGCGTGCAGATAGAGTACCAGCAGCGGTAACAGCAGAAAGACAGGAGCGTATCCCAGTTTCATCATCACTTCCGCCGGCATTTCCGTCCACAGCCGTACCAGAATGCGCTCCCGGGCAATGCCCAACCGAAAGGCGGCCAGCAGTGCAATAGCGGCAAAATGGAGCAAAGCCCGGTCCCGGCGGTGCAGAAAAAACGCCAGCAGATGGTACAGTGCCAGCAACAGGAGGCTGCCCAGCAGAACAGCATCGAATATGAGCCTGAGATGTGTGAAGTGGGAAATCTGTTCGGCCCTTCCGAAGTAGACCCGACTCAGGCGCATTCTCCGATGGTGTTCGTTGGCCACCTGTATGACCAGCTCAATAGGTTTCCCTGAAGCTGAGAAAAAAAGTTCCAGAGGCAGGTACTGGGGATGGTACGGGCGGGCCACTGAGCCGGCGCCACCCAGTTCAACACCGTCGACATAGACGCGGTTTGCCGACGCAAGATACGGAATCTTAACGCCATAGAGACCCGGAACAGCCGGCGGAATAATAGTAATCGCCAGCGTCCCGTACCCCCGGGATTTTTCCGGAGCAAGGGAGAGGGGCAGGTTGAGGTAGCCCGGTGCGCCCATGCGGCCGTCCCGGGACACACCCGCCCGGGGAACCTCGGTCAGCAGCTCGCCGGGGTACCAGCGCCACTCGCCGTCAAGGGCAACAGGATCACCATGAACAAGATCGGCACTTTGGAGATTCACTACACCGGGCGACACCGCGTTCACTGCTCCCGACATTGCGGGAATCAAAAAGAAAACGAGAACCCAGGTACGCCCGACTCTCGTGGTGGTCACCGGCGGTCTTCGGCTATTAAGACAACTATTAGAGTACGTGCCCGAATTGACAGTGATTTGCGTGCCATAGAATCTCCCCGTGTAAACTATTCTGAACGGTTCCAACAGTTTACTTGTCTCGTTGAGGATTGCAAGGGATGTCATGTATACATAAAGTTGTTGCAGGATCAGTCATAACTACCGTAGCCAGGTGGACTTGGGTGAGTCGACTTCGCCCGACAACCGTAACTCACACCGGTTCAGAAAAATACTACCGATTCTGCAACACGGTTCTGTACACCCAAAACCGGTGAAGTAGCATTTCCCGTGTCCGAACGTTACAATGATTTCATAAAGTATGTGACGGAGAGATCGATGCCCCTTACTACCGACGTTTCCGCAGCCTCCATTCTTCTGGTGGAGGATGAAGCGATTATCGCCCTGGCCCAGCAGAAAAACCTCTTACAGGCGGGGTATCGTGTCCAGACGGTGTATACCGGAGAAGCAGCTGTGGACGCCGTAAAGCAGCAACCGGATATCGAGCTTATTCTCATGGATGTTGACCTGGGACGGGGTATTGATGGTATTGAAGCGACCCGTCAGATTCTGGAAACAAGAGAACTTCCCGTTGTGTTCGTGACGTCCCACTCTGAGCCATCATACGTAGAGCGGGTAGAGGCGGTGACCCGGTACGGCTACGTTCTCAAGGGAGCAGGGCAGTTCACCCTTTTTCAGGCAATCAAGACGGCTCTTCGGCTCTTTGCTGTCCACATTACTCTGAAAAAGAGCGAATTGCGGTTTCGCACCCTGTTTGAGAGCATTCCTGCCGTAGCTGTCCAGGGCTTTGGCCCAGACGGTACCGTCAACTTCTGGAACCGTGCATCGGAATTGCTCTACGGACATACCGCAGCGGAAGCAATCGGCAGCAACCTTCTGGATCTCATTATACCTTTACCGATGCGAGACGCCGTCTCCCGGGAAATCCTCTCAAGCGCGCAGACCGGTACACCGATTCCTCCGGCGGAACTGGAACTTCAACGGAAAGACGGCAGCTCCGTTACCGTATATTCCAGCCATGCAGCGCTGCATTACCCCGACGGCGAGACTGACCTCTTCTGCATGGACGTAGACATTTCCGAACGACGGCGAATGGAGCAGGAGTATCGTTCCCTTATCGAGCAGCAGAGCGAGCTCTTTGTGCGGGTCAGTGTCGATGGCGTCTTTGAGTTTGTCAGTGATTCATACTGCGCGCTCTTTGGAAAGACCAGGGAAGAACTGGTGGGAAACAGTTTTATGCCCCTGGTGCATCCTGAAGACCAGGAGACGACCCGGTTGGCTATGGCAGAACTCCTGGTACCACCCTATCGGTGTCGCGTGGAACAGCGCGCCTGGACCGTCGACGGCTGGCGCTGGTTGGAATGGGACGACAGCGCTATCGTCAACGACGCAGGCGAGATTACAGCGATACTCGGCGCGGGCAGAGACGTTACCGACCGCAAGAGTGCTGAAGAGGAACAGCGACAGATGCTGAACAGTCTGCCGATTCCTGTAGTGGTCTCCGAAGGAGCGGACGAACGGGTTCTCCTGGTGAACGATGCCTTTCGTCGCCTTTTTGGTTACACCGAAAAGGACCTGCCGGATGCGGCCTGCTGGTTCAAACTGGCCTATCCCGACGCGGAATACCGCCGGGTCGTTTCCCGGCAGTGGGCAGAGGCTATCGCCCGGGCCGAAGAGACCGGCAGTGCCGTAGGGCCGGTAACGGCGGACGCCACCGGTGCGGATGGAGAGGTACATACCGTCACCGTTCGGGGCCACGTGGTAGGTCGGTTGAAACTGATCGTTTTCACCGACCTTACCGAAATCAACGCCGTTCAGCGTCGGCTGGAACGGTCCATTGCCGAAAAAGACCACCTCATGCGGGAGCTGAACCATCGGGTAAAAAACAACCTGACCCTTATTTCATCGCTGGTGAGCATGAAGGAGGCGGAGCTGCAGGGCGCCGTCGATCTTTCAGACGTTCGAGGCCAGCTGGGTGCTATCGGGCTCGTCCACGAAAAACTCTGCTCCACAGGGCAGACCGGACGCATCAACCTGAAAATGTACCTTGACGACCTTCTTCCGTCGTTCCTTTCTTTTTATTCCGGCGGTGTCGTAGCGGTGGAGAATACCGGTGCCGATATTGAGCTTTCTCCTTCGGCGACTGTGCTTATTGGTGTGCTGGTAAACGAACTGGCCACCAACGCTATAAAACACGGCTTCGATCAAACTGTTCCACCACGGTTTACCGTCACAATGGCACGCACCGACGACGGTCCCGGCCCTGCCGTGATCCTTGCCGTTTCCAACAACGGACGTCCCTTTCCCGATGATAAAAGCATGGATTCGCCGAAAACCCTGGGGCTCCGGCTTATCTCCGCGCTCACCGAGCAACTGAAGGGCGTCGTAGAGCTGATTCGTTCACCGGAAACGACCTTTCGCTTCACTATTCCACTGTTATGAACGTTCCGGGGCGCTTTCCGGGTTACTCGTTTTCTTTTGGAACGACACAGAGAAACTGAAACGGTTCGGTCTCTGATGCGTTTCTGAGCTGGTGCATTTCGTTTGGTGGGACAAAGACGAATGACCCTTCCGAAACAGGATGCACCGTTCCGGCGTCGTCGATGACTGTACCCTTGCCGGCGAGGATATAGACCTCATGCTCCCAGGGATGCTTGTGGTGCGGTGAAAACCCTCCGGGAGAAACGGTAAATACGCGCATCGAAAAACCGGGAGCACCATCGGCCGCACCGATCGGTAGCTGCTTCGCAACACCCTTATACTCCACACCCGGACCGGAGAGGTGCTGTATCGGTTCGTTCTGTAAGTTTGTGATCTTCATGTTCCGAGTATAGAAGGCAACGCCGCCGCCGTCCACCTGAAACGGCTTCTGTGATGCCTCAATCCGGTTTTTGCCGTACCGGTTTGGGAGCAGCCGTTTCAATCGCTACGACACGATGCGGTTGGTACGGTTCCTCAAGGGTCGCAATTTCCTCGTCAGTGAGCTGCAGATCCAGCGCGGCGACCGCATCGTCCAGGTAGGAAAGCTTCGTGGCACCGATCAGAGGAGCGCATACTGCCGGTTTGCTCAGCAGCCAGGCGAGGGCAATCTGTGCCTGTGACACGTTCCGCTGTTCAGCGACAGTTGCTACCCTCCGCACTATCTCTTCGTCCGACGGGTGGTCGTAAAAGGTATTGATGAGAGTATCGGTTTGCCCACGGGTGGTGGCATTTCCGGAATCGGAACGTGCAACCAGGGGCGGTTTGGCAAGGCGACCACGGGCAAGGGGACTCCACGGAATGATACCAACCCCCATAGCGGCACATTGCGGAATCATCTCCCGTTCTTCTTCCCGATACATCAGGTTGTAGTGGTTCTGCATAGAGATGAAACGCGCGGCACCTAATTCCCGGGCGAGGTATTGTAGCTGAGCAAAACGCCACGCGTACATGCTTGACGCGCCGATATATCGTACCTTTCCTGCCCGGACGACGTCTTCAAGGGCACGAATTGTCTCTTCGGGAGGTGTCTCGGTATCGAATCGATGAATCTGGTACAGGTCGATGTAATCCGTCCGGAGACGCCGAAGACTGTCTTCCACGGCGGAAAGTATTCGCTTTCGGGACAAACCGCGACGGTACGGGTTTTCACCCATTGGAAAGTACGTTTTTGTGGCGATAACCATGTCGTCACGGGTTGCGTACTCGCGTACCGCCTTTCCGACAATTTCTTCACTCTTTCCCAGGGAGTACATATCTGCGGTATCAAGAAAGGTGATACCCAGCTCGATTGCTTTCTGGAGAAACGGCATCGCCTGCTTTTCTGTAAGTACCCATTCCCGCCAGTCAGGGGTTCCATAGGTCATCGTTCCAAGTCCGATACGGCTTACCAGAAGACCACTTTGTCCGAGATGTACGTATTTCATTCCAATCAGTGTAATACACCCGGCGTATCGATGCATCCGGTTCCGCAGTTTTGTCGGTCATTGACCGAAAAAAAGTCGTTTTTTCGGCTGTTTTGCGCAATGACAGCTTGTCTAAGCCATTTCTTTCTTGGTAGCATCAACGATTATGAAGTTCGATTTTACGACTCGTGTGTTCGAAAAGGAAAAGATCAGTCTTGCCGGTACGGAAGAGTACATCGTTCGCGGCGGACGTCACCTTTTTCCCAGACTCCCCGATGCGTTTGACGGTGTCAAGCAGATCGGTGTGATCGGTTGGGGTAGTCAGGGTCCGGCGCAGGCACAGAACTTGCGCGACTCTCTCAAGGAAGCGGGGAGTGACATTCGTGTCGTTGTCGGCCTTCGCGAGGGCAGTTCTTCCTGGAAGAAGGCTGAAGCGGCAGGTTTCACCGCTGCCGGCGGTACTCTCGGGGAGATGTTCTCCGTTATCGCAGCGAGCGATATGGTGATCCTTCTGATCTCAGATGCCGCTCAGGTTGCACTGCATAAAAAGATCTTTGACGCAATGAAATCCGGCGGAACCCTCGGGCTTTCCCACGGTTTTCTCCTGGGTCACCTGAAGAGCACCGGTGAGTACTTCCCCAAAGATATCAACGTCATCGGCGTGTGCCCCAAAGGAATGGGTCCAAGTGTGCGCCGCCTCTATGACCAGGGCAGGACGACCGACGGCGCGGGTATTAACACCAGTTTTGCCGTTGAACAGGATATTGACGGAAAGGCAACTGATTACGCCCTGGGGTGGTCTATTGCTCTGGGTGCGCCTTTTACCTTCATGACATCTCTGGATATGGAATTCCGATCGGATATCTACGGTGAGCGTGGTATTCTTCTCGGCGCAGTTCACGGCGTCGTCGAATGCCTCTATCGTCGCCTGGTGGAAACGGGGATGAAGCCGGCGCAGGCGTTCAATGAAACGGTAGAGAGTGTTACCGGACCAATTTCCCATATGATCTCTCACAAAGGTATCAAGGCGCTCTACGACAGCCTGTCCGGAAAAGACAAAGAGACCTTTGAACGGGCGTATTCACTCACCTATAACGTTGCACGGGAAATCCTTGAAGAGATTTATGACGAAGTAGACAGCGGTAATGAAGTGCGTTCCGTGATTATGGCCGTCGATCGGATGGAGAAATATCCCTTTGGTTCCATTGACAACACACGAATGTGGCAAGTAGGAAAAGAAGTACGGGCTGCCCGCACCCCCGACAATACACCTCTTAATCCGTTTACCGCCGGTGTCTATATTTCAGTTATGGTAGCCCAGATAGATGTGCTCATTGATAAGGGTCACGTCTATTCGGAAATTGTAAACGAATCGGTAATTGAAGCGGTAGACAGTCTTAACCCGTACATGCACGCTCGCGGCGTAAGTTACATGGTGGACAACTGCTCTACTACCGCGCGCCTGGGTAGCCGGAAATGGGCGCCTCGTTTCGACTATCTGATTTCCCAGCTTGTCTTTCCGGCCATAGATGAAGGTGTCGGGGCAAAACAGGAAATCGTCAAAGCGTTTCTGAACCATCCGGTACATGCCGCCGTTACAACGCTTCTGGAGTATCGTCCAAGCGAAGACATATCGGTTCAGTAATAGGTTTCGCATGCCGCTTCGCGGCACACGAAAGTAACAAAAACAGCCGACGAAAGTCGGCTGTTTTTGTAATGGAATCTGAACGGTAACTCGGAAAAGAGCGGCCGCTTTTTTTACGCTTCAATTCCAAACTGTTCCATTTTGCGGTACAGAGTGTTACGGGAAATTCCCAGTATCCTCGCAGCCCGACTCACGTTACCCGCTACCTGTTCCAGAGTTGCACTGATAGCAGTGCTTTCGATAGCGGCGAGAGAGCCATTCTCTTCAGACATAAACAACCGGTGTTGAGCTTCCGTCGTGTAATCTCTTCTGGTCGTTGCGTTTTCGCGTTCCACCCGATCGGCGATGGACTGGAAGTCATTGACCGTCAGAATACCCTGTTCCGCAAGAATAAGCGCACGTTCAATTTCGTTGCGGAGTTCCCGTACGTTTCCCGGCCAGGAATACTTCATGAGAACGGAAATGGCGTTGCGGGCAAACGCCGGTTTATGCACATTCAGATCTGCTGCAATGGAATTGCCAAGGTGCTTCAAAAGGATCTCGATATCTTCCGGACGCTCCCGCAACGGCGGAATTCTGATGGTCACGACGGCAAGGCGGAAAAACAGGTCCAGGCGAAACCGCCCGTCGTCCACCATTCCGCGTAAATCGCTGTTGGTGGCGGCGAGGACCCGTACATCCGTGTAAATCGGTTGCTGTCCCCCCAGACGCTTGACGACGCCATCCTGCAATACCCGCAGAAGTTTGGTTTGAAGGTGAATTGGAAGCTCGGAAACCTCATCCAGGAAAAGGGTGCCACCGTTGGCCTGTTCAAAGACACCGGGCCGACCGCTACGATCGGCTCCCGTAAAGGTCCCGCCGGTATACCCGAAAAGCTCACTTTCAATCAGCGATTCCGGAATACTCCCACAATTGACCGTTACAAACGGGCCGTTTCGACGAGGTCCGGCATCGTGAATTGCATGGGCAAACATCTCTTTACCCGTTCCGCTCTCTCCCTGCAGAAGAATGGAAGTATCAACATGGGCAACCTTTCGGGCAGTATCCACCGCCTTTCGCAGTCCCGGACTTGGTCCGACAATATTGGAAAAGCGATAACGAGCGGTATGCCCCTTCGGAAGTTCTTTCTCTGTGTCGTCCGTCTGTATACTGCGACGGAAGTAATCCACTATCCCGAGTACCTGGCCATTATCGTCACGGACAACTACCGCCGACTTGGTAAACCTGAGTGTACCGCGGCTTGGGCTGTCAATAGCGAACTCACGTTCCAGATATCCCTCGCCGCTTTCAAGGGCGGCAAGAACGGTAGGCCGAAAGTCCACCACGTCGCTGATGAATCTTCCAACTACTCCCTGGGGATCGAGGCCCAGAAGAAGGGCTCCCCGGTTGTTGAGGTAAACTACCCGGCCATCCCGGTCAAGTACGATCATTCCGTCCGGAACTGACTGAAGAAAGGGTTCAGTCATCGTGTTGTTTGCGGCGGAAAAGAGTCTGTCAAAGGATCTAATCGAATCTTCAGAAGAATTTGGAAGAGAAAATTCAGTATGTAACGCCGGTGAGCTCATGTATGTCCTCCGATGTGTGTCACAGAATGCAACAGTTGTGTTCAGTATGGGACCACATACTCCTGTCGTCAAGAAAATGATTCAACGATAACTCGTATTACATGAATGAGATACCAGGTTTTTAGAAAATAGGCACGGTAATTGCTAAATGATACAGCAGGAGGAATCAGCATGATAAAAGGCGCACACGCCAATGCTTCCATCGACATTCCGAAAACGTTTGCCGCACTCTCCAGCGATGAGAAGATGCACATGTTTCGGACGATGTTCCGTATCAGAACGTTTGAGACCAACGTGGAACAGCTGTTTTTGAACGGCGAGATACCCGGCTTTGTTCATCTGTATATCGGTGAGGAGGCGGTTGGAACCGGTGTTATGGCAAATCTTCGGAAAGATGACTACATCACCAGTACCCATCGCGGTCACGGACACGTCCTTGCCAAGGGCGGGGACGCGTCTCGGGCAATGGCGGAATTGTTCGGGAAGAAGACCGGTTACTGCAAGGGAAAAGGCGGCTCAATGCATATTGCCGATTTTTCCGTCGGTATGCTTGGAGCGAACGGTATCGTTGGTGGTGGATTCAATATCGCCGCGGGAGCCGGGATGTCAATCCAGATCCGAAAGACCGATCAAGTCGCCGTCTGCTTTTTCGGTGACGGAGCCAGCAACCGGGGGACGTTTCACGAAGCGCTGAACTGGGCGGCAGTGTTCAAGCTTCCCGTCGTATTTGTGAACGAGAACAACCAGTACGCGTCGACAACTCCGGCAGGATACGGAGTGTCCGTTGCGAACCTCTCCGATCGAGCTGCCGCTTATGGAATGCCCGGCATCACCTGCGACGGCAACGATGTAACGGAAGTGTACGAAGCTGCCAAATGGTGCATCGAGCACGCCCGTGCCGGAGAAGGTCCTTCTCTCCTGGAGGCAAAGACATATCGCATCAAGGGACATTTCGTGGGAGACCCGGAAAAGTACCGACAGAAATCTGAAGTCAAAGAGTGGATTGAAAAATACGATCCTATCAAGAAATACCGCGAAGTTCTTCTCAAGGAGAAAGCCGGTGACGAAAAAGCCTTCACTGCTATTCAGAAGGAAGAGGAGAAACATATCGCTCAGGCAATTGAATACGCCAAGACATCGGATTATCCCGATCCCGAAGAAGCGATGGACGATTTGTTCTCTTTTTCCCCACGTGACGTCCCGGAGGTGATCAAATGAGAGAGATAACATTTTCCCAGGCAACCCTTGAGGCGATGCAGGAAGAGATGCGTCGGGATACTACCGTTTTCGTCTATGGCGAGGATATTGTGCGCCAGGGCGGCATTTTTGGACAGTTTGCGGGACTTCCCGAGGAGTTTGGCAGTCGTATTTTTGACACGCCGATCAGCGAGACTGCGATAGTAGGCAGTGCGCTGGGGGCAGCCCTCACCGGTACGCGCCCCGTCGCGGACATGCATTTTGCCGACTTTATGGGGATTACCGGGGATGAACTGATAAATCAGATTGCGAAAAACCGCTACATGTTTGGTGGTCAGGCGAACATTCCCCTCGTGATCCGGGCACCCGACGGCATTATCAACCAGGCAGCCGCTCAGCACAGTCAGGCGGTGGAGGGATGGTTCAACAATATCCCGGGGCTGATCATGGTAGCTCCTTCCGATGCGGAAACCGCGAAAGGTCTCCTGAAAAGCGCGATCCGGAGCGACGACCCGATTATCTTCTTTGAGAACAAAGTCCTGTACAAACAAAAAGGCCCCGTTCCGGAAGATGAATATCTGACCCCGATCGGAAAGGCGCGAATTCTCAGAGAGGGATCGGATCTTACCATTGTCACATATTCGATTATGGTCTCCAAAGTGCTGGAAATAACCGAGAAACTGCAGGCCGAGCTGGGGGTTTCTATTGAGATTATAGATCTTCTGACGATCAAACCGGCAGATATCCCAACAATTATAGAGTCGGTAAAAAAGACCCACCGATGTGTGATCGTACATGAAGCGGTACGCAATGGCGGAGTCGGTGCAGAGATCGCAGCGAGAGTTCAGGAAGAGGCGTTTTACTACCTCGACGCGCCGGTTGGTCGTGTTGGTGCCAAAGATCGACCGATTCCGTTCAGCCCACCTCTCGAGAAGTTCATCGCCACCCAGCCCGATGATATCGTCGCGGCACTGAAGAAAGCGCTCTACAAGGAGTAACGCCTATGAGTTTTGAACTGACGTTGCCGCAGCTTGGTCTCACAATGACAGAGGGTCTTATTTCGGAGTGGCAGAAGAAGGAAGGCGATTCTATTGCCGTCGGTGACGTCGTCTTTACCGTGGAGAACGACAAGTCGGTCGTGGAGTATGAAGCGGGACGGGCAGGTACGCTGGCGAAGATTCTTGTGGAAGAAGGTGTAACTGTTCCTATCAAGACACCTGTAGGGCTGGTGGCCGAAGCGGGTGAAGACCCGAAGGAAGTAGCTGCCGGTGGTGCCGCGCCGGCAGCCTCAACCGTTTCTGAGGAAATAGAGCCGGAAGCTGCATCGGTCGGCGGCGATACGGTCAACCGGGGGCCTTCGAGCGGCGGCCTTTCTGCGGATTCATCGGCTGTCGGTACGGACGGGTTTGTCCTCGCTTCACCGCGTGCCCGCACTCTCGCTGAAGAACGGGGAGTGGATTTGGCAACGGTTGCAGGGAGTGGTCCCGACGGCGTCGTTGTTGAGCGCGATATTCCGGCCTCACGTCGGGGTGACAGGGAGATAACGCTCAACCGCATTCAGGCGCGTGCTGCCGAACGGCTTGCCGCAGGGTGGCAGGAAATTCCCCAGTTCACCCTGTACCAGGACGCCCCCATGGAGGCGCTCACCCGCTGGCGGGATGGTCTGGAACGCATCGCAGGATACAAACCGTCGATGACCGTACTCCTGGCCAAGGCTGTTGCCGCGGCACTTGCCCGGCACGAGCGTCTCAACGCCCATTGGCTGGGAAACAATCGCATCCAGGTGTTTGGAGAGGTCAATATCGGCATTGCAATGGACACTCCGGACGGTCTGGTTGTTCCGGTTCTGCGAAAGTGTCTCTCCTCGCCGATAGCTACTCTGGACAGTGAGTGGCGAGCACTCTCCGGCAGGGTACAGGCCGGCAAGACAAAGCCCGATGATTTTACCGGGGCGGGGTGTACAATCAGTAATCTTGGAATGTTCGGGACAGATCGCTTTCGCGCTCTTGTCAATCCACCGCAGGTAGCAATTCTATCATTCGGTGCCCAGAAAGAAACTGTAATCCCGAATTCTTTTGGTGCATTGAATGTAGAAAAGCGTGCTACTATAGGTCTTTCGGCAGACCACCGGGCGGTCGACGGTGCATACGCAGCGCGATTTCTCAGTGACCTGATAGCAATTGTAGAAAACCCGGTTTTAATCTATGAAGCCGGTTAGAACACACGAGGAGGATGTGCTCATGAAAAAAACAACAATGTTGTTGTTCACCCTGACCGTTCTGGTACTGGTCGCATTGACCGGCTGTTCCGGTGGTCAAGAAGCCGCAGGTGGTGACGAAGCCGCCGCAGCGGAGCCGATGGAAACGTACAGCTGGATCGTCCAAAGCTGTTTCCCCAAGAACATGCCCCTGACCGACCAGACAATTCAGCTCTGGGCGGACAAAGTAGCGGCAATGTCCGGTGGCAGAATGCAGATTACCCTGCACGGTGCCGGTGAGATCGTTCCCGGTCCCGAGGTATTTGAAGCGGTTCGTGACGGCGCTCTCGACGCGGGTATGAACACCCCGGCGTGGCAGAAAGGCGAATTCCCGGCGTCTGACCTCTTTTACACCCTCCCCGGTGGTGTTACCCAGTTCCACGATCTCTATGTGTGGCTTTACGGGTACGGTGGGATAGACCTTGAACAGGAGATGTACGGCGATCAGATAAAGGTTATTCCCCTCGGTCTGACGCCCCCGGAAGAGATGTGGACCAATAAAGAGATTACGTCCCTTGAAGACTTTCGCGGCCTGAAAATTCGGGCGGCCGGTCTGAGTATGGATCTCTGGGACGCACTCGGCGCCTCTTCGGTACTGCTTGGTGGTGGTGAGGTCGTTCCTTCCCTGCAGCGTGGTGTTATCGACGCGGCGGAGTTTGCCTTTCCCTCAATGGATGTGCCCCTTGGACTGCCCGATGTAGCCAGTCATGTTTACGGACCGCCTCTGCATATGGGTCCCAACAAGTTCCAGCTTGTGATCAACCCGGCTAAATGGGAAGAGCTACCTGCGGACCTGCAGGCGATCGTTGAGACCGCTGCGATGGCAGCCAGCTTCGAGGGTTATGCCAAAGAGTGGATCGCCACGATGGAAGCGTTTGAATATATGCACAATGAAACTGACTTGATTATCACCAAGCTGTCACCTGAGATCCAGGCGCAGACCCGTGAGCTTACCTACAAGATTCTTGACGAAAAGTCCGCGCAAGATCCGATGTTTGCCAAAGTATGGGAATCACAGCGTTTGTTCCTTGAACAGTTCAAACCCTACGACGATTTCACCAGCTTTGATTGACAAGAATCAAAAGTACTTGATTTGATCCGGGTTCAGGGCATTTGCCCTGAACCCTAATCTCTTATTCCAATAGGCGGGAACTCGTACATGATGAAACGAATTATTGATTCTATCGACAGGTTTAACCTGTTCGTCGGTGATATAGCGGCATGGCTGGTCATCCCGTTGACGATCATCGTCGGGATAGAAGTCGGCCTGCGCTACTTCGCAAACAACCCGACCAAGTGGGCATACGACTCGGCGTGGATGGTATTCAGCATGTATTTCCTCCTTGGTGGAGGTTATACAATGGCCAAAAAGAAACACGTGCGCATCGATCTCCTTTACGGTCTGCTCCCAGAGAAAGGGCAGACGATCTATGAGCTTGTGTTTTTCATAGTGCTCTTTTTGCCGGTCATGCTGATACTTGCTCTTCGTTCAACTGAATACGCGATGAACGCGTGGCGAACCGGTCAGTCCCTGTCCACCACCGGGTGGAGCTTTCCTGCCGCGCCAATTCGAACCTTTATTCCTGTTGCGTTTTATCTGCTTGCGATCCAAGGTGTAGCCGAGGTTTTACGAAACATTCTGAAACTCATCGATCCGACCGCCTATGTGGAGACACCCAATGAGTGAAGTATACGCAATTATCATGTTGGCGTCGCTGGTGATCCTGGTAGTCGCCGGTGTCCGCCTTGCCTTTGTCATGATGGGTTTGGCGATGCTCTTTGGGTTGCTGTTCCGAGGGCCCGGGATGCTATCTCTGTTCATGTCCAGCACCTTCGGGACGATGAGCAACGAAATTCTTGTCGCCGTTCCTCTCTTTGTCTTCATGGGAGCAATACTGGAGCGGTCTGGTGCAACAGAAAAGCTCTTCGAGACGCTTTTCAAACTCATGGGACCGATGCGTGGTGGCCTGGCGGTCGCCGCTATCATTATCAGTACCGTATTTGCGGCGTGTACCGGTGTTATTGCCGCCTCAGTCACTGCGATGGCGATGATAGCGATGCCGGCAATGCTGAGAAAGGGGTATGCCTCCGACGTTGCAACCGGCGTCGTCTGTGCCGGCGGTTCTCTTGGTATTCTGATACCCCCCAGCGTAATGCTCGTCATGCTTGGACCTATGACGCAACTGTCCGTGGCGGACCTCTTTGCCGGAGCCATTGGACCGGGGTTGCTGCTTTCGTTCGGGTATATCGTGTATATAGTTCTGCGTGCGGTTTTTGATCCAAAATCGATGCCCGCTCTGGATACCTCTATTCGGGATGAGCCGGTAAGCCAGCTTGTTCTTGAAACGTTTATCTACCTCATACCGATCCTGGGTCTCCTTGTTGCGGTTATCGGTTCGATTCTCGGTGGAGTTACCTCTCCGACGGAAGCGTCGGCGATCGGTGTTATCGGCGCGACGGTTATTGCCCTGATATATCGAAGCTTCGACCTGGCAAAACTCAAACAGGCTCTCAAGGAATCTCTGACAGTGACTGCTATGGTCTTCTTTGTCATTGTAGGCGCCGGTATGTTCACCTCGGTATTTCTGTACCTTGGTGGCGGTCGGGTAATCGAGCAAGCCATACTATCGTTACCCCTCGGAAAAGGCGGAATCCTGGCGATCATGATGGCAACGATATTCATTCTGGGGATGCTCATTGACTGGATCGGGATCCTGTACGTCATAGTGCCGGTATTTCTCCCGATTATTTTAGCTCTTGGAATTGATCCGCTGTGGTTTGTTGTGTTGATTGCCGTCAACTTGCAGATGTCGTTCATTACGCCACCGTTTGCGTACGCGATCTTTTTCGTGAAAGGTGTCGCGCCTCCACACATCAAAACCACGGATATCTACCGGGGTGTTGCGCCATTTGTTGTAACACAGATTATTGTCCTGACCCTGAGCATTGTGTTTCCCCAGGTGATTATGTGGCTGCCCAACGCAATTCGGTAGCAGCGATTCTGTGAATGCCGGGAGGTTACCAGCGATGAGCGAAGAGAAAAACGCACAGCAGTATCCGTCGGAAAAACGTCTTGTCGGTAAGGTTGCAATTGTAACCGGGGCAGGTTCCAGCGGCCCCGGCATGGGAAACGGGAAAGCTACTGCAATTCTCTTTGCCCGGCACGGTGCCAGTGTTCTTCTTGTGGACAGAAACCTTGCGGCGGCACAGGAGACCGAAGAAA
>CAZCAE010000028.1:30433-42128 GCA_964496635.1 uncultured Spirochaeta sp.
CGTCGCCAATAAGATATGTGATGTTTCTCCTTGATTTTGCTGTCAACGTAAAATCTATGAAGTCAAAATCATTCTCACCGAAGGTGGAAAAGCGATGGCCGTCGCCGCTGATGTGACTCAAGCCGGTGAATGTGCCGACACCGTTGAACGGGCCGTAAAGCAGTACCGCCGGCTGGACATCCTCCATAACAACGTGGGGATTACCAAGCCCGGTGGGGTCGTCGAGATGCCGGTTGAAGATTTTGACCTGATCATGCGGGTCAATGTGCGGAGCGTCTTTCTGATGACCAAATACGCGATCCCTGTGATGAAAAAAGGGGGCGGCGGCGCCATTGTCAACGTCGCCTCGATTAACGGTATTGTCGTTGCGCCGGCGTTTGCTACCGCGTACGCCGCATCAAAGGCGGCGGTCATCGCTATCACTCGTGAGATCGCCGTGGAGTACGCCGCCGACGGTATTCGGTGCAACGCCATTCTCCCCGGATTCATGAAGACGCCGATGGTGGAACAGCAGCTGGCCGGCGACTCCTATGGAGACGTGGCGGAGATGGACCGCCAACGTAGCAGTTACGTCCCTATGAAGCGTCAGGGAGAAGGGTGGGACACCGCTTCTGCAGCGCTTTTTCTCGTCTCAAACGACTCACGATACGTCAACGGTGCGCAACTGGTAGTAGACGGCGGTCTTTCAATCCACATTCCAAAAAAGGATCCCTGACGATGGCAGCAGTACGGACTGAGCAGTATGAATCGTTTTCTTCAGAGAGTGGCGCCGTTTTCGGACGCCTCTTCCCCGGAGCCGACCTGGTGGGAGACCTTATTGCGGCATGTCACGCCCACGGCCTCAAGCAGGGTTACATAGCATCTCTCATTGGAAGTCTGAGAGAGACAAATTTCGTCTATGTGCGACCCAATCCGGACTCACCCACGGGGATCAAGTACGGGGAGCCTCTTTCAGTTCCGGGGCCGGTAGAGATACTTACAGCCGCAGGAATGCTGGGCGTTGATAATGAGGGCGTACCCTCGATGCATATGCACATCATGTTTGTCGACATCATGGGTCACATACACGGTGGTCATATCCTGGAAAGTGGTAATCCGACTCTGGTGACCGTGGAATTTGCGATAGAACCGATGAGCGGCGGCTCGCTGGTACGAAAAGTGGACCAACGTCTGGGTTTTCCGCTCTTCAATTTCACCGATTGATACGTCTTACTCCTGGTCTTCGGGCGTCAGCAGTCCGCCAACGCAAAACCCGCCGTCCACTATCAGGTTGTGTCCGTTGATGTAACTCGATTCTTCAGAGGCGAGAAAGAGTGCCGCGTCGGCAATTTCGGAGATTTCTCCGTACCGTCCCATTGGAATCTGGCGGTTATAGCGTTCCCGTTGCGCCGGGGTGTGGACTTGCCGCGCCAGTGGGGTGTCTATCGGTCCCGGAGAGATAGCGTTTGCTCTCACCCCGCGGGAGGCGAGTTCAATCGCTATCTGTCGTGTCAGGTGGATGATTCCCGCCTTGGTGGTACCATAAGCCGTTCGCCCCGTTCCGGCACGGACGCCTGATATTGACGCTATGTTGATGATCGAACCACCACCGCCTGCAACCATCTCTCGTGCCACGGCCTGACTGCACAAAAAAGTACCGGTCAGGTTGATACCGATCGTTTTGTCCCAGGTTTCAACGGGCAGATCAAGAAAGGTCGCCTGGGGACCAATTCCGGCACAGTTTACAAGAATATCTATCCCGCCCATGATTTCTTTGGCTGTGGCTGCCATGGCTTTGACCGAATCGGAATCGCTTACATCGCAGGCTATTCCACCGGCACCGCTGCCAAGCTCATGAGCAGCAGACTTCGCCGCCTCACTGTTAATGTCTACCAGGACAACCTGTGCACCTTCCGCCACAAAAAGCGTACCGATCCCGAGGCCAATGCCACTGGCACCGCCGGTAACGATTGCTCGTTTTCCTTTCAGTTTCATGGATACACTATACGCTGGATGTCCTTTGACTGCCAGCAGACACCCTTCGTCTGCCGGTATTACACCCCAATGAAAAGGAGGAACATTGTAAGATAGATTGGAAAGACCGCCAGGTATGACAGGTAACTGACAAGGATAGCCGCGGCAACCTCCGATTGTGATTTGGCTGCTCGCGCCGCCATGATTGACAGATTGGAGGCGGGAGGCGTATGGGTTTCCAGAAAGAGTACCCATAGTAATGGAATTGCCGTCAGAGCGGTCTTTCTGAATATAATTGCGAACGTCCAGAAGAGGACAGGCACAACAAGCATCCGCATGCCCGTTACCGAAATTGCATACATTCGGACCGAGTGATCCTTGAGGAGAGTCCTGTCTATTCCGGCGATCAACCCGCCCACAGTAATGAGGACAAGTGGTACCGTCAGAGAGCTGACCTGCTCAAGAGCGAAAAAGGTGTAATAGAAGACCGTTCCCGGTCGTTCAATCAGGGAAGTGAGACCGCTTATTTTGAGAAAGAGACCGATGAGCATTCCGATTACCGCCGGCGAAAGAAATTGCCGGAACGACGGTCGTGGTCCAATGCCGACGACTAAAGCGTTACCTACCGACCAGAGGAGGATACTCTGCACGAAAAGGTACGCTCCGATCATGAGTGTCGCCTCATCGGAACCGACCAGGGGTGCCAGCGCCGGCAGGGTGAGCGGAAGCAGTTCATTTATCGAGAGCGGGAGATACCCGCTGTTTCCGAACCCCGTAAGAGCGGAGAATATCCCCCGATGGTCCTCGTTGGGAACGAGAACGGGGGCAAGGAGACGGGCCAGGAGGAGACCGCTTCCTACCACCGCAATAGCGGCAATTGGCAGCCATACCACATCGATTAGAGCGTTCAGATCGATTCGGCTGATGCGGACGACGAAATACAAAGGTAACGTGACCGAGATTACCAGCCGACTGAAGACCTGATAATCCTGGTCGGTAATTTTCTGGGTCTTCCGAAAGATAAAACCGATTGCGACGGGAACCGCAATCTGTAATACCGTATAGAAAACCGATATGACGACGGGTACCATGGTGTCAGCCGACCACAATCTCCGGTACCAACTCGATTTCGGCCTTAATCGAGTTGGAAATAAAACAGTTCTGTTCCGCCTTCTGAAGAAGCCGTTCGGCCCGCGATGCCGCCCCTTCATCCGGGACAGTGAGTTTCACCGATACGACGACTTTGGTGAACTGATAGCTCTTTTCAACACGTTCAATTGTGCCGACAACGCTGCTTTCGTACGCCTGAAACACGAATTTTGAAGCCTCGGCGATTGCAATGAAGGTGGTCATAATACAACTTGCAACACTCGATACAAGCAGATGTTCGGGAGACCACCGTCCCTGATGTCCGCCAAACTCCGGCGGGGTAGCAACCGGAATCTCCGGCAGGGTTTCTGCAGCGGCAACTCCCATCTTTTCCCCGGTCCACGTGACTCGGGCAGTGTAGGTGTATTCGTTTTCCATGTGCATAGAATACCGGTTTCGCGCTGTTTGTACCATAACCGAGAATCACATCTCGGGGAATTCACCCCTTCAGTCTATGTTCCAGGTCGACGGGGCAGGTTGATTTGCCGGTCCTCTGGATCATCCGCCGGGCGGTAGAGAATGCCCACGTTTCCGATGACCGATACCAGCAGCGCCTTGAGGTCCCGGCTCAGTTCCGCGGTGATTTTGCGGCGGACTTCCTTGTAGTCCACAAAACGGACCTTTATGAGCTCGTGCTGTTGAAGCTCCCGGTCCACGTGGTCCTTCACTTCCGGCGTCAGCCCGTGTTTACCCACCACTGCAACGGGTTCAAGATGGTGAGCCTGTTTCATGAGGGCCGCCCGCTGATACCCCTTTAGCGTTTCTTCCATACCGGGACGATGGTATACCGTGGTCCGTTTTATGAGAAGATAGCAAATCCGAGCCGGGCTGGTGCCATGGGGTGGGGAGAGATCTCTGCAGAACGCAGTTCAATTAACGAAAAAATCGGCAAGGGTTCTGCAACATTTTTGTGGATACAATCGCTTGAATCTACGGCAGGAAAACCGTAGCTTAAATGGCTGTTGATTCGGACAGGCGCCGTGAGATATATGGAGTTGTATACAGTGAAGATCAAAAAACGTTCCAGGCCCGGCAGAAGGCTGCGGGTACTCCCGCTGATTGCCGTGGCCATCATGTTGGGTGCGTGTTCCGGTCCTGAACCGATTACCTTCGGTGCCGTATTGGCGCTCACCGGTCCTGGGAGTACACCCGAGGTGAAAAACGGCATGGAGCTGGCCGTTTTTGAAGTCAATGAGCGCGGTGGCATAAACGGCAGACCCATCAAGCTGCACGTTGAGGACAGTACGGGGAACGGAGCGATTGCCGTAGAAAAGATGCGCGAGATGGAAGAGAAACTGCGCCCGCTGCTCTTCTTTTCCGCCCTCAGCTCCGTAACCGGGGAGGTGAGTGAGGTAGCGGAGTCCCAGGAAATACCCCTGATCGGCCTGATTGCCACTGATCCGGCAATACCGATTGATAAACAATGGACCTACGTCTTTTACCCCAACGCAACCCATGAGACCGAATCGATTTTCTCAACTCTGCTGCAAAAGAACGCCCGTCTGGTCGGTGTCGTACACCAGGATGACTCCTACGGCAGGTCTGTGGTACGAGAGATGGAACTTCGCTCCCGGGGCACAGCCGTCACTGTAGACAGCTACCCCTTCACAGGGGAGCAGAGTGAGCTGCACGATGCAGCCCGGTCTTTCATGAACCATGACGTGGTCTACATCGTCGGGTTTGCGGCTCACATTCTTCAAACGCGTGAGGTCTTTGCGCGGGCGGGATATGACGGGGTGATCATGAGTACCTCCACGGCGACGATACCATCTATGAGGAGTGGTGGCGCTCTCGACGGTGTGTACGTCGCCGCTCCTCTCATATACAACGACTCATTTGTCCCTGCCCGCGAGGTTTCCCGGCGGTACGAGGATCGGTTTGATCAGAAACTGAATCATTACGCAGCTACAGGGTATGACATAGTCAACATTATGGCGGGGCTTCTGGACGGCAAAGAAACTGACCGGGCGCGGGTTATTGATATCCTCCGGAAGGGATTCATCTATCCCGGGGTGTTTGGGGAGATCACGTTGTATGCCGGAGAGAATAACATGTTCTTTCCCCTCTATCCGGCCGTGATCGAGGGCGAGAATCTCCGCTACATGCGATAGAAAAACACTATGACTATTCGGAACAGGCTGGTTCTTGGTTTAGCGCTTATCGTGACTCTTTTCATCGTAGGAGCGGTTCTGTTTGTCGCTGCACTTCAACGGAGTTACCGGGAAACGCTGGAGGTGCACGCGTCGCTCATCAGCTCCCAGATTCGCTCCCGAATTGAGACGACCCTTTCTCTTCACAGAGACCACTTCGTTATTGCTTCCAGAGACGCTGGAATTCTGAATCTGTTGGAGGGCACCGACGATACACCTGCGCTAAAAGGCGATGTGGCTGAAGATCTTCGCAGAGACCTCGTTGATTACTATGAGCTGCAGTACGGTGCCCGCCTGTTCACTTCGGTAGAGCTTTTTGACATGACGGGTCGCCGTCTCCTTGGAGTAGACGCCGTTGAGATTGATCCGGTGAAAGACTCGCTCTGGTGGAGTGACACGGTGGCGGCCGGCGTCTCCGTCGATCACGTAGTGGCACGTTCTCTGGAGGACCGTGTCACTGTTCGGCTTACCGTACTGGTCCGTAACCGGCGGAACGAACCGATAGGTGTACTGACGGGACGGCTGGACTTTCTGGTTCTTCTGCGCAGTTCCGAGCTGTACGCGACTCCGTTCCGTTCAACCGTTATTACCGTTGTATCGGATAATGCTCGGCTGTTGTATCGTTCAACGCCGTTTGTCCTCTACCAGGATGTAGGCGGCGAGGGGTACATGGCATCGATGGAAGGAGACGCGGGAGTGGTCGTTACCGGCCGGGGTGATCGAAGCCGTCTCAACGCGTACAGCGCCCTCTATCTTGGAACGTCCGGCACCGGAGAACCGTGGCACTTTATCGTCTCATACAGTCTGGAGGAGGCGCTTCAGGGGGTAGTGTCGGCGCGCAGGCAGCTTACGCTGTTTGCACTGTTTGGCCTGGCGGTATCGGTGGCCGTTTCTCTGTCGATCTACCGCTCAATACGGCGCCCTCTGGATATGCTCACCGAAGCGGTTGGTCAGGTAGGGCGTCGGGAGCTGGACCATCGACCGCGCTGGACCGGTAAGGATGAGGTAAGTGTGGTGATCCGTCAGTTTGACCGAATGCGGGAGAAGCTGCAGTTTTTTTACAACGATATGGCCCGGGAAGTTGAGGAACAGCGACAGCAGCGAGCGGAAGCTGAAGCGATTGCCGGAAGTGATGAGCTGACGCGTCTGTTCAACCGGCGCGCGTTCTTTGATTTTCTGGAACACCGGATTGACGACTGCTGTACCGACTCGACAGACCTGGCGGTCATATATCTGGATCTGAACGGATTTAAGCCGATTAACGACATTCACGGACACTCGGTAGGAGACTACGTGCTCAAGACGATTGGACGGCGTCTTATTGAAGTTACCCGTGAGGGAGATCTGGCTGCCCGGGTCGGTGGAGACGAATTTGCGATAGTTCTTACCTCATTTTTTCACACCGCCGATGTGGGCGGTGCGGCACACCGGATAGTTGCCGCCATATCTGAGCCGATCGAGAAGGACGGTCTGAACCTCACCGTAGGGGTTTCCGCCGGCATGAGCTCCTATCCGACCGACGGTACAACTCCGCAAGAACTTGTCGAACACGCAGACCGGGCGATGTACCGCGCCAAACGTTCTCTTGGAGATGGACGTTCTACCAGTAACAAATCGGCATTTTTCGTGTATGATGCTGATATAGATTCGATTCCCTATGGATAATTCAGAGGTTGCGCCCCCGGGGGGACGCCATCGTGATTCGTTGGCGGCAGTTCTCCTCCAGCCCGATATGCTCAAGATTTTTGTCTCATCGTTGTTTGTGCTGGGGCAGGTGCTCGTTTCGTTCTCCCTGATTCCCCTCTACATTCAGTACCGCGGAGGCGACACCTTTACAATAGGTGTCCACACGACAGTGTTCGCAGTCGCTTCGGTGGCGCTACGCTTCATTTTTGGCCCAATGGCAGACGTGCAGGGTCGTCGGTCGGTTATGGCGTTGGGGGCGTTCGTCTTCTCGACGGCGAACCTTGCGGTCTTTTACGCGCCTTCACTCTTGTGGATGGCAATTGCCCGCGTCTACCAGGCTGTTGGAATGGCGTCCTATCTCTCCTCCGCCAGTTCTCTGGTGGCGGATATGGCACCGTTTGAATACCGCGGAAGTGTGATTGGAGCGTACCGGATGATTCTTCCGGTGGCGTCTCTGACAGGGCCCTTTCTGGGTAACGATATTATTCGCCGCTTCGGGTTTCGGGCGTTTTTCTTTGCTATGGCGGGGGCGGCGTTCATTTCCTTCCTGCTGGTACTGGCACTGAAGAGCGGTCGCAGGCCGGTGGGGTATGTGAACCGTATCCGTCCCTCTGATATTATCTCAATTTTCCGGAACAGGGAGCTTCGGGCCGCGTACAGTGGAATCTTCACCGTTTCTCTGGGCGGCGGGATCATCACGACGTACATCATCACCTACGGCGCTCCGTACTTTCGCAACGCCGCTGTCTTTTTTATCGTCTACGCTTTTGTTGGTGCGCCGGCGGCGTTGATGCTGGGGCGCCTCTCCGACAGAACGGGACGTCGGCGTCTCGCACTTCCGATTATTGTTCTTTTAGGTGCGGGTACCGCTCTTCTTGCGTTGATTGACGCGTATCCGGCAGCGGTCTTTTTTGCCGCTGCCGTTCTCACCGGGGTCGGGTATAACGCGGGGCTTTCGGTCTTCATATCCTGGGTAGTCGACGCCGTCGACAATCGTCTTCGCGCCACCGCCCTCTCGTTGCAGGAAAGCGGGATCGACACGGGGTTTGCCGTTGGTATTTTTCTCTTTGGCTCCTGGGCGGCGGTGCACGGACAGGCAAGCGCGTTCTTCTGGACGGGGGTTGTTCTGGTTCTGGGTGGTATTGGCATTGGCCGGAGATCTCCGGGATAATGGCCGAAGCGGAGGCAAGATATTTCAGGCCGGTCAGTAGCACACCGCATTTCACCCTTCTCGCTGCTTATTAAACCCGCGGGGGCCGACTGCAACCTCCACTGCGGCTACTGTTTCTACCTCGCTAAGGCGGGACTCTACCCCGACACGCCACGTCCACGGATGACGCTGGAGACGCTGGAGGAGGTTTTTCGCCAGTTTTTCTCTATACCTATGGCGCAGTACGGTTTTGGGTGGCAGGGCGGCGAGCCGACGCTGATGGGGGCCGATTTCTTTCGGGAAGCCTTTTCCATGCAGCGGCGTATGGCACCCCGGGGCGCCGTTGTCTCCAACGGACTGCAGACCAATGGCACGCTCCTTACCCCCGAATGGGCGGAGATTCTGCGCAGTAACGACGTTCTTGTGGGCCTCAGCATCGACGGCCCGGCAGATGTCCACAACAGCTATCGCCGCTGGGCAAACAGGGAGGGCGGCCCTGTCGCCGGGAACGCCGGCAACACACACCAGCGCGTGGAGGAGACGGCGCGACTGCTGCGGGAGGCGAAGGTGGCGTACAACGCGCTCACCGTGGTGGGCCGGCACAACGAAGATCGCCCCGTTGAGGTCTACGAGTACCTGCGCTCATTGCGGATCAGGCATATGCAGTTTATCCCGCTGGTGGAGTGGAACGGTGGCCACCCCGGCACGACCTTCAGCGAGTTTTCCGTCTCGGCGGCGGGATGGGGGCGCTTTCTCAACGCCATCTTCGACCGCTGGTTTCCCCGGGATGTACGCCGTGTCTCGATTCGCCACCACGACTCGATCATGGAGCTCCTGGTCAACGGCCGCTACAACGTCTGCACCATGTCCGACCACTGCGGCGGCCACGTCGTCGTTGAACATAACGGAGATCTCTACCCTTGCGATTTCTACGTTGAACCTTCTCTGCGCCTTGGGTCGGTTCACGATAGTGATGACAAGAGTGGGTTGATGGTGCTGGAGCGGGCGGTGACTTCGCCGATGTATCGATCGTTCATCGCGCAGAAAGCGCGCCGCGACGGTCGCTGTAAGGTCTGCCCCTATCGCCGCTTGTGCGGCGGAGACTGTCCCAAACTGCGCGTTCCATCTGAGGACGGGCGGGGGCTTTCCGCCCTCTGTGAGGGGTGGGTTGCGTTCTACGACCATGCCCTGGCGGACCTGGAGCGGCTGAGTCGGTCCGTCGCGGAGGAAGTCCATGGGCCGGGGAGCGTACCAAGGCTGTCGCTCCTGACGCCATCGTCAAACCCGGCGTCAAACCGGAGAGCGCCATCGTGACGGTGCGTGATCGACTCATTCCCCTGCCCGGGGGAGTGTTTACAATGGGGACCGACAGCGACGAGGGTTTCCCTGAGGATGGAGAGGGACCGGCCCGACGCGTCACTGTCTCGCCCTTTGCGGTAGATCCGTACGCTGTCTCCAACGACGATTTTGCCCGCTTTGTCGCTGATCAGGGGTACGTTACCGAGGCGGAACGGTTTGGCTGGAGCTTTGTCTTCCATCTTTTCGTCAGTCGGACGGCACAGAAACGGGGCGAGGTGCGGGCGGTGCCCGGCCTTGAGTGGTGGCTCGGCGTCGAACGGGCGTGCTGGAAGCGTCCCGAGGGGCGTGGATCAAACCTCAAAGGGCGGGGTAATCATCCCGTGGTCCATGTGAGCTACGGAGACGCCCTCGCTTACTGCGAGTGGGCGGGGGTACGGCTGTTGATGGAAGCGGAGTGGGAGTACGCCGCGCGGGGCGGTCTGGACCAGCGCCGCTTTGCCTGGGGCGATGAACTTACCCCGGAAGGACGCCACATGGCCAACATCTGGCAGGGGACGTTCCCCCAACACAACTCCGAGGACGACGGATACGCCGGTACCGCGCCGGTGAACAGCTTTGCACCCAACGGATTTGGTCTGTATAACGTCGCCGGTAACGTCTGGGAGTGGTGTGCCGACTGGTTTTCTCCGGACTGGCACGTCCCGGAAAGACGTGAGACGCGGATCGACCCGCAGGGTCCGCCGGCGGGAACGCGCCGGGTCAACCGGGGCGGCAGCTACCTCTGTCATCACAGCTACTGCAACCGCTACCGTGTCGCCGCCCGGAGCTCCAACACGCCGGACTCGAGCACCGGAAACCTCGGATTTCGCGTGGCGGTGTGATACCGACCAACGATGCAGGAGCGTCAGTAGGAAACCAGCCAAGCCGGTGCGTCGGCTCCCCCCAGATAGTGGGCTGCCTCGTTTGGGTGTTTCCAGATCGGACGGCCGTTCGCGTTGAACGAAAAACCCAATGTTGATCAAACACTCCAGGAGCGTGTTCGGCAGGCGATGGTTGAGCTGAACTATCGGGTAAACGTTAACGCCCGAGGAATGATCCTCCGACGGAGTTTTAATATTGGCATTGTTATCCCGTCGCTGACCGATCCGTTTTTTCCACGCTTTGCGTCACATTTTGAACAGGCGATTGAGGATCGCGGGTCCCACGTCCTGATCGCATCATCCCAGGGAGACGATGCGAGAGAGCGGAAAGTATGCGATTCTCTCGTATCCAAACAGATTGATGGGCTGATCCTCACGCCATGTTGTCGGGAAAACACCGACTATTTCAATACTCTGGCTGCCGACGGTCTCCCGATCGTTCAGCTCGGCCGCTATTTTAACGAAATTCATGTTCCTGTTGTGATGGCGGAGAACTACACAATCGGTCGGAATGCGGTTAAGCGGTTTTACGAGCTTGGTCACAGACGGATGCTTCACCTCGCCGGGGTATCCGATAGTAATCCCGACATCGAGCGGGCTCGCGGATTCACCGACACCCCCGAGGAACTGGGCATCGGATCGTTGTGCCGCATCAGAGCTTCTCTTTTCACGGATCGACAGTTTGGAATCTACCGTTTCTCCTGCTGCAAACCAGGTTGTAGTGCCTATGGTTTTCACCGAGGGGGAAACGACCATATCTGTGTAGGAGCTTTCCGAACTGTTCGGAAAGAAATGTATAACAAGGAGGCATTTATGATGGTGGTCACCGAGAGCCGTTCCTTCTCATGTGGCCGCGTGTTGGATAGTATTCACAAGCTTGTTGAAAAAGCGATATTGCTCGTTTGTGTGTAGGTACTTATAACGGAAGACCGATTTGTCGGCCTTCCGATCATATCTTCTGGAGGTACCTATGCCAATTCCGATCCACTGTTCAAACCCGAAATGTCGCCATTTTGAGAGTCCGCCGGCCCGCTGGCGTGTCCGCTTCGGTTCCTACGAGACCCGTGCCCATGGCACTGTTCAGCGCTACCGCTGCACCGCCTGCGGCAAGACCTTCGGCGATCAGACCGAGTCTATGCACTACTACGCCAAACGTCGCCTACCGCTGAAAGCTGTCTCCACCACCCTCACCGGTGGTTCATCTATGCGAGAGGTGGCTACCCGCTACTGCGTCTCACCGGCAACAATACAGAATGCCGTCCTCCGGCTGGGTCGCCAGGCGATGATTAGCCATATTCATCTCCTGGACACCATGCCACCCCACTCCAACGTTGCGTTTGACGGCCTGCGGTCCTTCGTCACCTCCCAGGACTACCCCTGTGACATTA
>CAZCAE010000029.1:0-3073 GCA_964496635.1 uncultured Spirochaeta sp.
AGCAAGATCAACATGCTTCATCATCCAATGCACCATTGCTCTCCGCATCGCTTCGGGTTGTGTTGACCTCTCCTTTATCTTGTAAAAGACCTCGTCCAACGCCTTCCGCAGTCGGTCGCGTTGGTCTTTTAGTTTGCTGTATTGCCGCTGAAGCTTTGCCAGTTGTTCGCCATAGTGCGTTGTCGTCACGACGGGGATGGGGATAATGTCGTCATCGGTCATCGCTCTTCCTCCTGTAGTACGCCGCGGACCATTTCGAATACTTCGTCAAGGTTCCGCATTGGTATACCTTTCCTTACAATGTCCCGCAGTCGGGAGATTTCGGCGTCTTTTTGCAGCATCTTCGTCGTCGCCTCGATTAGTAGCTCATCAGCGCGTGTCATTGTTGTCTCCTTTTAGCGCGCTTTGCTTTGCGTTCTGCTGCTATCCGTTGTTTGATGCGCTCAATATCGTCTGTACTTAGATCAGGCATTGTCACATGTGATTGCTCACGTTTCTCCGGGTACGAAACCCCCATCGCTGCCATCATCCAAAAAAGAGCGAGTGTGTTATGTCGTTTTGTCATCGCTGCATCTCCTCTGCTTCGGCGCGGGTGATTAAGCACGCCCTTTCTTCGTGATCTTTTGTTTGTACGTCCCAGTACCGAAGGACAATCTCAACGTCGGTAGTGCGGTGCCCCCATTCATGGGTCGGAGGCACATCCACCGCGACCTGTCCCGGCTGGAGGATCGTGGCGGGTTTCCATTCGATCTGTTCCCATGGTCTCGGCGCCGTTGAGCCGAATGTATACAAGAATCCATCGCTCCCGACTTCCCCAAATCTCCATTTACCGTCGCCGTATTTTTCTCTATACCGCCACCACACAACCGTACCCGGCTCAGGTTTGGGTGGTGACATATCATCGGCCATGGCCCACAGTGCTTTCCGCACCGTAGCGTTCATCACTTCTGATTCAGCCAGGTCACGCAGTTTTGCGGCTCGTTCTTCGTTTGTCATAACAGCCCCATCTCCCCAAAATCCTCGTAAAACGGCAACCGGTGAGTCGCGATGAACCGCACCCTGTCGTATAACCTGGGCGGTATGCTCAGCTCTTTCAGGACATCCACGGTTTTCATCGGACCGTTTTTCAGTAGCAGATCATGGATCTTGTTCAGACACTCCTCCATCTCTGGCGCTATCCGATCAGTCTGCTCGGAACGCTCCCTGTAACGCCTCGCCCTGCGAGCTTCCATCTCGCTCAGGTCAAGCGCTCCGTCGAAGTAGATCCTCGGAGCGTCTTGTTTTTGTACTGGACCTCCTGCCCATAATGCCATACGTGCCGTCATTGTCTCGCCTCCTTCATTCCAGCCATTTGATAATTCCGACGATCCATAGAACGCCGAATACAACCAGCAGAAAGTTCACCATCCTCGCCCAGGCAAACAACGTTTCCACCGGCGCCAACCACATTACTCGTCCTCGTCCCTATTGAAAAAAGCGGCCCCGCCGGTCCCCAATTCACGGGGGTGCGTTTCATGGGTCCTCCCAGTCGGGGCCGCCGTAATTCCTGTTTGTTCGCGTATCACATGGGCGCAATCTTCGCAGATCCCATAAGAGACCCGGTTTGTTCCGTCGTCTGTCTCACGGATGTACTTGCTACACCAGGCACAGATAATAATCATGCAATCCCCCGGCGCTCTTTCCACGTCTGTTCGTACTCATACGCCGTCGGGCGACCGTCATTCTCCATGTCGTCCGGTCGTATCTCGCCGCGGCGGAATGCTCCCAGGATGTCTGAGACGTACTCCAGGCCAACCCCCAGAGGGACCGCCCCGGCGTCGTCGGTGATCTGTTGGGCTCCAGACTGCGCCTGTATCTCGGTGTATGCCGCCGGCGTCATGACCTGTATTGCCTGGCGTATCTCGATCTTACTCGGAACTTTTCCCCACTTCGGACTGAACGTGTCGGTCACCGCATCGTACAGACGGTCCAGCCAATCTTGCCCAGGCCAATGTCCGGCGCTTTTCAGCACCTCCAGGACGCCTATCTTCAACTTCGGCGGGTATCTCCCGTAGGTTTCTTCGATGTCTGAGACAAACTGCATAACGTGATTCGGTACAGGTCCTGTGCTCATGCTACGCCCCCAGCGCTTCCAGTTTTCTGCGGTCACGGTCTGACAACTTCGCCTTCCCGGACTGCATTTCCTCGATCAGTCGCGGGAATAATCCGCCGCTCATCGCAATGCTTGGCAGGAACGGGTGCCCGGAGAATAGGCTTTCCCGATCGTTTTTCATCCGAAGGTGCGTTTCACACGCCTTCCGAGCCCAGGTATCCGGGTCATCCGGCGAACGTTTAAGCGCCTCCTGGGTGAATTTCTTGAGCGCAGGCCCTTCTCGGGCGTAGTTCGGCAAGGTCTCATCGTCCCACTGGGATTCGTAGGTTGATTTTATGCTGTGATACACAGGGTGAATCTTCTCTGGCGGGCGTTCCGCGGACTTGCTCCGCGCACTAGTATTCTCTTCTCTTACCTTCTCTTCTATTCCTTTCTCTTCTATTCTATTAGCACTGAGTTGGTTGTTATCACTCACTGCATACTCAGTGATCTGTAATTCAACCTCTTGAGACTCTGCGTTGACCTCTTGAGGCTCCGCAGCATCCTCTCTGACTGGGTATGATACCTCAATAAACTCTCGGACATCGCCTCTACCCTGCCAAAAGGAAAAGGTTTCTTCCCATGAGGTGATGTATTCTGGGTATTTTTCTACAATGAATTGTGGAGGACGAATCAGCTTCGTCCTGGTTGGGCGGTTTAACGTCTGGTGTTTGAACCAGTTCGGCAGGAAAGCATAGCGGTCATAGCGAACAATCATCCCAAGATCTGCGATACGGTCCAGGGCGTCAGAGATCTTCTCCGGCGTCAGCTCTCGACGGCCAAGCTCAAAGAAAAGACTGTCTGGATCCGGCTCAATAATCCCTTCATCGTCCGCCGACGATATGCAGCCCAGCCATACGATAAACTCATCGTTCGTCAGTTTTATAACGTTGCTGTCTCTCCATATGCCTGGATCTATCATTCTCTTCCGCGCCATCATTC
>CAZCAE010000029.1:3173-41430 GCA_964496635.1 uncultured Spirochaeta sp.
CCGCACCGGTGGTCATGCGCAAGTGCATCCCCGTTACCGGATTCTTGGAGCTGCCGGGAATTGCACCCGGTTCCTGCGGCCCTCCCAGTTCGGGCTCTAACCGCAGTCGAAACTAATTCAGCCCCATTGCCGGGAGGGGTATCTCCCGGCGTATTGCGAACCTTTTTCTTGCCATCCCATCCCTATTACGCTGCAAGGGGATCTGGAATCGGCTCACCTCCCTGGCTTGCTCAGAAGCTGCCGCTCTATGCTCGCGGCCAGCGTGTTGTTTCACCGGCAACGCCAGTGTTTTATCTCATACACGGCCTTGAATATCGCCAACACAACAACTCCCGGAAGCCACGCCAAAATGATGATAGGGGCAGCTGCCATCCACTCTTTATCTCGGATGAACTCATCTCTCATCAAAAGAGCCAACCAGATCCCTACGCCAAAATATGTTGCTGCTATCACATCAAACATCTTCACCTCCATCCCACGGATTCTCTGTTTCCTTGCCGCCGGCAGCCAGCGCTAACTTCAGCCTGTCCCTCGGAATCTGGTAGTGGTACAGTCGTCGTCGCCCTTTTGGTCCCCTTGGGTTTGACTCCATAACCAAATACTCCCGGAATCCCCGAAGCTTGGCGGTTGCAGTAACGCCTACCGTGTTTTTCAAAACAACTCCCTCTGCGATAGATCAGCCTTGATCTGCCCTACCAGGCGTTCTTCCGGCATGCCGTGAACAATGACTTTGCCGTTACATTCCAGGCTGCAGGTGACAGCCAGGTTGAACCGGTGGTGTATTATTTCCTTCCCATACTTCCGGGTATTGGTAGATCCTTTAGGGATCCGGTGCGCTATCTGCGCGTTTACCGGTCCAACTGGGGTGCCGCATACCTCGCAGCGATTACCGGCCAGGGCCACCAGTTTGATCTTCTGTTCGGTGACTTCCAGTGATTCCCGCTCAGTCATCTTTTCAATCTCCAAACCCGCACCATTGCGGCATGGCGGGACGGTCTCTTGCTTTTACGAAAGCCCCCGGTCGGAACAAACTCTTTGGTTCTGAAGATGCTGCCCATGCCGTTTCCAAGAATCCCGGGCAGGTCGATACCTGATGACTCCATCAGCTGAACAACGTCGTCACTCGTTACGGTCCCATGGTTCAGGCATTCAACACGGGCAACGTTACGCGCCCACTCAATGACGTTCTTCCTGGCGTCCGGCTGCATAGCCTGTTCAATACCCCGCTCTTTCAACTCTTCTCCGGTAAATATCTCAATCTGCATGACTCACCTCCTGCCGGTAGTCGTCAACCAGCTGCTGGATATCAACGCCGTTTTCAATACACGCCTGGATCGTCCCTTCGATAAGGCCGGCCATTTCGTCCGTTGTGTATTCGGTGGTGCTCTTTCGCAGGTGCTCCTTTCCCCATATTTTCCGGGGGTATCCGCTCCACTTCGGCGGATCCTCCAGGGCATCCTGCAGCAGCATCGACACACCAAACCCGACACACAGCTCATCTTTGGCGTATTCCTTTTCGTACCCCAGAGACCGGGCGTACACGTCTCGCATCAGATGGAAATACTTTCGTGCCGCTCGGCTTGCCGGCATCTGTTCTGTGGTGAAATTGACCTGGACAACCTGGCCTTCGGTGACAGTCTCCTTGAACTCCTGGAGCCGCTTCTTGTCGTACTCCAGAGGTTTCAGCATTCCATTCATTTTCACCATCTGAACGATCATCGCTTCATGCTCCGTCGGTAGTTATGCCATTTGATAAGCGACACCCAGGCGGAAACGCCCCGGTCCAGATCGTGAGCTATCATCTTGTACTTTCCTGACTTCATGAGCTGCACCGTTGCCAGGCCGCCTATATCCATCTCATCCCGGCGGGCGGCCACGGCATATGCTCCCTGCTGCAGCTCGTGCCAGCTCTCCGGGGCTCCGGTCTTGATATCCAGGATGTAAACCCGCCCATCTTTGAACCGGGCAACACGATCGGCGGTCCCCGCGTATTCAAGGTCCGTATCAATAAACTTCTGTTCGATCCAATAGAATCCGTCAGGCCCATCAACCATGTCCCGCTTGAACGCATCCCATGCGACCAGATACGGTTTGAGATTTGAGGCCGCCGCAGCAGCGGCTTCCGGGCCTACGATAGACTGGTCCATATATGCGGTAAGAGCGTGGACGTCACTTCCCCGGAGGGTCCCACTCGCCTGGTAGAACCGGCGGTCGATCGGCCAGTAGTCGCCGATAATCTCTGTGACAGACGGGTAAGAATTACCCGCCTCGTCTGTGTAGCGGTGATCGTCCTCGGTGAATTGAGGATTAAGTAAGAGCGGCACCGATGAACCTCCTGGACAGAGTTGCCATTACGTTCTCACTAGCTACATCGCCGTCGACTTCGACCATCCACGCCACCTGTATGACGGCGTGAATCGAGGGGTCGATACCCGTTGTCTCTACGTCCAGATAGATGACTGTCATGCACTGACCCTCATTTGCTTCCGCTTGAAGACGCGGACGCCGGGGATCTTCACCGTCTCGCCGCCGGCCATAACCGCCGCCCGGAGTTTCTTGGTGTCTACCATCTTGTACGTTTCCGGCACCGCCGCCTGGTCCACAACCTCAAAGTCCAGAACTTCGGCGTAGGAGACCCCCGCAACCTCCGGGGCTGACTCAACTTTGCTGGGAACCATATCAAGCATGGATTCGTCGTCCGTCGCCACCGCTGCGGCAATAGCTGCTTCCTCAGCCTTCCGCTTCGCTTCCAGCTCTTTCGCCTCGACGTACTTCGTGATCTTTGCGCGGACTGTTTTCTGCAACGCTTCCAGCTTCTTCTTCAGAACCCCCTCCGCGTCGGAGTATTTTTTGTACTCCGCATAGAGCCGCTTCTTCTCGGAGACCACGTCGGTATCAGCAAGCTCTTTCAGCTTGGCGGTAATCGTCTTGGCGAAGTTCGCTGCATTCGAGTAGTCGTCATCGTTCTCGACGGTCATGCCCTCGATGTCATTGACCAGCGCTTTGTATTGCGCTTCCAGGTCCGTAAAATTGATCAGTTCTTTCGTTGCCATTAGTAAATGTCCTCCAGCTCCGGTTCTTCTTCGGGCACCACCTGGGCGTCCTCAACGTCCTCGTCCGGAGTCTTTTCAGCGGATGTCTCCGCAATGCGGTCCTCCACAACAGACCATGCTTTCTTGAGCGAACCCATTGTCTTGGGAACCTTCAGATACTCCCGGGCGCCACGGGACTGCTCTGCGGTGATAGCTCCTTCGTCTTGCAACTTTTCAAGAGAAGCGAACATCTTCCGGCGTTCAGGCTCGATGTCTTCCTGTTGCTGCTGGGGCTCTGAAACATTTCGTTCGGTCAAATCGACGTTCATTTCTGCTTCGTCGTACATGCCCTGGAAGTCTTTTGGGAAAGCCTTGCGGAGCGCCTGGGTCTCAGCGACCTTGATAATCATGGTGGCTGGCTTTTCGGACCACTGATGATTCACGGAGCCATCTTTCTTGCGACCGATGTATTCATCCAACTTCACATGAACCTCGGTCGGGTGTTCCCAATCCTTTCGGTAAATCTTCGCCCATGCCCCGACAAGCTCTTCCCCCGGGAGGTAAAAAGACCCATCACGCGCCTGGAGTTGTCCGTTGGAGTCCAAGACATACACCCCAGACTTCATGCCGTTGTAGTGCTGATTCTCAGCGGCCCGCTTCGTGAACACATCACGTCCGGTAACCATGGTAGCCGGCGCGTTGCCGTACTTTATGAGATAGGCTTCCTTCAGGAACGGGTTGAGCCGCTGGTAGCGACACAGCTGCAGGAACATGGTCACTTCCTGGTCGGTTGCCCCGCCTCCCTTGACGATATAATTGCGGACGATATCAGGGGACAGTTTTACCGTATCCACCTCATTGACCTTGTATTCGATAACCTGGTTGTCACTCATTAGTGACCCTCCGATAAAGACCGGTTGCCTCGATTGTGTTCATCGTGGTAACCTCCTTGTGTGATTTAGTGACCGGTAACACCGGCCCTTCATTCCCTGCCACCGCTCGCCCGGTGGCTTTTTTTACGGCCCCTCCTTTCATGCCGATTCCCTCCTCAGAATCTCCCGGTACTCCCGGTCGATATCCTCCTCAGTCTGGTCCAGCCAGCGCATCACGTCGGTGTCCCGGTATACCTCCTGGTACTTCCGGCTGCCGTCGATCATGCACGTTCCCCTCCCAAAGTTCGGGCGATACTTGGCCGGTCTCTTTCTGAGTACTTCAAAACTGATTCCTTTCAGGTCCGCCGCTTCATGCAGGGTGTACCAGCGCTTTCCCAGGGATGGTGGAGTCACCTTCTCCCGAAGGGCTGATATCTCCTGACGAATTGCAGCAAGATCGTCCGCCGGCACCACAACTACTTTTACGTCACTCATACCCGGGACCCCTGGCGTCTGATGCGGTCGGTAGACTCTTTGCGATACGCATAGTTGTCCTCTTCCAGTGATCTGATCGCCTCTTCTTGGTCGCTATACGACATACCGTCCTGCTGATCTTCTTCATCGAAGTCCGGGGAGCCGTGATACCGGTCCCAGTCGTCGTCCGATTGCAGCCAGCGGTCGTAGTTTTCGGTTGTCATAACGTCACCCCCGTAGCGTTTTCAAATAACGGCCCCTCTACTGATTCACCAGCCTCCCGGTGGTAGTGCGGGCCGAATGCTGCGCGGAACGCCTCGTTCCCTTCGGTCTTTTGTACCAGGTACATTTCAAACAGTTCCTGCGGGCTCATTGACCGAAGCGCCTGGTACGATTGTCGATATTTGTACGCCCCATCGGACGCGTACTCCGCCAGCACTTCACAGATAAACACTGCCTCAGACGGGTCCTTTACAAACACATGGGGGGCCAGATATCCCGTAACCCATGTCACTGCACCTTTGCGAGCAATGAGCTGTCTTTGAGTGCTTCGGTGTCGAGCTGGGTGTTTTCGGCGCTGGTATTGAGAATCAGTCGATCCAAGTAGGTTAACAGCTGCGCGTTGAATGACCGGCGCTGGCGCTGCGCTTCTGCGGTAATGACGGCGTGTATTTCATCCGGCAGGCGTATGCTCATCTGAACGTAATCTATTGATTTGTCCACAACTTCTTTCCTCCTGTGTTTACAGTAAACCACCGTAAACAACTTGTCAAGTAAAAGTTGGCGGTAAACTACGGTAAATGTTTTTCATTTACACGCCGATACTATTGATATACCATGTGGTAACGGGGGTGTGTTATGCCGTACAAAGGAGATGGAAAACAATTTTCTATTCGGTTGCCACGCGAGTACATCCAGATAATTGAAGAAGATGCCCGACGCCAGCACCACAACTCTAAGAATGCGATCATCGTTCAATACCTGGAAAAGGCCATCGGTCAAGATCGATTGCAGGAAGTTCGCGAACGGATGGAGGGTGAGTATACAACGGAAACAGGCGTCGACGATAAACCCATCGCAAATTAGACCGTAAGACCCTCCATTTTCAGGATCGGCGAGACCCGGGAAAACCTGATAGGCGACAAGCGAATATCTCTACTAAAAACGAATTATCGTCAGATGGACCGAAAATCCTTGATTTCCCGAGAATGATGCGGAAATAGTAATTGTATGAATCTCGCTAAGAGCAGAAGAGTTGTCAGGTTATATCGGAGTGGATCGCAGAGAAAAAAACCTTCCGCAAAAAGACTCGTCGAAGCGCTGAGGCGCATTATTCAGTCACGGGATGTCGACGAGAAAGAGAGGGTTGATGCTCTATTGATTTATGACGATGCTGTAAACGGAGCGATTCGGGAGTTCCCTGGTATGTACACAGGGATCGTGTTTGGCGTGTTTGGGCTCGTCTTTATTACCGGGACCGCTGTGCTTCCATCACTATTTCAGTTTTCGGGAGCTGCACTCACAACCATTCCTTTGGGCGTGGCATTGTCTGGCGCCGCCTCATGGAAGGTTGGTAAGTTATTAAGCAACAGATGGAAACGGAAAGTATTGTCAGAATGGGGGTCGCCTCCGCCTCGAATGCCCGGCACAAATAAAGTTTCGGTTCCAGTTAAAAAAGAAACATGGCACAATGCCCCTGTTTTGAAATCCGTCACATGTGAAAACTGCGGCTTTTTTGGGCAGCCAACAGACAACTATTCATGTCAGCGGTGCGGATGGCTCTTTGATGGCGGCATATCAACCGAAACATCTATATGGAAAGAAGTGCAATACCATTGTCATGGCTGTGGAGTTTTTGTGAAACCGGATTTCCATGGCCTGTGTCCTCACTGCGGTGAGTGGATTACTGGTGAGTAAATATCCCCTCAATAATAGGCACAAGTTCTCGTAGCTTCTCCGCCCGGCTCCGCCTGTATCGTGCCTGTACCGGGGTAAGGATCGTTTCCGGCGCGCCTCGCTGGTGGCTGTGGCCCATCAGGTCCCGTACCAGGGATGGATTCGCTCCCCGGTCTATCAGCTCGGTCTCCAGGGTGTACTTCAGAGAATACGGGACCCGCTTCCCGCCGTACCGGTCATGCGCCGGCAACTCTAACACTGCCATCATGTGATTGAACCGCTTCGCAAACCACGTTTGTCCCAAGCGTCCGCCGCCATCATACCCAAAGATCGGATCGGTGTCGCCGATCCTTACATGATCCTCTTTCCATTCATTCAAGGCGTTGATTGTATGGCTGGTCAATGGAACTACCCGGCGATTCTTCTTCCTGTCTTTTACCCGGGGGAACGTCAGTGTCATTCCGTCGTAGTGCTGCCAGTCCAGCCGAAGCACCGCCGACGGGCGCTCTCCGACCGTTGCGATAATCAGCCCATAGGCTACCGCCGGTTTCCAGTCCAGTCCGGATCGTTTTCCGGACTTCCCGTCGTATCCCCAGGATGTCGGCTCCTCCAGGAACATGCAGCGTAGCTCCGCCGGGGTGAATATCCCGTAACCCTCCTGCGATTCCTGGCGCACAGAACCTACGGGAGCCACTGGGTTTGATCGTACCTCATCCCGGTACAGCCCCTCGTTAAAGGCCGCAGACATCGCAATCAGCGTTGCATTGATCGTGCGGGCCCCGATCTCCTGGTCAATCTGGCGCTGTTTCCAGTCCTCGATATCCCGGGGCCGGATATCCCGGACCGGAGTGTCCGCTATCGGGTCTGTCATGACGTGGTGTTCAATTCGTGAACGCTGCTGCTGGCGGTGCCTATTGGTGACCGGCCGTCCGTCCGTCTCCAGGCGGGAGCATCTGGGACACTCTGGACCGTAGTACGGTGCCAGGAATTGACGAAGTGTCGGGCCGTCCTGGCGCTCAAACACTACCAGGTCAGCCTGTTCCTGGGCGCATCTCTCCGCCTCGCTCTGGTTTGTCGCCTTTCCCTGGCGGTTTCGTCGTATCTTAATTCCCGTTGATCGATACGCCCCGCCGGCTATTTTGTAGTACCAATACCCTTTTCCTCGGTCAATTACCGTCCACGGCTCCGCTCTTCTTCCCATGCTGTATTGTGCACCCACTTCCCGGAAAATGCACATTAAATGCACTACCGATTTTTGACCCAAAAAAGAAAAAGCCCATAGGCGCGTAATTTGTTACGCCTACAGGCTTTAAAAGCTCCCCCGGTTGGACTCGAACCAACGACTTGGTGATTAACAGAATCGAATGATGGAAGGATTAACCGGATTGGCTGGTGGAAACCGCCTTGAATCTCCAGTATTATGTGGTATTCTTGGCATTTCCGGTAGGCGTGGATGTCAAAAGTGCACTTAAAATGCACCGGAATTCAGGTGATGACTTGGTGATTGACGCTCACCACGCTGTTACAACGCAGCTGGTATCCCGTCGTAAGGGTCACGTCGACGGTGGGCATCCCCACCCGATAGTAGAGTGATTGTGCATTGCCGCTTCGGCTTCATTGAGCGCCTGAAGCGCACTGACAACATTGCCGTTGTCCGATTGTTTTGACACGACTTCCAGCGTCGCCCGTTGCGCCTGGATCTGCTTATTCTGAACTATAAAAAGAACTCGAAACTGCTGACCCCACCGCTCCTGGACTCTCAGTAGCCGAGAAACGTCTTCGCTATTTTGCTGCAGCAGGTCGTACAGCTTTTTTCGATTTCGGGATATGCGCTGCAACGACGCGACGCCGAACCCAACGACTGCCGGGATGATTATTTTTGATGCCTCAATTACTAATTCCGGTTCCACGCCCTACCCCTTTTGGTTTTGGCTTTCTTTGTGCGTCTGCCACCCCTCTAGGCCCGCACCCGCTGCTACCAATCCCAGCCCGATCTGCACAACCGACACAGCACCGTCCATCCGCAAGAAGAACGCCACCAGCCCAGCCGCACCTACTAGTATACCAGACACCGACGACATGAAAGAAGTCACATGCGCCATATGTAGCAATCCCCGCTCATCACGAAAGATCGAATCTGCGTCCCGGTATACACGCATAGACCCATTATCTATTGGACTCATATAACACCCCCGCTGCCACACCCGTCGCAGCTGCTACCGGAATTCCTACCATCCACGCAGTCCTGTTGCGCCGGTTACTCCGCTCCAGGACCGCCGCTCGCTGCGTCACTGTGTTCCGCTGCTCCCGGGCTCGATTCCGCTGTTCCGTAATCTCCAACCTCTCCGCGTCCCACAGGATGCGCTCCTGCTCTAATGATGTCCGCCATCTGTCTCGCGAGTTCTGCATCTCCTGCAAGTCCACCTGCAATCTCACTACTGAGTTCTCCAAGCGCTCGATACTCCGCCGAGATTCGGCCAGCATCCTCTGCCACTCGTTGCCCTGATTCACTCGCTCGGTCAGCCGCCCTTCCAGCGTCAGCGTCAGATTCGTCAGTGCGGTCCATCGCTCCTGCTCTAAGATCACCCAGCCGCTCGTCTGCGTCGGAGTCGTGGTACTCGACTGCTCCTGCGCCGCTACCCCACCACATCCACCCAGTGCCCAGACCAGCACCAGCGCTGATGAGAGCAACTGTCGATAGCGTCGCCAGTACGATTTTCGTCTGCATTCCGTCCTCCTCATGTCGTTTCCCTCATGTGCAGGTCCACGTCCCACCGGAACCGGTCCAGTTCTGCCGGATGATGAACAAACCACCTGGGGCACTCTTTGCCCGTGATCGCGTTGTGTGTCGTGACATGGTGCGGTCGAAGTTTATTAGCCAACAAGAGATCCGCCACCAACCGAACCGCCCGTTGCCATGTCGACTCGGTGTACTTGCCAGTCCAGTCCGGATGACACATTTCAACGCCGATCGTGCAGTTGTTCGGATATCGCCCAAGGAACTCCACGGCAAACGGCGAGTAGTCCTTTGCCCCGACGTGATACGCCATCTCGAACAAAGGGATCGCTTCCACCACCTCTTTGTCGTCAACGATTAGATGCGCCGAGCCGTAGCCCTTGCCGCCGTCTTTGCGTGACTCCCAGAAGTTCCGGTTCGCTTGCGCCGACGTACTGGGATTCCCTACCCAGTGCATGACGATCGCCTTCGTAGACAGGAGCGGCTTTTGTGGCCGACTCCACTCGTTCGGTGTTAAGTGATCTTGTCGTATTGTCACCCCATCCTCCCGACCGCGTGCTGCAGCGATCCAAGTAATATTCTCTCCACCGCCACATGGCTTGCCGTGTCTCTCGCGTGCCCGATCCATGATCCAATGGACGCAAGATATGTATCATCATCCATTCTTCCCCTCCTCCAAGCGCGTTCCTTTCGCTTCATTCGGTGAAGCGATCCTTTCTTCAGGAGCTTGTTGTTCGGCCAGATCCGATACCCTGCAAACTCAATCCCTCGTCGTGATCGATCGACGCGTGTTTTCGTGTTGAGGTCCAGCCCCAAGTTATCAGCAAGCCAATGGTGTAGATGGTTTTGAAGCCATCGCAGTTCGCGCTTTGATTCGTTCATCACCACGAAATCATCCATGTACCGAACGTACCAGCGATACCCCAGTTCATTCTTTATGTGGTGATCCAGCTCGTGGAGATAGATATTTGCTGACAGCTGACTCAAGAGATTTCCGATAGGGATTCCAACCGCACCGCTTCCTGAATCGCTTTCAAGTAGCTGGTCGATGAGCCACAACACGTCTGTGTCATCGATTCGCCGTTGGAAACATGCCCGTAGAGTATCATGATTGATTGACAAGAAATATTTCTGTATATCAGCCTTGAGGTAGTAGCGATTGTCCGGCTTGCCGATCATGTGCGATACGCGCCGCGCCGCCTCATGCGTGCCCTTACCACGGCGACACGCGTACGAGTCGTGAATCATTGCCTTTTCAAATAGAGGCTCCATGACCGCGTTCAAACTGTGTTGGACAACACGGTCACGGAACGGCGCTGCTACAATAGATCGAGTCTTTGGCTCATGAACCACAAACCGACGGTATTCTCCGATGCTATAGGTTTTCCAGATCAGGTGGTTCTGTATGTCAATCAGGTTCTCTTCGAGGTTGTACGAAAACCGCATGACTTCTCCGCGATACCGCTTTTCTTTCCTTGCCCGGAGGTATGCTTCGTATAAGCTCTGGTAGTCGTACACTTTCTCGTATAGCGTCATGCGGCAACCTCAAAGAGCGCCCTGCCCGCAGGCGTGACGCCAACATAGTTCGGCCTGGTTTGTAGGCCAGGAGCAATAATCTGACAGTCTGTCACTGCGTGGCGCACCGTAATGCACGCACGTCTGTTTAATCGTCTCTCACAGGCCAGCCGGGCCCCGTTGTTCGAGGCCACGGTCCACCGCCCGCTGTCCAAGATCGCCGTCCGCGCACCCGCGTTCACGCCGTTGTTCCAGTTCCCGCCGGCTAACATTACGCCCCTCTTTTGAGCAAGCCACCTATAATGCGGCCCAGCTCTGATACTTTTTTCGATGCGTATTCGTAGCTCTTGTGGCTCAAATACTTCCGTTTGTGGCTGTGCCGGATTAACCATTGCAGCAGCTCAAGCTGGGTATCTATCTCGTACAGGCCCGGGACTTTGTTCCGGCTTTTGTTTGTCCGGACGATCTCTTCCAATATTCCGTAGCACTTATTCTTGATCTGAGTTGTCAGCGCAAACTTTTCATGTTTCGGAAACCGGTCGAGAATCGGAAATATCCAGTCGATAAAATCCTCCGCCTTTTGCCAGAGGATAAAATCTCGCGTCGTCGCGCCCTTGTGCGGTTCACTCATAAGACAGATACCCAGATGACAGATTACAGACTGTCACAGGCCAGCCGGGCCCCGCGGCTCGTGTCCACGTTCCACGGCCTGAGGTTCAAGAGCGCCGTCCGCGCACCCGCGTTCACGCCGTGGCGCCAGTACCCGCCGGCCAAGATGGCAATCAGTTGATTATCATTATATCCATACATCTGTCCTTTACCGGTCCCGAGCACGTCCCTCCAAGCAAATTCAGTACCGGTATCCCACCTCGATATCAGAGATCCAGTCCACTCCTGGACATTACCAACCGCATCACAGATGTTGTACGCACTAACCGCATAGGGTTTTATGCCGCTTACGCCGTCATACGATCCATCTGCAGGGTCTACCTGACATCCAACCCTAGCTCTTCCCGTGTTCGTTGTTTTTGTCCAGCCGTAATTATCGGCGCCGTCCTCGCCTTGTGGGTTTCCAAACGCTGCTCTGGTCCATTCTTCATAGCTCAATAATCGTTTCCCAGCGCGTGCGCCCAAGTCTACAAAACTATACCAGTTAAGACCTTCTGTCCCAGTTGCCGGAACGGCTCCGTATACCGACTGCAGCGAGCCGCTAGCGATGTGCAGCCCATTCGTAGCACCCTCAAAACTCACCGCTTCATTCACGCTGGCGGGGTAGATGTCTACCCAGAGATCGTCGGAAATCTGCACCATTCCTTCCGGCGCACACTTCGGGCGGTGTCTCAGGTCCCATACCGAGTTCGGTAATATCCCAACGGTGACCGCTGTCTCCCACCCCGAGCCGAACGCTACATCAGAACCGTTAGTTGGAATAAACAATGTGTTTGCCCGCCTGACGTGCCCGTAATGAAAACCGCCGATCTTTCGGCTGGACTGGGCCGAATACCCTGCCGGGTACGTTGAGTTTTTTGACAAGACAACGACACCCGTACCCCCGTCGTCACACAGGTACACGTAATAATCTGTCCCAACCTCAAATGCTGAGCCGGTATCTAAGTCATCTGCCCCTGCTTCTGTGTCCCCGTTTGCGGTAAACGACTTGTACCCCAGGTTGTTAATGCTGATAACAGACTCATTTTTCAGGGTGACCTTATCCTCTCCTGCAGCCTTTTCCAGAAGATTTCCACCCCTCGGAATAAAGTCCATCAACTCGCTAAACGTCGTAGCTGTGGTGGGCGTTGTTCCGTCGACCAAGAATCGTTCTACGCTCATGCGGCACCTCCCAGTTTTTCGATCATCGCATCTATATCACCCCCCGATAGACCGGAGCGTGCTACCGGACTGGCTGGATCGTATACCGACTCAAAATGATCTGGAGTCTGTTCTTCCGGATCCTCTGGCGCCCCGGCTGACAAAACCATCATCGTGCCACCACCCTTCAGCTCCCGCAGCCTGCGGATCATTTCCGCCGCCGGGCCGCTCTTCCCCACGGAGTACGCTGCCGCGTTTACCCAGTCGTCTCTTGTTTTACATTGACTCGGAAGTCCTTTCATGTTTCCCTCCCCCTATTCTTCCGGGGCTCCTCCCAGGAGCTCCCACGGATCAAGTCCGTCAAATTGTAAATCGTCGTCCAGCAGCATGTTTCGCAGCCTCCGCTGTGCTACTACCGGCAACCCAGCCATTGTACCCGCCGCCTCAAGGAGGCGGATGGTACTCTTTACATCGCTCATATCTATAGCGCCATCGGACAACGCCCTTGTCAGTGCTCCGATTTCATGGGCCATAGGGAACGGGTCAACGCCGCGCATGAACCCATATCCCTGAGCTCCAGATACGATGCTCCCGCCAACTACCGGGACAGAACTAACTATCTGCTGTAGTAGGTCCACACCCACCTGCCCGGCCCGTTCCTCTGGCTCCGATTCGTCGTCCCAGAGTTTCTTTCTGGCAATCACCCCCATGGCCACCGCGTTCATCGACACCCCAGAGATAATACCGAAGGCCCTGGCGGCTTCACCCCGCTTTATCGAGTTTGGTAGATCGTACACAGTGAGATTAAAAATCTGGTTCAACTGATTCGAGAACATGAGAAACCAGTTGAGCCCGCTATCTGTGCGGTAAATCGCCGCCAGGTCCTTTGCGCGCCCCGCCGGCTGTGTTCGCAGTGTAGCGGTCTGGGCTGCCTCTATCGCCCCTGCTTCACTGAGCCCTTGTGAGATTTTCGCGTCATAGACCGCCTTCCAGCCGATGGTAACCGCCATCTTGTCCGCTGCTGCGATAGCCAGGAATCCGGCGTTTCCCACCTGCGATACGATTTTTTCATACCTACTCTTGTCAGCGAGCTTGATTTCTTCCATGAACCTATTCATAGAACGGGCCTTCACCTGAGGGTCTCGACCTTCAACCTCCCGGACCATCTTCATGGGGTTTGCCAAAAACTTACCCCAGGACGCCGCCAGGTGAAGCGGCCCAACCTCTGACAAATACAGCAACGATGACGGAAGCTGTTTCAGCACGGTTGTCGCATTGTACGCCAGGACCGCTGCGGAATAGTGATTCCGGAGTATCCGCATCGTCCTACTAAACCCGTCCTGGTTGGCATAAATATTCGGATTGGTAAAGTCGTTGATATACTTATCGATGATCCGCTTCGCCTCAGTCCCGTAATTTTCTACAAGTGCTCGCTGCACCTCTTTGTCACCAAATACCCCCCGGAGCCTGCGTACCAGATGGGCGGAGGCTATATACTTCTCCTGTTTGGCCGTCTGGTCACGCCATATCGCGGTAGCCCCCAAACGTATCGGGCGCTGGTTCTGGGCGGCAATATTTATACGACCGAGAGTGAACTTCTTGTTGACCCCGGACCGCCCCGCCCAGGTGGTCCGAAGAATGGAGTCGGCCACCTCGCTTGCAAAATCATCGTAATGATCCTGTCTGAGCATCGGGAAGTATCGGGCTACCTTCGCCATTCCACGGTTTTCGGTGTCGATCAGAACTTCCTGGATTCGGTCGAAGTTGTCTTGACCAAAGGATTCAACCATCCAGTCCCCCCAGCGCTTCTGCTCGGATGTCAGTTGGGATATATACTGATTCACAACCGCAAGAGGTATCTTGTTGCCGTGGACCAAAGCTGCTGCGTTCTGCTTGTCCTGCATCGCTACATACATATGGATAACTTCGTCTACGGTGTAGCTGTGCTTATCAATGTTAATGATCCGCCCCAGGTCCTTTGGAGCAATTCCCAGCTGACGCATCTTTGTTTCACCGGTATCTATCCGCTTGAGCGTCTGGTTCAACTCTGCATCGGTGGACCGGTTTACTTCCTGCCAGAGCCACTTATAGACTGCTCCCTGTTCACCGCCGTCCAGGGCCCTCCATAGCCGCTCTGGACGGAGGGTATTAAGTAACACCTTCGATATCTTCCCTTTCTCCAGTTTCTTCCGGGTCTCCCGGGAGCCGAACCGTTCAATGGCCTCCAAGCCCTTGCCTTGAGTAATGGATTCGATGACCGATTGCGCTGCATCACGCCGGAGCATCTTTTCCTGAGCCAGCTTCTCTTGCCGGATCCGTCGCCCTTCAATCCGCAACTGCTCTATCTCCTGATCCAGTGCATCCAGTGATTTCGGCGTCATCTTCTTCAGGTCCTGCCGCTGTAGTTCGGAGTCAATTATCTTTCGTATCTCCGCGTTGCCGATGTCGTTCATAAGCCCCTGCATGCGCTGGTGGCGCTCCTGGGATATCGACCCAACCCGCACCGCTGCCTGACGCTCCTGTATCTGCTTCGCAAAGTGATAGTCGATCGTCGACGCCGGGGGGGAGAGAATGCGTTTTATCTGCCGCTGCACCTGGGCGCGATACCGGTAGATCTCCCGCATTTCCTGTTTTACACTCGCGATACGTTCATTCGATTCTGCCAGCATGCGGCGCTTCTGCTGTAGCTCGCTCTGCCGGGCCTCTTTCTTAGCGCTCTTGATTGCGTCGGCGTAGGGGGACACTGCCTGCTTTGTCGCCGCCGGCGCTTCTTCCTGGGCAGACTTTATGACAGACTCAAGCGCCTTTATTTCCTGCATTGCGGCAAGGGTGCGCTCTTCCTCGTGTCGGAGCCACGCCTTATGGCTCTCTATCTGCTCGGTAATTTTGTCGTAGGCTTCGTCGAGATTCTTGTTTCTCGATCGTAGATTCCGGTTTGCCTCCCGGAGTTTTTCGATCTCCCCGGCAGTTGGGTCCATAATCCGTTCCAACTCGATCTGTTGCAGAGCCTCGTCGTCTTTCATGATCCCGGCGAACAGCTCTCGGTACACCCCGGGGTTATCTCTGATCTGGTCGACGATCTTTTTTGTGTACGCCTCAGAAAGATTCTTTCCGGAACGGAGGCGCTTTGCTCCGGTCTGCAGTATCGGATGAGGGAGCGATTCAACCTCGTCCCGCATAGCGGCTTCCAATAGATAGCTCTGTATTGCCGTCTGATCCAGGCTGTCCACCCACTTCCGGTTCTGTTCGGCGTAACTGAGTTTTGGGGCGCCGTTGTACAGATCGTGGTAATACTCTGCCGGACGCGGCTCCATATCCATCGCGTCCATGTACTCCGCGAACTCTCCTGCTGTCTGGAACTGCCGGGCTTCGTCACTCAGGCTCTGTCGGTATTCAAGCTCTTCAATCGCCCAGGGCCTGGTGGCGTAATCTTTCAGTACATGGTCCGGGACGAACCGTCCGCCGGCCACGGCTCGTTCTACCATCTGCTCATGCCCGATATTCTGCTGTGCACCGCCTGGATCATCTTCCTGAAAGAGAACGTCCGGCTGGTCTGCAATCGCCTGAGCGGTCTTGGCTTTCCGGTCTGCATCGTCGGTGTATTCGTACAGCCGTATCCCGTGGTCATGGAGACGATCCTTCATTGCGGGGGTGGTGCTTGCCGGAATGACAGCGGCCTTAAACTCGTCCATCATCACTGCCCGGCGTGGCTTCGCTTCAAGATATTTAACCGGAGCATCCGCCAGGGTGTGCGCAAACTCAAGGGCGGTATACAGTAATTCGTCTGTGACAGCAAAGCCGTTACCCTCAAGAGCTTTCGCCATGCGCTCGGGTCGCTGCTGCACCTGTCCTCCGGACAAATACTCGCCGACCGCCCGGTATGCGTCCTGTCCAGCGTCCATCCGTACACCGATACCAGCATCGTCGCCATACGACACAACTCGGTCGTTCAGTTCTACGGCGAGCTCACGGTAAGTATCACTCATCGGTTTTACAATCTCGTCCCAGTACTGGGTAGAATCACCGTTCTCTACAACATTCTCTGCGTGCTCTTTTATCTCGTCGATAGATTTCAGCTGCCGACTCGCCTGAGCTCTGGCCTGTGCTGGCCCAAACATCACAGCGTCTTCCGCGCCGATAGAGCCCGCTTTTTTCATCGCCTTTACGAAGTTTGCCAGGGTCGCCGGAACGCGCCTGTTCCCCAGGTCAATTCGGGGATTCTTGAAATATCCCTTCGTGTATTCCTTCAGCCACAACCTGTATTCGTCCTGGTATTGCTCGAAGGATGTACGGTGCGCGTCCGTGTCCAGCTCGGTAATCGTAATCATTTCTACAGGCTCAACATTGTTTTCCTGCTGCCACCTCTCGAACGTGTATTCTCTTGCCGGGAGCCCGTTTTCCTCCCGTGCAGCAGTCCACCTTTTTACCTGCCAGCCATACTCCGCTTTGTCAGCCGGTATCTCCCGGGTCTTGGTGGGGAGCTCGTACGCCTTCCCTTTTTCCTGCCGGAGCCACATTGTCTGCATCCCGGCGTGGTTATCCAAGCGCTCTGACAGATCACTGGGGGATGCGTACTGGTCGATATCACTGGCGTAAAGCGCTGTGCTCCGGCTCTGCAGCCTGTCCGGCTCCGCCTCGTCACGTATCTGGTCCAGCTGCTTTCCCAGTTCGTACAGGGCTTCCCGCCGCATATCCCAGTGCGTAGTCTGGGTCCTGGGTGTGTAAGCGTCGCCGGAGTACACTTCATTTGCCCGGTCGGCCTTCGGGTCTATCATGTTCCGGTCACCGATAAGGGTGATCGTCCCAAAGTCAGAGTATCCGTATTCCGCCGGTCGAATCGCGATTGACGGCATCGGCATACCGCCCAGGTCCAGCGCCTTTGTCAGCTTCTCTTCGGTAGTTCCGTGGTATGCGGCAAGGTCGGTCTGAAACAGAATCCGCTCGTCCGCAGGGTCCCAGGTTCCGCGATTGTTGATGGACTTGATCTGGGAGGGGGATAGCGCAACATACGATTCACCGCCCTCCTGCTCGTTCTCATATACCATCCCGTCATACCCGGCGTCGATGATGGCTTGTCGCAACTCCTTGTTGTTGTCGCCCTCGCGCACCATCACGCCAAGTTTCCTCAACTCTATTGCGAAAACGTTATCCCCTGGGTCGGCAACGGTGAAAAGTCCGGGATCAGTTACACGTAGTGGGTTCTGGATTGACAAGTAAGCTGGTATGATCGATTCGCCTGTTTCGGATGCCACTCCTTTCCCTGGGATAAGCGAGTAACCCCGGGTGCCTTCCAGCCTCGCAGTAGCCGCGTCGATAGTACCAAAATGAAACCCGACATCCCCCCAGGAAGTATGCTCAAACTGTTTTATATTCGCTCTCGTCCCGTGGTAAACCCGTAGTGGGGTCCCGCTCTCATCTACCACCTTGCTATCACCGAACCACGCTTTGAACTTCGGCGAATCAGGCGGATCGGCGGTCTGAAACAGCGTCATCTGATCTTCGGCAGGAGCTGGAGTCCTTCCTAACCGTGCGTCAATATCACCCGGAGAGACGCCTATCGTCTCACCTTCATAAGATTCGATTTTTTCAATCACGTTCTGGACGGCATTCTGGACAACGTTAATCAACTCATCAGTGTTACCGGCCTGGGCGTATACGGTGACCGCCCCTGTCCTTACGTCATTGGCAGGGTCGGGGCTATCGAACAACCCGCTGTCAGCCTCCATCATTCCCCGAGGGGTTGCCTCAAGCGCCATCCGGGCCCGGACCTGCAGTCCGCGAAGTATCGGGTACGCATCAAACAGGCTCGGTGCCGCAATGAGCCTATCAAGGGGGCCATTATATTTGCCGTCTGTATCCATTACCCCGGAGCGTATTTTAATGTTCCTGGTCGGTATCTCGAATCTCCACCGGTTGTCTGAACCACGGGTCCATCCGGTCTCTCGTTTTATCTGCTCCTGCGATACGCCGTTGCCGATCATCTGTTTTGCCCGCACCAGGTTGGCTTCCTGCGTATCAGATAGATTCGCCTTCTCTCCAACCATCTGGAAAAGAATTCGCTCTTCTATCTTCACATCGGCATCGTTGAACATGACATAGTTAGCGCCCTTGTCGTAGGTGGTCCTGGTCGTTCCCTGGACGGGATACTTTATGCCGGTGAAGCCGTGGTCTGACAGGAACTGTGAGGCGGCTTTTGCACCGCCTGTTTCTGTAGACAGATAATCGTAGAGACTGCGGCCCTCCGATTGAGCTTGCCATAACTGCGAGATCCCAGGGTTGGCTTTGCGTATATCCGTGGCTGCCGCCTGGGTAGCATTCCATTCTTCGGAATCTAAATTCCCTTCATTCATAAGAGCTGTCAATTTTTCTTCAAGTGCGTTGTATGCTCTCAGCGCTTCAATCTTGTCTGGAAAAATATCGGCAAGAACCTGGTCGGCAACCGGCTCCGACCACTCCAACCACCGGTCGTCCCGGCTTTCGTTCAGGGTGACGCGGTAGAGATTCCGATTTCCCATAACGTCCAGCTCTTCCTGAACGATGAATCGCTGAACTTCGTCGGCCCGGTCAGCAAACCTCTCTGGCAATTCGATTCCCGCCAGCATATTCATGGCTGCGGCTTCGATACTGTCTGGGTCGAGGTCTCCCGCCTCAGAAACCCATCCCTCGTTCGTTCGTTCGTAATACTCAACATCCCAGAACGGAGTTCTAACACGGACCCCTTCCATGGTGTTTTGGTCGGGGTTCAACGCAAGTTCAGTAGCATAATCCCGCGCCACCCCTTCATTCTCAGTGAAGTACAGTCCCCACCCAAACGCCTGGGCGCCTTCGCCGGAGCCGATATGCTGTAGAGAGAACTCGTCAAATAGATGGGGGGAACCATGCCAGGCGGATACCTGGAATAGTATGTCTGGGTCGGTGTGCCATGTGTCCGGAACCACGGTGATTCTATCGAAGGTATCAACTGCGTTCAGTGCTTCACGTAGCATATTCTCAAACGTGGAATACTCGGTGTGCCCTACCGGAACGGTGTTGCCGACGTTCGGTAAGTAGTCAAAGTACGATATCTCCCAGGTCCCCGGCTTCCTCGTTGACCGGTGCGCCATTTGCCACCGCTCTTCACCGGTCTTTTTCATCACGATGCCTTCAAGGCTTCCCTGGTCCTGGATTTTCTTCAGCACCTCAAGCTCTTTTTCGGTCTGCTGCTTCCTTCGCTCGATATACTCCGCTCTATACCGGGAAACTTCGGTATGCTCCGGATCTATCTCGGTATCCATCATCGTCTGGATAACCGGATCAGGTCCCTGCAGTTCTTCGATGTACCGTGATATTACGTCAGTATCTTCGGGGGCCAACTGGAAAAGAGTGTTCTGGTCCTGGCTCTCTGTCGCGGACTCCATCGCCTCGGCAATAACAGGATTTTCACCTTCGGCGCCGTCGCGAATCCACGCCATGATATCGGGGTCACTGACCCACCCGGACATACGCTCCAGAGCATACCCCAGGGTGACGATCCGGCGGTTTATCGCGTTGTGCTGCTCTATGTCATCTGCAAACTTCACGTCTCCCAGGACGTTCCGCAGGGTGTCTCTGGCCTTTTCGGTCGAAAGAGACCGGGCCTTCCGAAGTACTGCAATCTCATCTTTGATTGCTCTGGTTGCGTTGGCCGCCCTCTTCGCCAGGGTCTCCGCCTGCTGCATCGCAGAATCGTCCGATCCGAATAGATCAACCTGGTCCGGGTCTATGTCTGTATGCTCCGCTGCATACCTGACAAAGTTGTGGAGCTCTTCGGCGTTCATTCGCCGGCGGGCTTCAATCCCTACCCGTTGAGCCGCGTCATTGTTCGGCGCCGCCGATGCAATTGCCGCCGCCTTTGCTGCGCCGATCTCTCCGTTTCGATACAGAGCGTGAAGAGAGTCACCGGCATACGATCCAATAGAAAATCCTTGCCGCCCCGGGGCCCGAGAAAGAAGACCCTGTTGCTGTGCTGCAGCAAAGTCCATCGGCGTAGACCGGAAATACTGGGCATAATCCCTGACGGTCCCTTGTCCGTCCCGAATATTCGATTCTGCATCGAACCGAAGGGCCTGGTCCCGGGTGAATCCCTCCGTTTCCTTGACCACCTGGGCTGGGATCGTATATTCCCCTGACCGCCGGGCAAGGTCCAGCCGGTGGCGCCCGGTAATAACCTCCCGGGTCCCGTCGGTGCGCTCCCATACAACTATCGGGGCAGTGCCCAGACGTTCATACCGTCCGGCCTCAAGAGGCTCCACCACCCCGGATTCGTCAGCCCCTTCCTTGAACTGCTGAACTTCTTCCGATAGTTGGATCTCCTCCAGGGGCATCTCTACCACAGGGAATTGCGATTCCCGCCATGTAGTTGCCGGAACCCGTGTTCCGTCGGAGGTAACCTGGGTTTCGTTTTGAGTAACTTCAGTTCCGTCTGCGGTGACGATCCTCCCGCCACCCTGAGCGGCAACGTCTTCCGGGTCCAAGGGGGCACGGTTTATCAGTTCATCAAAAAACGTGCGCTTCTCATTTGTAAGATCAGAGCCCCTCACCACCGCCTGATACACCTGCTTCATGATACGGGCCAGTTCCTGGAATATAGCGCGGTGCGTTTCGCTGGGGGCTTCCCCTGTTCTGATATACTCTTCCCAGTCCAGTCCGAACTGCTCTTCCTGTTGCCGGGTCCATGCTCCGTCGGCAACACCGTACAGCTGATCAGCCTGGGCTTGCATATCCGGCGCAAGGCTCCGGCGGATAATATGTCCGCCTTCATGGATTAGGGTAGACCGGTTTGCGGTATCCAGGAGGTGGATCAACGCCTTTCCGTCCTGGAACACTGTCGCTCCCAGGACATTTTGATCAACCCGCTGTAACGCCTGGTCCGGGGTCAGAGACTGGTCAATATCCGCCTGGACCGTTGTGGCCATTCCCTCCCGGGCCTGCTGGGTATGTGCTTCTGTTGCAATAATACGATCGTTGAACTGGGTGCGAAGGAACGCATCCGGCGTCACCCCTTGCTGTCCGGCGGCAATCTCTGCCAGGAACAGGGTGGCGTTTACTTCTCGGTCGGTGTAGTCCGGGAATCGCTCTTTTACCTGCTCCTGCCACCGCTGTGCCTCTGAAGTCTGTGACCAATACCGTGGCTGGTGTCCCGGTTGCTGCGTTGCTTCATATTCATCCCGGGTCATCTGCCAAGCGGGTGTTTCGTCGGCTACCACTTGCTCTGCTACCGCTGTACGCTGCCGCTCTATGTCCGTCCGCTCTTCTTCTATCTGCAGGATCTCGATCACCGCCGCCTCTGGATCGGCAGATGCTCGGGCGTATGCCTGCTCTTCCCGTTGGTCCAGCTCGGCTATTCGCTCATTGATATCAACGGACTGGATTTCATTCACCACAGACCGCGATTCCGCCTCTATCATCGCATCTCGCTGCGCCTGTGTTTGCAGCTGCTCCTGCCGGTGCTGCTCAATCTGCGCCCTGGCTCCAGATAGTACGTTCACCGTCGTTCCCGGCAACCCCATAATTGCGTATGAGTTTGCAGATTTCTGGATGATTTCGCCCATGCGCTCCAGCACCTGGTCTGCGGTATACCGGTCCCATTCGTTGTCGTTTACGCCCTGATCGATCACCTTGGTAAGCTCGGTCATGGCAACCTGAGCCGATTCCTGGGCGAGTTCGTTCACGATCCCGGCTCCAACGCCCCATCCGTATTTTGCTACGGCGTTCGTGTATACGTTGTTAAACGCTCCGTTTATCAGGGAGTTTCGTAGAGCGGTGGTACGTGCTGATTTTATGATCTTGTCTGCCCCGGGTATCTGGCTCCACGCCCACATCTCCGTGAGTGATGCCAAAACACCAGCGCCCATTGACGCCGCTGCTGCAATCTGCGGGTCAGGACGCTCCCCGTTTGGGCCCTGGTTGTTCATGATCTCGCCGAAGGTCCCCCCGGCGTACCCTAGAGCAAGCTGTGACAATGATCCTACTTTCTGCCCATGGGCATATCCGTAAGCAAAGGCGCCACCCACCGATAATGCGTATGCGGGGGCTCCGCCCAATGCAGCTTGAGGGCCTGCTATCAACGGCAGTCCGGCAATCTTGGCGGCGCCCGCCGTCGCCAATCCGGTCATAAGGCCCATTTGAGCACCACGCTGGATGCTGTTCATCATCCGTGGCCCCTGTTCTGCAGTGTCGCCAATTGCTCGGGCCAACCACCGCTGTTCATCCGGCGTAGCCGGCGGCATTTGCTGTATCAGTTCTTGATATTCCGCCCACGCCTCTTCATTAAACGTTCCCCGGGCGGCGTCTGCCAGAGACTCCGCCAGGATCATGTTGCTCTCAAGCGATATCTGCCCTCTCTTCCAACTGTCTCCGATGTACTGCAGGGCCGTCCGGGCAGGTACCTTTGATCCGTAGTATTCCTCGATTGCGTGATCCAGGTTATTCCATACAAATCGCGGCTCCATGTTCATGTGTTCAGACAAATACATTGCCACGCCAACCCTGGCGGTTCCTTCTTCTCCGGGGTAGCCTGCTTCGTCCAGGAGCTCCATCAGATTCGACCGCCGGTCCTCCATTGCGGCCGGTGGGGCTTCAGCGATTGTTTGATACGGTATCTCGGCCAGGCGCGGCGCTGCGGCCGTGGGGGCCTGCTGCTTTGCGGGCTCCTGCAAGCCGGGAGGCAGCCCTACTTCGTACTGCATCGGTATTTCCCGAAGTTGGCTCTGGTCTCGAAAATCGCTCATTGCATCCTCAGCTGTGTTTCACCAGGGGACCTTGGCACGCCCTGCTCCTGCCGTCCCCCTCCTCCGGTCGCATTAACCGGGGTTCCATCCGGAAGTAGCACCCAGCGCTGCAGCGGTGTGCTATACATATATGGGGTCTCATCTTCATATTCCACACCGGTGTACGGATCTTTCAAGAAGAACCCCACCACCGCCGGGCCTCTCGGCGTTACCGCCTCAAACAACGGGCGTCCATCCAGGTCGAATCTCCTGAATTGCGCACCTTCAATCTGGGGGAGTTGCTCAAATAATCGGAGATGGCCATAGCTCATCTCATCAAGAACGTCCTGATAGTCCTGGACCACCCCGCGAATCTGCCCGCTATCGATTGCCCGAAGGTTATCTTCGGAGCTGTTGTGTCTATTGAATATGTTTTCATCGGCCTCAAGCCTATAGGAGTCACGGTGGGTCATCTTCATGTAGCTTTCTTCAAGTATCTTCTTGCTGATGAAGTTTTCCGCAGCCTCCATTAAATGGTCTGTCCTGAACTCCCGCCGGGGTACGCGGTTGCCGTCTTCATCTGTTCGGTAATACTGGCTCACCAGCCGTTCAAGCAGTTCCCTTTGTAGTCTAATTTTATCCGCACCCGATACGCTGGCGTCCTGGACATGGGAATCAAATATCTCCCACACCGGACCTAGTTGGTCTTCCATCGGCTTCATCGCCAGGAGCCGCCTGGCATCAGGCCACGACAACTCGCCATTCAGGTGGGCTTTGTTTATATCGTCGTTGATTCTGCTGCGATCCCGGCTCATCGAATCGATGTCATGTACAAACTGCGCCACAAGGTTTTTGCCCTCGTCCGTTGTTTCTGTCGCGCCCGTCGTGCCGGCTGTGCTGTTTCCCTCCTGGATTCGTCGCTCCCAGTGTTCGCGCTGTGACCTTGATAGATGAGAGGCCCGCCGAACGTCCTGGATCGTCAATTGACCTTCCTGGAATCGCTGCCAAAACTGCAAGTCTTCATTTTCCTGAAGCCGTGCATCCTCGGCCAACTTCCGTCGCTGCAAGTTCCCCAGGACGGAGTCAAGCTGACGCTTATCATCCCCACTCAGATTGCTTTCGAAGTGCACCCACCTGAACGCGTTGTCATATCCTTCATTCTGGAATACTCCCACCAGGTCATCAGTCGCTTTATCCAGCCTGATTCTGCCGTACTCGGCCCGCAGGATCTCTGCGCCCTTGTTCTCATCAATCCATCCGTTGCCAACGTAGTTTTCGACCGTCGATTGTATGGCCAACTCCTGCATCTCTCGGGTCTGATAGCTTCGTGCCTCCTCAAGTTTCTCCGGGAGTTTTGCTATCATCTGCGTTTGTTGCCGATTAAACGCGGTATCAGATACGTTTTGCCGCACCTGCTCTGAATTCTTCGTCAACCACTGATCCAGTGATTCAGCCAGCCGTGGGTTTTCTGCCTGACTGAACACGTCAGACCGGATCGCCTCTACCGTTTCATCGAATATCGACCCATACCGGTCAAACTCTTCGTTCTCCTGAAACCCTCGAAACATTTCATCGAATCGGCGGGTGGCTTCCACGGTGTAATCGATGTACTTCGACTCGTTCTGTCGCGCCTCTATCACTCGATAGGTCCGCAGTGCCTGTACCCCGACCTCACCGATATCTGCTATCCGCCCCATTGTTCGTGCAAGATCACTCATTCATTCGCCCCTTATAACGCAGCAACATTCAGCGCGATCATTCCGAACCGAACTGCCTGGTCAAATACCGACGGTTCCTGTCGTGCGATTTCGTACGCCCTGGACGCTTCACTGTATTCGCGGCCCAGTAAGTTCAGATCATAGTCAAACTCCAGACTCTCAAGCCCCCACGTCTCCGCTGTATCTATCTCTCCAAACTTCCCTTGTATTCGCTCCAGCGTAATTTCATGCAGACTATTCAGTGACCTGAGCTCAATATCATATCGTCCAAGGATTTCCTGGCCGTTCTCATCAACCGCCCTGGTTCCGTCGTCGTTAAACTCACCAATGATGTACCGCCGGTCTCGTGCCGCTGCGGCCTTGACATCTCCCCAGACATTCGCAACCGCCTCGCGGGAGCTTGCATATGACTCTGTGAGATACCCCATCCTGCCGGTTATCGCTTCTCCATCTTCGTTGAGTTTTCGGGTGCCGTCTTCGTTGAACTCTCCGTACACATCCCTGGTCAGTCGGTCATGAGCTGTCTGAAGATCCCTTTCCAATCGGTCATATGCTGTCTGCAGGTCTGATAGTTCTCGCTCCAGGCCGCGTACCGAGTCATCCCGAAGCTGTTGTATTTTTCTGAGGTCGCTGCCGTACGCGCCGCCGGTCTCGCTGCCCCAGAAGCTATCGTTATCCCAGAACGAGTCGCCTATGTTCTCTGGGTCCAGCTCTCCAGGATCCACGCCGGTGAGCTCTTTTACCCCAATACGATAGGTCTCTTCCGCTCCGTTGATCTTCTCGTCTATAGCCTCTATCGCTGTTCTTTTGTCGTCTGCCAGCTTCCCGATGTTCGTTTGATAATCACGAAGTGCATTATCACGGTCCACCTCCAGGCGCTCTCTTTCTGTATTGATAATGCTTTTATTCAGATCGTGGTCGATCTCTTTCAGTCGGCGTTCTGCGGCTATCGTATCGTCTACGTGTCGCTGCTCTTCAATCTTGCGAGTAAGCAGCTTCTCCGCCGTTGATCCGCCTCGGAGCCCGAGAGACGCCACGGTACGACCGGACTTGTTGAACTCTCGGATTATCTCTACCTGTGACCGTCTTCGGTTCCGCTCCAGCTCTCCCAGGGCTACTGTATGGCTCTCTTTCTCTGCGGTGAGTCTTTTAAGCGCCAGGGCATCTTCCCTCTTATACAACGCAATGGCGTCGTCCCGGGCCGCCGTCTCTACGGTAACGGCAAACTTCCAATCGTTCTCTATTTCTTCTTTTGCAATATCGTACAGCGCAACATTTTGATTGTACGTAGACAGCAGACCGTTGAGCTTTGTGTTATACGATTCTTTAAGGTCGGCTATATCCTGATCTGACCGTTGGTTAATCCTTCCGATATCGCCGATGTCATCATCTGTCCCGTACATCCGGTCTTGAACCGTCTGTATGTCGGCTTCTGCATCCACGAGCTGCGTAGCCATGTCACTAGCGGAGTCCTTAACAAGGTTCTGCAGTCGCTCCCGCTCTGCGTTGAAATCGCTTTTCAGCTGCCGTAGTTTTAGAACACGGTCCCTTCGGGCCTGTTCAACGGCATCGTCAATCTCGTCTATTTGCTGGTCTCGTTGCAGTTCCAGACTATCTACCCGGTCTTTGTATGTAGCCTCAATCTCCTGCTGATCAAGGCGCGTCGCAGCCCGAGCCTCTTCAGCCTGCTCGGACACCCTGGCTTTTGCCGCCTCTTTTCGCTCTTCTTCTTTTCTTTTGAGCTCGCGCCGTTTGTCTCGCTTTTCCTTATTTGCTCTGTCTCGATCCTCTCCGCCTACAACCCAGTGTCCAAAACGATCTAGATTTTCAGTGCCGCGTGCCAAGACCAACGGAATACTTAGGTTGCTTGTATCATTCACCGCCGACTCAAAAGACTTTCCGAAATCTCTTCCGGCGTCATATACGGCGTCCCCTACATTTTCAGCGTGGCCGCCAACGTCACGGCCAAACTTTCCGAGCTCTTTTCCGGTATCTTTCAACAGGGCGTCAATATCAAAGAGTCCCACGCTACACCTCCCCGACTTCCACTTCCGCTTCTATCGAGTAGATTGATAGCGGGTTCGTTCCGATTGACTCTATCGTCACCTGGACTACCAACGAATGCGATGATTCCGGCACAAACCGCACCGGGCCGCTAAACAGAACGTCGGTTTCATACAATTCCCATGGTCCGTCATTTATACGGCAGCGAAACGATCCACTGTCTTTTACCCACACCAGAACTGATCGGACATACTTAGTGTCGCTCAGGCTGGCGCCAACCTGGAGAGGAAACGTCGTAACCCGACTCGTAAAGGATGCTTCAGAGTCATGGACCCATAAATATATCGGGTCAAAGTCAGACGCCACACCCATGCGCGGCCCGCCAATTATCCCATCACCCAGGACCATCCCGGGGTATCCAAGCGGATACCCTCCGATATACCCATCACCCAGAAGAAGAATTGAGTCAGGGCGTACCATCGCCGCTATGTCAGCGACTCCGATACCCAGCTCCCCGGTTGACGATGTAGATACATCTGTTAAGTACTCCCACCCGGATCCGGTAAACCTCCATACACTCACCACCGTCCCGCCCGGCAGGGAGTACCCAGGATACCGGCCATCTGTAATGCCGTCGGCCGTTACTGTGTAGTACTCACCGCGATCACCGCCGATATTGTTGTATCGAGACAGCTTCTGGTGCACCGCTGGGCGTCCTGACGGATGGGACAACGAAGAGAGCGGTATCGTTTCTATGCCGACAGCTCCGTAGCTTTCCCTTGCCACAAACACTTCATCGTGAACAACGGTGAACCAAAGGACTCCCTCCATCAGCAGGCTAAAACCCACAACCTCCGTCGACATTGATTCTGTGCGGCAATAAAGATTCTGGTCTTCGTCCAGCACCAGGATGAACATATGAGATCCCGCCTCAATGCCTTGGGCATGAATAACGTTATTCATTCCAACCAATGCGTTCAGGCTCGATGCCTCGTACCCCTGTGACTGATCAGACCATTTTATCCGCGAGACATTTGATCCACGGCGTACCAATACTGCATTACCGGCGGGTACGGCGTCTTCCGCGCCGATCTTACTGACTTGCTGTACAACAAACCCGCCAACGTCGGTCGACAAAACGCCTTCTGTGGATGTGACCTCGTATTCCGCACGATCTGTGCCGATTAAAAGTCTGCCGGCGGATGTGATCATCCATCGGACCAGCTCCGCACCATAGAAATCAGGATACGCAACAATGGCGCCCGTCTCTATCGTCTCATACTCAACAGGGTCTGTCCCGGGGATAGCCACCTCCTCGGTCGTGTCGAAGTTGAGCATGTCCAGCGGTACAGATGTCGCGATTTTGCCCCATCGTGTATCTATGATTATCAGCCGGTTTTGATAGACCGTCGCCAACTCTGGATCGTCTCGCTCCGTCGCTGACACCGCGTGCAGATCAACATCCCAGGTTTTTCCTGTGTGGGGATTTGATATAAATACATGCTGGTTTTCAACTGATGCCGTCGGCTCCGCGTAGAATGTCTGCGTCGCCCGTAAGCCAACGCCTGGATATGACTCGCTTGCCAGGGTCGCTTCGGATCCGTCGTCTGTAGACCGTGCTACCAGGCGGTTTATCGGGTCTTCCTGTATCCAGATAAGCTGCAATTCCTGATCGTCTGTTTCGCCCTTCCGAACCGCTACAAACCCAGGGATCGTTCCAGCCTCCAGCAAGGATGGTCCCGGTGGTGTTATCCCCATATTTCGCACGACGCCGTGAGTCGCCGGACGGCGGCGCAGTCCACCATCTGGGCTGATGACGAACCCCGATATCTCGATTGCTGCCTTTTGCTGCAATCCAACATCTACGCGCCCTGCAAGGGATTCCGAGAGCATTCCGAGCGAGAAATCTGATATAAGGACCCGCTGTCTCACTGGATTTCCTCCCAGTGCTCCGTTTGTTCTTCCGGAAGTATCCCCGGAGATTGCATCGCATCAAAGTTCTGTGCCTTCCGCAGGGCCATCTGATATTCCGCCTGCATGGCGTTCACCATTTCAACCTTACCGGTCAGGCTCAAATTGATTCGAGCCGCCAACCGAGTGGCTACGGCGGTCTCGAAGAACGTTGGAATTATTACTCCTGGGACAATGCGGGGAACGCCATCGCTCACCTCTGTAAGCCTGCGTATATACAACGCAACCGGGTCAGTTTCATCGGTATACACCAAGCTGCCTTCAATGAGATATGACTTCGTCGACAATGACAGAAGTGTGATCATGTCATCCGGCAGCGTGTAGGCATAGCTGTACTCTGTGTAGTTCGGCGTATCTGCGTCTCGTATAAGACCGGCCCTTGCCCTTGCAAAGGTCCATTCAAACTCACTGGTAACTTCATCAATCGCAGGCTGAAAGTTGAGAAGACACACCCGGGCCGCTGTGCTATCGACGTCAAATGACGCTATCGCTCGCTCACTCAACATCCGGAGCGCTGTGTTCGCGATCCCGAGTGCATCCATAGATTAACCCTCCTGGGGTTTGCTTGTGCTCGTCGGCGTCCGTTTTCCGGAGCTGACCACCTCTACATGGCTGGGAATCAGCCGTTTATCCCGATTCGGGATTTCAAACTCCTCGCCGGGAGACCGAAGTCTCCCCGCAAAGAAGCATTTCACCGTTGTTTTTACCGTCATTCGCGTATCCTCCTCTCAAAGAATGCCGCCCCTTACGGAGCGGGCATGTACCCGGCAGTGATCTTGCCGGTCGTTGCGGTGGTTCCTGCAACTACGTAGTTCAGCTGGTGGTATTCCAGCATGCCCTTCGGGACAGAAACTTCCAGGAGAACCTTGCCAGCCAAAGCGTCAGCCACGGCTACAACAGGCCCTTCCAGCACAGTGACCCAGGTGGAGTCATCCGCACTGGTCTGCAGCTGCACCTGTACGCTGGTACAGGTAGCAAAGTCCGCAGTGATTTGTGCGTACAACCGTACACTCTGGCCATCTCCAATATTCCCGCCACCAGGAAACCGCAGCTTGTTCTCACTTACTGCGGTGTCGGTAACGGCTTGGTCCTCAGAAAACAATTTTCGATCAAGAGTCATTTTCTCAATCCTCCTTACACCACCACATCTTCAGTGGAGAGCAGGGCGTCGACGCGCCGAAGCGGTATGCCACGGTACGCAGCCGGAACCTTTCCGTCTGGGCTGGCCGGGGTATAGTTCATGTTTCCACGTGTCAGCTGCATGATATCCAGCTGGGTGAGAACGTCGGCATTGCAGTAAATCCGCATCTGCCCGCTGTTCCGCTTGGGAACGGTGTTCAGTATCCGGACAAGCAGGTGGTTCCACTTGGCAAACGCGGTTTCATCCAGATCCGATGTCGGAACGGGGACGTTCGCGATTCGGTACACAACCCGTGGGTCCCGGACCATGAATCCCATCTCCCATTCGTACAGGCTCTTGTAGATCTGCCGTTCTTTCCCAGAGTCGGTATCCAGCTGTGTCTGTTCTCCCAGGTCTCGGGTATTGAGTCCGGCAGGCATGCCCTGACGGTAAATACCGAAGAATGCCCGGGGGTCCTGTTTGATTACCCATATAGAGGTAAGTCCGTCACTATCTCCGTCTCCGCCGGCACCAAGGACGTTGTCCAGGCTCAGGGCGTTCAGGCGGTTCGCAAGCCCCAGGGGCTCAAAGACGTTGGTTGTTCGGTCCCCGTAGAACAGCATTTCCGCTGCCTGTTCGGTCAGACCTTCAACAACCGCATCGTCTTCTTTCTTCCGGTACGCAGCGGGGTTGCCGCTGGCCTTGGCGATATCAACCGGCACGTTGGAATACAGCTTCATGTGGCTGCACTGCTCCTCAACCTGCCGTGCGGTCGCCTTTCCGGAACCATAGAAACCCCCGAGAGGCCCAAACTCACCCTGGGGCAAGTTTTCAAAAGTGCTTTCTCGGTGGGTTACACCGCCATTCGCTTCTTTGAAGCGCATATCCCCCAAGATTTCCTGCTCAGAGGCTTTCAAGAGGATGTCCTGCAGGCGCTTGTCCTGCATGCGGTTCGCAAGCTCAACCAGTGAGTGGTCAAGCGCATCACTAAAAGTAGCCATGTTTCAGCTCCTGTTAATCGTTTTTGTACGATCAGGAGTCGAAGTTGGTCTCCGGGTAGTAGGTTTCAGCTACAGACGTTCCTTTATCTCCGTCTATGCTCCCTTCTACCAGCGTATCAGGCTTGATCATCTGCCATATCCCGTAAAATACGCGCATAACATCCGGGTCAGAACCGAATCCGGTCTTTTGGATGCGGGGTATCAACTCGTTATCACCAAGAGTCTTCGCTATCTGGGCAAATGCGGTTTGTGCTTCATGGACACGGGAGTTAAAACTGTCTCCCCACTCCTGCTTCAGCTGCTTGTGCCGCTCCGCCCGGTCCTGCTTGACCAGGTTGCTACGTGACACCTCCGAGTCTGACAGCTGCTTTTGGAGCGCCGCTGCCTGTCGTTGTGTCAGCCCTTGTTCATGCGCCATTCGCCGAAACTGTCCGGTATCAACACCGTCCAGATCCGGCAGCCGATAATCGTCGGGATTTTCCGGCCTGATCTTACTGACAAACTGATTCCAACTTTCGTCGTCTGCGTCGTCGCCTGGCAGCTCTACCAATCGATCGGTCTTTCCGGCGTATTGCAGGTATTCCGACACCAGATCGTTCAGGTTCTGGTGCTGAGTCACTCGCTCGTCGCTTTTCAGTTCCCCGGTCAATTGATGGACCCATTTCGGCGGCTCCGGCGTCCCCTGAGCGTCCGCACCCCCGGTCACATCAGATTCCGCGCCCCCGCTCTGCGTTGAGTCGCCCGCCTCGCTCTGTGGGGCCGCTTCATCACTCGGGATGATCGACGGTTCGTCCACGCTCTGCGGATTCGTTGCAGTTTGGTTTTCCATTCTTCCTCCTATCGCTCTTTCTTCTCCCATACCGGGAGATTCATCATCTGTCTAACCAACTCATGGGCGTTTCCTTCGTGGAGCACCCCAAGCTGTTCAAGTAACCTGCGAGAGTAGTCCCGTAGGGCGCTTGCTCGCACCAGCGCTTCGCCCGCAAGCGAGGCGCCGGTCTTTGGGTCTTTCAGCTCATCAAAAAACCCAAGATCCGTAAGGATATACACCAGTGCTTCCTGGCCATCTGTTCCGGAAAATACCCGCCGGTAAACTTTCCGGACCTCCTTATCATGTGGTGGTGTTTCACCTTCCACCGTTCCGTCTGTCAGGTTTCGCAACCACCTGATCACCGCATTACCCCCTGGGCTTCTTGCATTGACCCTGCCATTTGCTGGTTTAACTCATCCATTGGACTGCCCGGCTCCGGAGATCGCCCCAGCTTATCTGCGTTCTGAACAACCTGCTGCTGTTGCTCTCGTTGGTCCTGGGCCTGTTTTGCTTTCTGCATTTCTTCCATCCACTGCTTATACTCACGCTTGTCCCTCACCAGCTTCGCGGGCATGCCGCCCTGCTGCAGCGATTCGCGCCCCAACTCCTCCCATTTCGGGAGCCCTTGCAGCTGCGGATGGAACTGTATCAACGGCAGGAATCCTTCCAGGGCATTCTGAATGCCCTGGCGCATATGGAACTTCCTGTTTGCCTGCGCTAGAGGTCCGATGTATTCAACTTTGAGTTTTGCGCCCTTGCTTCGAAGGGACGGTGGCGGGGGAGGTATCCTGCCGGCACGCATAGCCTGTCTGAATGCCAACGATATCACCTTATCCAAGACATCAGATTCGATACGCCCGATGATCGGGCCCAGTATTGCGGCCTTCTCTGCCTGGCGTTCCATGACCTCCGTTGCGGTCATCCTATCCGGCGCCCGTTGGAGCATGAGGAAAAAATCAACAAGGAATGCGTCCTCAATTATGCTACGAATGTCTTTCTGCTGGTCTAACCCGATAGGGTAACTGCCGCCGAGCGGAACAGGGGCGATAATGCTATCAGGGCTGGAATAGTAATTCAGGCCCTTGGGTATCATCTTTACCCTGCCTCGCATCTGTTCTGGAACGTTAAGCGGCGGTTGGACGGTCAGCTGTGAATACTGCATGATGTCGCGAGCTATTGCGTTGGCCCGCTTCACAGATACCAGCGCATTGTGTCCAGGGCCTCGGCCGTACAGCTCGTCTGAGTTTGTCGACCACCGCCACACGACGTACGGCATCTCATCAAACCCGGACTCCCTCAGTATTTCACCGGTTGTCGCGTCTACATACACCGACGCCCACTTTTTGTTCTGGCTATTTATCTTTGTAACGTCGCGGTCCGTTCTGGGGAACACAGCATGAACTACCTCGTATTTAACGTACGGATCCTCTTTCGCGTTCAGTCGCACCTGGTCTGGCACACGACTCTCACCGAACTCCTGGACCATCTGGCGTGCGGCCATCCAGTATTCACGTACAACGGTGTCTATTCTGTTGCGGCGGTCGGCCGCCAGATATATTTCCTTCGGGTGACGCGTGGAGAAGAAAGGAAGTCCATCCTCCATATCCTCTTCCATATACATGGTGGCGGTGGCGACGGATCCCCCGTCCTTAAAGAACTCAAGGCCCTCTTCGTATAGCGTAGAGCGCGAAAAGTCCGCGTACAGTACGTTCTCGGCAAACTCTAACCATTGCCTGGTACCTGGGGCGTCCATCGTCTGCTGATCGGGAACCCCCAGCTTGAACCACCGGAGCATAGGTCCCATGAGATACCCCATGAGTCCGTTGGCCAACAGATTTAGGGCGCTTACAGCGGTCCCGTCGAACATCTCTTGCCCGGTTCTTCCGCCCCGTCCCTTGCTGTCATCAAATATCGATCGTCGAGGGATGATAAACCGGGTAATGTCTCGCCACTCAGATTCCCACACGGTACGTTCTGATGCGAGGTGATCCCTCTTTTCCAGGATCTCCCGTCCGGTTTCGGTCATTTTTCAGACCTCCCGAACATTTCCCCCGCAAACTGCAACGCCTCTTCGTCTGATCGGCGGATTAACTGTAAATACCGCTCCCAATATTGCTGCCCTCGATCACTGCCGAACTTATCTATAAACGCACGCCTGTCCACGTCATTGATGTCCGTAAACATAGAGGGGCCTTTATTTTCCGGCCCTGCATTCTCAGACTCAGATTGCCGCACGATCATCCCCATGATCCGGCTGGCCTCCTGGTCGCTGCTTGGCTTCTGCCATCCACCGTCACGATAGACCTCTATCTCTATTCGTTCACCATTGGAGTCCTCGGCCACATTGTTGCTATTGAAAAACCCACCAGTAGCACCAGCTTTCTTGATCCTCACATCGCCGGTTTGGTATTCCGCTCCATCTCGCAGGGTCGGTTGTGTCCATCCGCCGCCCGGAGGTTTTCTTTTGGGGTCTCGATTCGCGCCAAACCCATCTTCAAACCCCTGAAGGTCGAACACGTTTGAGGCTGCGGTTTCTACTGCTTGTTCTTGTTGTGAGGCTGGTCTGTTTAGCGGTCGCATGGGGCACACCTCCGTTAGGTACGCACCCCCATGCTTAACATTAGTTTACGATACAGCTGTGTAGTGTGTCAAATAGTGGAGTCTTTTCGCGATAGACACAGTAAATGCCCCAACGATTATCACCAGTGATACTACCATCATGATATCCAACGTCTGGGTGACCACTCTTTCAGCCGCCGGGTATGAGTGGCGAAGGTAGCTCCAGTCTTGCTGGTCGTGAGCCCATACCGCCGCTTGGTATCCGTTTGCAAACAGGATACCAGCCAACCACGTAGCACGGCGGTACATCACAAGTACCGCCGCCACGGCGGTCCCGAAGATCAACTCAAAGAACACACCACCGGCATATATGACCACGCCGTTGCCACCGTACGTGATTGCCTGGTTCCAGCTCACCACGTCCCAGCCACCGTACCCGCCGGTAGCAAAGGCGGCAAACACGTGACCCATCTCGTGGATAGGTATTCCGATTACCAACCGGACTTCATCAAACAAACCGGCAAACAGCCCAACAAAGAACAAAGCGTAGGGAAACACCTCGTCCTGGAAGCGCTTCATGCGTCCTCCACCTCGAAGTGCTCTTCAATAACCTCCGCATCAAGGTAATTTTCCGCCCATTCCCGGGCCTCGTCCTCGCTCATGGGAATGATGTCGCTTCCGCCGCTCCATTGGTTCTGCCCAATACTTTGCGAGAACCGCGACATCGGGCCGCCGCTTCCGGCGATAAAGAACCTGCCAGACCGAGGCGTCTTGTACAGCGTCGCTTCCCACGCCTCAAAGTCCCCTTGGTTGCCATAGCTCGCCGTGCCAATCTCAATCCCTTTTCCTGTGTCGAATCGTAAACCGTCAATAATCTTTTTCATTCCCTTGTGCCTCCTATGCACTTTCTAAGTGCATTATATACGCACTCTGGAAGTGCGTCAAGGAAAAGTTTCAGAAGTCAAGAGGGTTCCATTCGCCGTCTGTGTCTGTTGATGTGTTCGCTGTCTCTGGCTGCGGGAACGCGGCGCCCAGGTCGGGGTCCATGATCCGGCTGGTTGCGTCCATCATGTCGTCATGTTCGGAATACGGGAAATCCCGGAACTCCTGCAGGAACTCTTTTGTCATGTCGATATTGCGATTCTGGTAATCTACGTGCCAGCAATCTTCTGGTATCCACACCCTGCCGTCCTCGAACGCCGGGACCAACCGCCGGATACGATCGTTCTTCGGCATCCTGCCGGCCATCTTCTTGATCGAGAACCGGTAATTCGTCTGCGACATTCGCTCTGACATATAGTGAATATCGCTCATCATGCCGTACTGTTCGTACCCCACCACAACCGGCCGGTGCTCCTGGTGCAGCTTGAACAACACGTTTGCTCTCTCGGTCAGGTTCAGCCGGTCACGGATCCACTTGATGATATAGTAGTTCTGGTCCGCCCCCAGACCGATGACCGCAAAAACGGTGTAGTCATTCTCTTTCTTCTTCTCGTTGGCTGCATCCACCAGGATGTATACACTCAGGTTGGTGGCTGTTCGGCCCTGCCAGTAGCGAACCCATTCGTCCCGGAAGCCCTGGGCGCTGTCCATTTTCGGATCCTGGAACAACTGGGCCGCAGCAACATACGGGCCCATGGATCGATATTTCTCTCCAAGCTCCTGCTTGGTCCATATGTACGGCTCGCCTTCCAGTGTTCCTTCTTTCGTCGCGGTATATACCCGGGCCGTAGCGGATCCCCGCTCCATAATTGTCTTGTACGTGTCCGAGTAATGCCAGCGCGTTCCGATATACCGCCGGCGGCCTCCCTGGGCCCCCAGGTTCAGCGACAACGCCCACGCTTCGGTGGTCTTTGCTATCTGATCCGGTGTTGTAACACTCTCTCGGGAAACCACGTCATCGTATACCAGTGTCTGGAAGTGTTTCGATGTCGGCTGTCCATCCACCAGCCCCCACGCTTCAACGGTCGCCTCTTTCGGGTTACCTCGGCGCTTCACCGTTATTCCGTTATCCATGCTCCACGACGGGGAACCTTCTTTGGGGTGCGTTGGATTCTGGTACAACACGTCTGGGTATAACTCTTTCAGAAGCTGGTTATCTTCAAACTCCCGTTTGATCTGTTTCAGGAACTGCTTTGCGATGGGCCGAGTGAAACTGAATATGCCGACGGTAACCTCTGGATCGTTCAGAATGTCCTGGATCGTCAGGGCGAAGGTGATAATCGTGGATTTGTAGTGCTCCCGTGACCACAGGTCAAGGTATCCGTCTGAGTCGCTCTCCACCTCACGGCACCGATCGTACACAAAGTCAATGTCTGCATCAGCCCGGTGCAATATATGCACCAGAAGAAAGAACAGGTCATTCCGTCCCAGCTCGGCCATGATCTGCAGGGTTTGCGCCTGACTCTGCGCCGCCTCAAGTAAATCGTGATATAGTACGTGCGCCTCAGTCCTCGTCACCGTCGCTCCTTGACTTTTGCCGTATCGCTACAATCGCCTCTTTTACTTCCGGCGGCAGCGTGATCGTCGTTCCCTCTTTCGATTCATCTTCATGCAGATCTTGTGCGAGTTTTTGCCCATGGGGGCCGTTTATTATCTGTACTGCAGTACCAGCTCTGATATTCCACGGGACCGCAGGGTTCTTCATTGCTTCAATGGCTGTGTCCCTGGCTGCTTTGACCAGCGGGACCATATCAATATGTTCCGCCTCAACAACCTTCGGGGGACGTCCTTTTTTGACCGGTGTAACGTTACGTTCATTTGTAACGTTTTTTGTTACGCCCGTTACATGCTCCTGATCCTTCTCTTCCTCTTCGGTGTCCCTCATACGTTTGAGTGCCGCCCGGACCGCCCCGGAGCTCTTTCCCAGAGCCGACCCTATTTGCGCCGCCGTCATTCCCGGGTTTGCTGCTTTTATCTCTGCTGCTCGTGCGTACCATCCGGCCATAATTTCCTACCTCAACGGTGGGTCGTAATCGTCATCCTCGTCGTCTTCCAGCTCTGAGCAAACCGCAGTCACCTGCATATTCGGGAACGCCGTACACAAATACCGATCCACACTGAATACGTGTACCGCACCAGTGAAGGCGGCTGATACCATCGCGTCTTTTATAAGTTGTTGCGTTTCTGGGTCATCAAATACCCGGTCTGCGTTATCCATTTTAAATTACCCTTTTCTCTCATGACTCTTGATTGTACCTGTCGAGGTTCTCTTTCGATAGACGCCGCTTTGCCTGTTCTTCCAAACACGATTCCCATTCCTTCGCCGCATGCCAGAACTTGCCGCCGAACGCCCTTTGAACATTTCGTACATCCAGGGCGAACCGAATGAACGGGTCGTCTGTTGTTGTTGTCGACTCAACAACCTTTTCTTCACCCTGTTCATCGTAAGCGGTAATTATTGTCTCTCGCTCCTCTTGATTAACGAATCCGATATCCCTTATTTCGACAATTTCCATCAGCATGATTCACCTCCAAGATTCCCCACACACCAATGCAAAACACGAAACGACTCAACATCATCGCAAAGCATTGCAGCAAGACGAGAAAGCGCAGGGCCAACGAAATCTTTTACATCCGCTCCGGTTTTGTCTTGCATTACAAACGACGTAGGCCATGTTTCATGCGCCCAACAAAACGCCTCACCCTCCCGATATCGCAACCGTTCGGCGGCGTCGGGCCATGTCCATGTAGTGCGCATGCCGACACGTATTGATTGATGCCCTTCTGCGGCGATACACGTAGCCATTGCGACCGGCGCGGTAACGTCAAACACCAACCCATCCCGCGTAGCCGTAACGCCTTTGGTCAGGGTGTAGGGTAATTGTTCAATCATCCTTATCTCCTTTCAGTGCTTCGCGGGCTATTCGTCCACCGTCGAAAAACACCGGCTCCTGACGAACATGCAGACGCGAATAGTTTCCCTTGTCAGCGTAGAACGCCAACGCCTTCCGCAGCGGCGGGCGCTTCGTCGATACCTGGGTCGTGCCAGTTGCCCAGGTGCATGGCGCT
>CAZCAE010000030.1:0-40062 GCA_964496635.1 uncultured Spirochaeta sp.
CGTACATCTGGCCACCGCCGTACATCTGACCGCCCTGCTGTTGCTGTTGCATACCCTGTTGCATGCCGCCTCCCCGAGGGCTCGAAGGCTGCTGACCGCCACCGGTAGAAAGCTGGGACGCAAAAGAACTCTCAAAGATCTCATACAGTGTTGCGGTATCATCCCCAAGGGTGATGGTATATCTTGCATAGACGGGATCTCCGGGATAGGAAACTTCCGAAATATCGGCCGTTGTTGCCGTCGCCGGCTCAGGCATGATAGTGATGCCGGTCTTTTCGCTGAGCGTGTTAATCACCGGACCGGAAACCTGGGAAAAGACCTCCTGGATAGCGTTCAGGGCTGCAGCGTCCAGTTCAATATCGTCCAGACCCATTGAGGCGGAAGCAAACTTGACTGCATCGTCAGCCGAGAGGAGGTAAGAATGTTGCCCGGCATCCCCAAAATTATAGGTTACCTGCACCATTTCACCGCTGAGTCCGCCAGGAGCGCCACCGTTGACGGTAGGCGGGGCAACCTCTACTTCCTTGCCGGTAATCATAGCCATATTGGACTGTTGCTGCCCTACCGTTTCGGAGAGGGCCGCCTTCAGTCCGTCGAGAGAACCACCGGACATAACGGATCCACCGCCACCGGCACTGTCACCGAGATCTATATCGCCGGTTCCCGCAAGCAAAGCATCAATTTCGTCCTGGGACAGTGAACCGTCGCTCATTCCTTACTCTCCTTCTTCCGCCACAAGCTCTTCAAACTCTTCCTCTTCAATTTCTTCAATCATACCGATGACCTGAACAGCGAGCTTGCTTCCTATCTGTCCCGGCTTGCACCAGAACTTCTTGCGGTCTCCCACCCGCAAGGCCATGTTGTCATGAATATGGGTACCCTGAAGCCGGATCACATCGCCAACCTGCAAATTCAAGACGTCCCGCACCTGAAGATCCATCGATCCAACTTCAACAACCATTGGAACCTCAATCGTTGCAAGGCGGTCACGCAGGATGTTGAGATTTTCCGTCGTTGCTCCCCGACGCACCGAAGAATACCAGTACTGCGCCGAAAGTTTTGAGATAATTGGCTCAATCGTCAGGTAGGGAATACAGAAATTCATCATTCCCTCAACATCTCCCACTTTCGTTTCCAACGTGACGAGGACGACCATTTCCGAAGGGGGAACTATCTGGGCAAACTGGGGATTTGTCTCTATCTGTCCAAGACGGGGTCGCAGATCAATGACCTGGGACCACGCTTCCCGCATATTTCCGAGAATACGGACAATGATCCCTTCCATGACGGTCTGTTCAATATCTGTAAGATCCCGGGTTACCTTGGTACCTTCACCCTGACCGCCAAACAGACGATCAATTATGGCAAATGTAATCGCCGGATCTACCTCCAGAATTGCAGAACCTTTCAGAGGGTCCATATTGATAACGCCGAGAGTTGTAGGGTTTGGGATAGAACGTATGAACTCTTCGTAGGTAAGCTGATCAACACTTGCCACATGAACATTTATCAGGCTCCGCAACTGGGCGCTAAGAGCGGTCGTTGTGAGACGGGCAAACGTTTCATGCATTATAGAGACGGTACGAATCTGCTCTTTGGAAAACTTGTCGGGACGCTTGAAATCATAGATCTTGATCTTGCGAGATTCGGTTGGCTGAGAATGCTCCTCCGTCTCGACATCACCCGAGGAAATTGCGGTGAGAAGCTGATCAATTTCGTCCTGTGACAGGACTTCGTTCATACCGGTATGTTACCCCTCCCTATTTCATTTTTTACACATGTTTCCAGCTTTTGCAAGCGTAAAAGCACATTTTTCTAGAATTCTATAAATTCGTAACGGTCAAATGCGACATCCCGGACGTCATTTGTCATAATTCGGTTGATCTGTTCGGTAAGGTCTCGTTTGACTCTGACTCGATTCTGGTTGCCTTCCAGTTCGTTTATTGAGCGTTCAGCAAAATACATATTGATCGTTTCCTTTATGCGAATACGCCGCTGTATTAGCTCCGGCAGAACTGCGTCATCACTCGGTCTGTATCCGATGTGGGGAATAATTATGAAGGTCCGTGGAACCTGATCGGTGGTTCGTCCACGGATTTCGCCAATTTCACTGAACCAGTCCAGAAGTTCGGCGCTCTGGTCTTCATATTCACTCTCCAGAGGAAGCCGGGTGGCCGTTGCCTGGCTCCCCTGCCCCATGATGCGGACGGTAATCACGACTACCACCACAATAAAAATGATGGCACCAATTACGATGGCGCTCCATTTGAGAATATCTATGACGATAGCCGGTAAAAACCCTATCTTTTTTTTACCGGCAGCAGGTTGCTGTTCCTCACCACCAGCTTCTTCATCGGTATCAAACATCTCGTCCGACATTGCCTATCTCCTTCCTGTAACGGCCATCACAGATGTCCGTCGGTCAGTATGATCACATCTACCCGCCGGTTATAGCTGCGACCTTCGGCGGTACTGTTGTCGTAAAGGGGACGAGTATCTCCCAGGCCCATCACCTGGAACTGATTTTCGTCTACGCCAAACTCCTGGAGGTACCGAAATACGTTGAGCGACCGGGCAACCGAAAGGTCCCAGTTTGACGACCACGGACCGTCAGGGTCGGTAGGAACCGAGTCGGTATGGCCTTCAATGCGAAAGGTCCGCTGGGCCAGGGATTCGTCGTTCAGAAGGCGGGAAAGCTTCTGAAGGATCTGTCGAGTCTCCTCAATATTGACTTCCGCACTGGCCGGCCCGAAAAATGCATCGGATGCCAACGATATAATCAACCCCCGTTCGTCTTCCTGAACACGGACCTGTTGAGATTGAATTTCAGGGTTGAAAATACTGATGGCCTCTCGGCGCGCCTGGTCAAGGGCGCGGCCGCGTTCCATGGACGGAAGGGACTCAACGGTGTTGCCCAGTTCCGCCAGAGGTCCCGCTTCCAGGGTATTTCCCCCTTCAAGATTCCCCAGACCGGGAAAAGCGGCCAGAATAAGCCTGAGTTCGTGGCCATCAATTGTGGCGGTTGTCAGAAGCATGACAAAAAAGGTGAGGAGCAGAGTTACCATATCCCCATAGGTCAACATGTAATCAGGGGCGCCTTCAGGAGGACATTTTTTGCATTTTCTTTTCTCTGCCATAACCTGTCCCTACCGCCACGTGACGATAACCGTCAATCGCCGCCGCTCTCCTGCCGTACCGCCTGCCGCTGTGACGGCGGCAGGAAGGAAACGAGCTTCTCCAGAAGGATACGCGGATTGTCACCGCTTTGAATCGAAAGAATTCCCTCTATGACTATTTCCTTTACCCGGGACTCTTCCTTGTCCCGGTCTTCCAGCTTGCTCTTGACGGGAATGAGAAATAGATTCGCAAAAAACGATCCGTACAGTGTCGTTACAAGGGCCGTCTGCATACCACGACCGATAGCGGAAGAGTCACCTCCGATATTACCAAGCATTGCAATAAGTCCGACCAGCGTTCCAATCATACCAAAAGCCGGAGCAATCTTTGACCAGTCGTCAAAGATCTTGATTCCGGTTTCGTGCCGTGCCTGAAGCTGTTCAAGATCGGCGTAGAGAATACTTTTGATGATGTCCGGATCTGTACCGTCAACAACGAGCTGAATCCCCTTGCGCATAAATTCGTCTTCCACGGCGTCAAGGTTGTCTTCCAGGGCCAGGAGCCCTTCTTTTCGAGCCCGGTCGGAAAAGCCGACCAGTTGACTGATCAGCTCCTCTTCGTTCCAGTTGGTGGTGGTAAACGCGTGTTTCAAATAGGACGTGACACCGAGAATACGACTGAGAGGATTGGCCACCATCATGGCGCCGAACGAACCCAGCAGAGTTATGAGGACCGAGTCAATGCTTATATACGGCCCTATACCTACACCGCCCAGGATAATACCCATGGCGACCATGACAAAACCGACGGCAAGCCCCAGTACTGTTCCTAAATCCACCGGTCCCTACTCCTCGTTGTGGTACACGCCAATCTCCCGGCGGTACTCAATAATCCGGTCAAAAATAGTTTGGTAGTCTTCTTTGACAACCAGACGTTTACCGGAAAGCATGATCAGCGTCGTGTCCGGGTTCAGTTCTATATACTCAATCTGATGTGGATTAAGATAGAAGTCCCGTCCGTCAAGTCTCGTCAGCTGAATCATACTCTCCTAAAATACTCCTATTATCGCTTCAGTGTTAATAGTTCCTGCAGTAACTGGTCCGCCGTCTGGATCGTCTTGCTGTTTGCCTGAAAACCACGTTGCGTGACGATCATATCGGTAAACTGCTCCGCCAGATCGACATTACTCATTTCCAGCGTTCCGGCAATCACATTTCCCTTTCCGGCAATTCCGACCGTCCCAACGTCGGCAAGTCCTGAGTTTATGGACTGCTGAAAATTGGTGTCGCCGGTTTTCTCAAGGCCGCCGGGGTTACGGAACGTGGCCAGAGCCAACTGACCCAGAGAACGGTTGTTTCCGTTGGAGAAGACTCCGGTGATAATCCCGCTGGAATCTATCCGATAATCTTCCAGATATCCCATCGGGAAACCGTTCTGACTGAACACCTTCGTAGAACTTGCCGACGCATATTGAGTCATGGCGTCTACGAATGCACCCTGTTGGCCCAGATTCAAATTGAAAGTCTGGGTTACCGGACCTTCCTCGGGAAGCCCCGTCTCCGGGTCAATAGGGATGCTCGTCGCAGGTACGTCGTAGGTAATCTGAACATTAATGAGATCCTGATTCACCAGCCCGCCCTCGCCGTTCTGGGCCGAGAGGAGTGTTCCATCATTGGCAAACTCGATAATGAAGGTTTCGCCGTCTGCAGCTTCGACATCACCGACCGATACCTGCTGAGGAATCGCTTCTTCGTCTTCCGGGTTTATGGAAACCGTCCCGATCCACTGGTTTTCCGCGTCCGGATTTCTTGTGAAGTCGATCCGCAGGGTGTGAGTGCTTCCGAAAGAATCATAGATGTCGTATTCAACGGTCCATGTACCTTCCTGAATCTGTGTCTCGTTGGCACCAGCCGGGATGATGGGAGTATTCTTGTTCAGGTTGGAGGCCAGAAACACTTCGGTGGTCTCCTGAGCAGCATCCTTGCTTCCTACCGGAATAATGAGGTCTTCCACTGTAGCGGACGTATTGATAACTGTCTGACCGTCAATGTCCTCGGCGTTCCAGCCCTGAACACGCATGCCGTTTGCGGGATTAACGAGGAAGCCTTCCGCATCAACGTTGAAATTGCCCGCCCGGGTATAAAAGTCTTCATCTCCCGCCCGGAGAATGAAAAAGCCTTCTCCCTGAATTGCCACATCGCTCTTCACGCCTGTTGTCTGAAGGGACCCCTGGGTGTGGATAGTATCGATGGAGGCGACCTGCATACCCAGACCAACCTGCTTCGGATTAACACCACCAACCCGTTCGCCCGGCCTTGCAGGACCCTGCATCATCTGTGAAATCATGTCCTGAAAGTTCACTCTTCCCCGTTTGAATCCCGTGGTGTTGACGTTTGAGACGTTGTTACCGATCACATCCATACGGACCTGATGGTTTTGAAGTCCCGAAACGCCGGAATACAATGATCGCATCATAACAGCTGCCCCCTATTGAACGACCCGAATGAGGTCTGAAAAATCGTATGTTTTGTCATTCACTGTAACCTGCGGAGATGAACCGCTGGTAACACCAGATACGGTTCCGCGGATCAGCTGATCTCCCCGTTGAATTTCAACGGTCCTGCCAAGCACCTGTAACGCCTGGTTCGAACTGAGCAGACTATTCATTTCCTGAAAACCTCGGGATATGTTCGTCATCTGCTCCAGAGAAGAGAACTGTGCCATCTGAGCAATAAACTCCTTGTCCTCCATTGGCTGGGTGGGATCCTGGTTCTGAAGCTGGGTCAACAAAATCTTTAGAAAATCGTCCCGTCCGAGTTCCTGGTTCGCCCCTGTTGTGCCCTGGAGAGTACGGTTGAACGCTTCCACCTGAGTCTCCGTCCGGGCTCGTTCAGTTGTACCCATAGACATGGTAATATCCATTCCAGCTCCTTTTTACGCCACCAGATTTATTCGCCGGTGACCATGTTCGTTCACTTCTATAGATTCTATACTCTCGGCAAACGCGCCGGCTCCTTCTACGGGCCGTCGACCGTTCCCGTTCGACTTGTTTCGTCCGTCGTCTGTTCCCGCTTCCTGACGGGAATCGCCGGTGGACACCTCAAAGCTTCCGACATCAAGGCCCGCTTCGGCGAATGCACGCTGCAGTGCCGGAAGGTTCTGCTCCATCACCTCCCGCACGCTTCCATTATCGACAAGAATCCTTCCGGCTATATGGCCATTCTCCATTTGAAGGTTAATACGCACCCTTCCCAGTTCGGGAGGGCGGATAATCAGCCGTATTTCCGCCTTGTCGGACTCTGAAAGCATGATCTTTGCCTGACGGACGATGCTGGTACCCAGATCACCGTTCAGCCTTTTCGCAAGAGTCCCGGCAGCCTGATGCGATCCGATGTGCCGCTGGCTCTGGAGAACCGAAGGCTGTTCCATTCTGGCAAAAAAGGAGATTTCTTCCCTCTCTGCTTCATCACCGGAAAGGGATAATTCCACACTGTCGTCCCGGTCCTTGTACAAGAGGTCCTGGAGGGAGTCTTCCGAGAGATCTACTTCCATTTCATGTACGCCGGGCGCTTTCCCGGCAGTCCCGTCCATTTCATCCACCGTGACTGCAAGCCGGGATGCTCCTCGAGACTGAGAACTCTTTCCGTTTTCGCGTTGGAGTTGCACCTTTCCGGAACCGCTCTTTTCCATCGTTGTCACAGACGGCCACTTGATATTCTCAGTCGGCACGACCTCTTGCACTGCAACCGTACGAATGGTTGATGTATCGGGGTAATCGGTATTCACTTCCCCCGCGAGGGAGTGGTCAGGCTCGGAAGCAACATGGTTCTCCCCGAGAAAAGAGCTTTTTACCTCCCGTGTCTCTTTCAGAGGTGATTCTTTGTCGGCGGGCACTTCAGGTTTCCCCTTTACAGAACCGCCTTTTTGAATTTCCATTTCCCGGTCCGGATGAAGCGTCTTCCCGCCATCCAGTTTGGTGGAGCTGATGAGAACCGGTTTCGCCGACAGAGCGGATGCGTACACGGCATCTTTTTCCGGTTCTCCTTCGAAGTCAACCATCTCCCTGTCAGGTATCTTGTCGGGATCCCGCTTCTCCCGGTCTGCTGCATTCGGTGTATCGCCTTTCTGATCGGCGTTCCGTGATCGCGGTTTCCCGGCGTTTTGTTTATCCTGAATCAGGGAGTCATCGCTGTGCTGGGGTGTGGCTTTTTTAGAATCAACATCGTTATCTGTCTTTTTCTGAATGGAAGAATCCTGAGTGGATTTTTTCCGGAACGGCGAGACTGTCTGCAAGGCACCGCCGGTACCATCGGCCTCCCGGAACGGTTTTCTTCCCGCGGCACCATCCTCTGGAAGCTCATATGCTTCTGCCGTCAATTGCTTCAGATATTCTTCAAAGGAATTACCGCCTGCTGCATCAACAGACTGGAGTTCTGGAGAAGCTCGGGCGCTCAGTTCAATTCCGACGCCACCTATTATCTGCACTCACAATACCTCCGGTATTAGTCTACAGGCCTGAGCGTCATCTTCCGCTGGATATCTGCCGCCCGGTCCGCCGGGAGCCGGGACAACCAGACCGAAACGAGAGAGACTTCTCCCGCTGCCTGGGCCAGCTCTTCGGTTATCCGAAGGGTTTCTATCAGCAACTGGTCGTCGTATCCAACCAGTATCGCAACGGCGTCATCGGGTCGCATGCTCGTAAGGTCACGCGAGTTTTGCTCAAGCACCGCTCTTCTATTTTCGTACCGTTGGAGCCGTTCATTGAGCGAAACTTCTCGTTCTTCCACTTCAAGGACCCGATCCTGTAACTGTTGTTCCCGTTCTTCCAGTGAAAGCATCTCTTCTTCGAGACTTTCCCGGGCCTGGGCAATTTCGGATTCCCGGAGAATCACTGCTTCCTGAAGTTTTTCCAAACGCAAACGATCCATAAGCATAATATCGTCGGGATCAGCAGAATCGCTCCGTTCCTGAACGCCTACAACGCCGAGAACCGGTTGAAACCGATCCTTCACATCTATCAGACCCAGATAGTCAAACCAGAGCAATCCACCGGCAATCAGGGCAAAAATCAGGAGAATGAGCAGGAGAATCTGCGGTAATGCGCCGATCTTACTGTATCGTACCGCCATGGATTATAGCCCTCCCCGGTTGTGTATGTACTGAGAAACTTCATCAAGTCTGTTTTGCTCCGCCCGGCTTTCCTCATGACGGTGATCCTTTTCACGCCGATCGTGAAGTTTCTGTAAAAGCTCGGCTTTCTGTTTCGCCTCGCCATACCGTTTTGCCGCGGCAATTCTTTTCTCTTCTGCTTCCAGCAATTGAGACTCCAGACGTTGAACCTCGGTGGTCAGACGGTAGGCATATTCTTCCGCTGAGCGACGCCATTCCAGATCCGCAGACTGAACCGTTGCGGGTCGTTGTGACAGAATTTCTTTCCGTCGGTTTCGGCGATCACTGATAGCCTGCTGTATTGCATTCCTGCGGCCGGTTGCTGCACCGAGTTCCAGTCTCCGTTGTTCTTCCTCATGGAGACGAAGATCGAGAATCGCCTGAAGACGAAAGCGAAATCTACGCATCAGTGTCCTCTACGTCTTCACCGGCATCTCGTTCTTCGTCGGCGAGCCCGGCAACCTCCAGCAACTGACGGCGGGTATCCTGAAGCGAACTTCGTTCTTCTATCTCCTGCTGTAACAGGGTGTTGATTGAAGGGCGCCTGCTAATTGCTTCGTCAACGTCGGGATTGCTTCCCACGGTGTAAATACCGGCGTTTATCAGATCTTCAGTGTCCCTGTATGTCGCCAGAAGGCGTCGTACCGTCCCGGCGGCTTTTCTGTGGGTAGGATCACAAATCCTCGTCTCGAGACGACTGACGCTGCCGAGGACGTCAATAGCTGGATAGTGATAGCGGGCTGCCAGGTCCCGGCTTAACACGACGTGACCGTCCAGTATACCCCGGACCGCGTCGGACACAGGCTCATCCAGATCGTCACCTTCCACCAGAATGGTATAGAACCCGGTAATTGTACCTTTGTCGCTCGTCCCACACCTCTCCAACAGTTGCGGAAGCACGGCGTCCACAGATGGTGGAAAACCCCGGGACGCAGGACCCTCCCCCCGGGAGAGACCAATTTCCCGTTGGGCCCGGGCAAATCGAGTGACCGAATCAAACATAAGCAGGACGTCGCGACCCTGATCGCGAAAAAACTCCGCTATCGCGGTAGCGACGTACGCCGCCCTGAGACGTGCCATTGCCGGAGTATCCGACGTTGAAACGATAACTACACTTCGCTCCAGCCCCTCTTCACCCAGATCATTCTCCAGAAACTCACGCACCTCACGACCACGTTCCCCAATAAGGGCGATCACGTTGACATCAGCGGACGTGTTCCGTGCGATCATTCCAATGAGGGTTGATTTCCCAACGCCGCTTCCACTGAAAATACCGAGACGCTGCCCCTTACCTGTGGGTACCAGAGCATCAATAGCACGAATTCCCGTCTCGATCTGCTCGGTAATCCGTCGACGGGTCAGGACGTTCGGTGGTTTTGCCAGGGCCGGATAGTAGATTCCGCTGCCGATTTCATCCTTTCCGTCGATCGGAGAACCGGTTCCGTCGATAACACGCCCCAGCAGTTCCTCACTGACCGGTATATCCAGAGTCTGCCCCAACCCAATTACAGGATTACCGACTTCTATTCCGTCGGTTGGAGCGTACGGTGCGAGCATGACATGACTGTCCCGCAATCCCACAACTTCAGCGAGCACAACCTGTCCGCTTCGTTCGATGACAATATGACACAGTTCCCCGACTCGGGCCTGAGGACCGAAGCTCTCTATTCTCAGCCCCTGTACCGACTGAACCCGGCCTATCTGTTTAATTGTTTCGGTATGGTCCACCAGAGCCTGGTACTTCTCTAGAAACGTGACGGCCATCGTTCCTCCTTACCCGGTGCCTGCGGGCGATCCCGTTTTTGGACGTGCCTTGATTGGCGTGATCTCCAGGATCCTGTCTTCTATTTCCCGGAGTTGTGAACTGATCCTCGCGTCAATCTCGCCGAAATCGGTCTCGATGATGCATCCACCAGGATCGACTGTGGAATCTTCCGCAATTGTGATGTTCTCGACCCGTTCGGCAGTTTTCAGAATGTCTGCCTTGTGACGGGTAGCAATATCAATATCCGCCAGATTGACCCGAACGATAACTTCGCTCTTCTGCTGGAGCCGTTTCAGAGACTGAACTATGTTGTTTATGACCACGTTTTTCTGGTTCTCGCTGATTACTTTAATTACCTTCTTGGCAATACTGAGGACCAGATTGATAACCTGACCTTCACTTTCTGCGATGATTTCGTTCCGCCGTTCAATAGCCTTGGAGAGAACCACGTGGAAGCGCTCTATGACCCGGCGGGCTTCTTCCTTACCCGCTTCTATGCCTTCTTCCCGGCCTTCTTCATGTCCCTTTCGGCGCGCTTCCTCTTTGAGGCGAAGCGCCTCCTCCCGCGCTTCTGCAACTATCCGTTGACGCTCCTCTTCCGAAACTGCCCGGGAGCGTTCCGATTCCTCTTCCGCTTCCCGCTTGGCCTGGGTGGCCTGCTCGGTCTTTTCACGAATCTGGCGAAACGCCTCTTCTTCTGCTTCCTGTACAATCTTGTCGGCTTCCGCCCGAGCCTCGTCGATCATGGCCTGCTTTTCCGTTTCCCACTGCGCCCTGAATTGTTCTGCTTCGCGACGCAGCTGATCCGCCGTCGGTCCGGTATACTCTTCAGCGGGTTCAAGAGATTCTACTTCCTGTACAGCTATCGGCACCCCTTTTCTCGGACCCGCCGGTTCGGGCGGTCTGAGAAAGACCTTGTGCTGTTTGAACTGTACCTCGCCGGATCGAAAAACGTTTTTCCCCATATATCACTCCGATTAGTTTTGCATGCCGCTTCGCGGCACACAAAATAACAAAAATACCCGGCTGACGCCGTGTATTTTCGTATTAGACGACCAGCTCGTCTTCTCCGGCCCGGGCGACGACAATATCGCCGGACTCTTCCAGTTTTCTGATAATAGAAACGATCTTCTGCTGGCTCTCTTCGACGTCCTTCATGCGAATGGGCCCCATATATTCCATATCGTCCTTGAGCAGAGCGGCAGCTCGTTTGGACATGTTGCGGAAGATCTTGTCCTGAACTTCCGTATCCACCGATTTGAGAGCTTTTGCAAGCTCCGCCGTATCCACCTCGCGAAGAACCTTCTGAATTGCCCGATCGTCCAGCATAACGATGTCTTCGAACACAAACATGCGTTTTTTTATCTCTTCCGCCAGTTCCGGATCTTCCTCTTCCAGACTTTCAATGATGCCCTTCTCTGTCGAACGATCCACAAGGTTAAGAATTTCCACGATGCTCTCGACACCACCGGCAACGGAGTAGTCCTCACTGGAAATTGAGGCAAGTTTTTTCTCAAGAACCCGTTCAACCTCGCGGAGTGTTTCCGGCGACGTCCGGTCCATAGTGGCGATACGCTTGGCGACGTCGGACTGGATATCCTGCGGCAAGCTCCCCAGAATGACGCTCGCCTTCTGCGGTTCCAGATATGCCAATATGAGGGCAATAGTCTGGGGGTGCTCCTGTTGAATGAAGTTCAACAGGTGGGTCGGATCGGTTCTGCGGATAAAGTCGAAAGGTCTAACCTGAAGACTGGTGGTCAGGCGGTTTATTATGTCTACTGCCTTCTGGGATCCCAGACTCTTTTCCAGAAGTTCCCGAGCGTAGTCGATACCACCGGAATTGATGAAGTCCTGAGCCATCATGAGCTCCTGGAACTCCTGAAGGACCATTTCTTTTTCCTCGTTACCGAAGTTCTCCATCCGGGCAATTTCAAAGGTGAGAGTTTCTATTTCGTCTTCTCGCAGGTGCTTGAAGATTTCACTTGAAATTTCACTGCCGAGGGTTACCAGGAACACTGCCGCTTTCTGACGTCCCGACAACTGAGTTTTACCACGTTTTCCGCTGCCGCCTACGACCTGATCTGTCTGTTTGGCCATATACTACTCCTCCGTCAGCCACGTTCGGATCAGCTGGGCCACATCCTCAGGGTGCTCCCGGGCCGCGTTAATAGCCATTTCCTCAAGCTCCATTCGGGCCCGTTCCTCAACGGACATCTCCACTTCGGCGCTCTCTTCCTCGGCGCTTCGTAGAGCCGCCTCGCGCATTGCCTGGTGCTGTCGAGCAAGTTCCTCTTCATGGAGGCGTCGTCGTCGTTCAATTTCTCTGGATATCAGACGGAAGACGATAAAGGAGACAAGCAGCACAGCAATGCCGATAAGCACATACAGAACGATCATCTGAACCTGGCGCTGACGCCGGAACCGTTCGTCCTCTTCCTGGAACTGGGATGAACGGTCAAACTGAATGTGCCGGACACTTACGGAATCACCCCTGTCGGCGTTGTAACCGATTGCGTGCTCCACCAGCTCTCTCGCGGCGGAAAGCTCGTCGGTTGCCACGGGAGTGTACTCCCGCACTATGGAACCGTCTGCTTCCGTTTCAACTTCTCCCCGATCATTATAGGACCAACGCCAGACACCGTCTATTGCAACACTTGCAGTGATTCTTTTGATGGCGGGACTCTTTTCCTCAAAGATGCGCCGGGAGTTGATTTCATTGTTGATTCGTTCCTCATCGTTGTTCCAGCGACCCACCAGACCTTCGAGATCACGGTACGCCGGCGGTGTCTGACCTTCCATTCCGGGAGGGCCCTCCGGATTGAAACCCGTTCCCTCGTAGTTCTCACCAATGCGCTCTGTGGACCGGGGAATAGAAAGGACATATTCCGTCTCATCAAAGGGGGTGCGAGGGTTATCTTCAACGGTGGTGATAGGGAAAAACTCTTCCGTCTCTTCCGTTCGCTTTCCCATGTCCATATCCACGTTTATGTTGACGACCTGGACCCTGTTACGACCATAGATCTCAGAAAGGGCCGAAACGATCGCTTCGGAGTACTTTGTCTCCTGTTCACGAACGATAGCGAGTTCCCGGCGGGTCAGCTCCAGACGGTCGAACTCCCGAAGATTCTCAAAGTCGTTCAGGGTCACACCGCTGGGGTCAGTTATAGTGATATTCTCTGCAGTAAGACCTTCTACAGCGAAACGAATGAGTTTTTCGATACCCTCTATCTTTGATCGGTTCTCCCGAATATCGCTTCTGGGTTTGGGGGTAATAATTACTGAAGCGGTGACGGGATTCTGCTGCTCTGCAAACAGTCGGTCTTCCGGTATTACGATAGTTACACTGGCGGCATCCACATCGTCGAGGGCCGTAATGTGCTGTTCCAGTTGCCGGGTAATACTGCGTCGAAGGTTTACGTTTCGCTCAAAATCGGTAAGTGTCCAGCGGTCAATATCAAAAAGCTCCCACGGATCGGTACCACTGGGAATGAGATCTTCTCTGGTCAGGATCGCCCGCATCCGCTGGGCCGTATTTCTGTCGGGAACCATAACGACATTGTCGGCCGTGACCGTATAAGGCACTCCTTCCTGATCAAGCCGTATGGTTATATCCGTCAATTGCTGAGGATCGGTGATTGGCTGACTCAATAGAGCCACCTGGCTCGGCGAAGCACTGAAGAGAGCCAGTAGCACTACCCCAAGTACGGTGACACCGATAATTCCGAAAAAAATCAGCTTTTGTGGAAGCTTCCACTGCCCCCACATCGTTTTTATCCACTCAAAAAAGCGTTGTAACGATTCGTTCATGTTCCCCTCCCCCAAGGATCAAATCAACTCATATCTGGAACTCTTCCCCCCGCTGCCGATCGGCCGGAAGAGTCGTCAATCACGTTCCGCTAACGCAAGTTCGTGATGTCTCTGTACGCCTGGATCACCCGGTCGACAACGTTTCGGGTGATACTCAATGACGTTGAAGCTTTCGCCGCAGCAATCGTAAGATCATGTGGGTCAACTGACTCGGGATCGACGATAGCCTGAACCGACAACTGCTCGTGGGAGACCTGCTGTGCATTCACTTCGTTCAAACTTCCCAGCAACGCGTCCCGGAATCCGATCTCTGCTACTCCCTCGCCGAATGATTCTCGTTTACCTTGAAGATGCTGCTGGTGCGTCCGCGTGAGGCTCATTCGCTCATGTGCGATTGCTGCATTGCCGCCTGTCGTTTCAAATATGTTCATCTATCTTACCTTCCTATTTCCAGGGCTCTCTGAAACATTGACTTGGCCCCATTCACTACCGCCACGTTCGCTTCGTATGCCCGGGAGGCATCGATCAGGTCGACCATCTCGGTCACCACGTTCACGTTTGGATACTCCACATATCCCGCTCGAGGCCCGCTCTGGATTGCGTCGGGATGGGTAGGATCATAGACGAGGCGAAGTTCGCTATCCATGTCTTTTCCCACTTCCGTCACCCGGACTCCTTTACCAACTCCATTATCCAGTCTGCCGGGAAGAAAGGGAGTTCGCCACTCCGGTCCTTCCGTCCGAGGTCGGAGAATAACTCTGCTTCGCCGAAAGGGGCCTCCTTCGGTCGTTCTGGTCGTATTGGCATTTGCAATATTGTCGGCGATAACATCCTGCCGCAGTCGTTGTGCCGTCAGGCCGCTGGCGGCGGTGTTAATACTGGAAAACATACCCATCGTTCTTCATCTCCCCGTTATTGCAGCACCAGATTAATCCGGGCAAAAGCGTCGGATACCGACCGGGTCATCATCTGATATGCCAGCTGATTATTCAGCAAATTCATCGATTCCACGTCGATGTCGACGTTATTTCCATTGTTTTTGGCAGTCGTAGTGAAATCCAGCACTCGCCTGGGTCTGACGTTTCGATAGTCCATCGCCTTGTGAAAGGAAACGTGCCGTTCGTCGGTCCGGGCCGCGGTAAACCGTGGCTGCCGCGATTCGCTTTCCAGGGCGTATGCGAGACGGGACTCGAAATTAACGTCACTCCGCTTGAAATTGGGCGTATTGGCGTTGGCGATGTTGTCGGCAATAACGTTCTGACGCAGGAGACTCGTGTCCATTGACCTGTGCAGAATATCCAACTGCCTTCCAAAACCGGTACTCTCAAACATTCACTCTACCTCCACCTTTTGATCATCGGTCACGCCAACACCCCTCTTTAGAGGATGTACCTGGTCAGATCCTGATCCTCCACAACATCTTTGAGTCGTTCACTTACATAGTCCCGTGTAATCGGGATTTTTTGCCCCGAAAGATCGGGCGCATTGAAGGATACTTCCTCCAGAAGCAGTTCCATTATCGTATGCAAACGACGGGCACCTATATTTTCGGTGCGGTTGTTGACATCCGCGGCTATCCGGGAAAGCTCCCGTATAGCCTCATCGGCAAATTCAAGGGTGACTCCCTCCGTCTCCAGCAATGCCGAATACTGTTTTATCAATGCGTTTTCCGGCTGGGTAAGAATGCGATAGAAGTCATCCTCCTCGAGGGCTTCCAGTTCTACCCGGAGGGGAAAGCGCCCCTGCAGTTCGGGTATGAGATCGCTGGGCTTACTCATGTGGAACGCTCCCGCAGCGATAAAGAGAATGTGGGAGGTATCCACAATTCCAAACTTGGTATTCACCCGACTGCCTTCAACAATAGGCAGAATATCCCGCTGGACGCCTTCCCGACTGACATCGCCGGTAGTGTGTCCTTCCCGGGTGGCAATCTTGTCAATCTCATCGATAAAGATGATTCCGGTATTTTCGATGCGGTCCCTGGCGAGTTCTGCTGCCCGTTCAGTATCAACCAGCTTTTCCATCTCTTCCTGAAGCAGATAGTCCCGGGCCTGAGAGACGGTCATCCGCCGCTTCTTCCGCTTACTACCAAAGATATTTCCCAGATTTCCCAGATTCAGATCCAGCTCTTCAAGGTTGTTTCCGGAAAAGATCTCGATGGCGGGGGTATTTTGTTTGTTGATAGATATCTCAATTTCCTTCTCGTCCAGCTTCCCTTCCCGGAGCATAGCTCGAAAGCGTTCCCGGGTATGCCGGGAGACTCCACTTCGTTCCCGCTGGGAACTCGAGATATCCACGGCAGGCACAGGCGCGTCCTCACGGGTCGAATCGTCACCTGTCGGGACATTTTGATCTCCCGCGTTTTCTATGCCTGGGAGCAAGGCGTCCAGCAGGAGCTCTTCCGTCTGTATCTCTGCCTTCTCCCGCACCTCCTCCCGCAGTTCATCCTTGACCAGCTGAATGGAAGTTGCCATAAGGTCCCGGACCATCGATTCCACATCACGTCCTACGTAACCCACTTCGGTATACTTGGTCGCCTCAACCTTTACGAAAGGAGCCCCGGTCAGGCGCGCAAGCCTGCGGGCAATCTCGGTCTTACCGACACCGGTCGGACCGATCATGATGATGTTCTTTGGAGCTATCTCGTCCTGCATCTCTTCGGGAAGCTTCTGCCGTCGCATTCTGTTTCTCAGAGCGATAGCTACTGCCTTTTTGGCTTTCGTCTGACCGATGATAAACTTGTCCAGCTCTGCAACGATCTCGACGGGAGTCAAATCCTCCAGTTTCATGACAACTCCTCGAGGGTAATAGCCTGATTCGTAAACACACAAATTTCCCCGGCAATCTTAAGAGAACGTTCTGCGATATCCCGGGCCGAGAGGTCTGTCTCCTCCATTAATGCTCGGGCTGCCGCAAGGGCATAATTCCCGCCGGAGCCGATCGCCATGACACCAAATTCCGGTTCCAGGACATCACCGGTCCCGGAAATCAACAGGATATTGTTTTTATCAGCCACAATCAGCATCGCCTCCAGACGGCGGAGCATCCGGTCGGTCCGCCACTCCTTGGCCAGTTCTACGGCACTTCGCATCAGGTCACCGGCGTACTCTTTGATGCGTGCTTCAAACCGCTCAAAAAGGGTAAAGGCGTCTGCGGTAGCACCAGCAAATCCGACGGCAATCTTTCCGTCATACATAGTGCGCACTTTTCGGGCGTTCCCTTTTACAACGGTATTTCCCATAGAAACCTGGCCGTCGCCGGCGACCGCAACGGCACCATTACGACGTACCGCGACTATTGTGGTGCTTCGGACCTTTTCATGTTCACTGTTCACGTCTGTTCATCTCCTTTCGCCGGGCGTGTGGGTGAGCTTCCTTATAGATTCGGCGGAGTCTGTCCATGCCAACATGAGTATAAACCTGAGTCGTTGACAGAGAACTGTGCCCGAGCATCTCCTGGACTATTCGTATATCCGCTCCATGGTTGAGCAAATGCGTAGCGAAGGAGTGTCGAAATCCGTGGGGAGTGAGATACTTCGCAAGCCCCGCTTCAGTTACTCTCTTTCCCACAATCTGCGCGGCCCCGCGGGCAGTCAAACGTCCACCTCTCAGGTTTACCAGGAGAGCTTTCTGGTCCGCAAGCCCCCGACGCGTGAGAAACTCGTGCCGGTGAGGAAGGTACTCCCGCAGGAGAGCAAAAGCGTTACTACCAACGAAAACGTACCTGTCCTTCTTTCCCTTGCCGTGGACGAGGATAGCCCGTTTGCGGAATACAAGATCATCCACATTCGTTCCGCAAAGCTCGCTGATACGAGCTCCGGTGGAATAGAGAAGTTCCAGAAGAACCCGGGTCCGTAACGTCGGGAAGTCGTCGGCGGGAAAATCAAGAAGCTGTTCCATCTCCCGTTCAAAAAGCGCTTCGGGAAGACGTTTTGGCGTACGCACGCTTCGTACCGCCGCGGCGGGATTTGAAGCAATACGCCCTTCATTTTCCAGAAAGGAGAAGAATCCTTTCAATGCCGACAACCTTCGATTCACACTTGTCGCTGCCAACCCTTGCTCGGTAAGCCGTCGTATCCATCGTCGTACGAGACCGTTATCAACAGAAGTTGCATCGAAGACACCGTTGTTATTACAGAACTCAACAAATGTCCGGAGGTCATTTTGATAGGCCCTGATACTTGCCTCTGCCAGCCCTCTCACCGTCTGCAGATATCCGATGTATCGTTGCATTTCCATCGTCAGCTCTGTATCACTCACCGGATTGCTCCCCCCATTAACGTCGCACCGATCCGACGAAACTGTTCGCGACTTCCCGAAAGGGATGTGGCTTCGTCGGGCGGACCAAAAGCGGCGAGGGCGGGATGATTCAGGCTATCTGCCGTCGGTTCCTCACCGTACACCTCGGCACCACCGGCCGACGAAAGCGCAGCGGCAGATCCCCATATCCCCGTCAGCTTTGCAAGATCCCGGGCATTTTCCACAACTGGAGCTCCGCCATTAATAAGCGCTTCCCCGCCGGTCCACCCACGACCGACATCATGCACCAGAACATCTACTCCGATATCTCCGGCAAAGTCGGCGGTAATCAAGGAACCCGACCCTTCCGGTGCCTGCACTACTACCACGGCATCGCTCAAACCCGCGATGATCCGGTTTCTGGCAGGAAAGTAAAACTTCCGGGGGGAGAAGCCGGCCGGGTACTCACTGAGAAGCACCCCCTCCCGGTTAAGGATGTCAAACGCAAGGGGGCGGTGCTCGCGCGGATAGATGTCATCGATACCCGACCCGAGAACGACTACAGCTTTACCAAACCTCTGCGATATGTCCGTCTGTGGGGGTGCGAAGGCTGCCTTGTCTCCCTCTGCGACGCAACCACGATGTGCGGCACCGTCAATTCCACGGGCGAGACCGCTCACAACGTGAATTCCCTTACGAGACAAGTCCCGTCCCAGGGTATACGCCCCGGTGAGGCCGTCATGATCGGGCTTTCTTGTACCAATAACAGAAACGAAATATTCGTCGCGGGCCGATTCATTCGTAACGTCACGATTTCCCCACCCGTACAGAATTGCCGGTGCGTCATAAACACGTCGAAGCCGTTCAGGATATTCCGGGCTGCCGATCCACAGCATGAATCGGTCACTCCCCCGCTTCTGCCAGGTCCGGTCTCGCTCGATCTCCCGAAGAAGAGTATTCGGGGCCCATTTCGACCGACGCAGAGGACGCCGGATAATATTCTCGACCTGAGCCTGATCGAGACGGCACAGATCACTAACATGAGGAAAACGGTGAAGCAGGACAATCCGGTCCAGCGCCCGAAATCCTGAGAAGCGACCCACCATCATGAGAGCTTCCTCGTCCGGCAACACCCCTGCGGTATATACCGCGTCAACGAGAGCGTCCCGATCGGGGTAACCAGTTGTCCGGTACAACGAAGCCGTGTTTCTCAACGATTCCTCTCCAGTTCTTCCCGGTTCTGTCTGGCCCTGGTTCTCTGTTCACTTGATGGGGCATTTCGGGCCAGACCGTCATATACCTCGATCGCCTCCTCGATGCGACCGTTCCGTACAAGGATATTCCCATGCAGAAACTTCACCGCGGGATCACCCGTCTCGATTGTTGACAGCCGGGTAGAATGTTCCAGCGCTTCTGCCGGGCGGTCAAGGTCAAAAGCGAGAAGGACTGCCAGCGCGAAGAGGGCATCCTGGTAATCCTGACGCAACCTGACGGCTTCGGAAAAAAACCGCTCCGCAAGGGCAAGATACCGGTCCTCCTCACCGCTCATCATATGAGCCCGACCTGTCCTTGCAGCGGCAACTCCGGCGAAGTAATACACCACCGGGTTTGCCGGCTGCAGTTCCATGGCACGCTGAAGTGCATCCAGAGCGGGGCCGAACATTTCAACTTTCAGAAGCTCCTGAGCCAGAAGCTTGTGATAGCTGGCAGATTGAGAATATGCATCCACCGCCGACTCAATCGCTTTCTCGTACTTCTCAATGTCCCGCCGCAATTCAGCGATCCGCTGCGAAGAAATTTCTGCATCCTGATACGTTCCACCCTCGGTATCCACCAGGAAATCGAGTCTCTGGTCCTGACGGACGGTACAACCCGCAAGAAGGACCACCAATAGAACGACATTCGCGGTGACATGAGGCTTCGATCTTTCACGGGGATACCGTTTCATCAGTAACCGCCTTCTCCGTTATCCAACACCCCTTTTTCGCCTGCTGCTTCACCAAGAATCGAAATTGTTGCAGAAGCTCCGAGGCGATCAGCACCGGCCTCGATTAACTGCCGGGCAAATTCCAACGTCCTTATTCCTCCGGCGGCCTTTACGCCCCGTTCTGTCCCGGCGATCAGCCGTAATATTTCAATATCCTGCACGGTAGCTCCCGCCGACGCGAACCCTGTAGACGTCTTGAGTATTGCCCCGCCCGCATGGATCGCCGCATAGGCCGCCTGTATTTTCTGGTCCGGCGAAAGAAGGGCGGTCTCGAGAATCACCTTTACGATCATACCCTCCGCCGCGTCCACTACAGCCCTGACGTCATCGTAAACCACCGAGGGATCCCCATCCCGAAGTCGTCCGATGGGAATGACCATGTCAAACTCCGTGGCTCCCTCGCCGCCGGCCATACGAACCTCTTCAACTTTTGCTGCAGTACTGTGATATCCAAGTGGAAACCCGATAACTGTACATACTTCTACAACGCTGCCCTCCAACCTGCGAGCACACAGAGATATGCGGTCCGGAGGAATACAAACACTGCGAGTTGTGAGTTCCAGAGCCTGATCGCACAACTCTTCGTACTGAGCAGCCGTCGCATCCGGTTTTAACAGAGTGTGATCAAAGTATCGAGCAAGGGAACCGCCCTTCTCCATGCGGGCTTTTCCAGTATAACCCACATACGGTCTTCCGGAACTCTCCAGGTGATTCCGAGCCGTCTCGACAATTTGTAGTACTGCCTGATCATGTTTCATCGCTCTTTCCTTATCCTCTTGGATGGTATTCATGGTGATACTGCTTCAGATCTTCCGTATCGATGTGGGTATAAATCTGGGTGGTGCCGATATCGGCATGTCCTAAAAGTTCCTGTACCGCCCGCAGATCTGCGCCTCCTTCCAGAAGATGAGTGGCAAAACTGTGTCGGAGAGTGTGAACCTTCGCCGTTATTCCCACCGCCTGCGTAAGTTCGTGGAACCGCTTCCACATGCCCTTTCGCGACAAGCGGCCACCCCGCCGGTTCACGAACACCGCACGCTCGGCAGGATTCTTGACCAGTTCGGGTCGCGCCTGTTCCAGGTAGTTTTTCAACCATCCGATAGCCTCATCTCCCAGCGGTACCAGGCGCTCCTTGTCTCCTTTGCCTCGAACAAGAATAAGACCCTCCTGAAGGTACAGGTGAGCAAGGTCCAGCGCGACAGCCTCAGAAATGCGCAGCCCCGCCGAATAGATCAGTTCATACAGAGCCCGGTCACGAATACCACCCGGTTTAGACACATCGATCCCGGCAAGGAGATTTTCGATCTCGTCTACCGAAAGCACCCCGGGCAACCGGTGTTCCGACCGTGGACTGGAAATCTTCAGAGCGGGATTATCTTTCCGGATACCCTCAAGAATACAAAACTGAAAGAAGGAACGCAGGGCAGACAGGTTTTTTGCCACTGTTCTCTGGTCCAGCGGTTCCCCTTCGGCCTGACGTTTCAGAAGATAGTTTATTACCTCGCCGGTAGTCAGTTCCTGAAGAACACCGCCATCCCGGTCAACCATTGACGCCGCGACGTTGCATTCGCGGGAATACGTTTCCACGGTCTGTCTGGAAAGCCTGAGTTCAACTTGAAGAAAATCGGTATACCGGTCCAGAAGCGCTTCCGTCGCCGTCATGTCACCACCTCAGAATCCGGTTCTCCGGGCTCGCCGATGGCGAATTATCGCCGGCACTCCCAGCTGATCATCTTCATCCTGGAGATCCGAATCGGCAAAGAGATCTTCCTGGGCTGTCGAACGAGTCAAATTGTTCCACATTTCCAGGTTAATGAACTCCGCTTTCTCCCGGCCCTTTTCGCCTTCGTCCGTCGGCATCACTCGGTCCGACGTCGCTTCTCTGTTCTTCAGTTCATCTGCCTCGAATCCTGTTGCGATTACACTTACTCTTACCTGCCCATCCAGAGACGGGTCCAGCGCGGTACCGGCAATGACAAGGACATCCTCGTCGGCGTTAGCGGTGATTATCTTCATGATCTCCTCGTATTCGGAGAGCGTAAAATCGCCACCACCAGTGACATTGACCAGGATCTTGTCTGCTCCTTCAATGTGAGCGTCTTCTAAAAGAGGATTGTTGATAGCATTTGTTGCTGCATCGACCGCGCGATTGTCACCTTCACCCATGCCGATGCCCATCAGTGCATCACCCTGACCGGACATAACAGTTCTTACGTCGGCGAAATCGATATTGATCATACCATCCTTGGTGATCAGATCGCTGATACCCTGAACACCCTGGCGAAGCACATCATCCGCCACGAGAAAGGCTTCGCTGATTGGCGTATTCTTTGCCACGATCTTCAGAAGATGTTGGTTCGGTATTGTTATCAGGGTATCCACAGCACTTCTCAGCTTGTTGATCCCTTCCTGGGCTAGCCGGGCTTTTCGCTGCCCTTCAAATGCGAACGGACGAGTAACCACCGCTACGGTAAGGATACCGAGACCTCTGGAAATCTCGGCTATTACCGGCGCGGCCCCCGTTCCGGTCCCTCCTCCCATGCCGGCGGTAACAAAGACCATGTCCGCGCCTTCCAGCATCACCCGGATCTGTTCTTTGTCTTCCTCGGCGGACTTTTCGCCCACCTCCGGCTTTCCACCCGCTCCGAGGCCTCCTGTTATTTTGGTACCCAATGGAATTCGCAGCTCCGCCTGAGAGCTCTGCAGAGCCTGCAAATCCGTATTGACAGCGATAAACTCGACATTCGTCAAACCCGTCTGAATCATTCTGTTGACCGCGTTACTACCGCCACCACCAACTCCAACAACCTTAATGACCGTCGGGCTGGTACCTGACGCTGCAATGGAAAGATCGTCCTCATATACTTGAAAATTCATGCACTCCCCTCCTCTTGTGCATCGTATCTGTTACACCCGCATTAACTCGAGTGCTAGAAAAAATGTTTCATCCAGCGTCGTACGGTCTGGGCGAAACCCGTTTTCCGTTCTTTGACCACCCCCGCATCGGCCCTGCCGAGCCGGTGATTGTACAGGACCAGGCCTATTGCCGTAGCAAACTCGGGATGCTGATATGTCTCTACCAAGCCTCCGTGGCGGCCCGGTTGTCCGATCCTCGCTCCCAGGTTGAACATATCCTGACCGAGTTCAACGGCCCCCGGCAGGTTTGCTCCTCCCCCGGTGAGAACCAACCCCCCGGCGATTCGGTCCAGGAGGCGCTGCCTGTCCAGCCGATCCCGAACCATCTTGAAAATCTCTGTCATCCGTGGCTGAATCACTTCGCAAATCTGTGATCTGGTGCACTGTATGGGTGGTCTGCCGCCCACCCCGGGCACAATGACCGGTTCGCCGTCCTCAACCAGGGGCATATAGGCACACCCGGCTTCCTTCTTTATCTTCTCCGCAGAATCGGTGGACGTCTTCAACATAATGGACAGGTCACCGGTAACCTGTGATCCGCCCACGGGCAAAACGAAACTGTGATATGGCGCACCGTCTCTGTAGACCAGGACGTTGGTCGTTCCTCCACCGATATCGATGACTATAACACCGAGGTCCTTTTCATCGTCTGAAAGCACCGACTCTGCGGCGGCAATTGAGCTGAACACAACGTTCTGTATCTCAAAACCCGCCCGGTTGACGCACTTCACCAGATTCTGCGCTGCCGTTACCGATCCGGTGATAATGTGTACTTCTACCTCCAGGCGGACTCCGATCATGTCGAGAGGATTCTTAATACCCGATTGTTCATCAATGACAAAACCGCGGGGTATCACATGAAGTATCTCCCGATCCATTGGAATGGAGACCGCTCTTGCTGCGTCAATGACCCGATCCACATCCTCCACGGTAATTTCCCGGCCTTTTCCGGTCACCGCCACAACGCCGCGAGAGTTCAGACCTTCTATGTGACTACCGGCCACACCGCTGACAACCCGCTTTACTTCCCTTCCGGCCATCTGTTCTGCCGCTTCTATCGCGTCAACAACGCTACGGAGGGTCGCTTCAATATTGATCACCACACCGCGGCGCAAACCTGATGAGAGAGCGGTTCCGACACCGATTATTTCCAGTTCGCCCCGCTCGTCATATTCCGCGATAGAGCAGGTGATTTTGCTTGTTCCAATATCAAGCCCAACGATCATGTCATTCGCCGGCATGGACGGCCTCCTTCATACGGTACACGATCTCACCGGACCGAAAGTCCAATTCTTTCACCTCCCTGCTTATTCCCTGCTGGGTCAGAACATCCAGTACCATCAGAGCGTACGTACATGTTTTCCGATCGATGATTCCGGACATTCGAACGGGAATTCGAAATTCCTCGGTATACAGGAGAATTTCATACTCTCCGGCACGAAATGCATCTATCCGGACTTCGGAAATGAGATTGTATATCTCCGGTGAAGAAACCCGCAGATTATACAGGCTCTGCAACAGTGGCTTCATCGTTTCCGGGAGGGAGCTTCCGACAATCCGGCCGCGAAAGGTGATTCCGGAAATAAGGGGAACATCATGTCCCGCCGCGCCCTTTCCGCTCATGAAAATTGTTCCCGTTTCGTCGATCAGGACAAGCTCAGTCATCGCGGGCCCTTCCACCAGGGAAGCCGCCAGCGGCCGTCGACGATCCAGACGCAACGTTACACTGTTCGGAAAGGACTTCATCACCTCTGCGGACCGAATGGCTGGATGAGTCTCTATTTGCCGAGCCATTTCGAGCGGCCGTACGGAAAAGAAGTGCGCCCCTTCGTCCAGACCCGCGAGTTGCAGAAGACTGGTCCGGTCCATTTCGAAATCGGCCTGTACGATAACTCGGGATATCCGTATTCGCGGAACGACCACCGTGATTGCTATAACATAGAAGACGACGCCAAAACTCATAAGCACAGCCACGACAGTGATTACTTTACCCGAAACCGACGCGTGATTCCGGGAACGACGATTTCTCGCTCTTTTTCGGGAGAACATAGCCTCAGACACGATAGGCCTCCCAACCGGAAGGTCCAAGAGTGCGAAATCTCCGGCTTTTTCCGAGAACTGCGGGATCACCGGCCGCATTGATTATCAGACCGCACATGGCAAAGGTGACTACCAGAGATGAACCACCTGACGAGAAAAAGGGTAGCGGAATTCCCGTTGCCGGTACTGCCCCGGCAACTACCGCTATATTCAGAAAAGCCTGCAAGGTAATACTCGCAACCATGCCGGAAATGAGAAGAGAGCGAAACCAGTCTTCCTGGCGGGAAGCAAGATAAAGGCCCCGGAGAGCGAAAGCCGAAAACAGAAGCGTTACCAATACTACACCGACCAGGCCCAGCTCTTCTGCAAGAACGGCAAACAGAAAATCCGACTGCACCTCAGGCAGTCCACCAAATTTACGAACACTCTGCCCAATACCGACACCCCACAGGCCACCGTTTTCAAGCGCCCGCCGGGCAGCGAGAATCTGAAACCCGCCCCCTGATGGATCGTGAGAGGGTCGAAGAAAAGCGATTATCCGCCGCACCCGATGTTCCCGGGTGAAAACCAGAATCAGAGACAACGGAACGATAACGGCAAACATCCGGACAAAATAAGACAGAGGAACCCCAGCGACTAAGAACATCGTTAAAGCCATACTCACGAGAAAGATCGCCGTGGAGAAGTCATTCTGCGCCAGAACTATCCCAGCCAGGACAACAACCACCAGGAAGGGAGGCAGAAGAGACTGCACCGGCTGTGAAAAATCACCCTCTCTCCGCGCAAAGATGTGGGCCAGATATAGAACCATAGTCACCTTGACCAGTTCCGACGGTTGAAAGGAAACGTTGAAAAGGATAATCCATCGCCGGGCGCCCATATAGCGGGCACTGACCCCGGGCACAAAGGTCAATAGCAGTATTATTGTTGTTGTCAGGACAACAAGCGGCAGGTATTTACGGACTATATCCAGAGGGAAAACTGCCGCTGCCAGGAGAACCGCCATTCCTACCGTCGTCCACATAGCCTGGCGCATGACGAATCGGGTTGGATCACCGTACAGTTGTTCCGCTCTGAACCAGGAGGCGGACCAGAGCATACCCAACCCGACGATGACAAGAACACTGAGCAAACCTATAAGAAGGGGGTCAAATCTGGCTGAGTTACGTTCAATCTGTTCAGCGAAGAATCCTCGTTTCGCCATGACCCTACCTGATCTTCAACGTCGAAAGACTGAGAATGGCAAAGAGCCCTCCCAGAATCCACAACCGGAGGACAACTTTACTCTCCGGCCAGCCCAGCAGTTCAAAATGGTGATGAATAGGGGCCATCCTGAAGACTCGCTTACCTGTCAGCTTGAAAGAGGCAACCTGAATAATCACAGACACCGCTTCCAGAACGAATACTCCACCGATAATGATCAGAAGGATTTCTTTCTTGGTCATCAGAGCAAGTGCGCCGATAATTCCGCCCAGGGAAAGACTTCCGGTGTCACCCATCATAATCTCCGCGGGGTGTCCGTTGAACCAGAGAAAGCCGACACACGCACCGACAACCGCCAGACTGAGAATTGCAAGCTCACCACCACCAGGAAGATAGGGAATCTGCAGGTATTCGGCATAGTCTACACGACCGGTGACATAGGAAAGAACCGCGAAGGTTAACCCGACCATCAGAACAAGCCCTGTAGCGAGTCCGTCCAGACCATCGGTGAGGTTTACCGCGTTTGAAGTACCAATAAGCAGTATCATTGCAAAGGGAATGTACCAGACGCCCATATCGAGAACAGATGTCTTTATAAATGGCAAGTAGAGTTTCGTTGTGTGTTCATTGCCGAAGCGATAGAGCAGGTAACTCACCGTGAAGGCGACGGCAATCTGACCAAGAATCTTGTACCAGCCTTTCAATCCTTCTTTGTTCTTTTTATGAATCTTCCGCAGATCGTCAATCATGCCGATAAGGCCGAAACCGGCTACAGCGATAATGCCGATCCAGGTATATGCTACAGAAATATCAAGCCAGAGCACCGCCGAGACGATAATAGAGACGATGATCAGAACTCCGCCCATGGTTGGAGTTCCGGACTTTGCTTTGTGACTTTCCGGACCATCGTACCTGATTTCCTCGCCGAAGCGAAGAACCCTGAGTTTGCGAATTGCCCAGGGACCAAAAAGAAAAGCTATCATCAGCGATGTTATTGCGGCATACGCCGCCCTGAACGTGATGTATTGAAAGACGTTGAAGGGCGTAAAGACATTTGTCAGTGGAAAAAGCAGTTCCTTGAACATCAGACGACCTCCTCCACCGATAACGCACCTGTCAGCCGTGGTATCAATGTCTCCAGACCGACAGCCCGACTGCCTTTCAGCAGAACCAGAACGTGTCCGGAAACAGACGCAAGATCCGCGCCGGACAGTTCGCTCGCTTTCGAGGCGACCGTTACCCTGACGTCCCTCAGGTCTTCCTGTTTGACCCTTTCCAGCGCATTCGAAAACTCTTTGCCGATGAGAAACAACGAAGCCGGTCGCAATTGCAACGCCTGGATGAGAATCTCCTCATGCGCTGTTGGCGTTACCGGACCAAGCTCATACATGTCTCCCAGAACAATCACCAGGTTCGCTTCCGACTGCTCTCTCAATTCGGCTACCATTTCCAGAGAGGCCGCCATAGAATCGGGATTCGCGTTGTACGCGTCATGAATCAATAGGCCGCCGTCGGGTAGTATTTTCCGTTCGGCCCTGCCGGAGGGAAGATTTCTCGTCCAACTGAGGTCCGTCGGAATACCGGCCTCACCTGTTGCGATTTCCGCAAGCCGCAGCGCCGCCAGGGCGTTCAGACCGTTATGGCGACCGGGTACCGGAAGGTCGATCGTCGGACCGGCAGAAAAGGACAAACGGATATTCCCGTCGTTTCCCGGCACGATTCGGGCGTTTTGTGTTTTAGGTCCGAAACTGGTCACTGTTCCAGCTACCCCATCGGAAAGAAACTCCCTATACACGTCGTCTTCAGGTAGTATCAGAATCTCAGAACCGGTAAACCGTGACGCAATCATTTTCTTTTCCCGGGCAATAGCATCCCGGCTCCCGACTCTTCCGATGTGAGCGGTTCCAATATTGGTAATCATCGCAATGTGGGGACGGACAATATCAGATAGAGCTTCCATTTCTCCCGGAGCGCTCATCGCCATTTCGTAGACGCCGAAATCAACCGTTCCGGGAGTTTCCAGAATCGACAGAGGCAATCCCGTCTCAGAATTGTAATTTCCTTTGCTGAAATAGACGCTTCCGGAGCGTTCGAGAAGTGTTGCAATGAACTCCTTGGTAGTTGTTTTACCGTTACTCCCGGTCACCCCGATTCGGACCGTACCGGAGAGATAGGTATCCACGTACCACCGGGCGAGACGGTGGAGACCTATAAGAGGCTCGGAAACGACCACCACCGGTATCGGCCAGAGAGCACCCTCGGGACTTCGCTCGTGTCTCACAACTGCGGCAACCGCTCCGGCCTTTGCTGCGGAGGCAACGTACCCTTCGCCGTCAGCGTGCTCACCAACAAGAGCAAAAAAGAGGGATCCCTTTGTGCAGTTGCGGGAATCTATAGAGACGGAACCGATCTGTTCTTCCTCTGCTGAGAAAACGACACATCCGCCAACAATGTCGGCGATTTCGTTCAGCCCCGGAAAAGGAGATTGCGTTGCGTTTTCAACATACCGTCGGTTATCCACCCTGACTTCCTCATCGTTCAAAACGTATTCGTTCCACCCTGTCGGCGGGAGCCGCTTCAAGCCCAAGATCGTTTTCCGCAAGCTCCCTCACCCTGGACGGTGACCGAAGACCGGCAATTCCCACAATAAGGCGCTTGTTTTCTTCCAGAATGCGAAAATGGTCCCGTTCAACTCCCCGCAGGTGTGCTTCAATTTGCTCGAAACGGTAAGCTTGCCACACGTTCGCCACAAAAAGGGCCGGAGCAAGAATCATCAATAGTACAAGCACACTTTTCTGAATTCCGTCACTCACTTCGAACTCCCTTTTCCAATACCCGCAACTTCGCACTCCGTGACGCCGGGTTTCGGGCGATCTCTTCCTCACCGGGAACCACCGGTTTTCTGGTTATCACGATAAACCGCTCATCCTTTTTAACCATCGGCGTTTCAACGACCACAGTAGAGTCGTTTCCGCCGGTGTAGCCTGACAGCTTCCGAAAGGTGTGCTTCACAATACGATCCTCAAGCGAATGGAAGCTGATCACCAGAAGGCGCCCACCTGGATTAAGCGCATTTGCCGCCAGCGGCAACACTCGCTCGATCCGGCCCAACTCGTCATTGACGGCGATCCGAATAGCCTGAAAGGTCCTGGTTGCCGGATGGTTTCTTCCCTGTCGATACCTCGGTGGTACCGCACGGCGAACACATTCTGCCAGCGCCTTTGTGCTCTTGATAGAGTCTGGACGTTCTCTGCAGATAGCTCCGGCAATTCTGCGGGAATACCGTTCCTCACCGTACCGAAAAATCGTGTCGGCAAGGTCGTATTCCGAAACGGTGTCCAGGTATTCCCGGGCGGTAACCATCTCTGAACCGCTATCAAGACGCATATCGAGGGGCCCGTCGTCACGAAAAGAAAAGCCCCGCTGCGGATCACGAAGGTGTACCATCGATACTCCGAGGTCGATAAGGATTCTATCGAATCCATTCTCCCGGTAAAGGAGTTCATCAAACCAGCCGTGCATCGTCGTCAGCCGGGACGTATCTCCGATCCGCTGAAGGGCCCGTTCTATCATCTGCTGGTCCGCGTCAATACCAAGAATCGAACACGAAGGAAAGAGTTCCAGGAGCCGAGCCGTATGCCCGCCTTCCCCCAGAGTGGCATCACAGATTCTCGCCCTATCGTCCAGCGGCTCCATGAAGCGCTCCACTTCCCGGGGCAGGACCGACAGATGCTCAATATCCATGATCAGAAGAAGGAGACGGACCCTCCCAGTTCTTCGGCCGCCTCCTGAAACTCATCCTCGTTCTCGTCGAGATATGCCGTGTACTCATCGACATCCCAAATCTCTATATATTTCTTGATCCCGTGCAGTAAGCACTCTTTCTTCAACCTCGCAGTCTCTTTGAGACTCGGGGGAATCAATATTCTTCCGGTCTTGTCCAGTTCCACCTCCTGTGCGGGAGCGATAATCCTTCGCTGGAGTAGCCGGGCTCGTCGCGAAAAGGGTGATGCCGCCTCCATAAGGCGATCACTCAGAACTTTCCACTCCTCCGGAGGGAATAACCAGAGACAGCGGTCAATACCGGAGGTGATCACCAGCGAGTTTCCGGGCACTTCCGAACGGAGCTTGCTTGGTACCAGCAGGCGCCCCTTATCATCAAGTGCGTTGCGATACTGCCCAGTAATCATCCTTTATTTACCACTTTCCCCTAATTTTTCCCACTTTTTCCCACACCATGTATATAGTAGACCACCCACGGGTAATGTCAATCTTTGTAGACAGAATTCCTTCAGAAATAAGAAATGTGGTGAAGAAAGTACTTAACAAACAATTAGTTGTTTTGTCGGGAGCGGAAACCGTACGAATGGGCAGGTATCAGATAAGGTGTTTGATCGTCTCTGTTGTAGGCAGTTTCATTCTGCGATAATTGAATTCCGGAAAGAGCGGGTGCTTCTTTTCGACTGCTGTCAGCCACTCAGTACCCATGTTGCGTTGCGAGAGAGCGTCGTACACCCGGGTGAAGTTCATCAGGTGTTCCTTGACGCGGCGCTCCGCGTAGGGAACAACGGTTCGGGCGTTCATAATAAACGGCCAGTCCGATGCCATGCTGAGAAGCACTTCTCGGGCAGCCTGGTTCAGAGCACGCTCCTTTAACCCGCTTTCATCAGGGAAACGGGCAACCAGTTCCGCCATGCGTTCGATGGCCTGGTGAGTATGTCGGTAGATCCAGTCGTTTGTTCCGTCCAGCCACACTTCGGCGTACCCCCGACTTCCCCAACTGGAAAAGGTAGGCGCTACGGTCTCGGATGGCCCATAGAGCTTGAGGTAGTGGGATGGAGTTGTAAATGTCACCGTCTCATTTCCGGATTGTCCCTGTTCATGACTTATACGGAACAGTTGTTCAATCCATTGAGGACCTTCAAACCACCAGTGTCCGAACAGTTCAGTATCATAGGGACTTGTAATGACCGGTTCACCGGGAATCACACCCCGAAGGCGCCTGATATGTTCCGCCTGGCGTCTCACAAAATCCGAAGCGTGTTCCTGTACCCGCTGACGAGCCGATTCAGGATCATAGATAGCCTTTTCGTTTGTATCACCGGTAATTGCATGATATTTGAAACCGGTATCAATGCGAATTCCATTTTCATGAATAAATGGACGTATGTAGTCCAAAGGCAGGTCGTACCCGATATCCCGGTAAAAATCACGGTACACCGGATCTGCGGGATACCCCTGTTCGGACGACCAGACCCACGTTGCAGTATAGACGTCCCGGGGAAAAGCGGCGATACCGGCGGGGGTCCGTACCGGAGCGTATGTTCCGTTCTGCGGTTGAGGTTCGCCGAAAATAATTCCGTGAGCGGCGCTGACATAGTATTCAAACCCCGTCTCCGCAATAATATCGTCGAGTCCCTCGTAATATCCGCACTCAGGTAGCCAGAGCCCCCGGGGATTGGTAGAAAAATGGTGCCTGTGACTTTCCATTCCTAATTCAAGCTGGGTACGAATGATCTCCGGATAATGGCGGTAATTGGGTAGAAAAGCGTGGGTTCCTGCCGTCGCGAGCAACTCCAGGTGACCACGCTTGGAGAAAAAGTCGAAACCACGAAGGACGTTCCCTGAATAAGTCTCTTCCACATCAAACTTGTCCTGCGTGTACCGATCAAAGTACATCTGTGCCAGGATATGGAGCGGTCTTTCAGATTCAGTTCGTTCCAGTTCCCGTTCTGCAAGTTCAATATTTTTATCCAGATATCGAACGTACCGCGACAGAAGAAACTGATCTTGCAGCATAAAACTGAGAGTCGGAGAAAAGGACATAGCCAGAGAAAAAGGAACACCGTCGGATTCAAGGTTCGAAAACACTCGCAAGAGCGGTAGATACGTCTCACTCAAAGCTTCGAAGAACCATCGCTCTTCAAGAAAAGACTCGTATTCAGGGTGACGAACTAGAGGCAGATGGGAATGCAAAAGAAGTATCGAATTTGCCGTAGGTGAATTTGCCATAGGTAGTGTCAGCTCCTTAATCGGGAACCCTTCGGTTACGACCGGCTCCGTTCAACGGTGTTATCGCCAAACGGAGGAACTTCAAGATATTCCAGGCCACACAATTCGTACAGGGCCATTCGATGGGTATCCATAGCAGCCGGAGAAAAGGGCAACCGCCCTCTGGGCACATATACTTCGTTGGACACGGCCAGAAGCTCCCGACGGTGGTTATTTCGGGCAACAAGCTGAATCCGGTAATACGACTCAAGTCTGGGAAGATATATGTACCAGCTGGAGTCTTCTATCTGTACGGGAATCTCAAAGGAATCCTGTATTCTCAAATCTTCGGCAGACCCATCCAATTGAAGAACCCGAAGAAACAGGCCGTCGAAACGCGTCGATTCCTGGTACTCATTCGCTTTGGCAGTGCTCAAATCCCAATAGGTATACGCCCAGTGGGGATCTCGAAGCATGAGCGTTATCCTGTTGGTCTCGTAGTGATGGGGAAGTACAAATCCATCCAGGAGATTCTCTACGGACGGCGCTTCATCTTCATGAATAACAGAGAACTTCTTTTGTTGTATCCGTACAGTCTTACTGTTACCCGCTTCACGCTCTTCACGATTTTCACGAATGATTTCGACGAGTTGTCCAATCAGTTGGTCCCGATCCACATCAGGGTCCGGCTCCAGACCGTTCCGAGATGCCACGAGCAGCAAGCCCTCGATCGACAGTTCTTCCAGTCGTGTACGGATCATACGGAGCACTCCAGAAGCATTGCCTGATTGTGGGAAAAGGCTCAGTGAGTGTCAAGAGGCGTCAAACTACGACAACAACGGTCTACCCGTCGTCCAAGTCAGTTTCGGACGGAGAATCCGGGTCCGATACCACCGTGTAGTTTATCCTGCGCCGTACAATTGACCCATCAAAACGGTACCCCTCCAGAATAAAAGCACCTGATCCAACTGAAACGGGCACATTGCCAAGCTGAAAATTTCCCGTTTCATCAATATTGGTGCGAACGCTCTCCGAGAATACGAGTTCCCGATGGCTTTCAAGAATTCCGTTCCGGAGCAGATGGATACTGCGAGGCAATCGAGCCAAAGGAAAATCACCGGCGGGAACAACCAGAGTAACCAAACCGGCCGTGAGCGCCTCCGCCGGGACGATTTCTCCGTTCTGCAGAAACTGTATCGACGGAATAACCTCTTCGGGAAGACGAGAATCGAAAGGAAAGAGCATACGGGGATTGACGTACGCGGTGCGCTGGATATCGTAAACCGAAAACAGTACCGAATCGGCCGTCCCCAACGGCTGGCCGGCAGTCACGTTCCGGGGCATCCCGTCTCGTTCGGCCATGTGCCGAAGACCATTGATCCACAGGGCAACGCGAAAGTCACCACTACTTTGGATGACCACAGCAGGCATGTCGGGCATCATTACGGTTACGCCGGACGAGAAAGGTCGAACTTGCGGACCGGAAAAGACAACCTCACCATCAATCGGTGAAACGACAGATATCGCTTCCCCTTCCAACCCTCTGAGAGAAAAAACAAAAAGTTCGGGAGGACCGGATTGCAAAGTATCCAGACGTTCTGCAGGCCATTGCCATGACGGAAGAGACGAGGTTACCAGGAGAAGAATAAGGATAAATCTAAGCGTCAAAGTTCCATCCCGACGGCGATGACGGTGCCGTTCACCGCAAGAAACATCCGAAACGGGTCTGACTCCAAACCGACATGGCGGCTACCCTCCCAACCCCACGTCACCGTTTCGCCGGTGTCGTTATGAATCAGCAGGTGGTATGAGTCATTCCGAAAGTTTCCTGAAATCAGCGTATACCTTCCCTGAGAGTCTGCGCGGAACTTGTCTCCGGAAATATTCATTTCAACTCGTTGAAATCGCTCGTCCTGGAGATCAATTATACCCAGACCATTGACAAGAGGTATAATCACATAACGTCCATCTTCATAGTCGGTAATATTCACGCCGTAGCGGACAGCCTCTTCCCGTTCTATTTCGAATGAGATAAACGCCTCCGTACTCTCAATAGAGACGACGCTGACAGTTTGAGGAGAAAGTCCGTGAAGGACAACAACATCTCCGGAAGGTAGTCCGGAAACGCCGTACACTATTGAAGCCGGGGGTGCCTTGAAGGGTTCGTCGTGAATATTGAAAACCGTTGCCCTCGCTTTCGACAGATATTGGATATTTCCCGTCACGTCCGCCGTGACCACAATAGGACCAGAAGTTGTTGATCCGATGTCGTACGCAATAAGACCGGGTGGCAGCTTCATGGATACAGTTCTATCGTCGGCAAGATCGGTAACGTGAAGCGATTCGCCGTCATTCTGGACAAGAACAGATCCAACCAAATTCGGTGTTCCTCGGGCATCAAAATACCTGGCGGAAAGACTCTTCCAGGACTGAACAACCCATCGCTGGGCATTTTCCGGTTGGTTTATAAAGCCATAGGCAGAAGCTGAGAACACGTTCCCTTTCAAACCGCGACGGAGAACCGAACCATCCCGGGAATCAAGGAGAGCGTATTCATCCTCAGTTTCGAAGTGCCGAAAGGGAATGACTGAATCGGCATTCAGACCATCCTGCCAACTAAGATTATTTTCTGTGAAGGAATACTCCCAGATCGACAACAGTCGTAATTCAGGACGAACCTGTCGAGGAACGGAAATGGCTATGAAAAAAGCGCTGGAAAAAAGCGCAACATACAGCAGAAGTGTCCGCACGGAACTACACTACACGTTCTTTTTCTTGGCATGAGTCTTTTCGTCGGAATCCATCTTGGATTTCCAGACTTCCATTTTCCGTTTTATCTCTTCGGCTTTTTCGGCCTCGCCGAATATCGTATAAATCCGTTTCAACGCCGCGAGAAACGCAATAGCTCGCTTGAAGTCGTCAATCCGAAGAGTGGATAGTTCGTACTTTTCCCGGTATCGGTCCGCTGCCTGGGTGAGAAGCTTCTGCACAAGTTCCAACTGACCCATCCGGGCAGAATATCCGTCCATGGATGGATCCATCTGGGCAATAAATGTCTTGAAATTGATCAGATTCTTGGCTACCGTCGCAAACCTTCCCTCGAGTTCTACAAAGGACCATCGCCACTTTGAATTTGGGCCGTACGCTTCCTCCACGGCTTCAATAGTAAACCCAATTTTCCGGATAAGGTGGTAGCGTTTGTCATCTTCATATCCTTCAATTTCGTCGAGAAGATCGGAATAGTCGGAAAAAGGAACGTCGATATAGTTGGATACAACCTCTTCCAGGTAGATTACTGCCTGATAGCAGCTCTTACGGGCGTCATTCAGGTACGCGTCGTTCTTGACACCCAGAAGTGTCATGGACAACGCATTCTGCAGCAGAAAGAACGACGCAAGATTCAGTCGTTCTTCTGCAAGGGTAATGTACTTGTAGGCAGTACCGGCAGACTGGCCTTTGACAATTTTCAGCAGGCTCTTCTCACGTTGAAGGATAGACTCGGAGGCCTGCTTGTATTCCTTTATTCGTTCAAAGTATTGTTGACGGGCTTCGTTACTGATTTTGGCCATGATCCCCTCGTTGATACCGCTCTAAGAGGGCACGGGCGTGCTCAATTCCGGACGCCTCATCCTGCTCCCCTGCCAGCATCCTGGCAATTTCCCGCACGCGCTGATCGTCTGTCATGTTCCTTGCCGAGATGACCGTATTTTCGCCGACGGTACTTTTTTCCACAACGATATGATTATCGGCGCGAACCGCAATTGTCGCAAGGTGCGTTATAGAAATAACTTGCGCGTGATCCGCAAGTTTTCGCATATGTGATGAGATCGCCAGAGCAACCTGGCCACCTATCCCCGTATCAATTTCGTCAAATACGAGTGAACGGACATCGTCCACTTCAGCAACCACCGTCTTTATGGCAAGCATTACCCGGGAAAGTTCGCCTCCGGACGCAACTTTCACCAGAGGTTGAGGAGATATACCGGCATTGGTGCTTATCAGGAAACGTATGCGGTCGGCACCATAGGGACCGCAAACCAGGCGGCCCCGTTCGTTTGTGCGAGTTTCAACTTCTATTTCGAAACGAGCCTGTCCCATTGCGAGATCGCGAAGCACCTTCTCAATCTGTTCTTTCAGCTCCGCTGCTGCGCCTGAACGACGATTATGAAGCTCCTTTGCGGCTCTGGTAATCCACTGTTCAGTTTCAGAAATTTCCCGTTGCAGATCCTCCCGGGTAGCCCGATCATTTCGCAGATTCTCCAGCTTTTTTCGACTCTCATCGGCATAATTCAGAATCTCCTCTTCCGTCTCACCGTACTTCCGGATCAGACGACGCAGGAGAGCGAGTCTGTCTTCAATCTCTTCCAGCCGTTCGGGATCAAAAACCAGCGACTCCTGAAAGACCGTCAAATTCTGAGAAATGTCTTCCAATTCGAAAAACGCGCTGTCAAGCCGCTGACGGTCCACTCCCAGCGACTCGTCAATTCGAGCCGCAGCGGCGAATTCCTGTCGCAGACGCTTCAATACGGCGAGAATGGAATACCCATCACCCTCAAATAGTTCAGAAATTGTCTGGACATGTTCAGCAAGCTTTTCATAATGAGCCATTCGCTCCCGCTCATTTTCCAGTTGTTCTATTTCTCCCGGCTGAAGGACCGCTCCTTCAATCTCTTCACAGGCAAACTCCAGCATCTCCATCTCACGGGTACGCTCACGCTCCTGGGTTTCAATATGCTGGAGACGGGACTGCAAATCCGAAAGGTGATTGAACCGCTCGTGGAAATCGGCGACATCGTTCTCTATTTCAGCGTAGCGGTCAACAATCTGCCTGTGGTTGGTTTCAGAAAACAGCGACTGATGTTCATGCTGACTATGCAGGTCAAGAAGCAACCCGGCAAATTCTTCCAGCTCTGCCAGAGTTGCCGGCGTTGATCCAATATAGATTGTTCCCCTGCCGGCAGTCTTGAGCGTTCTCCGCAAGAGGACACGCCCCTCTTCAGGTGTTATTCCGTGCTGCTGCAGCCAGAATCGCCCCGCGGGATGGTCGCCTACGAAAAACTCCCCCGCTACAGAGGCTTCCTCAGCGCCGGATCGCACCAGGTCAGGGCCACCTTTTCCACCGAAGAGAACCGACAAGGCACCCACCAGGATACTCTTCCCTGCTCCGGTCTCTCCGGTCAGGACGTTAAACCCCCGTGAAAAATCGAGATCAAGCTCTTCTACCAGAATAAAGTCGCGAACACTGAGTCGCTCAATCACCGGGTCCTCCGGACCAATTGAGCTTGTTTCTCAATACCTCGTAGAAGGTTCGTTTATTGGATCGAATAATATATGAGCGCTTATCGCTGGCCCTTACCCGAATGCGATCCCCCGGTCCGAGAGGAGTAAGACTCTGTCCGTCCACCGTAAGGGCGACGCCGGAGCGCTGGTATTCATCAACGGTTATGAGAATTTCTTCATCTCTCGGCAGAACCAGCGGACGGTGAGAAAGAGTAAATGGGCAAATCGGATTCAAAATCATAGCATCCATCTCGGGATGTAAAATTGGACCGCCTGCAGCAACGGAATACGCAGTAGAACCGGTTGGTGTAGCAACAATAACCCCGTCGGCCCGATATTTTCCAATAGGCTGATTACTCAATTGCACGTCAAACCGGACCATCCGGGAGATCCCGTCGGAAGAAACAACAGCGTCGTTCAAACCACGAAACGAGCAGATCTCCTGGCCACCTCGATTGAGACAGACATCGAGAACCAGTCGGGACCCCGCCTCAATGTCGCCGTTGATATAGGAGTCGAATGCCGGACGCCACTCGTCGTGACCGATTTCACTGATAAAGCCAAAGTCTCCCAGGTTGACCGGAAGAATAGGAATGTCGTGCCCTGCCAGCACTCTGCTTGCAAAGAGAACCGTACCGTCCCCGCCGAGGGTAATAGCGAGATCATGACCATCCTTGACGGGTACCTCGTTGGCGACCCCCTCGTACAGGAAAGAAGTGACCCGCATACCTCTGGAAACAATGTCTTCCCGAATCAATTCGGCCAGATCCTGTGCGCCGGGCTTCCCGGTATTGGCTATTATCAGGACGGACTGCAGTCGTTTTGTCATGAGCTTCCTACTACACTATACCTATGCCGTGTCCAACCGTAAAGCTTCGCGAAAAAAGGAAAAATTTCAGCCATTTACGGCAAAGTAGCCAGCACCCGCTCTATGCGTTCCTGTTCCGTCTTCCCCAACGTAGGGAAAAGAGGAAACAGAACCGTTTGAGACGAGAAGGAGATGCCATTAGGAAAGAAGTCCGGTCTATCCGGTGTTCTGAGCGCCCCGGCATCGCTATCACCGGTGCCACCACAATCAGCAATGTCGTTCCCGGACAACAGGGAAATTTCCGACAGTATGGTCTCCGTAAAAGCCCTTCGTACCGTCACTCCATGACTCTGGGCATACTTTTCCGCCTCCCGGGGAGACGAATCGATCATTACCGGCAACGCGAAGAAGACATTATCCCCGTCGCCGCCCTGCAAAGGAACTCGGTACCGTCCTCTCTGTACTACCCGTACAAACCGGGAAGCAATCTCCTTGCGCCGTTCAATAAACTTCTCAATCTGTTTTAACTGGGTCAAGCCAAGGGCTGCGTTCATGTCCGGCAATGGCGGTTCTCCGATATCATGGTCCACCCGCGCGGACATTGAAGAAACCCGCTTTGTGTTGTTGGTTATAGCGACGGCACCACCACCGGCGGTGATAATATGCTCCGGTTCCAGTGTCACCAGGGCAATCTCACCGACACTACCAGCCATTGAACTCCCGGTATTGCCCCCCAGGCCCTCGGAAATGTCTTCTATCAAGGGAATACCAATTCTGCGAAAGTTTTCCAGATCAGGGACATATCCGAGACGACAATCTACATACAGAGCTGAGAGTCCCAGAGCTTCGTAATCAAAATCCAGAGGGGATGGAAGAATTGGCAGCTGTCTGTCCGTGTCTATCGGAACAACCTGACAGCCTGTCTTGTCAAGAATTCTCCGTACCGCTACCGAAGTGAGAACGGATACTCCAACCCGTCCCCGCAGTGGTATTTCCATAGAAGCAATTACCGCCTCAAGGGCGTGTCCAAAACTGCGAAAGGCGACTCCGCTTCTTTTACCCACATACCGGGCAAGACTTTGAGAGAACTCCCTGGAGAGCGTCCCCGCCCCGATAGAATCCTCCGCCAGCCGGGACAACACCGCGTCCATGTCGGCGCGACGTATGGTCGGTCGAAAAGTGGGAATCATCAGTACCGCCGGTCAGCGCGCAATAGATTCCAGCGCTTCCAGTTCGCGCAGATTAAACAGCCGGTCTATATCGAGAATTATAAGGTACCCCTCATCTCTGTGGACGACGCCCTCGATGTACTCGGCTCCAATACCTGAAATCATCTGTGGAGGTTGCTGAATCTCATGACCGGAAACAGAAATGACTCTGGAAACCTTGTCTATAATTATCGCAACGTGCATCCCGCTGAGGCGAATAATAAGAAACCCGCTGAGCAGTTCATCTTCGTCACTGAGCTCCGCCCGTTTCAGATGAAACCTGCGGTGAAGGTTGATGACCGGAATTATTTCACCCCGAAGGTTAAAAATACCCTCTACATACGCCGGCGAGTTCGGTATAGCTCGGACCTCCTTGGTCTCTTCAATACTCTTTACCTGCATGATGTCGATACCGTAGTACTCTGCACCAAGCTGGAATGTCACAAGCTGCGTGTCTTCATGTAGATCGCTCATCAGTTCCTTCCGTAAAGATAGAATAGACGTGGACCGTCGGTTTGGCAAGGGACCTCGTC
>CAZCAE010000031.1:0-39953 GCA_964496635.1 uncultured Spirochaeta sp.
CTGGTAAGGTCGTAAAACAAGATGCCAGGTTTGGGGAAGTTGGGCACCTTCCTGATGGCGTTGTCGATAATCCGGTCCTGTTTCATTACCCTTGAGTATCCGACGGATATTCCGGGAGGTCAATCCTTTGCATGAACCGCCGACACCGCGTATAGTAATTGTACGTTATGCAGTACCGCATTCCCGTCGGCAGCGGAAAAGGCGGTGTCGGTAAGACGCTCCTTTCGGCCAATCTCGGAATATCTCTCGCTCAGCAGAACAAGACGGTCATTCTCGTGGATCTTGACCTCGGGGGCAGCAACCTGCACACCGTGCTTGGTATTCGAAACCGCCACGAAGGTATCGGTCATTTTATCAACCGCAGGGTGGAAACCCTGGAACAGCTGGTGGTACCTACCAACCAGGAGCGACTCTTCTTTATTTCGGGGGATGGTCTTTTAAGCGGAACCGCCAACCTGCCCTACTGGCGCAAACTGGCTATCCTGAAAGAACTGGAAACGCTTACCGCCGATTTCGTCGTCCTGGATCTGGGCTCCGGAACCACCTACAACACCCTGGACTTTTTTCTTACCTCCACAGCGGGACTGGTGGTAACTACGCCGGATACCACGGCAATTCTTAACGCCTACTCCTTTCTGAAAGCGAGCATGTTTCGCCTCCTTCACCGCACCTTCCCCGGAAAAAGCGCGGAACGGCAGTGCGTTCTTGATTTCATGCAGGAAAAGGTAGAGGGAGGGGACCGGACGCTGCAGACCCTGGTAAATCAGATTGCCGAGATCAACCCTTCGAGTGGACAGGCCGCCCAGACGGCGTTGGACGCCTTCCGACCCCGGGTTGTCATGAATATGGGCCGTTCCGCCGGGGACATTCGCCTTGGAGGCAGGCTCCGTCACGTTGTTCGAAACAACCTTCAGACCGATGTGGAGTTTATCGCCTATTTTCCTCATGACGAACTTGCGTCCCGCAGTGCTCTTGAGCGTTCACCGACGCTTCTTACCTACCCGCAAAGCCAGTTTTCACTGGCGGTTCACCAGTGCGCCACGCGCATCATTCATGAGCCGGTACCGGACGCGCCCAAACTCTTCCCCGACGACGAAGACCTGAAAGAGCTTGCCGACGAGTTCACTCCCGCCCGCGGAAGACGGGAACCCGGGGACTGACCCCGACATCCCAGTCCGTTCGGTCTCCCCGGGAAATCAGCCGGTAGCCCAGTCCCGCCACCATAGCGCCGTTATCCACGCAGAGTTCCGGCGGCGGTATCACCACCTCGGCGGCCATCTCGTCGGTCAACGCATACAGACGCCGTCGGAGCTCGCTGTTTGAGGCAACACCGCCGCCGGCCACAATCCGGCGGATCCCCGTATCCTCTATGGCGTTTCGAACGCGATCTATCAGCATGCCGATGGCTGTAGACTGAAATGCTGCTGCCAGGTTTTCCTTTGTCCGGGGAAAGTCGTTGTTCCAGAAGCGGTCCAGCTGGTGGACTACCGCCGTTTTCAGTCCGGAATAGGAAAGGTCGTATCGGTTGTTGGCCCGGTTAAGTTTTGGCCGGGGAAAGGAACAAGCCCGGGGATCCCCGGCGGCGGCAAGTCGGTCTATTATCGGTCCGCCGGGATACCCCGTTCCGATAAAGGCGCTCACCTTGTCGTACGCCTCCCCACAGGCGTCATCAATGGTGGTACCCAGTACCTCCAGGGTATCCGGTCCGCGGCTTATGGCGATCATGGTATGTCCCCCGGAGACGAGAAGAACAATGTAGGGGTATGCGTTGTCAGCGGTGAACGGTGGAGTGCCGTCAGTTTCCAGAAAGGCGGCCCAGGCGTGGGCGTGCATATGATCAACGGCCACAAAGGGTAGACTCTTTCCCCAGGCGTACGCCTTTGCAAAGGTGAGCCCGACCGCCAACGACCCGCTGAGGCCGGGCCGGTTGGAAACGGCAACTCCGTCCGGCGGCTCTCCTCCGGCTTCTTCCAGTGCCGTCGTCACTACCGGAAGGATCTGCTCCACGTGTGCCCGGGATGCCACCTCCGGCACGACACCGTGGTATCTGACGTGAATTTCGGTCTGAGATGCAATAATCAGTGATTCAATGAAACGGCCGTCCCGTACTATGGACGCGGATGTCTCGTCGCAGGAGCTTTCAATTCCCAGAATCCTCATGAGCGATGCGCTGTTCCTCTCCGGCAACACGATTGACCAGGTCACTGACAGGATAATATGTAAAACCCGCCGCCGTGATCTCATCGTACCGTGAGACGAGGACACGGGCAAGCTCCGGCGAGGTTACGTGACCTATCATGACGGCCCGACCTTGCTCTTTCGCGACGTCAAGGGCGAGGTCCAGTTGTTTCGATATCGCCTCTTCCGTGCGGTTATTATCCAGAAAGATGTCCCTGCGCAGGGGCGGCAGCCCCGCCTCTGTCGCAGCCGTTTCCGCAACACTGGCAGCTGTCGTCCGACTGTCCAGAAAAAACAGGTTTCGGTTTGCCAGGACGGATACCACCGCGTTCATGACGCGCGCGTCTTCGGTTGCCTTACTGCCCATATGGTTGTTTACACCAATCACATCGGGAAACTGCGCCAGATTCTGCCTGATAATACGTTGAATGTGGTGGTCCGGCTGGGCGGTATATACCGCACCGGGGCCGGGATCGTTGCCTCCGGTTGCCTCCATGGGCTGGTGCAGAATCAGTTCATGACCCATTGCTACGGTCATTCGTGCAGTCTCACGACTGAAGGGAAGCCCCGGTAGAACCGCTACGGTAAAGACACCGGGAAATTCGGAAAACCATCGCAAGTGATCAAGGGCGTGACCACCATCGTCCAGGATCAGGTACAGTCGCTTGTCCGGAACTGGCACATCCACGCTGTCGGTCGTTTCATTATGTGTCTTTTCGTTATAGGCACCGCCGTGGGCCGGTACACCGGCGCCGGCAGACACGGCACGTCCATCTGCTCGTTCCGCTGTGCGGTCGGTTTCAAACTCGGGATATATTAAAAATGCGATGGCAGACGCGGCGCCCACCATCAATAGTGAAAGAATAAGGATGTAAAATGTCCGCTTCATACTTCTCCGCCGGTCAGTTTGCCATCATCTCCTTCAGATAATCGGCTTCCCGGCGAAGCTTCTTGATTGCCCGCATCTCTATCTGTCGAACCGTTTCCGGAGAAATACCCATGGCGTCGGACACACGTTTCAGGGTGTACCGTTCTCCTCCGTCCAGAGCAAAGCGGTATCGTATGACCTGCTGTTCCCGATCCTTCAGCGTTCTGAGACTGGCAATTGTCTCGTCCCGGAGTAACTTATCCATGACGTACAGGTCCGGTGCATACGAATTGTCTTCTATAAGATCCATCAAGGTACCGTTTTCGTCGTTTATCTCCGTATCCAGTGAGACTGGTGTAACGGCGATATGCATGATTTCCGTAACCTCTTCAATAGACAAGTTGACTTCATCGGCTATTTCCTTAACCGACGGTGACCTCATAAGCTTCTGACTCAGAAAGTTATATGCCCGCTGGATCCGTTTCAGAGAACCTTCCTTTCGGTGAGGTAGTCTGATGGTCCGACGTCGATTCGCCAGCGAACGGGTTATTGCTTGTTTGATCCACCATGCAGCGTAGGTGCTGAACCGTACGTTTTTCCGGTGATCAAACCTGCCGGCCGCTTTCAACAGTCCCAGGTTTCCATCCTGTATGAGATCCAGTAGTGAAACGTCAGGATTCACGTATGCTTTCGCAATTTTTACCACGAGGCGAAGGTTGCACTCTATCAGTCTGGTCCTGGCTGCATGATCTCCGTTCTGTATAAGACGGGAAAGTTCCTGCTCTTCCTCTGCAGTCAAAAGCGGGCCTTGCCGTATCTGGTTATAGTACGCCTGAAGCGCGTCAGTTTGATTTCCGCCGGCGATCCGTTTCCTGGCCATACTATCCTCCGCTATATAACGGAGCAAAAATCGTGCCATCAGACTTAGAACGTTTTAGAAACCAGTAATTGCCTACAATATGGGAACATATAAAAACCTGTCCAGGAGGACAGGCACAAAAGTGTATGCAATACTATACAACAAAAAATTGCGAGTTATACTTTTTTATACATTCGCATCTAACAAACTTTTACCTTTGTTAACATATCACGGTCGATATTGATTCACAATCATATCAGCCAAACCAAATCCGCCACTTTTGGACATGACCTGGGCGTATTCGTCGTAGAGCATATCTTCATAGATTTCTCCCGCCATACCGGTGTCCACCAGGCGATTTTCCGGGTTCAGGGTGCTGCGCATGCTTTCCAGCATCTGCTTGATGAATATCGCCTCAAAGTCTTCAGCTACGGACCTGAGCTGTTCTTCATCGGTACCGTCGGGGATTTCATACCTGAGATTCTGCAGCTGGAGCTGCGCCAAATTGGCAGATCCCTTGATTATGCCGGTGGTACCATCCATATCCTAAGCCCCCTTACATTTATCGCTTCAGGCCGTTGGCAATGCTCAACATGGTGTCACTTGTCTGAATAGACCGGCTGTTCATTTCGTACGCTCTCTGCGCGACTATCATGTTAACCATTTCGCTGACAACCGAAACATTGGACATTTCCAGAAACTTATGGCGCGTCTTGCCTATACCTTCAAGGCCGGGAGTACCGCCAATGGCATCGCCGCTGGCGGCGGTCTGACGAAAGAGGTTCTGTCCGGTGGCGTTGAGACCAGCCGGATTCACAAATCGGTACAGCTGCATCTGACCCACTTGTATCGGGTCTTCAAGACCGGGAATCTGAGTCAACACCTGGCCGTCTTCTGTAACTGTCACCGTCTCTCTGATGAAGTCGGGAGGCATGATGATTTCCGGTGCCACCCGCAGACCGTTGTTGGTTACGAGCTGGCCGTTGGAGTCAATCTGAAAGGAGCCGTCCCGGGTATAGACGTACTCGCCATCATAATCCAGAGCCCGGAAGAACCCCTCCCCTTCAATTGCAATATCGCTGATGTTCCCGGTATTCTGCAGACTGCCCTGCTGAAAGAGCTTGGAGGAACCGGCAACCTTTACACCGTGGCCAACCTGCACCGGAGTCGGTACCAGGGTCCGTTCCGTGGCGGGTGTTCCCGCGGTACGGGTTGTCTGATACAGAAGATCTTCAAAGTCCGCCCGGTTCCGTTTGAAACCGGTAGTGTTAACGTTAGAGAGATTATTGGAAACGGTGTCTATATTGTACTGCTGCCCTATCATTCCGGAAGCTGCAGTCCACAGTGATCTCATCATACGGCGTTACTCCTTGATCATACTCTCAGAACTTCGTTCAGAAGCCGGGCGGTGCTCTGGTCCTGACTGTGGACAACCTTCTGGTTTGCCTCGTATGCCCGGTTCACCTCAATCATCTGGGTCATTTCCACCACAGGATTTACGTTGGCCTCTTCCAGAAAGCCCTGCAACACCGCCGGGCGTCCCTGATCAACGAGATCTGTCGCATCACCGCTTTCCCGGGTGGTGTTCCACAAGTTACCGCCCTCTTTTCGGAGGTACCGAGTCTCTTCCATTCCCACCAGGCGAAGCTGTCCCGCCTGTATCGTTTCGTCCCATTCATTTTCCATCATCTGAACCAGGCGGTCCGGGTCGTCCATAAAACGTTCATTTGCAAAGACGCGACCGTCTTCATCAATGACAAAGTTGTTCAGTTTTATCTCTATAGGGTTACCGTCGGTACCCAGAACGGGATAACCCTGCTGTGTCACCAGGAAACTTTCAGGGCCGATAGTAAAATTGCCGTTTCGGGTGTACCGCTCACCGTAGGGCGTCTCAACCACAAAAAAGCCTTCCCCTTCCAGAGCGACATCAAAGGGACTCTCTGTCTGCCGGACCGCTCCCTGCTCAAAGATAGTAAAGAGCTCGTTCTGCTCCACCCCGGTACCGAGACGTCCCGCAACGGGAGCCTTGTCTATGCTGCCCACCGGCTCATTGCGATAGGGAAACTGAATAATCCCGTTGTCGTTCATCCGCCGGAGCAGCAGTTCCGGAAACGCCTTGTGAACCGAGACGTCCCGTTTGTACCCGACGGTATTGGCGTTGGCCAGATTATTGGAAATAGCGTCCAGACGATGTTGCTGTGCAACCATACCGCTTGCCGCGGTAAATACTCCTCGCACCATGGTTTTAGTATCGGCACGCTTGCCGGGGGATTGAAAGGTAAATTCTTTGCTAATGAGATATTGTTGGATACGGGATACGGAGCTACCGAACAAACAGAAGTCTTTCCATAGGGTGTTTCCCCTATTCTACCGTCTATCGGGTATGCAACATCGTTCGGCCGCTCCGGGATAATCTGTCAAGGTCGTTCTGCCGGAGCCGGGCAATTCTTCTCGCTTCTGCGATGTCAACCTTCACAAACTGGATGCGTTGTCCCGGCCCGTATTGCGCGAGAAGATCCACGTCGGCGCTTATGACAACGAACACTCGAGGATAGCCACCAACTGTCTGTCTGTCTCTCATCAGGATGATCGGTCCGGCGGGTGTCATCTGTATTGTTCCGTCGCAGACCGGTCCGGAGATCAACTGTTCACCCGAGACGGCTGCCAGGTGACTGCCCTCAAGGCGAATACCAATGTCGCTCATATCGTTTCCGGTCTTCCAGGAAACATTGAAAAACTGCCGAGGTTCCAGCAGGGTGGAATATTCGGGTCCCTCCAGCACACGGATGCGCCCCTGCCGCTCCGGCCAGCGCGCTATAGTACGGAACGGTCCCCGCCGCCGGCCGGCAAGCCTTCCGGCAGTGTCCGGCCCCGGTACCGGGCGAACGCACAGGTATGTCCTCCAGCCGTAACGGCGTCGATACAGATGCAATTCACTGCCCGCCGGTGCGAAACAGACCACGGCGTGTTCCACGACCAGCGACGCTTCTCTGCGGCCCCGGATACCTTCCGGCAGGTACAGTTGTGCCCGTATGGCGCCGCCGGTCAGGACAAACAGACAATCTTCGGCAAACCGCACTGCCCGCGGTGGGTGCACAATCTCCAAAGCAGGTTTTTCCGGGTCGTTTTCCAACAGGACGTTGCCACTGATAAAAGAAAAGCGATCCTGCGCGCCACCAGGGGTATACCCGAGATCCTGACGCCCATATTGTGGCGCCCCCTGCCATCGGTAAATCCCGTTACCCCGGGCATGCACAATATGATGAGCGTCGGCCATCAGCGACTCAACTCCCGGGCGAGGTCCAGGGCAATCTCCGAGTCGGAGTGAATACAGAGTGTCTGCGCCTTCAGAAGTACGGTCGTTGTCGAAATGACGCAACCATTCTCTTCAACCACCGCCGTGACCTTTCCATTCTCAATAATATGGCGCGCCTGGGTAAGGGCTTCCTCCACGTCATGGAAGCTGGCCCAGCTTCGCTCCCGTTTTACCAGCGAGAGGGTGTTCCAGTGGGGATCAAGCTGGTAGCGACGTTCCGCAAAGGCTTCCGTCATTACGGTGATGCCAACCGAAGCACACGCAGTTGCCAGTGCGGAAGCGGGCGCGGTAATGACCGTTGCACAGGCCGTCCGGGAAAGCCATTCTGCAAGCACCTGCGCCAGGTCTTCCCGCCTGCAACTGTCGTTATACAGTGCGCCATGAAACTTGACCATGTTCACGTCCGGCATCATCTCGTACTGAGAGGTGAGAGACTGCAGAAGCTCCCCGTCCGTAATTGTGATACTTCTACGACCAAAATGTTCCCTGTCGGGGTAGGACAGGTGTGCCGCCACACCGATACCACGCCCCTCCGCAAGGGATCGAAAGGCCTTTACGCTGGTAACGTCACCTGCGTGGCCTCCGCAGGCGATACTGGCAATATCTATCAATTCCATCAATTTCAGGTCGACCGGGTGGTTCGGTCCGCGTTCGCCGATGTCACAGTTGATTGGGATCATCACGTCACCTCCCGGAAGCACACCGTGTCACCCGGGCGAAGTAAGATAAGCAGTTTTGGATCTGTCATACCGATAATATTCCATCCTCCCGGGGAATCCTGCGGATAGACACCCGTCTGCGAGCCGGCGATACCGACCGAACCGGCGGGAACTCGCTTGCGGGGTGACGCCAGACGTGGTGTAGCGAGCTTTTCCGACATCCCTATCAGATAGGGGAAGTGTGGCCGAAAACCGATCATCGCCACCGTATAGGTGGCCTCGCTGTGAAGTGACACAACCTGCCGTATGTCCAGTCCGTTCAGTTCTGCCACCCGCTGAAGGTCTTCTCCATTATATATGACCGGAAGAATCGTAGGTGCAGATTCGGCTTCGGCACCATGCTTCGCTTCCACTCCGGCCGCTTTGCTGTTTGCCGACATCAGCTCCTGGACGCGTCCGATAATCTTTGATGGATCGGCACGCACCGGGTCAAAGTGAATAGCGATCGAACAGTACGCCGGAACAACATCAACCACCCCGGCGAGACGCAACTGGTGGTCATCGTTCCACTTCCGATAGGTATCCAATACGTGACGGGAGGTCTCAAGGTTGATTCCGCCGGACCACGTCCAGAGCATCGCCGCATCTCCAAGGTTACAACATGTAATTTCAGCCATGGCACGTTCCCGTAATTTCCCGAAGGAGCTCAACCGTCTCCACTTCTAGCCCTAAAGGCAGCCCGTCTACCGACATAGTTGGAGAAAGAAGGACACCGTCCACCGCTCCGGCAGTCACGAGGGATTTCAACAATCCTACTATCCGGTCAGGTTTGGGCACCAGACAGCGACCGGTCAGGACGGAGAGCATGGCGCACAGACCATAGGCACCCCAGTTGCTCACACCCGCGTAGATACACAAGTCGGCAGGGGTACGACAGCTGATGCGTTCTCCATTAGGCACATGACGACGAATCATATCCGATACGGCGGCCATACCGAGCTCGTTTCCGCCGTCCCCGACGGCTACCGTTACATACCGTCGGTGAGGTTCCAAAAAGAGCTCATCCATCGCCGCGACGTGTTCGGTCAAATCTTCGCCACGCATATTGTAATATCTCCCGTTAACGCCACGTCCCGGGCGCTCGATCGCCACGATGTGGGTTGTATCCCCGGTAACAACTCGGTGCAGCTCGGGTGTATCACCCGCCGGCAGTATAATAACCGGAATATCCCCGGTAACGGCGTCGATAATGGGGCCGGCGTGGTCGTCCACAACCAGGACCACATCCTTCCCCAGGGTCCGCAGCGCCCGGGCAAGCTGAACTGAACCGAGCGGTCCGTCAGTCTCAATGACCCCGTTCGGGAGGATAAAAAAACCGGTGGTAATTACTATGCGGCGACCATCAAGCAGAGAGAGCGCCGTCTCACGGAGTTGCCCCGCCGCGGCCCAACGGGCCAGGCCGCGGCCACCGGGGTCCCGCTGGATGACCGAGTTAATGGCCGCAGCGATACCCGCGTCAGCCGGAGAGGCGGAATTCATGGTCTGACATGTCTCCTACAAACATATGGCCCGGAGCGTGGGTAATCATGATGGGAGGTTTGCTCACCAGAGCTGCAAGCTGCGGAGTGATGCCACACGCCCAGAACACCGGAACCTCTCCGGGGTTGATCGTCACGGCATCACCCCACTCCGGCCGGTTGATGTCGACAATACCTATCCCCTCGGGACGGCCTATATGGACCGGACTGCCGTGGACGCGGGGATACTCCCGGGTTATCTCCACCGCACGGATAGCGTCGGCAGGCGTGAGGGGGCGCATACTGACAACCATCGGTGAGGGAGCAAAGCGACCCGCTCCGGAGCACTCGATACAGGACCGGTACATCGGTACATTGACCCCTTCGTCATTGTGGCGCAGTGGAACCCCCGCCTCCGACAGGGCACGTTCAAAAGTAAAACTGCAACCGAGGAGAAAAAAGACGTAATCGTCTCGCCACAGCGGTGTGATATCCAGTGGTTCATCGGCGAGTGTGCCGTCATTATAGACGCGATACCGCGGCAGGTCCGTGCGGATATCCGCGCCGTCGGCTATGAATTGTGTACAGGGATCACCGACCTCACCGACCTCCAGGACAGGGCACGGTTTGGGGTTGCGCTGGGCAAACACAAGAAAGTCATACGCCCAGTCCCGTGGCAAAACTACAAGGTTGGCCTGAACCGCTCCGGGAGCTTCACCGTTGGTGTGTCCTGTAAACTTTCCGGTACGCGCAGCTGCGCGCAGTTCCGTTCCGGTCCTGTACTTCGCTTTCATGGTGTCTGAAATTGTACCGGTGATAGCTTCCCTCCGCAATGATCACACCGATTGGGTCAAAATACCGGTGAATTCCTTGACGAAATGGCCAAACGACATGAGTATTATTCCAGCTGGCGTTGCCGGTCAAAATGATCCGGTTGTTTCTGTTGAAGGAACTGCCGGACGTGTTACCAAAAAAGGAGGAAGAGATATGAAATCAAAGTTTTCACTTCTCATCGTAGTATTGCTGACAGTGACCGTCATGGGGGCGGCTGCTTCCGGACAGGGTGAGTCCGGCACAGAGACAGCACGTCTTGCCGTGGCCACCGGTGGAACCGCAGGAACCTACTTTCCGCTGGGCGGAGCGTTTGCCAATATCGTAACCGAGAACGTTCCCAACACCACCGCCAACGCCGAGTCTACCGGTGCATCCGTTGTCAACAGCAACCTGCTGAACAATGGTGAGGTCGACTTTGCATTGATGCAGAATGACATTGCCTTTTACGCCTTTAACGGTGTTGAAATGTTCTCCGACGGCTCCGCACTGACCAACCTTCGCGGACTGGCTTCTCTGTATCCGGAAGTGATCCAGATTGTCGTTAATGCAAGTGCGGGTATCGACTCCGTTGAAGACCTTCGGGGCATGCGTGTAGCCGTTGGTGCTCCCGGAAGCGGTGCCGAAGCGAACGCCCGGCAGATACTTAACGCACACGGTATTACGTACGATGATATCAGTGCGGATTTCCTGAGTTTTGCCGAAGCGGCGGATGCCCTCAAGGACGGCAACGTTGACGCCGCATTTGTCACTGCCGGTACTCCTACCGCTGCCGTCACCGACGTATCTACGACTCACAGCGTGAAGATACTCTCCATTTCCGACAACATGGCCGACAGTCTCATCGCAGAATTTCCGTTCTACGACAAGGTAACGATCCCTGCCGGAACCTACCGCAACCAGGATTCCGATGTAGAGACGGTGGCGGTTCTTGCTATGCTGGCCGTTCGCGCCGGACTGAGTGAGGACATGGTCTATAACGTCACCAAGGCACTGTTCGAGAACCTCGATGACTTTGCTGCTGCTCATGCCCGTGGTGGCAACCTTTCTCTCGATTCCGCCACCGGCGGTATGCCTCTCGAACTGCATCCCGGCGCAGATCGGTACTATAAGGAGATGGGTAAATAATCAAACCCGGACGGGCCGGCGCTATGTCGGCCCTTTTCGGGCTGTTGATCCTTGTTGTTGCCGCGACTGTATTCAGTCTGTGGCCCGCACAGGTGGTCCAGCTTGAAACAAATGGACAGGTGGTTCATACAGTCCCGATTCCGAAGGACAACGAGATCCACCTGGACTACATTCATTCAGTCATCAGAGAGCCGGTGAAGGAAGTTTTTCTCTTCGCCGGCCCGGATTCGTTTTTACTTGTCAGGACAGAGCACGCCACGTTCGGAGCAGGTCTTCCAACTGAACGCTTTGGAGAGTTTCGCAACGAAGGCGATCGATATATAATCGGTGGTATAAATCGGCATTTGACTGAGATTCCCCTGCGGGTCAGTGCGGGATCCGAGCAAACGCTGACCGTCCCGGGCAGCTCCGAGACAACTCTTCTGGACTTTGTCGAGGCTGGTAGCCTCGTTGTCATCAAGGCGCACAGGGTAATGCGCTGGCGTCTATTCTTTTACGAGAGGGGTACGGGCAACAATGAGTGATTCGATCATTAATATCGAGGAAAAAATTGCGGAGTTTGACAAGTCCGCAAATACCCGGAAATTGCGTGGGTTTCTTGCCCTTTTTATAACGGCTATTGCTATTGCAATGTCCGCCTTTCACCTGTACACGGCCGGTTTCGGTCTTCTCCTCACAATGAAACAACGGGCGTTGCACCTGCTCTTTGTGCTTGTCCTTGGTTTCCTTATGTACCCTCCTACAAAAAAGTCCCGTAAAGATCGCATAGCTTTACTGGACTGGGTCTTTGCAATACTGGGAATAATTGTTACGACGTATATCCTCCTGAACTACGAAGACCTGGTTCGTCGCGGCGGGCTGCCCACCTCAACAGATCTGCTGCTTGGTGTAATCACGATTGCTCTCGTTCTTGAGATTACACGACGCAGTATTGGTCCGGAGTTACCGATTATTGCGATGGTCTTTATCGGATATGCCTTTGCCGGACCGTACCTCCCGGGTTTGCTCGGCCATCGCGGGTATTCCTACGTACGGGTTGTAGACCAGCTCTACACCACTACGGAAGGTATTTTTGGAACACCCCTGGGTGTTTCCGCCACCTTTGTATTCATGTTCATTCTCTTCGGATCATTTCTGGATATCACCGGGGTGGGCCAGTTTTTTATAGATGTTGCATTTGCAGTAGCAGGACATCGTAAAGGCGGCCCTGCCAAAGCGGCTGTCCTGGCCAGCGGTTTCATGGGCTCCATATCGGGCAGCTCCATCGCCAATACCGTCACAACCGGGGCGTTCACCATCCCGTTGATGAAAAAGATCGGCTATAAGCCGAACTTTGCCGGGGCGGTGGAGGCTGCAGCTTCTACCGGTGGCCAGATTCTGCCGCCGGTTATGGGTGCCGCGGCATTCATCATGTCGGAGTTCACCAACATTCCCTATGTTCAGATTGTGGTAAGCGCGGTTGTTCCGGCACTCCTGTATTATGTGGGTGTCATGGTGATGGTTCACCTCCAGGCGTCCAAGCGGGGACTCAAGGGGATCCCAAAGGACGAATTGCCGGGATTTCGCGAGACTTTCTATATGGGCTTCCATCTCATTCTTCCGCTCATCGCGGTCGTTCTCTTTCTGATCCGTTTTTCTCCGTTACGGGCAGCGTTTCTCAGTATCCTTGTCGCTCTGGGTGTAAGCATGTTGCGAAAACACACGCGGATCAAGTTCAAGTCAATCCTTCTGGCAATGGAAGACGGAGCAAAAAAAGCGGTCAGTGTCGCAGCTGCATGTGCCTGCGCCGGTATCATAGTGGGCATTGTAACCCTTACAGGCCTGGGTCTCACCTTCGCCAACCTGATCGTCAACCTCGCCGGTGGACTGCTGCTGCCGACTCTGCTTTTGACGATGGTGGCTTCCATCATTCTGGGTATGGGATTGCCCACTACGGCAAAGTACATCGTTCTTGCCACTATGGCGGCACCCGCACTGGTCCAGCTTGGAGTTCCGCTCATCGCGGCGCATCTTTTTATTCTCTACTTTGGTGTTATCGCCGACGTGACTCCCCCGGTGGCACTTGCAGCGTACGCGGGGGCGGGAATCGCCGGTGGCGACTCTTTCAAGACGGGAGTCCAGGCTTTGAAGCTCGCCTCGGCAGGGTTTTTGATTCCCTTCATCTTCGCCATGAGTCCGGTACTTCTCCTCATTGATGTCACTGTCATTCAGGCGATCACGGCCATCATCAGCGCAACCGTAGGCGTAGTCGCCTTTGCCAGCGCCGTTCAGGATTTCTTCATAACCAAGACAAAGATCTGGGAGCGAGTGCTCTTCCTGGCAGGTGCTTTGATGCTGATCAACCCCGATGTCATGATGGATCTTTTTGGACTGATTATTGTGGCGGTACCGGTTATAACGCAGTACCTGCGCAGTCGCCGGTCTCCGGCAGTGGCGGTGTAGTACAGATACCTATGCGTCAGGCCGGTTCTTCCCGCCCACCACGTTGAGGCACCGGAAACAATCGGTGAACTCATTGGGGTGGGACGGGAGCACGGCAGGACGCAAGTTCAAATTCAATTTCCGGAAAGGGCAATAAATAACCCGCACGGTCCCAGGACCGGCGGGTCTTGACAGGTACCGAGCCAAGCCTCGGAATCGAACCGAGGACCTGCTCATTACGAGTGAGCTGCTCTGCCTCTGAGCTAGCTTGGCGTGTGTGAGGGCGTATCATAGCGAAAAGCGTTGCAAATGTGAAGCCCCGGAACGGAAGCCTTCAGTTTCACAATATAGGTCACCCGAACTGATGCAGTATTCATTTCTGTATTATTGCGCACCGTTTTGTTCTTACATTTGACTCATTTTGTCCCACAAGCTATGATCCATATATGGCAAAAGGCGGTTCCCATCTGACAAAGTACGAAATTGTCCGTGCTCATATTCTACAACTAATTGAAAACGGCTCCGTTCAGGTAGGTGACAATCTCCCGGGGGAAATGGAACTGGCGGAATCTCTGGGAGTAAGTCGGAATACCGTCCGCCACGCTTTCAGCGAACTTGTTCAACGGGGTATTGTTGAACGGACACGCAGAAAGGGGACCGTCTATGTCGGCACCGAATCCGAAGACCCTCCCCCCAAGACGATTGGTATTGTCAGCAGCTGGCTTACCTACAACATCTATCCGGAACTGATTCACGGTCTTGAAGACGGGTTGTATCGCGGCGGATACACTATGATTCTGGCAAACGGCAATTCCGACCGGCATAAGGAGCGGGAATCAATTAATCGCATGCTTGATCAGGGTATTGCCGGCCTTATTATTGAACCAAGCCTGAGCGCAAAACTGGACGATGCCGACGAGCTTGTACAGACGCTGAATACTCTGGACATTCCCATATTGCTGACAAACAACCTCATTGATGGATTGAGGGCATCGGCAATCATAATAGACGATTATAAGATCGGTGTGGACGCAGCTGAGTACCTTCTGGAAATGGGTCACCGTCAGATAGCCTGTATTTTCAAGTCCGACACCCGATCAGGAGTGCTCCGCCACGACGGATACCGTCGCGTTCTGGAGCAGTCGGGAATTTCCTATAATCCGGAACTGGTCCGGAGTTATGACGATAACACTGAAGCGAGACGCCCCGGCGCTCTTCTGACCGAGCAGATATTCGAGTCGGTACGGGAAAAACCGACGGCATTTTTCTACTTCAACGACGAAATTGCCCTGCAGGGCTATGACTATTTTTCCTCTCGCGGCGTTTCCATACCCGACGATATCTCTGTTGTCGGCGTAGACAATATTCGGGAATCTTCTCTGGTGTCTCCACCGATCACAACGTTCAATCATCCGAAATACGTAATGGGGAAAATTGCCGCAGAGCTGATGCTGTCACGCATTGGTACGTATACCTACCACAGCGAATACATCGTCACCATGCAGCTGGAAATGGTAGAACGAGGCAGCGTTGCGGATCTGACCGGCGACTGATACTGTCGCCGGTTGCTATTGAACAGATAGCCCTATTCTTTCACCCCGCCGAATGCTATTCCCGCAATCAGATACCGGGAAAGGAGGGCAAAGGCGATAATAATCGGCACGACGCTCAATGCAATTCCGAGATACATCGCTCCAAAATCACGCTGGTAGGTCGTTGTGTTCAACTGTTGAATAATCAGTGGAAGGGTGTACTTGTCCTGGCTGTTGAGAAGTGTCAGCGGAACGAGATAGTTGTTCCACTGTACCAGAAAACCGAAGATCGACATTGTTGCAACACCGGGCACGACCAGGGGAAGGCCGATTTTGTGAAAAATCAGAAACTCACCGGCACCGTCTATCCGAGCTGCTTCAACGAGACTTGGATTCACCACGCTCTGGGTATACTGACGAAGAAAAAAGACGGTATAGGGGCTGGCTATAGCCGGCAGTATCAGGATCATACGTGTATCGTACAGATTCAGACTCAACGAAAGCTTGAACAGACCGACCAGCATGATGGTCGGCGGCAACATGATTACGCTCAGTATCAGTCCAAAGAGAAAACCTCTTCCCTTGAATCGGTACATTGCGAATCCGTATGCGGTAAGCGCGGAAAAGTATGCCGCCAGAGCGGTGGAACTCAATGCTACGATGAGAGAGTTGACAAACCCACGGGGAATATCGAGGCCTCCTGAGCGAAGCCCCGTATTGGGATCCACCCGACCTTTGATAAGAGTATCCCAGTTCTGCACCAGCGCAGTTCCGGGAACCAGTGACGGCCCCCGATTTATATCCTGATTTGTTCTTGTGGCGTTGACGAGCATGATATAGAAGGGAACGATACAAACGAAGGCTACGACGAGCAGAACCAGGTATACCCCCGCTCGCGAAGTAACTCTTTGGACCCGACTTGTGGATGTTCCGGCAATTTGCTGCATGTCAGTCCTCCTTTCCAAAACCGATAAATTTCAGATAGACCAGGGAAAAGGCGCCGGTAAAGATCAGAAGCAGGTAGGAAACAGCGGCTCCCGTACCGAGCTGGTAAAAACGGAACGCCCTGTTGTAGAGGTATACCACGACGGTAGTAAGACTCTGGTCTGCTCCGCCTCGTCCCCGTGTGATGATCCACGGAAGGTCAAAAATGTTCAGACCTCCGATAAGGGAGGTAATGACGACGTAAATCATGACCGGCTTCAAGAGTGGAAGGGTTACCGACCTGAATGTTCGCATTGGACCGGCTCCGTCTACTATGGCAGCCTCAAAAAGGCTTGCCGAAATGGACTGAATGCCGGCAATGAAAAGAATCATGGTGTAGCCGAACCACATCCACGTCTGCACCAGCGACACCACGATCCGCGATGCAACGGGACTGTTCAGCCAGAATATGTATCGTTCCTGAGCTCCGGGGTCTGTACCAAAAATGACCTGGTTGAGGACGCCATTCTGCCAGTCAAGAACCGCATATACGAGAATTGCTATCGAAGCGACCGTCACCAGATTGGGAAAGAAGAAGATAGCCCGAAAGACGCCGGCTCCCCGAATTTTCAGTTGTACGTTGGTCAGAATCACCGCAAGAAACAGGGCGATCGACAGCTGCAAAACAATATTGGGTAACCAGATAATCCAGGTATTCAGGAACGAACGCCAGAATCCGGGACTGACAATTTCTGAAGCGTAATTCCCAAGACCAACAAACGACCGACCCGCCCGGGTAAAGTCTTCGTCGGTCAGGCTGGTAACGAAGGTGCTTATGACCGGGTACAACCAGAAGATAAAAAAAGCCGCAAAAAACGGCAGAATGAAGATGTATCCATACCGGGCATACTTTTTTTCCGTCATGTGTCGCCCTCCTGTGGAGCAACGCCGGTGCACATCCGCATTCTTTCTGCAGATGCACACCGGTATCAGTTGTTCCTGAAACTACTTGATAGTTACCCGCGGCAACGCTTCCTGTACTCGTCGTCCGATAGCTTCAACGGCCTGGTCAAAGGTCAACTGGTCGTCAAGATACTCGTTGAGTACCTGAGCGAAGATGTTGTTTATCTGGTAATCGTATCCCTGAATTGCAGACGCATCGATATATGGCGTCTGTTCGTAAAAATATTGAAGCGGATTCTGTCCTGCCAGTGTTTCCGATTCGTAATCATCCTTGACCTTTTCCATAACGTTGGTGTTGGACATAAACTCACCGGCTCGCAGAGCATATTCTTCCATCCACTGTTCGTCCTGAGTAAGCATGCTGATGAACTCCCACGCCAGGGCCTTGTTAGGACTGTCCTTGTAAATGCCGGCCCAGGTACCACCCCAGAAGAACGGCGCCGGCGGAGCTGCAACGGCCCAATCTCCCAGCGAATTTGTCTGACCGTTCATGACAAAGAACAGTCCCCATGTAGGCCATCCCCACAAAAAGACCTTTGCTTCATCCGGGGGCGTATTCATCGCTTCAAACCACGGCCCCGACCAGTCGTCCAGCTTCGCATCGTATCCGGCTTCGCGGATCTGCTTGGCCACTCGCATGAAATCCAGCATCTGCGGATCTATTTCAAACTCGTTTTCGTCATTCACCCAGGGAATGGTTCGGGCAGAATAGAAAATCCGAAAGAGTGTCTCTCCCGTTCCGGGAAACATCTTTACCTCTCCACCGCTCTCTTCGTGAAGCAGTCTGGCTGCATCCATTACGCTGTCCCAGTCTGAAAAGAGCTTACCAATCTCTTCGGGGTCATCGGTTCCGAAGTATTCCTGCGCAAGACTACGACGGTAAAACCATCCTCCCGGGGTTGTCTGCCACGTCAGAGCTACAACATCACCATCATCGGTGGTACCCATTTCCGCAGCGTACGGAAACATTCCGCTCGTATCGGCGTTGAAGGGCGCTTCACTCAGATTGGTCCAGTAGCCCGCTTCGACAAACTGACGCACATAGGCGGCCTCGCCCACAAAGATGTCCGGAACATTTCTGCCGGTAGCCAGGAGAGGACGAATCTTTGCTTCATAATCCGCCAGGGGAACTATCTGTATATCCACGGTAGCTCCGGTACGTTCCTCGAAATCGCTGACAACTCCCTGGTCCTGCCATTCACCGGTGAATGTAATGATAGAGAGGGTCATTCCTTCAAAGGAGTCGGGAATTGCAACCTCCTCTTCTTTGGAGCATCCCAAAAGGGCATATAGCATCGTCACAACCAGCATCAAGAGCAGTGCGGTTTTTTTCATTATCTGCCTCCGTTATGTAATGATTCCAACAATGATTTCTTTTGTTGGTACATTATTATCACCTTCGCCCTTGGTATTGTCAATAAAATAGTTTAATATGTTCGTACATTTATGTGAAAGGAGATCACAATGGGTACGAGCTTGATAGTTGGATCTTCACCTATAGTACAAACCACACAGGCGTCGGTCGGTAGTTTTGTAAAAGAGCGCGCTCTGACGTGGTACCGAATTTTACATTACGACACCATGGCTCCCTTTCTTGTCTCCGTCAGCAATCCGGGAAATATCTGGATGTTTATCTCAACCACCGGAGGCATTACCGCGGGACGGGGTTCTGCAGACTCAGCCATCTTTCCATACGGAACAGAAGACGTTATTTCCGACGGATACACGCATACCGGTTCGGTGGCAGTGTTCCGTGTCGAAAGGGGTGACACCACATACCTTTGGGAGCCGTTTCGGCGGGCGGAACCAGACGTATACCATACTGAACGTTCCTTTTACAAAACCGCACAGGGAGACGGGGTCATGTTCAGCGAGGTGAATCACACGCTTGGCGTAGAGTATCGGTATGGGTGGGAGGCAGCTCCAAATTTTGGAATACATCGTTTTTCCGTGCTTCACAACAGGGGGAATACCGCGGTATCGGTATCGCTGCTGGACGGCGTACGGAACGTTCTACCGGCAGGGGTCACAGCGCGTATGCAAACCTCCTACAGTAATCTGCTGGATGCCTATAAGCGTACTGAAATCGAACCCGAAACCGAGCTGGGTGTCTTTTCTCTCAGCGCCACCCCGTCTGACGTGGCAGAACCCAGCGAGAGCCTACGCGCTACCACAATCTGGTCATACGGACTGTTAAACCCCGACATTCTCCTCTCCGATTCCCAGGTAGATACTTTTCGTACCGGTGGAACAGTTTTCTCCGAGCACGATATAAAGGGACAACGGGGCGCCTATCTTCGCAGGTCGTCTCTTTCCGTCCAGCCGGATGAACGGCGGGAGTGGGGACTGTGTGCAGAGGTTGAACAGAGCCATGCTTCGGTGTTTTCTCTCCGGGAAACGCTTTTCCGGGAAAAAGAGAAGCTCGTTCAAGCGCTGCGAGCCGATATCAATACCGGCCGGGAACGTCTTTCCGGGATTCTTCGGTCAAACGACGGCGTTCAGGACGTTGGACATCGTGAGAGCAAGTATCATCACATCTCCAACGTTCTCTTCAATATCATGCGGGGCGGGTATTTTGTAGACGGCTATACCGTACATTCCGATGACTTCGCCCGGTTCGTCTCAAACTGGAACAGCCGCGTCTACCGATCCTGGGAGGAACGTTTTTCCGGACTGCCGGAAACACTCACTCTGAAAGAACTTCAAGAATGGTGCACATTGACAGAAGACCCAGACCTGAGACGCCTTTCCCGTGAATACCTGCCGATCACCTTCAGCAGGCGCCACGGAGATCCCAGCAGGCCATGGAACCTGTTCTCCATTCGAACCCACGATAACGACGGGAAACCCGTTATTGGTTATCAGGGAAACTGGCGGGACATATTTCAGAATTGGGAGGCTCTCTGCCTCTCCTATCCGGAGTATTTCCCCTCGGTTATTACCAAGTTCCTGAATGCAACAACTGCCGACGGATACAATCCGTACCGCATTTCAGACGGCGGAATCGACTGGGAAATTCCTGACCCGAAAGATCCATGGGCGAATATTGGATACTGGGGAGATCATCAGATTGTGTACCTGGCCCGATTGGTGGAACAGGCAGAACATTTTTTCCCGGGCGGGCTTTCCAACCTGTTGAACAACCGTGATTTCGTTTTCGCTGCCGTCCCGTACAGAATCAAACCACTGACGGAACTTATCGACGATCCCCGGAACTCCATATCCTTTGATGAAGTGCTTCACGAAAAGATCATTCAGCGAGCCGCAGAGGAAGGGGCCGACGGCAGACTGCTTTCCGGTACGGATGGAACCCTTCTCCGGACAACGATGATTGAAAAGATACTCATTCTTCTGCTTGCCAAGTCTGCCAATTACATCCCCGGTGGAGGAATCTGGCTCAACACCCAGCGCCCTGAATGGAACGACGCGAACAACGCTCTTGCAGGATGGGGCCTTTCGGTAGTCACGGTATCGTACCTTCTTCGCTTTGTCCGTCATATTTCAGAAGTATTGCGCTCAGCCACAGACAGGGATTTTACCGTACACTCCGACGTCGCCGGGTGGCTCCAACGAACCAGGGAGATACTTGGGGCCGTTGCTCCGGACACAAGTAATACTCCGGAAGAGAGATATACACTGCTGAAACGCCTCGGCGAAGCGGCGTCGGATTACCGGGAGGTTCTGTACACCCGGGGATTGTTCGACACAACAACGGTCACTGCGGCCGATATCCTGGATTACCTGGGAATCTTTGATAGTCATCTCTCTTTCACACTGAGCACCACGCGGCAGACCGACGGTACCTTTGAATCCTACCAGCTGCTCCGTCTGGAGTCAAAAGCGGCTCATATCATTTCCCTGTATCCGATGCTGGAAGGTCAGGTTGCCGGTATTTCCAGCGGGCTTTTGAACGCTGACGCTGTAGTCAACCTGCTGGAATCTATCCGATCCGGACCGCTGTACCGGGACGACCAGCATACCTACATGCTGTATCCGAATCGGAATATTCCCGGTTTCCTGGAAAAGAACTCCGTACGGAACGAGGACGTTCAGGAACTTGCCGTGTCGCTACGACCGTACAGCGAATGGAACACTATTCTGGAACAGGATACGACCGGAATGTGGCATTTCAACGGAAGGTTCCGGAATGCCCGTGACTTGACCGCAGCGGCGTCTCATCTGCAAACGACGGAACGGCAGGAACTGTTTGAACTTTTCGAGAAGACATTTCACCACGCTCTCTTTACCGGGCGGTCGGGAACTTTTTTTGCCTATGAAGGGCTGGGAAGCGTCTACTGGCATATGGTGGCCAAGCTACTTCTTGCCGTGCAGGAAGAGCTGATCAACGCTGTTCTCCAGAGTAAACCTGCGGAGACCATTGCGGCCCTGAAGACGCGCTATCTTGATATACGATCCGGACTGGGATTCAATAAGTCGCCCGGCGCCTATGGAGCGATTCCGACGGACCCCTACTCTCACACTCCCTGGGGACAGGGCGCCCGCCAACCGGGAATGACAGGACAGGTAAAGGAAGAGATTATTGCCAGATTCGGTGAACTGGGTCTTGTTGTTCGTGACGGAACGATTGTGTTTTTACCGGAACTGATTCTTGATGATCAGTGGAAAAAGGAGACGAAAGACTATGTCTTTACCTATTGTGGGGTGCCTTTCTCTGTTTCCAGAACAGACCGCACCGGAATTGTCATAGTTGATGCACACGGTGGTCGCTCAGAATCGAGTACACTGACAATTCCAAAAAAGCGCTCAATTGAAATCTTCCGGCGGACCGGTGCCGTTTCATCGGTGGAAGTACGGGTGTAACGGGCTGTCGCATTTTCTCAGAGCGTCAGCACATCCGGAGCAGGCGGCAGGACCGGCTGTTCCCGCGGGCGTAGTTGAAGGCGGGTCACCCCTTCGGTCATCCAGCAGTCCACGTACGGCTCGACGGACTGCCGCCGCAAAAAGAAGTCGAAGACCGCAACCTCATTGTCACGAAAAAGCATGACCCGCTGCATGGCGGCGGGCCCGGCAATGATCACCGGAGCGTATTCAACACGGTCGTACTCCAGCATGATCCGGTACGCCGGTGTACGCATCATCCCGGCAAAACGTGATTCCGGGCCGGTTACCTCCCTGTTGGAGGGGCTGGCAAAGCGAAAAGCAACAGCTATACCTTCCGTTTCTCCACCGGACGAATTGAACGCTTCCAGTTGAATTGCCACCACCTCCTGCGGGTTTAACGCCGGGGTGGGCTGCAGATTCCCTGAAGCATTCCCCGCACCGAAACCTTCTTCTCCAAAGGCCATGGTGGCACACCCCGCCATGATGGCTACAAAACCGGTTACCGCACCGGCGACCACCATGATACGCCGAATTTTGCTTATCGACTTTGTCATGTTTACAACATATCGCCGGAAGATCGTAAGGGCAATTATTCGGTCAAGAGATTATCGTGATCTGACAGACACCTGCGCATTGTACGAGAGACCATTTATCTGTTCGGCCATCTCCATCAACTCTGTTGTTTTCCTTATATCAGGAAAGATATATTCTTTCGGGTTCCGAAGCAGACCAAAGAACGCACGTTGCTCACCGGCGTAACCGGCCCGTTCAACGTCAGGAATCGCCCCGGGCTTCCATATTTCTGATGTCACATCCTGATCCGCTGCGTTACTGATCTCGATTCTTTCCGTGTCGTCCGGTGCATAATGCTGGCGCGAAAAAACCTCTACGGTGGTTTTCGGCCCGATCAGCTGGTACCGTTCTACAGCACGACCGCTCCACGGAGCGAACAGATAATCTATGGTGATACCATGAGGAGCAGTAACGCTTTCTCTGTGCCTGACCGTGGCGCGCCAGAAGACGATGCTGCCGTCTACTGAGTCACACGACGAAGCTATCAATTCCCCGGGTCCAAACCAAGCTTCTCCGTTCGTCAAAGCGTGGATACCCGTCTCGAAGACGAACATACTGTCATCCCGATTTCGACGGGCAAATACGCACGACATATGATAAGGTCGAACTTCTGGAAGCAGCTCCTTCACTTGCAGAATGACCGGCGAAAAGAGACGGTTGAAAGCTACAAGATTTTGTACTGTTACAATTTCGGCCAACCTGCGTGCTTCTTTCACGCTATCTGCCGGTGGCTTTTCCACCAGGAACGGTATCTGTGCAAGAGCGGCAGCACGAACCATGGAGGCTGCGGAATCCCGGGAGACGGCGATGATAACTCCGTCAATGGAGTAGTTTGCAAGCAGGTCGTCCACCGAACTCGCAACATGCTCTATGGAGAAATCTGCAGCAAGTTCTTCGGCCCTGCTTCGTGTACGGTTCCAGATTACCGCAGGAACCACGTTTTCCGTCATTCCGAGGTGCCGTATCGTTGGGAGATGATACCAACGCATCCATTTTCCTGCACCGATGAAACCGATTCGAAGATTTTTCATATGAAAGACGGATTGAACGTCACCATGCGTATGGCGTATCTACTGTCGGTCAATGTTACGGCTACGCCTCCGTCGGGAAGGTTAATGGCGAAGGGATAGGAGTATTCCCCTTCCCCACTCAAAAGATCTGCACGTCGTTCCCATGATTGGCCGCCATCGCCGGATACACCCAGAGCCAGAACGTTCCGCTCATTTGACGACGGATTGTATACTATTCCGATTTGACCCGACTCCGTCGCAAACATGTCCACCGCACTGTCCGGATTGGCCAGATTCGTCGGACGAAGAATACTCCAGCTGTACCCGCTGTTAAATGAAACACTCCGCCAGACTGATCCCTGATTGGTCCGACACATCATCAGTATTCGTTCGTCGTCAATCCTGTACAACGCCGGTTGGATCGCCTTTTTTCGCGCCATTGTTTCGGCAACAAGAGATGAACCCATCGGAAAGGAAAGATCGGTAATTCTCAAAACATACGGGCAATATTCGCCTTCGTGATACAGAGGAAACAGTACCGTACCGTCCGACAATTCGACGGGTTTTGTTTTACCCATGAAGCCGGGCCTGGAAAGAAACAGGGCCGGTGGCATCCACGTTCGGCCATCGTCATCACTTCTGGAATAGAACAACAGACTGGACTTCCAGTCTTCCGTCGTCAAAACTGAAAAAGTGAGGTAGATACTCCCATTCGAAGACGCCCGCCACAAAACTGGATTTCCAAGGGGTGCTCCATGAAAGTCGAAGAGGGTCTTTGCCTCGTCCCATGTGCCGTCCTTACTTCGTCTGGAGAACTTCAAAACTGTATTTGATGATGTCTCATAGGCGCCCTGGTACCAAATGCACAGCAACCCATTACTGTCCGTTGAAAGAATGGTTGAACAATGGACAATAGCCGGCTCGGACGTAATCTCACAGACCGTTTCTATGTGTACCATCGCGTCACTTCCTCCGAAAGCCGCTTCAACTGTTGTATGGTCAACGCCATTGAATCGTTGAAGCGACGTGCATTTGGCGTTCGCCCGGATATCTCCAGCGGAATGCCGGAAATCTGCAGGTGATACTTCGCATTCGCTGGATAACACTGATGTTCCACCACAGAGGCAAATCCCAGAAAGTCCTGCACCTGCTGAACCGTTTTTGCAGAACTCTCATACCTGTCAAACAACCAGCGGTATAACCATGGATGAAAATTCGCCATAACGCCACTGAATCCGGCGTAACCCCATCTCAGGGACTGCAACAGTGTTGCAGAATTTGCATTGTATAACGCCAGGGGACCATTTCCCAATTGGCGGGCCCGTTCCTGTAATATCGGCTCGGAACAACTGGTATCCTTGAGAAACCTGAAACGTCCGGTGTCCGCCATCCACGAAAGCTCCGAAAGCGACAATAATCGTGGATAAGGATAGGGGCATTCATACATGCCAAGCGGAAGCGCTGTATCAATTCGATCCAAAAGTATTTTCGCCTTTTCCATCCAGATTTCGTCGGGGTCATCGGGTTTGGAAAATCGATTTGACAGGAGCACCACTGCATCGACACCGGTTTCCGCGATTGTCTCAATATCGACAATCTGGTCTTCCATATCATCCGACACGTGACCTGAAGCGATCACAGAACACCGTCCTGCTGCCGCATCTACTACCGCTCTCGAAAGGGCAACCCGTTCGTCACGATCAAGAAAGAACATTTCGCTTGACTGACACACCGCAAACAAACCCGCGACGCCATGACTAATGTACCAGTCCACCAGGGGTTGGATTGCCTCAAGATCCACCGCACCATCAGAACGATACGGCGTGATCATGGTGGGCCAGACTCCGGCAGGTAATATGAAATTCATTTGATTGATCCCGAAAGGCTGATGCCACGGATTATCTGCTTCCGCAACAGAAGAAACATCACCAACGACGGTATTACTGCCATTAACGATGAACCGAAGAGCATTCCATACTCGATGCTCTGTGACCCCATTATTGTCTTCAGACCGATAGGCAACGTCTGCATGTGCGATCTCTGAAGAGAAATCATGGACCAGAAAAACTCGTTCCAGGCAAATATGAACGCCCAGACGACAACTGCACCAATCGCCGGCGTTGACATTGGTATGAAGACGCGCCACAGCACCCCAAGGCTACGACAGCCGTCTATCCTGGCAGCGTCTTCTATGTCCTGGGGGATGTTGATGAGAAACTGCCGAAGCAGAAACAACCCCAACGGCATCGACGCAATAGGCAGAAACACACCGGGGTACGTATTCAGAAGGTTCAGGAAATTGGCGACGAAATACAAAGGAATAGCATTTATTTCCCATGGTATGAACATTGATGCCAGAAAAAGCAGGAAGACGGCATTTCGGCCTTTCCACCGTAACCGGGAAAATGAATACGCCGCCAGTATAGAAACCAGAACAATAACTACCACCGCCCCGGATGTAACGATTACGGAGTTTATCAACCAGCGGATGTACGGCCACCGGGACAGGACCGTCTCGAAATTTGCCAGTGTCCACCGGGAAGGAAATAGACGAGCCGATTCTCGTAATACCAGTGCATTTGGGGTAAAGGCTTTTCCGGCAAGCCATATAAGCGGGAAAATCCATATAGCGGATGCAACGAGCATGACTATACTTAACCCGATAGAACCACGTCTATTCTTCATCGCAGGTCTCCATCAAGGCGGAACAGACGGACAAAGGTCATACTCAGAATAAAGATCAGTACAAAGAGTATGAATCCAACGGCGGCTGCTTTCCCGAAACTGAGAAAATCAAAAGCTTGCCGGTACATGTAGAGAGCGAGTACCTCCGAGGATGTTCCGGGCCCTCCGGAGGTCATCAGTATTACCTGACCAAATGTTCTCATTCCACCGACAGTCGTAATAATCAGGGCAAACAGCAATGTCGGTTTCATGAGCGGCAGGGTGATTGAAAAGAACGTTTGAAACGGACCTGCTCCATCAATTTTTGCAGAATCATAGAGTTCTCCGGGAATCGATGACAAAGCTGCACGAAATACTATCATGCGGTATCCAGCCAGCCACCAGATTGTGGCGATAGCAATAACGGGTAATACCCATATCTTGCTGGTCAATAAAGGCTGAGAGACAATACCGATTCTGCTCAACAGGTGACTTATGACACCAACGTCGGGATCGTTCATCAGCGCCCAGATGATACTGACTATAGAAACGTTCAGGAGATACGGCAGGAATATCACATTCTCGAATATGGATTGTCCGCGAAACTTCAAAAAATGAAGCGCCAGGGCAGCCAAAAGAGCAATAATGATGATTCCCGGAATTACCATCAGAATAAAGCGCCAAGTTACAAAAAAAGAATTCCAGAATCGGGGAGTCTGAAAGAGTTCCAGATAATTGCTGAAACCGAGATACTCGTTGGCGGAAAAGGGATTCCACTGATGCAGGCTTATTATGAAACCGAAAACCAGAGGACCAAATAAAAAAAGTACCCATAACACCGCGTACGGTGCGATGAAAAGCAGACCTTCACGCAGATTCGCGCGTGACCGTTGATGGCTCATCAAAGGGGCCTCCAATGGTGAGAATGACAGACACGTGAAAGGGACGACGAATCAATCCTATATGTTCGTCGTCCCGTACCCCGTCTGTCAGTTGTTCAACACCGCATTGACGTCCCGTTCAGCAGCATTAAGCGCGTCGGCAACGCTCATCGTACCGTTGTACGCCTCTTCGATGTATGGTTCTATTGCGGCGTTAATTTCGTTGATCTTTACGTGCAGAGGCAGACTCTTGTAGACCCCGCCAAACGCCATTTCAGTAAAGACCTCAAGCGTCTTGTCCCACGTTTCGGAAGACCGAAGCTCCGGATTTTCCAGTGCCGACTGTCGGATAGGTACATGGCCGCCATAGATGCCCCATGTGTGGGAATTACGGCTTAACCAGGATATCGCTTCCATTGCCGGTTCCAGCAGACTGCTGTCGGTCTGTCGCGGAATAACCAGAAAGTGGTTGGAACCCCAGGTGTAGTGACTGTCGAAGAACTGCGGCATACCCATGAAGCCCCATTCAAAATCGGTCTCCGCAAGGCTGAGATAATGCCACGTACCGTTAATCATCATACCAAGTTCACCTGCATCAAACTGGGCGGCACCGTTGGTTCCTATTTCGTTCCACCCGCGTTCCCGGATTGAGACGAGATACTCCAGCGCTTCCCTGCCTGCTCGTGTGTTGAAGGCCGCACTGTTACCGGAATCGCTCAGGAGCTCACCATTTTTCTGCCACAGAAAGATATACCACATTCTCCGATACCATCGGGAAGCGCCATACGCACCGGGATGGTAGGCATATACGCCGATATCTGCCAGCGCTTCAGCGGCAGCTTCAAACTCTTCCAGTGTTTCCGGTGGATTTTCCGGGTCCAGTCCGGCCTCGCGGAAAAGATCCTTGTTGTAATAGATACCGAGCAGGGTGTTATCCAGAGGAATACCGTACTGTTTGCCGTCAACGTTGGCGATATCCCAGATATAGTCCACGTAGTCGCTCCGCTTGATGTCATATTTTTCCAGCAGGTTTCCCGCTGGAGAGTCATTCAGCGGCACCAGTGCCTGGTACATCGTTGGCATGGCGAAGTTCAGTACCGTTGCAATTTGTGGCGCTTCCCCAGCCAGCACCGAATTGTTCAGTTGCGCGTTGTACTCCGTCCAACTGCCCTGCGTCAGATCAATGGTGACAGAGTCGTTAGCCTCGTTAAACTGTTTAACCATCATTTCCATTGCCTGAGCATCTCCACCGTGGAAGAGCGTATTCATCCATATCTCTTTCGGCCCTGTGTCTTCTCCGGCGCCGGACGCCATCACCGAAAACGTAATGACCAGGAGAAGTCCCATTCCCAAAACCAACAGTCGATTCTTTAACATAACTCCCTCCTTGGGTTCCTATATATGAACAACAGTTCTATATATGGATATATGTCTACGATATACCCCCTTACAGGAGTTGTCAAATTGAGAATTGCAGAATTCTTCTTATACCTGTATAGTGTTCCTATATAAGAACTAATATGGTCAACACAGTACACAAGGCGTTCGAAATACTTTTCCTTCTTACTCGACATGATTCGTTACGTGTGTCGGAGCTCGCCGGCAAACTGGGAATCCCCAAAAGCAGTACCCATAACATAGTCATGACTATGATTAACAATGGTATCCTTGAACGAAACCCTGACACCCATCGTGTCTTTCTGGGAGCCCGTTTGATCGAGATCGGATATATTGCCCAGACCAATCTGGATGTTGTACAACTTGCAACGCCCATTATCCGCCACCTCAATGAGGCAACCGACGAAACGGTGCATTTGACCATTCTCGACAACGACGAAGTCCTCTATGTGGATTGTGTAGAAAGCAAAAAACGACTTCGGACCTATTCTGTGATCGGCGTGAGGGCGCCCCTTTACTGTACCAGTGTCGGAAAGGCAATCCTGGCGTATCTGTCATCTGAAGAGATTGACCGAATAATAGCCGAGCAGGGACTTCCCCGAATTACAGATCATACCATCACCGATAGAAATACCCTGTTACAGGATCTGGAACGTGTCCGCATGAGAGGGTATGCCGTTGACAATATGGAACATGAAGATCACTTGCGGTGTATCGGAGCGCCGGTACGCAACGCTCACGGGGAGGTCTTCGCTTCTATCAGTATTTCGGGGCCAACCGAACGGATACCTCTTGATCAGGTCGAAACGCTGGGTCCCCAGGTAGTAGCGGTGGCGAAAACGCTTTCCGAACGGCTTGGATATAACGGACGCAAATAGCTGTGTTGGTTTCGCATGCCGCGTAGCAGCATCCAAAGCACTTCATGACGTCGGCCGAGAAAACGGACGTTTCAACGCCTGAATGATGGGGCAGCGGTCATGGATGGCCGAGAGAAAGAGAAAGGCTGCCGCAGCCTGCAGGGGCCAGGAGGGTTCGACCCGGCCCGCCAGTCCTGCCGCGAGAGCTGCCACGGCGATACGGAAAAACCGGGTGCGGTTGCTCATGGCGGGGACGTCCCGGCCGGTTGCCACGGCCTCAAAAAGCGCACGGAGGTCTGATTCATTCTGGGCACCTTTGCGGCGGGCAACTTCCTGCCCTCCCCGGTAGACTACAACGGTGGGTATAGAAAAAATCTTCAGTTGTTTAGCGATCTCCGGGCTTTCGTCGGCGTTGACCGCCACTACCCGGGCCCGATCGCCGTATTCTTCCGCCAGCGCATCAAAATGCGGCTTCATCATTTTACATGGGCCGCACCACGGCGCCCAGATATCGAGAATGGTCGGACGGTCCTGATCGGCCACAATAGTATCAAACTCTGTCAATGTCATTCTGATAATATTGCATTTATTATATATTGAGTCAACTTAATTATGGGGTGGCTCAGGCATGTCCATAACCGCCTCAAGTTCTTCGAGGTCTTCCTCTTCGTCCCGGTCTGCCAGGGTGGGATCAGGGAGGGGTATGCGTATTGCGTAGTCCATATCGGTATAGGGTACCGCCCGAATACGCCACTGCTCGCCGTCGTGGTATTCGATGTACCCTACTCCCTGGCCCAAGCGGTGCGCCCGGTCGTGAAAGGTGCGGGACCGCGCCAGTTCTATTTCGCGAATGAGACTGAAGGAGAGGGTCTTCCGGGCGGGGATGAGACCGAAACGGGTATAGAGATACGTGGCGAGAAAGAGCACGTAATTGCGCCCCCGGTTACCGTCCGCCTTCGTCCGCGTTATTTCCCGCTCATCCACGTTGATGAATGAGCGCATCCGCGCACCCACGTAGAGGTAGTACCCCTGTACGCGAATGTCATCGGCGGTGAAGTCGTTTCGAATTTGTTCAATAACGGTGATGGCTCTCATGGTGTACCGAGTCCCGGAGCGATCCGGGTGGCCCGGGACATGAGAGAATATAACACAGCGGAACCGGATGGTTCTCGCGAAGCGAAATTACAAAACGCGACGCATAGGCTTGCCCCGTTTGACCAGTTGCAGGGGAAGGCCAAAGGGGTCCCGAAGCATCACCATGGTATCGTCACCGACCGTTTGAAGGGGAACTTCCATTGTTGCGCCGGCCCGGACAAGTTCATCGGCGGCGGATTCCGGGTCAGAAACCACGAAGGCGATGTGCAGGGCCAGGGGTTCTGTGTCGTTCAGGGGCAGGTTGCCGGCACTGGTGTTATTGTAGAGTTCAAGTATGACTTTGCCGTCGGCGTCGGCCAGGAATATCATCTTTTCCGGAACATCGCGGACAACGGTGAGGCCCAGATGTCGGACGTACCAATCTGCCATGCCCTCTTTTTCGGGAACGTTGATCGCTACATGTTCAAATGATGCGTGTATCATGGGGAACTATTTACCAACGGGAGTGGAATGATCAATATGCAGGGAGGCGGCGGAATGACGGATCTTCTTCTTTTCACCATAAATGCGGGCTATGTTCATCCTTCCATGGGGCTTTGGTATCTGCGGGCAAACCTTTGCGGCGACGCGGCATTTGTGACCGGCCCGGATCCGGGGGGCGGCACGTTTTCCGTGGATATTCTGGAAGTGACCCGCCGTGCAGGCAGAGGTTCCATTATCGCTGAGGTTCTTCGACGGCAACCGCGCGTTCTGGCGGTGGGGCTTTATATCTGGAACCATCTGGACGTGGTACCGGTGCTGCAGGCGGTCCGGGACAGGCTGCCGGAGACTGTCATCGTGCTGGGTGGTCCTGAGGCATCCCACCTTCCGGATGGGCACCCCACTCTGGCTCTGGCTGACGGGGTGGTCAAAGGAGAGGCTGAACTGGTCTTCGGCGCGCTGGTGGAGGAGTTGCTGGCCGGGCCGGCCGGTGCCGGACAGCGCGACGGCGGGCCAGCCGGCGACGGCAGGCGGGGGGCGCACCCGACCGGTGGCGGTGGTTGGCGGGCTGACGATTTGAGGGGCGGCGGGATGCGTAGCGGTGGTTGGAGGGGGGCGTCACCTCCCACCGGCGCAACCGTTACAGCTGCGGGCCACTGGGTTCTTGAGGCGGTGCCGCCGGATCTGGACGTGGTACGGCTGCCCCACCAATTCTTTACCGACCACGATATCCGGCACCGCTTCATGTATATGGAAGCAAGCCGGGGGTGTCCCTTTCGCTGTCAGTTCTGTCTCAGCAGTCTTGACCGGAAGATCCGCACTGCCCCTTTAGAGCCTCTTTTTGACATGGCTGACTACCTTGTGCGGCGTGGTGCAGACCGTTTCAAGTTTATCGACCGGACCTTCAATCTGGATTTTGACCGGGCGGCGGCGGTGCTGGAGTTCTGGCTGCAGCGGCTCAAACCGGGCATGTCCGTTCAATTTGAAACGGTACCGGACCGTTTTCCACCGGAGCTGCGCGATCTGATCCGGCGGTTTCCTGAGGGATCGTTGCGCCTTGAAGTAGGCGTACAGACCTTTAACCCCGACGTGGCCGGTGATATTGATCGGCGCAGTGACCTGCAGGAAACCGAACGGACCCTCACCTTCCTTTCCGACGAGACTGGCGCTGTAGTCCATGCCGATCTTATCGTGGGACTTCCGGGAGAGTCTCTGGAGAGCTTTGCGGCGGGTTTTGACCGGCTGCACCACTTTGGACCCGGTGAGGTACAGGTGGGGATACTAAAACGCCTTCCCGGCGCTCCTATCGCCGTCCACGATGGGCGTATGCGGTACAATCCCGACCCGCCCTACGACGTTCTGGAAACTGACGCCCTGTCCGCGGTGGAAGTGGAGGGGCTGAAGCGCTTTGCAAAATACTGGGAGCTGGTGGTCAATCGCGGGCGCTTTCCTGAGCGGGTAGCGCGGCTTCTGGGTGGTGGTGCCGATGGAGCACTAGGCGGGGGGCTGGTCGGGGCCTCGGGGGTGGCTCGGGCTACGACACAGGACCGGGCTCCCGGCGGAGGAGGTCCAGCAGCGGCAACGGGCCTGGCCCCGGGCGACAAAGTCGCGCGAGGCGGCCTCGCGTCACACTTCCATCGGTTCCGGGAGTTCAGTGAATTTGCCTGGCGGCGGTTTGGCCGTACGTGGGGTCTGACTCCGGAAGAGCTCCGCGGGGCGTTGGATGAGTTTTTAGCAGGCTAGTCACACCCGCCGTTGTCGTTGTAGGAGCCGGGTGGATACATGGCTTCCACCATTTCAAGAACATCGATAATGCGGCGGTCCGAGAGGTTGTAGAAGACCTGCTTTCCGTGGCGAACTTTGTTGACGTAGCCCGCCATCCACATCATTTTTAGATGCTGGCTGACATTGGGCAGGTGTGAATCGGTGATTTCCACCAGTTCGGAGACGGTGAAGGAGCGGCCCCGGAGGGCACAGAGCAGACGGAAGCGGATCGGGTTGGCCATGGTTGAGAGAAGCTGTTGCACATCGGTGCAGCGCTTCTCCGAGTAGGCGTTCTTGATCTCCTGAATGACCTGCCGCCGATCCTCTTCTATCACACGGTCTGTCACTTCCACCGTCCGGAGGTAAGGTCTTCCGTGATGGCTGCGGCGGCACGGCGCCCCTCGCCCATGGCAAGAATCACTGTGGCCGCCCCCAGTACAATATCGCCACCGGCGTAGACCCGGGGAATGCTCGTCCGGTTGGCTTCATCCACTACGATGTTACCCCATTTGTTGGTATCAAGATTATTGGTTGTCTTGCGAATCAGGGGATTGGAGACGTTACCGAGAGCGGGTATGACGGTGTCGACTTCCATTTCAAAGTAGTCGTTCTCTATAGGTATTGGCCGACGCCTTCCTGAATCATCGGGTTCACCCAACTCGTATCGCTGGACTTTTATCGCCCGGACTCTGCCGTTTTCATCACCAAGAATCTCTACGGGGTTGTTCAGAAAGTGGAATATGATTCCCTCTTCGTCGGCGTGATCCACCTCTTCAACACGGGCCGGCATCTCCGTGCGCGTCCTGCGATAGATAACGTGAACTTCTTCCGCACCCAGCCGCAGGGCCATACGGGCCGCATCCATAGCGACATTTCCGCCGCCCAGAACGGCAACCACCCTGGAGTTGTAAATCGGGGTATCCACGTTCTCTTTGTCGTACGCCTTCATCAGGTTGGAACGGGTGAGGTACTCATTTGCACTGAAGACACCGACCAGGTTTTCTCCCGGTATTTCCATAAACCGGGGCAGTCCTGCGCCGCTTCCTATGAAAAGGGCGTCAAACTTGTCCTTTTCCAAAAGGTCTTCGATCGTTCGAGTGCGCCCGATCAGGAAGTTCGTCCGGAAGACCACGCCCATTTTCTGCAAACCCGATATCTCTTCTTCGACAATTTTCTTGGGAAGACGAAACTCAGGAATACCGTAAATCATGACACCACCGGGTTTGTGAAACGCTTCAAAAATTTCAACGCTGTGACCGGATTTGCGCAGATCCGCCGCCGCTGTCAGGCCGGCAGGACCGGAGCCGATGACCCCGACCCGGAAACCGCTGTCGGAAGCTACCTCGGGTACTTCAACGGTGCCCATATCACGTTCCTTGTCGGCCACATACCGTTCAATGCGACCGATGGCCACCGACTGCATAGGATCTTTTGCTGCTTTCCCGACGGTGCACTCCAGCATGCACTGGCTCTCCTGGGGACATACCCGTCCACAGATTGCCGGTAACAGGCTTGAACCCTTTATGACATTTATGGAGTCCTGAAACTTACCGACCGCAGCCAGTTTCACAAACTTCGGAATATCAATGGCGACGGGGCACCCCTTTATACAAGGAGCGGTGGGACAGTTGAGGCAACGCAGCGCTTCAACCTTCACCTGTTCTTCCGTGTAGCCCAGGGCGACTTCACTCTGGTTACAGGCGCGTACGCCGGGATCCTGGGCGGGCATTGCCATCTGGGGAATCTGTCGGCGATCTTTGTTCTTCAGTGTACCGTCAAGTTCTCGGGGGCCGTATTCGTCCCACAGGTGTTGTGCCTCTGCGGCGAGTTGCTCAAGCGTCTGGTGTGCTTCCATTTCAGTTGCCTCCGGTGTTGGTTTTCAGACCGATGAGGCACGCTTCTTTGGCGTGCTTTTCCTGGTCTATGTAGGCACGCTGCCGGGACATCATGTTGTCAAAGTCCACCATGTGTCCGTCGAACTCGGGACCGTCCACGCAGACAAACTTTGTTTCGTCACCTACGGTGACTCTGCAGCCACCGCACATACCGGTGCCGTCCACCATGATGGTGTTGAGGCTCACCATAGTGGGCACTTTGTACGGCCTGGTAGTCTCGGCGGCAAACTTCATCATGATGGGAGGACCGATGGCAAAGACCTTGTCCGGTACTCCCGCCTCACAGAGTTCCTTCAATGGTGCCGTTACCAGATCTTTCCTGCCGTAGCTTCCATCGTCGGTGCAGACGATGACTTCGTCGCTCCACCGTTTCATTTCATCTTCCAGAATGAGAAGTTCCCTGTTTCGGGCACCCATGATGGTTATCACCCTGTTTCCCGCCTCCTTCACCGCCTGGACAATAGGATGCAGCGGAGCCACGCCGATACCGCCTCCGACACACACAACGGTTCCCCACTTTTCTATATCCGTGGGCGTCCCCAGGGGGCCGAGAACATTGGCGATAGCATCCCCTTCAGCCTTGGCTGCAAGGTTGATGGTGGTCTTTCCGACGGCCTGAAAGATGATGGTTACGGTGCCCGTTTCCGCATCGGCATCGGCAATAGTCAGAGGAATTCGCTCACCGAAGTTGTCGTCCAGTTGAATAATTATGAACTGTCCCGGTTTTCGCGCTTCCGCGATGTAGGGCGCCTCAAATGTCATGCGAAACACATCGTTCGAAAGCTGGTGTTTTTCTACAACCCGATTCATCGTTTCTCCCCGTTCCGTGCAAAGTTTGTGAGATAGATATCAATTCCCTTGGCGGCGGAGTGACCGTTGGCGATAGCCGATATGGCGTCACGGGTACGGTTGGTGATATCACCACCGGCAAATATCTTTAAATCTCCCGTCTGTTTGAACTCGTTCACAACTACCATACCGCGGGAAAACTCAAGTTTAGCAGAGTTTTCTTCCGGAAGAAACTGGTAGTCCGCGCCCTGTCCGATAGCAGGGATGACGGTGTCGCATTCCACTACTTCTTCACTGCCTTCTATGAGTTGGGGCCGCGGTCGTCCGCCCTTTTCGTCGGGAATCATCTCAGCTTTGCCCCAGTACAACTTGAGGCGCGTCCTGTCACCCTTCTCTATCCTCAGCGGAATAGCCTGGGTGGTGATAGCACATCCCTCGCCCCGGCTCTCTTCAATTTCTTCGTCGTCGGCCGGCATATCTACTTCCCGACGGCGATAGAGAACAGTCACATCGGCGCCATAGCGGCGGCTGGTACGCGCAGCGTCCATAGCGACGTTACCACCACCGACTACGACAACGGACGAGCCTATGTCCGGGGTGATACCTTTTGTCACATCATCCAGAATCTTCAGTCCCGGGATGACGCCTTTCAGTTCCTCACCGGGAATATCAAGCGCAAAAGGATCGGACAGACCAGTCGAGAAGAAGACCGCGTCACTGGCGTCGTAGATTTCCCGGAAGGAACGATCCACGCCTATGCGTACGTTCTGTTCAATGATTACCCCGAGGCTGCGGATGTACTCTACATCTTTGTCTACCTGGTCGTAGGGCAACCGATATTCGGGAATGCCGTAACGGAGCATGCCGCCGGCCCGTTCGTTGGCGTCATACACGGTGATGGAATATCCCAGAAGCCGGAGATAGTACGCCGCCGCAAGACCGCCGGGACCGGAACCGATGATCGCTATGTGCTGTCCATTCTCTTCGGCGGCGCTGGCCAGAAACTTTCGGTAATCCCCGGAATAGATCTGGTCCACAATATAGCGCTTGAGCCAGCGGATACTGATCGCCTCACCCTTGTGCTTCATCGCGCAGACGTACTCACAGGCGTGGGAACAGACGCGCCCACAGGACGCCGGCAGGGGGTTGGCCTCATAGACGATACGCAAGCCATCACCCATGTCGTCGCGGCGAATTGCGTCGATATAGGCGGGAACATCCATGTGGGCGGGACAGGTGGCGATACAGATACCACAGGCGATACAGCGGTCCGCTTCTGTCTGGGCCTGCTCCTTGCTGTAGCCCTGAACCATCTCTACAAAGCTCTTCCGGCTTTCCTCAAAGTCGAGAATAGGCATGTCTACACGCTTGGGCTCCAGCAGGTCGTAACCGGTAGAGCGGCGGTATCCTTTCTCACTTTCGTTCCACGGCTTGATATCCTCTCCGGGAACAAAGCGAAACACTTCGGGGTCTTTGTCCACCCAGACGTACTCGTTGCTCATACCCAGACTGCCGGTGGGACAGATATCGACACACAGAGCACACCAGCAGCAGCGGCCGTAGTCCACCTTGGGCCTCAGCCCGGAGTCGCCGTGCTTTGTCTTTCGGCTCTCCACGGGCACAAGGTCTATCGCTTCGTTCTGACAGACCGATTCACAGGTGCCGCAGCCGATGCATTTGTCCACGGCGTTGATATGGAACCCGCGATAGCGGTCCGCTCCGGGACGGTTTACCAGCGGTTTGCGGTCGGTATACGGCTTTTCCAGCGCCCGTTTCCATACGGTAAAGGGAGCGGTTATATCTCTCAGGCTCATATTCTACCTCTCTACTTCCGGGGGATAGGTATGCAGGCTCACCATAAGCCCCGCCGTGTCGGCGATGTTCACCCCAATGGCCAGGTGTTCCATCAGCGTCATGGCGTGGGTGTAACTGGGTCCCCTGACGTAAATACGCCGGGGTTTGTCGCTGCCGTCACTGTTGAGGTAGTAGCCGTACTCGCCCCGGGTGCACTCTGCCTTTTTGTACGTGTGTCCTTCCGGTACCTGCCAGTGCAGTACGTTGGGAAGCCTGGTGAAGAACGGACCGTCCGTGGGCATGCGGTCAAGAATCTGTCGAATAAGGTCTATGCTCTGATACATTTCCTGCAGGCGAACCCACGCCCGGGCGTAGGCGTCCGAATCAGTATGGGTAATCACCTGAAAGTCCAGCTGGTCGTAGACCAGGTAGGGATGATCTTTCCGAACGTCCCGGGCAAACCCGGCGGCCCTGGCGTTGGGACCGGTCACTCCAAACTGATCGATAATATCGGGATGGAGAATCCCCAGCCCCCGGGCCCGCTTCTTGAAGACGGCGTTGTGAAAGAGGGTCCGCTCAACGTCGTCGAGCGTCTTTTCACAGGTGTCCATGGTTTCACGCAACCGTCCGGCGAACCCGGCAGGAAAATCTGCCCGGACACCACCGGGAATCATGTACATGTGATAGATACGACCACCGGTGAGTTCCTCGAAACGATCAAGGATGTAGTCCCGCATTGTGACGGTCCACTGTCCCTGGGTTCCCAGACCGAAGGCTCCCGCCTGGCCTCCAAGCCACATGAAAAAGCTGGCCAACCGCGCCATTTCAAGGTTCAGATTTCTGATCCATTGCGCCCGCTCGGGTACGTCGATTCCGTTAAGCTCCTCCACCGTGGCGGCAAAGAGGTACTCGTTGAAGTCCGGCTCCGGAACGGCGATGCGGCATACGATAGGAAAGCACTGAATGTACTTTCGCCGTTCCATGAGCTTTTCAAAACCACGATGAAGGTACCCTATGTGGGTCTTGCACTCCACGATTTCGTCACCGCAGATCACCAGTTCCAGACTCATGTTGCCGGTGATTCCCGGGTGCTGCGGTCCCTGCCACACTTTCAGGTACTTGCCGCTGTCCAGGTCAAACCTGGCCTTGCCGTCCAGAATGGGCGGCATCACGGGGTTGTCGTTGATATGGTCCTGACTGCGGGTTGCCAGATTGGGAACACCCCGGCCGGATGAACGGGTCGGCACGCCTTCTTTCACCATTTTCACCATGATTCTGCCTCACTGGGATAGAGTTTTTCTTTCATGTGCCGGCGGGTGTCGTGTGTTTCCCTCCCGGGCCGAGCGTAATAGACCCGTTCGGAGTACTCCCGGGTATCAAACTCGCGCCGCATAGGGGGCAGATCCTCCCAGCCTTCCAGAGCGAAGTTCTCATGCAGCCGTGGACTTCCGGGAAAATTGACGCCAAACATCTCCCTCAGTTCGCGCTGGTACGTCTCTGCCGCCGGCCAGAGATGGTGAATGGAGTCCATGGAGCATTTTTCACCAACGGTCCCGTCGCCCCGCGATATTTCCACTATCACGCCGATGTCATGTTTCTTGTCGTAGCTGTGAAGCATGTACAGGAGCTGGAATCTTTCTTCCTCAATGCGGTCTATTGCGGTAAGGAAGGACAGATGTGTGTATCCTCCCTGGTCCCGCATGTATGCAAGCAACGGAATGAGATCGTCTTTTTCAACGTGCAGGTACGCCTGGTCCGATCTGACCTCTTCCAGTCCCCGAACTGCAAAGCGAAGGTGCAGCTCTCTGAAAACGGCGTGGACCCCAGGGCTCGCAGTTGGCGCCGACTTTTGCGCATGTGTATTCGTCGTAGTGTCAGACATAGTTCCTCCCTACCAGTTGTAATCCGGCATGTTCCAGTCTTTGATGATGCGCTTCTGGTTGGCCTTGTACCATTCAAAGTGTTCGGCATACCGGTTTGCACCCTGACACTCACCGGCCTTGATCATCCGTTTGAGCTCCACAAATCCCGCCAGAAGGGCCTCCGGTCGGGGCATGCAACCGGCAATGTAGACATCCACCGGTATATAGTGATCCAGCCTGTTGACGGTGTTGTAGCTGTCCCAGTACATACCGCCGTTGATGGTGCAGCTGCCAAGGCCAAGGACGAACTTGGGCCCCTGCATCTGTTCGTAACTGCGGACGATCCGTTTCATCGTCTTCACCGAAGCGTACCCGCCTATGACGAAAACTGCACTCTGTCGCGGCGTCGGTCGCGGTTGAATTCCATACTGGTACATGTCGAATCGACTGGTCATAAGTGGTCGCAGCTCGATAGCACCGCATCCAGTGCCAAAGCCGAGAATCCAGAGGCTTTCCGCACGGGCCCAGTTTACAAAGTCCTCCCAGAAACCGCGAAAGGGCTTTATCACCTCCGGGGGATGGTCGCAGAAGTTCCTGCGGTCCTGTTCCGCCAGGCCGCTGTTGGAGAGCTTCAGCTCTTCCGTAAAAATTCGCAGCTGCCCCTCGGCGGTGCCGGCGTCGGCGGTGCGTTCGTCAGCGGTGCGGGCGTCAGCGGTGCGGGCGTCGGCAGTGTGCCCGTCGCCGCCGTCTTCCCCGACGCCTTCCGGAAACGTCTGAATTGTCCGGGGGTCCGGGTTCTTCACCGGGGCTCCTTCCGGAGCGTCTGCTTCACCGTAGATACGGGTCATCGTAT
>CAZCAE010000032.1:0-19189 GCA_964496635.1 uncultured Spirochaeta sp.
AATGTGATCCTTGTCGGCGATGGATACCGTTGTAGTGGTAGTCAGGGCGCCCAGGGAAACACCAATACTGCCGGTTGCCGGAATATTGACTCCCCCGGGTTTCTTTCCCCAGTACTTTACCAGCGCCAGCGATGGATGCGCCACAGCGGTAGCCGTCACCGACACGAAGGCGACCCTTTCCTACCGTTCACGCCGCAGCTCCGCAAGAAGCTGCCGGGCCGTTTCAATGTTGAAGGTTCCTCCGGCCCAGACCCGTCCGGCCAGCTCCTGCAATTCAGTATGGTCCGCGCCGGCCTGCCACGCCAGACGCCGGGAATGCTGTCGCATGTGCCCCCGTTGGATACCCTCGCTTACCAGCGCCGTCAAAGCGGCAAAGTTCTGGGCCAGCCCGAGAGATACGGCTATTCGTGCAAGGCGGTCCGCAGAGACCTCCATATCGTGAGCCATAAAGATTATTTGTAACGCGAGCGTACTCACCGGATGAAATCCGACGGCACCACCAACCGTTCCTATAGCTATAGGCATTTCCAGAGTACCAACCAGAAACTCGTCTTCTATCCGGTACTCCGTGAGGGCCCGGTAACGTCCGTCTTTCGCGGCGTAGGCGTGGGCCGCAGCCTCCAGCGCGCGGGTGTCGTTTCCCGTTGCCAGGGCAAGGGCGGTGATTCCGTTCATGACGCCCTTGTTGTGAGTCACCGCGCGATAGTAATTGGTATCGGCAAATTCGTTTGCCCGTACTACCCGCCGTGCCATAGTCGGACCGTCAAAGGGGCCCCGGACAAGACGATGCATCGGCATTGAAAAGGTGGCCCGGGCACGACGCCGGGGAGCGGCGTTGGTAAGAATTGCCATCAGAACGGTGCCGCCGGAAAGTCGTTCCAGCGGTTGTCGAAGAAGCTCTGCGGCGCTGTTGATAATGTTGGCGCCCATAGCGTCCCGGGTGTCGACGTGGAGGTATACTACCAGAAGACCGCTCTCGTCACTTCGGGTAACCTCTATGCCCCGGTAACCGCCGCCCCGACGGGTCATCGGTCCCAGAAGCTGCGTCAGGTCACGGTGAAGTTCCCGTTCCGCCGCGAGAATTTTCTCTCCGGCGCCGTCGGTGGTGCCATCTATAGCAATCTGGGCGGTCATTACCTGTCCGGTGGAGGTTGTGTGAAATCCCCCGTCCCGCGAAATAAGGCTGCCCGCGTAGGTAGCCGCCGCAATGACCGAAGGTTCTTCGGTAGCCATAGGTATGTAAAAAAGGTCATTGTCAATCTGAAGCGCTCCGGCAATACCCAGCGGTACCGGCATCACCCCGACGGCAGACTCAACCATAACGTCCGCCAGATCGATAAGTGAGTCGGAAGGCGCCGAAGCGCTGTACTCACCGGGTTCCATTTCCAGAATGGTGAAGAGAACCTCCCGCTTCTCCCGGGGAGACAGTTTCCGGAACCGTCCGGGCAGTTCAAGTACCTTTTCAATAGGGCTATACGCAGTATCAGCCATGCCGCTCCTCTTCTCCGTATTTCCACGCTTCGTTCAGGGAGGCAGCGTCGGCACGAAGGCGCTCCTCTATCCACAACGGCGCTGTGTGCAACCGGTCAACCCGGGTGACCCCCGAAAGGACCATGCCGGTTCGGATAACATACTCAACTTCCCGGCCGAAGGCCACCGCACCGTCCACACCGCTTTCGACAACTCGCCGAATGAAGGGCAGAGCCATACCAACGCCCTCGGCTCCCAACGCAAGCGCCGTCAGAACGTCCATACCCGTTCGAATCCCACCGGATGCAAGAATCCCGGTAACCGAGCGGCCCAGCGCCGCCAGAATAAGACCCGTCGGCATGCCCCACGCGTCAAACTGCATCGCCGCCGCAGCGGCGGCCCGGTTGTCGTTCCGGTACCCCTCCACGCGGTTCCAGTTTGTACCCCCTGCTCCGGCAATATCCACGTACCGGACACCCATCTCCATCAGGCGAGCCACCTCTCCCGGATGAATGCCGAATCCCGTCTCCTTTACAATAACCGGAACGGGAGACCCGGCGACAAAGCGGGAAATACCGTCGGCCACCCCGAAAAAATTGTGATCGCCTCCGGGTTGTACCAGTTCCTGACCCGGGTTAAGGTGAACCGCAATCGCGTCTACCTGCAGCTCCTCCACCAGGCGATAGAGCCGGTCGTGGTCTTCCCCGGGCAGCTGGACACCACCGATATTGGCAAAGACCGGTACCGACGGCGCGAAGCGTTTCAGGCGAAAGTGCTCAATAACATCGGGTTTGCGCAGAAGTATGCGTATGGAGCCCATCCCCACTGGAATCTTCAGCTCCTCTGCCGCCGTCGCCAGGTCCTTGTTTACCTGATACGCCCCGTCGGAGCCTCCGGTCATGGAAGAGATAAAGACGGGCATGGAGACGGGTCGGTCCAGAAAGGTGGTCGCACTTGTTACGTCCGCGGCGTTTACCTCGGGTAGTGCGTGATGTACCAGATGCGCTTCCTCCAGGCGGGTATTTGATGACTCTACAGAGTACCGATCGTCGTCGATGCAGATAGAGAGGTGCTGCGCCTTTCGGGCGCTCATGCCGGGGCCGCTGTGATGGTTGCTGCTCCGGTCACTCATGGCGCAACAAAGTCGTACTCCCGGTAGCCATCCTCACGGATGCTTCTGAGAAAAAATTCTCCCGGAAGCGCCTCGGAACCGTCGCAGATATTGCCGGTCTCCCAGGTGTACGTGTTCCTGGCGACAAACTCGTTGTAGATCTCAACCGACGCGTCGGCTCCGCCGTCAAGAACAGCCTGCAAGTCCCAGTTCCCAAGAACCTCCGGCGCCCCCGGGGCTACCACACCGGAAATCACACTCATGGTATTACCGGAACCGTATGACGCAATGAGAACCTTCCGGCCGACAATACCGGACCCTTCCACCTTCCAGCGGTTCCACAAAGAGTACATAAGCGACATCCATGCGGACCCGGAGTATATGTTGCCGATGTACCGGGCCGCCTCAATGCCCTCATTGAAGTGGTGCTCGTTCAGAAAGTGGTGAGCTTCCGCGGGGTCCGCTTCAAGGTGGCGTTCCACCAGACGGGTCATGCCGGTAACGGCCATTTTGTGAAAGGGAACGTGGACCACAAAGAGATCGGTCCCGGAAAGGACGTCCGCCGGAGCTTCACCCCTGCGGAGGGCGTGGTCGGTAAAGGCGACATCCAGCGCCTCGTTGTAGCATTCCACGGAATAACTTCCCTTTACCCGGGCAGTTATGGAAGGCAGGGGACGAAAGAAGTCGTCCACGTCGCTGGAGGCGAAGCCTACGGTGGAAAGATCAACCTCCAGAAGCTGTGGGTTTTCCTCAACAAGCATAGCCACCGCCCCGGCACCCTGGGTTATTTCTGCCGTTGACGGCACGTCGTACCGGGCAATGTCGGTACACACAACAAGACCACTTTCATCGCCCCGGCCAATGGACTGAAGCATCCCGGCGACACTCATCATGGCGATAGTACCACCGGCGCAGGCGTGCTGAACCTGGAATGTAGAGAGCTCCCGGGGCAGGGGAATCCCCGACCGTTGCAGCGCCCCCTGGGCGTACGCCGAGATCGGTTTGGACATGTCCACCGATGACTCCGTACCGACACCGAAAAATCGCACCGACGGTGCCGCGCCGGTCCGCTCCAGTACCTCCCGGCCGGCCTGTGCCGCCAGCGTCACAGGGTCCTGCCACCGACGGGTAAAACGGAGCGACACCTGGTTGGTTGATTCTATGGCCCGCCGCAGACGACGCTCAAAAGATGGGTCTTCCGCAGCGCGGCGTTGCAGAATAGAGGCAAGCGAGACCCGTGCCGGTGGTATATAGAGGCTCATGTCACTGATTCCAACCGGATGCTTTTTCATATTGTTGTCCTCTTCGTCATGGTGCGGCTGCTCCGACTATTGTCGGGCCATGGACCGCCGGTAAATTAGAATACATCATTTCAGACCAAACTGACAAATTCACGTTCCACATTCCTCGCAATATCTGCGTAAAACTCTGCTTCCGACACTCGAAATCGACACTCGTATTGCCCAGAAAGGGTAAATTTGAGACTATGGCCGCCCATGGATTACGCCGTACTGGTGTCCGGAGGCGTGGACTCTGCCGTAGCGTTGCACACACTGCGTCGCCAGGGAGGACATCGGCTTCGGGCGTACTATCTCAAGATCTGGCTGGAAGACGACCTCGCATTTCTCGGCAACTGCCCCTGGGAAGAGGACCTTTCCTACGCCCGGGCAGTCTGTGACGCCGCCGACGTTCCCCTGGAGGTGGTGCCTCTGCAGCAGGAGTACTACGACCGGGTCGTCTCCTACACCCTTGAGGAGCTCCGCCGCGGGTTTACCCCATCCCCGGACATCTTCTGCAATGAGAGAATCAAATTCGGAGCCTTTTTTGATGCCATCGGTTCGGGGGCGGACCGTATTGCTACCGGTCATTATGCGGATATAGAACGAACTTCGTTCCGCGATGCTTCTACCGGTGAAACCGCAGAAAGAGCCCGCCTCGTTATGGCTCCCGATCCGGTAAAGGACCAGACATATTTCCTCTCTCATCTCTCCGGGCAGCAGCTGCAGCGGGCCGAGTTTCCCGTCGGTACCATGACAAAGGCCCAGGTCCGGGCGGAGGCGACGGCACTGAACCTGGCAAACAGGGACCGTCCCGACAGTCAGGGCATCTGCTTTCTGGGACGCATAAAATATCCCGAGTTTGTCCGCCATTACCTGGGAACAAAAGAGGGGCCCATTGTGGACGGCGCCACCGGAAACGAGCTGGGGCGCCACCAGGGGGCGTGGTTCTACACTATCGGCCAGCGCCAGGGCCTCGGTCTGGGTAACGGGCCGTGGTACGTCATCGGCCGGGACATAGACACCAACGTCATTACCGTAGCCCACGGCACCGCCGTCGCCGGGGAGGCCCGCCGGCGCTTTACTGCAAGCCACCTCACCTGGATCTCCGACCCGCCGGCGGGCCCACCCGCGATGCGTCTGAAGCTGAAAATACGCCACGGCCCCGCCCTTATCGGCTGCACAGTAGAAAACCCCGACGGCGGCCCCGTCGCCGAGGCGCAACAGCTTACCGTCACCATGGATGAGGCGGACCAGGGTGTCGCCCCGGGGCAGTTTGCCGTCTTCTACGATCCCCCGTACTGTCTGGGAGCGGGAAAGATCGTGGCGGAGGCCAGCCGTGACGGGTAACCCCGGCAGCGGAGTACGGGGCTATACCCGGCGCGGCACGCCCCGGATCAGTGTCGCTCCGATGATGGACTGGACGGACCGCCATTACCGCTACCTCGCCCGGAAACTTTCCCGGCGGGTCATGCTCTACACGGAAATGGTCACCACCGGGGCGATCATTCACGGTGATCAGGAGCGCTTTCTCGCCTTTGATCCGGTGGAACACCCCCTGGCGCTGCAGATAGGCGGAGACAATCCCGACGGTGTTGCCCGGTCCATAGAAATTGCCGAGGCGTACGGCTACGACGAGTACAACCTCAACGTGGGGTGCCCCAGCGACAAGGTGCAGACGGGCAACTTCGGGGCGTGCCTCATGGCAACGCCGGATACGGTGGCCCGCCTGGCCCAGGCGATGATGAGCGCTACAGACAAACCGGTGAGCATCAAACATCGCATTGGTATTCACGGCCTGGAAGAGTACCGCCACATGCTCACCTTTGTTGATACCGTCGCAGCAGTGGGGATCGAACGTTATATCGTTCACGCCCGTATCGCCATTCTGGACGGGCTTACCCCCAAACAGAACCGCACCGTTCCACCAATCCGCTACGAGGATGTCTACCGCCTCAAACGGGAACGTCCCCATCTGGAGATCGGCATAAACGGTCAGATCGGGACGGTGGAAGATATTCGCGGGCACCTGGAAAAGGTTGACACCGTCATGATCGGCCGGCGAGCGTACGAGCAGCCCTGGTTTCTGACGGAACTGGACGAAGAGTTCTTTGGTGATCCTTCCTTTGAGGGTACCCGGGAGGAGGTGGTCCGGTCACTCTATCCATATATGGACCGGCTCGACGTCCGGGGCCTGTCGCCCCGGCGCATGATAAACCATCTGTTTGGCCTTTTTACCGGACTTCCCGGGGCCCGGCGGTGGAGACAGGCTCTCAGCGGGCGCCTCCCACCAATTCCGGGACGGGAAATACTGAAACGAGCTCTGGAAGCTGTATCGGAACAACGCCCTTGAGTCGGGGCCTCTTCGGCGTTACAATATCTCGGTGAAAGTACGATCACAGATAAATCTACTCGTTCTCGTCCTTGTCCTCTCCCTGGCGCTGATAAGCGTTGGTCTCATTGTGGCCAACACCATCGCCGGACAGGTTGACGACCTGGAACTTGCGATAACCAGAGCACTGAAGAACGTCTATCGTTTGACGGATACCAACAAGGAACTCATGGTCACTACGACGCCTCTGGTGCGAACACTGGAGCGGTGGGACATCGCAATCGATGAACTGGAGCGATCAATCGGCGCTCTGGCAGAGCATCCCGGCGCGCGCTACGTTTCTCCGGACGTAATGACCCTTCTGGAACGGAGCGACTCGGTCTGGCAATTGTCACGAAACCGCTTTGAAACTGCTGCCGAGTCTTTTGATCGGCTTATGGCCAACCAGGACCTCCCGGAGTTTCGAAAGACGGGTCTCTATTCACTACAGGATTTTCTCACCGAGTCTGACATGTCGGCAACGCTCCTTTTTGAGATTGCCCAGCTCAACAGTCACCTCCGCTCCTTTGACGTGGCCGCCAGGGATCTTGTTGTCGTCAACCTGGAAGAGGTGAGCAACGCTGTTGCCGTACAGGCGGAAGAAATTCGCGGCCTGGGGCAGATGCTGGTCATGGCGCTGACGGTAATCGTCATTATCGGAGCATTTGTCTTTGTTTACTTCTTTGGTCGCGGATTGGCACGCCGGGTGGTCACAATAGAAAACGCCATGGAACGCGTTGCCCAGAGGGACATGACCGTTCGGGCCCACGCTACCGGCAGCGATGAAATTGCCGGTCTGGGTCGCAACCTGGACAACACTCTTAACGTTATCGCCGACTTCATTCGCTCGGTCAAACGGGCGGTTACCGAGGCGGACGAACTGAAAGACGGTCTTGCATCGGGTTCCGCTGAAAGCGCCTCTGCGGTGAACGAGATCAGTCACAACATCGATTCAATCAGGGTGGAGTTCGACCGTCTCAACGGCAGCGTTGAACAGAGCTCTACCGCCGTTCGGGATATTGACGCCAAAGTGAAAAGTCTCAGCGAGAACATAACCGCTCAGAGCCGCATTATCGGTGACAGCGCCATGTCGGTGGAAGAGATAGACAGTTCCATTCAGCAGGTGACAAAGCTCTCCTCCGATCGTCGTACCGCTGCGGAGTCGCTGGTGCAGGTTATTCTTGACGGCGGCGAAAAGATCAACGCTACCAACAGTATCATCGATTCGGTTACTGCCGAGGTAGATGATATTCTCGAAATTATCGAGATCATTAACGCGGTGGCGGAACAGACGAATCTGCTGTCCATGAACGCCGCTATCGAAAGTGCCCACGCCGGCGATGCCGGAAAGGGGTTCGCCGTCGTAGCCGAAGAGATCCGGAAGCTCGCCGAAAGTACTTCCGAGAACGCTTCCCAGATAGACCGGCTTCTGAAATCCATCACCGGAAAAATCCGGGAAGCCGTCTCCGCCAGTCGCGCCGGTGCCGACACCTTTGATACCATCAGCCGGGATGTAGGTCTTTTCCGGGACGCCATGAACGATATATTCGAAAACATGGAGACCCTCGCCAGGGGCAGCCGGTCCATTGTAGAGACGACCCAGAAACTTTCGGAGATAACCGGCTACGTTACCGAGTCTGCAGAGACTATTTCTGCAAATACCGACCAGATCAACTCCGCCATGGGTGACGCGGCAAATATGTCCAGTTCTATTGTGAACGGCATTCGGGAGATAGATACAGGAGCAAAAGAGATACTTACCGCTATAACCGACATTTCCCGTCTTTCCGACGAAAATCGGGAGCGTATGGAGAGCCTTTCGGAGCTGGTTTCGCGCTTCCGGGTAAGCTCAGAAGAGTCTTCCACAGAAAATGACCCGGAAGAATCCGAGACGGGTGTCACGGAGGCGGAGCAATGAGCTTTTTCCTGAAAAATTCGGCGCAACAACCGGAAGTAGATGTCTTCTGGCAGGAACGAGCCCGGGCCGTCGGTGAAGAAATTCTGGCCAATGGTCTTGCCCAGTACCACTCCGGCGGCGAAGAAGAGGGCCCCCTCTGGGGGCTGGTCTACGTCACTCCTACCCGACTCTTTTTCCAGCACTTTGCCCAGCAGAACTGGTTTTCTTCAATGCTGGGAAGCGGTTCGGCCGGCGGAGGGATCAGGAAGCAGGAAAAGAGCGCCCGGGAGCGTGATGTGACCCTTCAGTGGTCTTTAGACTGGTATTCGCACATTGAAGACGAGTCGGAGCAGTCCCGATTCAGGTCTCTCGTCTTTGGACGAAATACCGGCAAGGTCATTCTCGTATCCAGGAGCGGCAACGAACCGGTGGTGTTTACGGTAGAGCACAACCGAGCCGCTGTTCTGGAGGTTCTGCGCCGGGGGCTTCAGGGCTGAAACGGACCAAAGAGGTTCAGTACGTTCTGAAACGGTGTTCCGTCAGGTGGTGGTACCGTTTACCCGGGTTAAGGACAATTGAGGGGAACTCCGGTCGGTTTGGAGCGTCCGGAAAGAACTGGCACTCAAAGCAGAGAGCTTCCCGTCCTTCAAGAGTTTCGCCGCTTCGTCCCGTTACGCCAGGAAGGTTGTTTCCGCTGTAGAAATGCACCGCCGGATAGGTTGTGTACACTTCCATGTGTCGCCCCGTATCGGGAGCCCGCACCTCTGCCGCCTTTCTCAATAACGGTTCTTCCGGCTGCCACTCCTCAACCGTGAATGAATGGTCGTAGCCGCCCATCTCGGTCTCCTGCAGCGTCGCAATATCCGTACCCACCGCTTTCCATGAGGTGAAATCGAAGGGAGTCCCCGCCACCGAGACAATGGTCCCGGTAGGAACCTTCCCGGCGGTCTCGGCGTAGCCCTGTCCGGGTATTCGGACCTCCGTGTCGAGAATTCGCCGCTGCCCGGAGAGATTCCAGTACGTATGGTTGGTCAGGTTTACGACGGTAGGACCGTCTGTTTCAGCTTCAAAGGAGAAGGTAAGCCGCATGTCCCTGTGGACCGCTATGGCGTGGTGAACGTGCATGTTTCCGGGATAGCCCTCCTCACCGTCGGGGCTTGTGCGGTACAGGTGCAGCGTCACCGCCTCTTCACCGATCTCCGTCTCTGCTCGGTACAGGTGCTTGTCAAAGCCTCGGACACCACCGTGCAGATGAAGCTCTCCGGCGTTGGACGCAACAGTGTAAAAGCGGCCGTTCAGGGTAAAACCCCCTCCGGAAACACGGTTGCAGACACGGCCAATCAGGGCACCGAAATAGGGATGCCCCGCCAGGTACTCGTCCAGGGTATTTCGGGCAAGGGTGATTTCCCCGGACTGTCCGTTTCGGTCCGGCGTGTGAACGCTGGTGACAATTGCCCCCCAGGTACTTACCGAGACGGAAAGACCTGTACCATTGCTGAGAGTATACAAGTCGGCCACACTACCGTCAGGCAGGCGGCCGAAATCACTCCTGGTAACCGTCACAGATCAGACCGGCGGACGCGCCACATAATCGTCAGCCTTCAACAGCATCTTGACGTACTGTGCCCGGCGGTATGTCCACTTGTCAGGCGTCTTCTCTACGCTGAGTTTACCCCGGAAGGCGTCAAGATCGGCATATCCCTTGCGGTCCATCCACGCCTCAACGTCTTTCAGAATTGTCCCGATGATGTCTACCCGGTTGCGATAGAGCGTACTGACAGCCTGGAAGACATCGGCCCCGGCAAGAAGCACCTCAATAGCGTCCTCACCGGTATGAATTCCATTGGACGCACAGATGGAGCTTTCAATCTTCCCGTGCAGCAACCCGGCAAAGCGCAGAGCCAGACGGTGGTCGTTGGACGTGCTCAGATTGAACGGATACTGCCCCGTTTCCTTTTCAATATTGAAGCTAGGGTGGAAAAGACGGTTGAAAAGAACGAAGCCGTCCACACCGGTGGAATCCATTTTATTGATGATTTCCAGAGGGCTGGTGTAAAAGGGGCTGAGTTTCACCGAAATAGGGACCTTCACCTTTGACTTTACCCGCTTGATAGCATCAATCTGTTCAGCCTCAATTTCCGAGGCGCTTTTTGTGCCGTCAACAGGAATAGCGAAGAAGTTGAGTTCCAGGGCGTCCACCCCGGTCTCTTCCATCTTTACCGCCCAGTCTGCCCACGTTTCCGGGTTTACGCAGTTCAAACTTCCAATAACGGGAATGCCGACAGTCTCTTTCGTTTTTCGCACCCACATAAGATGCTCGTCCGGCCCGCCGTGTTCAACATTAGGAAAGAGATCCTGGATCTCCGCATCCAGATTGTCGTTTACGGTGAGCTCCTCTTCCATGCGCATTTGCTGAAGCTGGATCTGCTCTTCGAAAAGACTCTGGATGACAATAGCCGCCGCACCGGCGTCCTCAATACGCTTAATTGCGTCCATATGGGCAGTCATGCTGCATGCACCGACTATAAAAGGGTTCTTCAGTTGAATTCCCATGTACTTTGATTGCAAGTTGGCCATGTGTTGCTCCTTCAAAATTGGCTACGATTCAATTATAATAAACGGTATTGTAGTACCAGCATCGGCGGTCGTCAATGAAAGGGGCCGTGAAGGAGAGACGCACATGGAAATTGTTCGATTCGGTACGGAAGATATTGAAAACGTGCTGAGTAAAATGGGTGATACCCAGCTGGATTCACTGGCATTCGGGGCGGTCCAACTGGATCGGGACGGAAAGATCCTCTCCTATAACGCCGCGGAAAGTGAAATCACCGGCAGATCCTCCGAGGACGTAATAGGAAAGAACTTCTTCACCGAAGTTGCCCCCTGTACAAACACCGATGCGTTTTACGGAAAATTCCGCGAGGGTGTGGATTCAGGCCATCTGAACAACCTCTTTGAGTACGTTTTTGACTACCAGATGGCGCCCACAAAGGTACAGGTTCATATGAAAAAGGCGTTGCAGGGAGACACCTACTGGGTTTTTGTAAAACGAGTTTCCCGGCAGTGAATCCCGTCTCCCGCCTGGATAGCGAAGATATCTTTCGAATTATTCGTGATATGTTCGTGGATGAACTCGGACGAAGTCGAGGTGACGCCTTTGACAGCCTGTCCGCTTCAACCTGGAACATGAACTCTTCAGTGCGCAGCGGTGACATTGGCCTCGATTCGCTGGAGCGGTTTACCCTTGCCTCCCGGTTGAACGAGACCTTTTCCCTTCATGAAAGCGGCGTGGAAGACAATCTCCTTCGCGCTCATACCCTTGGCGATACGGTCGAAGTTGTTCAGGCGGGGCTGAGTCACTACTCCAATGCGATCACTTTCTTTTCGGGAGGCACAACCGGTTCTCCCCGACCACAGCGACACCGAACGGAGCTTTTGGCCCAGGAGATTCGCTTCCTCGCAACCCTTTTCAGAGATCGTCAGCGGGTTCTGGTCACGGTACCCGTTCACCATATATACGGCTTTCTCTTCGGAGTGCTTCTGCCGCGGGAGCTGGGTCTTCCCGTGGTGGAAGCAAAAGGTTCGTTTTTGTCGGGCGCTCGGGCGCCCGTGTCGGGAGACCTGGTGATCTCGGTTCCCTTTCTCTGGGAACGTTTCGTTCCCGCTGTTACCGGGTGGAGCGGTGATATCCAGGGGGTGAGTTCCACGGCTCCCCTGTCGTCCACGGTCAGTCGCCGGCTTTGCCGGGAAGGCCTTGCCTCATTGGTGGAGGTGTATGGATCGAGTGAGACCGGGGGAGTTGCGTGGCGGGAGTGCTGCGGTGGAGAGGAAACCTTCCGGCTCTTTCCCTACTGGCGTTTTGACTCAGAACCGGACAGTATCGTCGTTCTTGCCCGGCAGAAACCGGGCGGCGTCGAAACGACCCGTTGGGAGCTTCCGGACAGGGTTGTTCGTCACGAGGACGGCCGTTTCGTCCCCGTTGGCCGTCGTGATGCCGTCGTCCAGGTTGGCGGGAATAACGTCGACCTTGATGACCTTCGAACGCGCATTCTGGAGTGTATCGGCGGCGCCGAAGATTGCGCCCTTCGGCAGGACGGTGAAGGCAGAATCAAGACCTTTCTGGTATTTCAGCACTTCCCGGGTGAATTGCCGGCAGCCGCGGAGGTTCGATCTGCTCTGCGGAAGGTGCTTCCGGACTACGCCGTACCATCTTCCGTGACTATTGGTTCACGTGTGCCCCGGGACGAAACGGGGAAACTTCTGGACTGGTAGGTGCCATACCCGTACAATGAAGCTATGGATCACGATTTTGCACGTCTTGTAGACACATTGCCGGAATATCAGGCGGCGGCGCGTGATATCGGCGAGATCCTCCTTACCAATGCAGTAATGGTCTCGGAGATACCGTCGCCAACATTCGGTGAGCAGGGCCGTACAGATTTCCTTCTGGAACGGTTTAACGAGTACGAGCTCCAGAATACATCAACCGATGAGGCGGGAAACGCTTTGGGGATTCTGCCGGGACGGGCGGGCGAGCGGAATATCATGGTGGTGGCTCATATCGACACCTCCTTTTCGTCCAAAGTGGATCACACCGTTTCCATAGAACCGGAAGCCATTTCCGGGGCCGGTATTGGAGACAACAGTCTTGGTATCGCCGCCGTAGCAACCCTCCCGGTGCTGCTGCAACGACTGGGTATAGAACTTGACGCCAACATCATTCTCATGGGTTCGGCCAGAAGCCTTGGACATGGCGACATTGAGGGACTTCGTTTTTTTCTGGACAACAAGGATGTGGACATTGCCAACGGTATCTGTGTGGAAGGGGTCAAACTGGGACGTCTGAGTTACTCCTCCATTGGAATGCTTCGTGCAGAGATAACCTATCGTGTCCCGGAAGAATACGACTGGACCCGTTTTGGCGCCGGTGGTGCTATCGTCAACATAAACGATGTCATCAACCGCATTCTCGAAATACCCCTGCCGCGACGTCCCCGGACGTCCATCGTCCTGAACCATGTGGAAGCGGGAGCCTCCTTCAATACCATTCCCCGACAGGCGCGGTTGCAGTTTGAAATTCGCAGCGAGTCGGGAGAACTGGTGCGGCAGCTGGGAGAACAGATCGGTGATATCGCGGCGGAAACCAGTTCCCAGACCGGCGCAGAGGTGAGCTATAACGTTCTCGCCCGGCGACAGCCCGGTGGTATCGCCTTCTCCCATCCTCTGGCGGCTCACGCCCGTTCCATAATCAACGCCCTGGGGGTTCATCCGCGCATTTCTCCCAGTACATCCGAGCTCTCCGCGTTTATCGACACGGGTATTCCCGCCGTAACGGTTGGTCTTACCGAGGGAGAACACTACAACGAGGAAAACGAACGGCTGCTGATAGAGCCAATCTACCTGGGTATGGCGCAGCTGATCGGGCTTCTTACGGCAATTGACGGAGGGTATGTGAATGGATCTTAACGGATGGCTCAAAACGCATACCTTTCACCATTCGGAATTCCGGGACCTCCGGGCGCTGGTGGAGGCGAAGGAAAAAGAGGGGCTGAAGATATCTCTGTGCATTCCCACCCTGAATGAAGAAAAGACCATCGGCAAAGAGGTGGTCATATTCCGCAGTGAACTGATGCAGCGGTACCCCCTTGTAGATGAGCTGGCGATCATCGATTCCGGCAGCACCGACAAGACCCTGGAGATCGCCGCAAACTTCGGGGCGGACACCTATCTGGCCGATGAAATACTCCCGGAGGTTGAGCCCAAGCGGGGAAAAGGGGAAAACCTCTGGAAGGCTATTCACCAGCTCTCCGGTGATATCATCGTCTACATTGACGCAGACATAAAAAATATCCATCCCCGCTTCGTCTACGGTCTGGTGGCGCCCCTCATTTATCACCGGCAGATGCAGTACATAAAGGCATTCTACGACCGGCCCCTCGCTTCCAGTCAGGGTGTGCGTCCAAGCGGAGGCGGTCGGGTAACAGAAATTCTCATCCGGCCCCTCTTTTCGCTCTTCTTCCCTGAGCTGACCGCTGTAATTCAACCGCTCTCGGGAGAGTACGCAGTCCGCAGGGAGGTGTTGGAACGCATACCATTTCCTATCGGCTACGGTGTTGAAACGAGTCATCTTATAGATGTGTATACCCAGTACGGCATGGAGGCCTTCGGTCAGACCGATCTTGACCAGCGGGTGCATCGAAACCAGCCTACCCGCAGCCTGGGAAAGATGGCCTTTGGTATTCTTCAGACCTTTCTGTCCCGGGCCGAAAAGCTGGGAATTATCGGAGATCTGCCGGATATGGCTACCGTGCTGCGTCAGTTTCAGGTGAGTCATGAAATTTTCGAGACGGTGGAACACCAGATTGTTGAAGAGGAGCGGCCGCCCATGAACACCATAGATGCATACATAAAAAAACGGAACGGCGAGGTATGATGTCTATTGCTTTCAGAGATATTTCTTTCGGTTACCCCGCCCCGGACGGGTCCGTCTCGGATGAAGCAGTACCGCTCTTTTCCGGCCTGAATCTGGAGCTATCCGGAGGGTTTACCTTTCTGGTAGGGCCCAACGGCATCGGCAAGACTACCCTGATGCTCCTGGCGGGAGCACGTATCTTTCCTGAAAGCGGTATCGTCACTATCGACGGCCGGGACAGCCGCGACTTTCTGGAGGCCGGTTTGAACCCGGAAATTGAACAACAACGGAATGAACTCGTCTCCTTTGTCTACCAGAATATGGAGCTCGAAACTGATGAACCCATTGGAGCGGTACTTTCCATGGTTGCCCGGAACGGTGCAGACCAGAGTGTGGTTGAAGCGGCAGGGCTTGAAGGACGGCTGAACGTTCGCATGCATGAATTGAGCAAAGGCGAAATGCAACGGGCAATAGTCGCTATGGCCGTTCTTTACGGTTCTCCCGTTGTCATGATGGATGAGCCGGTATTTGCGGTGGAGCCCCACCGGGCGGAACGTCTGTTTATGTGGCTGAAAGACTACTGTCGCCGATCCGGTGTTGATATGTACACCAGCGTGCACGACGTGGAGCTTGCCCGGAAATTCGCTCATTCGGTAGTTCTCTTTCATCAGGACGGACTGGTGGAAACGGGTCCGGCCGAAGAGCTCCTCACGCGGGAACGTCTGGAGGCGGCCTTCAAGGCACCATGGGACACGCTGTATCGGCGACAGAACCTGTATCGGGATTTACTTCTGTCCGGTGACGTCGATGGAGGTAATTCATGAAGACGGTTCTCTGTTACGGTGACTCAAACACGTGGGGCTACAACCCCGCCACCAAGGAACGGTACCCCCGGACCGTCCGCTGGACGGGTGTGCTGCAACAGTTGCTGGGTGACGACTACCACGTGATAGAAGAGGGGCAGAACGGACGAACCACCGTACATGATGACCCGGTAGAGGGGCAGAAAAACGGCATGACCTACCTCATTCCGTGTCTGGAAAGCCACAAACCAATAGATCTGGTAGTTCTCATGCTGGGGACCAACAACCTGAAACACCGCTTTGCCGAGGGGCCCGGGGTAATCGCGCGTTCCGTGGGTCGGCTGGTACAGGTGATTCGGGCGTGTGAATTCGGCCCCGGCGGCAACGCCCCGGAGGTGCTCCTGGTGGCGCCGCCACCAGTTGCAAAGCTGACCGAATTTGCCGAGAATTTTGCCGGTGCCCAGGAAAAGTCCCGGGGACTGGGTGAGGCGTACCGGCAGATAGCCGCAGACCGGGGGTGCCCCTTTCTGGATACGGGAACGGTGATCCGCTCCAGTGATGTGGACGGTATCCACCTGGAAGCGGACCAGCATACGCTCCTTGCGGAAGCGGTGCGGGATCGGGTGCTTCATATTCTGGCCGGGGGAAGGGTCTGAACGACTACGCGGGATCATCTTCTCTCATGAGCCACTCACGGAGATTCTCATGACGGATTCCGCCACGGTTGACCCGTTGGTACTCGTCAAGGCTCAACACCATCTTGGGATGATTGTCGGGTATACGCTCCAGTGCCGAGAACTCCCGCTCTACCGTTCCGTCCGATGTAAGAGCCACAGACACCTGGATGTACATCCGTTTCCCCTGCCGCTCCGCGATGAAATCGATCTCGCGGTCGTCAAGCTTTCCGATTGAGACGCAGTATCCCCGGTGCAGGAGTTCGAGGTAGACGATGTTTTCGAGCAATCCGCTGATGTCGCCGTCGCGGTACCCGAGAAAACCGTGACGGAGTCCCACGTCGCCGACATAGTACTTCTCGTAGAGCTCGAGGTGACGCAGTCCTTTTATGTCGTAGCGAAGGACCCGGCGGATAAGAAACGCCTGCTCCAGACACGCCAGGTAGTGGAGAACCTTGTCGACACCGGCAGTGATCTTCTGGTTTTTGAGAAAGTCGGTGATCCGCTTTGCCGTCGTGATATTCCCTGCGTTGTCAAATACAAAGCGTACGATTCGGTCAAGTTGACCGGGGTCCTGAATGCGGTTACGGGACACCACGTCTTTCAGAACGATCGTACTGTACAGGGCGTTCAGGTACGGGAAAACGGTGGCGTCGTCAGGCTCCAGCGTGTGGATGCCCGGGAGTCCCCCGTAGCGCAGGAAGAGCCGGAACTCGTCGGGATCGTCGTCCACGGTCTCACCGGAATGCACCCCCCGGAACAGAAGAAACTCTCGATAACTGAGCGGAAAGACGGGAAACTCTATGTACCGCCCGGCGATGAGCGGTGCGAGCTCTGACGACAGGAGATCAGCGTTTGACCCCGTGACGGTGATGTCCGCACGATCGTCGGCAAGCAGTGAGTTGACAACCCGCTCCCAACCTGAAACCTCCTGGACCTCATCGATGAACAGATACGGTTTGTCGGAAGCGGCGTCGATCCGCCCGGTGATGTATCGGTACAGATCGGTGTCACTGCGAATGAAATCCCATTCCATCGATTCCTTGTTGATGTAGATGATCTGAGACTCCGAAATACCTTGTTGCGCGAGATGACGCATCAGGAGCCGGAGCAGACTGCTTTTTCCTGTGCGGCGCATGCCGGTGAGCACCTTGATCACCGGCGTGTCGAAAAATGGCTCAATCTGTCTCAGGTAGGAAGGTCTTTCAATGTCGTTCATCGCCACGCCTCAAAGATTCGTATACAGACGAATCTATTACAGCATACGATAAAACTTTCGGGTACACAAGAAACCTAAGAATACACGAAGCCTGGTCTCCTTGACGAACAATCGGATTAATTGATTCATAAAAAAAGGCCCCGCAATCGCGGAGCCTGAATCACCTGGAGAATACCGGATTCGAACCGGTGACCTGTTGATTGCGAACCAACCGCTCTACCAACTGAGCTAATTCCCCAATAGGATTCACGAAAATTACCCGTCCCCGTGTTTTGTGTCAAGAAGCGGGTCTACAGTAATTAGCCTCCAAACTTGCGTTTCCTGTTGACAGGTGATACTGTGAGAATATGAAGAATATCACAGTATCTGTGCCAGAACAAGTAATTCACCGAGCGAAGATCCGGGCGGCGTTGTTGAACACCTCCGTCTCGGCGCTGGTGCGTCAGTCTCTGGAGCAGATCGCCGGGGAGGAGACGGAGTTCGAGCGTCTCCGCGGGAGGGAACTCCAGGTCAGGGAAGAGATCGTCCACCGTCACACCGGGTTTTCCGGATCCGACCGAATTTCTCGCGATGAGGCTCACCAGCGTCATGCGCTTTCTTGATACCAACGTACTCCTGTACAGCATCAGTGCCGTCCCCGGGGAAAGGGAGAAGGCATCTATCGCCCAAAAGCTGCTGGAATCCGCAGACCTCGCGTTGTCTGCCCAGGTAATTCAGGAGTTTGTCGTCCAGGCAACGCGAACGTCCCGGTCCGACCGACTCAACATTGAAGAGGCACTTGCGTTGGCCGAGACGTGGACCCGCTATCCCGTTCTGGAGACCTCGGTGGACCTCGTGTTTCGGGCAGGACGCTCGGCTGAACGGTGGCAAATCTCGTACTGGGATGCCTCGATTATCGAAGCGGCACGACAAACGAAGTGCCGCCAGGTTCTATCGGAAGACCTCAACGCAGGCCAGGACTTCGCAGGTGTCACCGTTGTGAATCCCTTCGAAGGGCTTGATTCCTGATTCGTGAGGCGGGACGATCGACCGAACTCCTCACGGTGGTCGATCTCCTGTCTATCCGGAAGGCATTTCATCCGGACGGGGTGCCGGGCTCGCTACATCCGCCACACCGTGAGTGCCACACCCTCGTGCTCGTGGTGCTGCGGCGGGATGGCCGGGGGTAAATCGTCGGGGTCTGTATCCCCCGTGTCGCCGGCGTCGCCCACCCCACTGGTGCGGTCAAAGAGCAGGAGATGCGCCTCCGTGGTGCCACACGCCTTCGCGTAGGCTGCGGTCTGCGCAAGCCCCTGGGCGAGCACCCGCTCAAGCTGCCGCTCCGTGCGATAGATCTTCAGCTCCATGACAATCTTCTGCTCTCCCCACAGAAGCATCAGGTCCGTCCTGCCGCGCCCGACCGCGTATTCTCGCAGGATCGTTCCCTGTCCGTTCACCACCCGCTGCAGGAACGCTTGCGTCACCAGGTGTGGCGCCGCTTCCTGGTAGCCCGCGATGTGGCTTGCCCAGATGGCAGAGTTTTCCCGCCAGAACTGCTGAAACATTCCCAGCATCACCATCGCGTCGATGGAGCCGTCGGCGGCCAGCCACCGGGGCTGGAAGCGGGAAAGCAGGTTGTCCTGATGCTCCTTCGAGAGCTCCCGGGGAATCACTTCCCGGTAGATCTCATTGGCAATCTGCAGACCCTCGCGGGTACGCGCAATCAGGCCCAGGTCTACGCAGTACGTCTTGTCATCTTCCTCTGCCTTCGTGTCCTCCCCCAGAATCATCGGCAGGATCACGCGGCGTACCCGGTCCTCACTCAGTTTGTCCGCCAGCTGATCGAGGTGTGTCTGTCGGGAAAGCACCAGCCGCTCCTTCGCCTCCATCAGCTGTTCAACCGTGATGGGCCGGGATCGATCGCGGTTCTCCTTCATCTCGAAGGTGACCTCGTGGGCGAGGGCGTTGACCAGCCA
>CAZCAE010000032.1:19199-39570 GCA_964496635.1 uncultured Spirochaeta sp.
CAGCCAGGGTTGGCCGGCGGTGTAGCGCCATACCAGATCAAAACAGGGCTCCTCAAAGCGCTGCCCCGTTTCCTCGGTATGCTGCAGGTAAAGCGCGCGGATATCCTCGTGGGTGAAGTTGCCAAGGCGCAGCGACGCCGCCTTGATGTTGAAGGCGCTGCCGCCGGTGATGATCTGATCGTCGCTGCGGTGGATGCGGTAGTCCTTGATATCGCGCACCCCGCAGAGCACGACCGTGGAGGGGAATGCCGCCGGACGCTTGTCGTAGCCGGAGCGCAGCTGCCGCAGCACGGAGATCAGCGTATCTCCCACCAGTGCATCGATCTCGTCAAGAAAGAGTACGAGAGGTTTGTCAATCGCGGAACACACAGTGGTAAGGTAGGCGCTCAGCGCGGCGCCAACCTCATCGCTGCTCAGGTAGTCACCTGCGTCCAGATTCTCTTTGGCCAGCCCGTGAGCATCCAGTCCTGCGGCTTCCAGCCGTTGTTGCAGCTCCCGCAGGATCGCGCCCATTCCCATGGTGATATCGTTGCGCGCAGCCTGAGCCGCCTCAATGTTGGCGTAGACGGCGATGTAATCGGACCCGGCATTGAGGTAGTCCGCCAGCGCCAGAAGGGAGCTGGTCTTCCCCGTCTGACGCGGGGCGTGGAGGATGAAGTACTTCCGTTGGGCAATCAGGGTCAGAACCTCGTCCAGGTTCCAGCGGTGCAGCGGGTCAATCTTGTAGTGTTCCGGCTGGTTCACCGGCCCGGCGGTGTTGAAGAACTTCTCCATGACTTTGAGTATACCTTCGGGTAAGGCTTGCAACAAGGAAACTCAGCGGCAGTGCACGATTAGCAAGTAGTCACGTGATGAACTGGGCCCAACCGTCAAGACTGAATTCCTTGCCGGTTTATGCCAAGCCGATGATTGTACCACGCCCGTTTCACACCGTATCCAACGCATCTTCCAGACCCAGGGCAAGTACCACTGCCTGTGAGACGGCGGACATGGTTGCCTCGTCAATGCTGCCCTGGAACCGACTGAGAAGGTGTTTGGGAATGGTATGCAGATTGTCGGCCTGCACGAAGGACTCTTTGGGTAGATTGGCACGTTGGCCGATTGCAACCTCCGTGGGATACCCCTTACCGCGGGTTGTCACCTCCACAACCGTCACTTTGTTGAGGTGCGGGATGACCGAATTGCGGGTCAGAATGACGACCGGACGTGTACCAATTCGGCCGCCCAGATCAACTGTCCAGATATCGCCCCTGTTCATTCGTCGTTCCATGACTCCGCCGCCAGCCATGACTCGGTATCTTCAGCGGGATCGTCCTGGTTTTGCGCCGCCGTAATCCATGCGCGTTCAAACGACTCAATACGCTTTTCCCGAAGCCACGCATCAACCGCCTCCCGTATGACCGCCGCGCGGGTTTTTTGCTGGTGGTTGGCAATGGAATCGAGACCCCGTATGGACGTCTCATCAAGGGAAACCTGGATATACTTCATGAGAAAAATATATCATTTTCTGTATTGAATTCCCAACAAAAAATTAGCTTCCGGATCCGGGCCGTTTTGTATCAAGAACTCTCATGACGACGAACCAGGCCACGATGCCGCTCCAACGATGCCAGGCAAACCGAACAGCCGGGAACCGAGGTACACCAGTGGGGCGATGAGACCGAAAATTTCCAGGATTCCCAGTCCCGCCGCGGTGAGAGGGCGTTTCAGTACGTTGAGGCCGGCGCTGATCACCAGGTACAGTCCCTGGGCGGCGTATGCCCCGGAGACGATGCGCATGTAAAGGGACGCCGTCCGGACTACCTGGGGGGCACCGTTGAAGACCCTGGCGATGAACGGTGCGAAGAAAAAACAATTACAAAAACTGTTCCGCCGATCCACAGGGCGAAGCGGCGGCTTTCCCGAAAGCCCTGCCTGACGCGATCCAGCTTGCCTGCTCCGAGGTTCTGGCCCACAAAGGCGGGTATCACCGACGAGAGGGCGTTCATGGCCGCCAGGGAGAAGAACTCGATCCGGGTGGCTACACCGTAGCCGGCGACGGCGGCGGCGCCATAGGTTGCCACCATTCGGGTGACGAATCCCTGTCCCAGGGGAATGATCATCCTGGCCGCGGCGTTGGGCACACCGACGTGAAGTATTTCCGCCCAGGACCGGCCGGTCCGGCCGATCATGCCGCCGATCCCCGGAGAATACCAGTAGCTTTTCCCGTACTATCAGTACGTACATGGCGACGCAGAAGGTGGAAAAGCGGACCGATGGTGGCAAGTCCCAGGGCGGCGAAGACACCTACTACCAGCAGCCCCAGAACGGGCTGTCGGCGGTAAGGCGGCGCACCCGGTGGTAATCTCCCGAACCGATACCAAGGGCGGGTGGGGCCGGCCTCAGAACCAAAGAGCCGGCCGGAACCGGATGGTTCAATATAGATTACAAAAAACATCATAATATTAGTACCTTGTAGGCAAGGGAGAACGATATGAATACACGAATATACCGGTTGATTCCGGTTGTCATTCTGATGGCGATTATTGTGACGGTGGCAACGGCGCAGGCGCGTCGGACTGTCGGGGAGGGCGGTATGACCGGGGACGTAAGAATTGTCAGTGTTTCGGACTGGCAGGAGGCGGCGGAGCTTGTCCGGGAACGGGTGAGGTCCTGGGATGTCGGCGGACACGGACTGGTGACTGCGGCGGCGCGATACGATGTGGACAACAGGGTTATTCATCCTGAAGAGAGCCGGGAGGGACGGTTTCCGGTGCAGCTTTCGGAAGAGCAGTGGCGGCAGCGTCTGACACCGACGCAGTTCCAGATTATCCGGCAGTCCGGGACAGAGAGAGCCTTTACCAGCCCCCTGGACAAGGTGTATGAGCCGGGGATCTATTACTCCCGCGCCACGGGGCAGCCGCTGTTCAGTTCCGAAGACAAGTTTGACTCCGGCACGGGATGGCCCAGTTTCACCAAACCGATAACCCCCGACGCGCTGGCGTACTTTACGGAGGTCTCTTTCTTTTCGCGGAACATTGAGGTGGTGGACTCCCTGTCCGGAGCCCACCTGGGGCACGTCTTCAACGACGGCCCGGCCCCGACGCGGCAGCGCTACTGCATTAACGGCGAAGCCCTCATTTTTGTCCCGGAAGGGGAGGACCCGCCGGAGCTGCTGCTGCCGGCGAGGTGAGGAGGCGCCGACCGACGGCGCCCGGCGACGCCGGCTACACTCCTTCTTCCAGGAGCCACGCCGCAAGCTCTTCTTCCCGCCGAAGAAGGGCGTTTTCGTCCTTTGGGGGCGCTCCGGGACGTCGTTCCGACACCAGGTGACCATCCTTCATCAGGAGTACCCGGTGCGTCCGGGCGGCAACGCGTACATCGTGGGTCACCAGGAGTACCGTTGTACCGGTGCGGTTTATCTCAGACAGGAGATCCATAATTTCACCGGACGCCCGGGAGTTCAGAGCGCCGGTGGGTTCATCCCCAAAGATGATTTCGGGATCGTTGATCAGGGCCCGGCAAATACCTACTCTCTGGAGCTGGCCGCCGGATGCCTGGGTGATGGAGCGGTCCGCAAGTTCGGCTATGCCGGTGCGTTCCATCATCTCCCGGGCCCGGGCGGTGATCTCCTTTCGTGAACGGCCGTTGTTGAGGTATCCCGGCAGCAGAATATTGTCCAGAATTGAGAGGTTTTTCAGAAGATGAATCTGCTGAAAGACAAACCCCATGTCGGTTCGTCTGAGACGGGCAAGTTCCCGTTCGGACATGTCCTCAAGCTGATGATCCCGAAAGACCACCGATCCTGATGTCATGCGGTCCATGCCGCAAAGGTTGTACAGCAGGGTGGACTTTCCCGATCCGGATGGTCCCATGACGGTGACAAACTCTCCGTCCTGGATCTCTACGTGTACGTTGTGCAGAACCTGTTGATGGTTCTCTCCGTCAATGTGAAATGTCTTGTTCAGATCTGTCGATTTCAGAAGGGTAGTCATTGTATACCTCCGGGGGTTGTGTTGATTCCGGACATTGCAATCCGGGTAGTTATAGTGACAACCGTGGCAAAGAGCAGCGGAAGAATCAGATACGCTTTCAGCGGTTCCACGACGAAGCTGATGCGGGCAGCTCCCATGAAGGACCAGAGGAACCCTACCAGCCGTTGTCCCAGGGTGTTGGAGAAGACTGTTCCCAGGACGACACCGGCGCCGAGGATTACCATCGCCGTGGTGAGATACTGGGTTCGGACGTTGGCAAGAGTGAAGCCGAGGCTTCTGAGGATTGCAATCCGGGTATTGTCCTTTCGGATCAGCATGTTCAGAAAGAGGGCGGTTATGAGTATTGAGATTCCCAGTCCAACGACAATGGCGATAGCGGTGACGCTTCGAAGGCGGCTTACCGTTGTTCCCAGGGTCTGTTCCATGTATCCCGCCAGGTCTGTGACCCGGGCGGGAGCGAAGCTCACCGCGTATGCGTCGCTTTTCCAGGCTATGGAAACTCCGTCCTTCAGGTCGACGGCGACGGAGTACCAGAGCACCTGGTCCGGGTTGTGGGGAAAGGTTGCCTTGGCTGTACGACCGCCGTTGGTGACGTCCTGATAGATGCCGCTGACGGTGAGGGGCGCCGCGTCAAGGATTATCGTGTCTCCGACCTGGACGTCCATGTCCTGCGCATTTAGGTAGGAAAGTGCTATTTCCTCGGTGCGTGTCGGAGCGGTTCCCTCCAGAAAGTCCAGAGGAAAGAGTGAAATTTGTCCCGTTTCCACCGCCAGCGTCTCGGTTTCTCCATTCTCCCGGGTGACGGTGAACTGAGAGGTGATCAGCGGTGCAAACCGGCTGACGTCAGGATCGGTCTGTAGTGCCGCCACAACGTGGTCAAAGCGTTCCGCCGTATTGTCGGTCTGTCGGAGGTCTATGCGGATATCACTGCGACCGATTCCCATGTACGAAATGAAGTCGTCGGAACTGATTGTACTGAGGAAGTGAACCGGTACGATGATAGTAAAGGTTGCGAAGACGAATATTACCGCCAGCAGCCGGTACAGGCGAAACCTCTGCAGCACGTCTCTCAGGCCCATGACCACGTTGATATTCATTGTCCGGAAGCGGCTGATTCCCGGTGCACCCCGGGAACTGCCTGTTTCGCGAACACCCTCTTCCCGGAGGGCGTTTACCGCGGTAATACCGTTGATTCTGCGAAGAATTACCAGGCAGGAGACGATGACAATGAGCAGTACTCCCAGGGCTCCCACCGCGGGGAGTATGAAACGCAACGGTGTCACGGAAGGGGTTCCCAGAAAAGCGGTGACGTTTTCTCCGGGGATGGCTGCCAGAGGAAAGGAAAATGCATATCCTATAACCGAGGCGATAACGCCCAGTGCTGCGTACTTTGCCGTGTAAATCCGCCGAATATGGCGACGGTCCATCCCGATAGCTTTCATCACACCGATTTCCCGGTAGTCCTCTTCTATGGACGCCAGTATGGTGAAGCGCAGACACAGGATGGCGATACCAATCAACAGCAGGCTGAGCACAATGAGAACTGCCGCAACGAGGCCATCGGAAAGGGCGTTCAGTGTCTTGAAGAGGTTCCGGTCCACTATGGGCCCCGTCTGGGGCAGGCCGGAAGCGTGATAGTCCTTCATGAACTCGTCCGTTTGCTCCGGATCGGTAAGGATAAACTCGATGAGGTACTCCGTGTCGGGTATTATGCGACGAAGGTTTTCGTAGTCGTGGTCGTTCAGGACCAACCGTTTCGAGTGAATGATGGACGGGTTCATCTGGGCGTCCCTGATAATGGCGCCGACGGTGAAGTTCAGTTCCCTGCCGTGTATGCGTATGATGACAGGATCTCCCGGTGTGAGGTTGTCCCGCCTGGCGTAATAAACGGGAACGCCGATTGTACCCGGTTCCGGACGGTAGATGCTGTTGGTCTCATCCAAGAGGTAATCGAAGGCGTCGTTCTGCCGGACCAGGCTGATATCCATGACACTGTGCTTTTCGGACTGGCCCGTGGTGCCCAGGTAGAGTGATTCACCGTCCAGGGTGATCATTTCCGCTACCTGATAGCTGTCCACAAGCCGATGGGAGCGCGCCCAGGTATCTATCGCCTGCCGATTCAAATCGCCGGCGTGCATTTGCACTACGTCCGGGGCGCGGGCCGTGTCGAAAAGGTGTGTCATTGCTCCGTTGATGGTAGCTATCAGTTGTATACCCCCCGCTATCAGCAGGGACGAAAGAAAGATAAAACTGAATACAACGGCGCTGGTGGTGCGGGACCGAATGAAGTCCCGTTGAAGTATGCGAAAAAAGATCATGAGCGGGTCTCCTTTGCGAGGAAAGATGGTGGAGTGCCACCCGGTGGGGTGCCACCGAGACGGTTTGCCACAAGGGGCAGTGTAACTGCCGCCAGAGCAAGCCCGGACAGCCCCAGCAGAAAGCCGATACCCCGTCCCGGACCGGTTCCGATGAGGCGACCCACCGTTCTGTAAATAGTCCCGCCGTTCAGGAAAAGGGGCTCGAAAACGCGGTCGGCAAGGAATCCTGATGCGGCGTAGGCAACCAGATACCCCGCCTGTGTGATGAGGCCAATAAGGCCCCAGGCACGCCCCTGTTGTTCGTTGGGAATGCCCGTTCGAATTATCACTTCCGCTGCGGTGTTTACGAAGGGTAACGCCACGAAGAAGACAAACAGGGCGACCGTTGTCGCGGGCAGGGTTGCAGAAAGGCCCGTCATAGCCATGCCAAGCCCGGCGACGAGCAGACCGACGGTAAACATCTGTTCATGCCGTCCTGTTGTTCGCAATGAACCGAGGACGATGCTGCTTCCCACCATTCCCAGGGCTGCCAGAGATTGTACCTTGCCGAGGGTGTCCGGGGTGGTGACCAGTAGAAGCATAGGGTGCAGCAGGGTCTGCATAAACCCGACAAACACTGTCACTGCCGCAATGACAAGGACTACCGGTCGCACCCGGCGGTGCGTCCAGATAGTGGCGGCGCCCTCAGCCAGTTGTTTTCCAATTGATATACTCCGGGACCGGGGAGCTTGTACCTGGGACGTTGCAGATACCAGGCGGGTGGCCGCCACCGCCAGGCCGAAGGTGGCGATATCCAGTGCCAGCACAGTCGTTATGGATGCGGTAGTCATGAGAAAGCCTGCCACCAGGGGCGATATGAGATGCTGGGCCGCTCCGGCAAGTTGAACAAAGCCGGCCGCCCGGGAAAACTCCCCTTCCGTGAGGAGGTCTGTGATGGATGCCTTGTACGCGGGCTCCCGGAGTGACGAAAAGACCGACGCCAGCGCGACAAGGAGGTATACCGGTATCAGGCTGCCGCCCGCCGATCCTCCGCCCGCCGCATCCGGGGTCAGAAGCAGCAGCAGCGCAAGAATACTCAACCCCGCTCCCAGATCGCCGGCGACCATGAGTGTCCGCCGGTTCCACCGGTCTGCGAGAACTCCGGAGAGTGGTTTCAGTACCATTGACGGAAGGTAGAGCGCCAGAATAACCAGCGAAAAACTGGTAACCGTCCGGGTCATCTGGAAGGCGTAGATACCGAGGGCGAAAGCGGTGATCCCGCTTCCCAGTCCCGAGAGAAACTGTCCCGACCACAGCACCAGAAAACGACGGAGGTTCATCGGTCACCCCCGTCGAGAGGGATCATACCCTGAATGCCGAAGATGAAACCGTCACCGGTCTTCCTGACGACGTCGTCGTCATACCGGAGCATGGAGTCAAAGGCCCACCCCCCGGTTACGGTGATCAGTACCAGATCAAGGGTGCCGTATACGTCATAATGGAAGCTCTCAAGAGGCTCCGTTTCATCGGCCAGATCGAATCCGAACGTGTCGTTTTTAATGCCCACCGAAAAGACGCGATAGTGCAGGGCCGTATCAAATATCACGTCCCGGACGTCCCGAAACTGGTCGATTCTCGCATCGATAACGAGGCGGACGTCCCGTTCCGGCGCTACCGTTACGTTCACATTGGGACCGGTAATGAAGTCGAAAGAAAAATCCAGCCAGGGAGATGTATGAAGCACCCTGGCGAAGGGTACCGGTATCAGTGGCCAGGTATCGCCGTCGGGCGTCTCCAGGCCGAAATCGCCGACAGCAAGACCTCCCCCCAGTACGACGGAGGTATCAGGGCGGTCAACGACCGCAAATCCGTACACCCCGGCGGCCTGAAAGGTGTTCCACCCTCCTGCGACGGGGCGGTCCGATGCCGATTTTGCCAGAGCCAGGTAGCGGTGACGGTTGATTTCACCGTCATAGAGAAGGTCTGCAGTGTGGTATCCCCCGCCTTTGCAAGACTCCGGTGCCCGGGAGAAGGTGGTGTGGGTGTACAGACCGACGAAGAGACTCTCTTCGCCCTGAACAATCATACCGCCACCGGGGATGTGTGCGGTCTGTCCATCTGTTACCAGGGCCTGGTAACTTGCCACGGGTACAATCAACGGCGGTTCATCCGCCGGAATAGAGATGAGCGGGATCAGTAACATCGCTCCCAACAGGATCGTTTTCACGTTTTCCTCCATACGAATCAGAAAATCTTGGTGAATCGTAACTTTTCGATTCGGAAGGAGGTATCCGACGTATGTCGTGTTTTTTGAAGTTCTGCGAAACTAGTACATATGTTGTAGCGTGTGGTTGGCTATCCCCGAAGCATGTTCAACAGCTCCACCCGGCTGCCGGCTCCGACTTTCTGGTAGAGATTGTAGATGTGTGTGCGTACAGTTGCCGGTGAAATGAAGAGCGCCGCCGCGATTTCCTTGTTGCTCATTCCGCGGCCTATCATCCCGGCTATTTCCACCTCCCGGGGCGAAAGTCCCAGAGCGTGGACTCGCTCTTGCGGCACTTCCTCCAGGAGAGTTGATGTTTCGTTGCCAGGACGAAAGAGCTGAACCGCCGCGCTCATGGACACGATATTCCAGGCCAGGTACAGCACGTGATCCAGGGAGACGTATACACCCCACCACAGATCCAGGGACTGCATGACGTGTTCAATGAGACCCGCCGGTGCAAAAACAATTGCCAGAGCACCGTATGCCCGGAAAAGAGGGTAGAGCGCCCGGGGTTCGCGGGGTGTTACCGGACCGCGCAATACTACACCGAAAGCGGCCATTGCCAGTGCGGTCAATACGTGACTGGCCAGATTCCAGACGCCGGGGACGGCATCGGCAGGTACCATCGACATGACCACCACATTTGCCAGGCTCTTTACTATAACCAGGAGTATCAGGACCTGAGCGACGGAAGCGATTCTGTTGCGATCGCGGGTGGACGGAGCGACCCGGCGACACATGATGATGACGGTGATCCAGACCGCAATGTTGATCGCCATAATTACCGCCGGCAACCCGATTTCGATAAGAGGATTACCGGCGGAAGTCTCAACTCTGTCAAAGTAGACGAGTATCAGCCCCGTACCGACGAGAAATAGCAACTGAAATATCAGCAACGGGTTCAGCAGGCGGCTACGCACCCGCAGGTGCAGAAGAAAGAGGGCGGCTCCACCCATAAAACCGGTAGAAAAGAGAATTACATAGAAAACCATGAGAAACTGCTTCACGTGATGAACACTCTATCGTAGTATACGTACCATTTTGTGTTTTTTGTAAAGGATAAATCCTTTCTTTATTCTCTGCGGCGTCCTATAATGAAGAAAACGGTACAAGGATCGGCCATGAAAAACCTTTTCAAAATGCGGGGTACTTGGAATACGGTGTTTGGGATACTTCTTCTCTTGGCCGTGTTTGTCATATCCGGATGTGGTGATGACAGCCCGTCGACGCCCTCGGATCCTCCCGCTGTCCCGGAAGAGGTGGTGCCGCAAAGAGAACCGATCCAACCGGAAGAAGTGGTGCCGCCGGATGTAACGTTTACCGTTGTGGCAGAGCCTGAAGACGCAACCATCACTATTGACGGTGTCTCGTCCCGGGGAAGGTGGGAGGGGAAGATTCCCGCCGGTACCGTTGTCGACATCCGGATAGAGAAAGATGGATTTGTATCGCGACGGGAAACTGTCCGTGTGGTTGAAGGAATTGAGCCGGTTTTCATAGGTCTGAAACGCGCGCCCGCTTCACTGCGGATTCTGGCAGAGCCGGAGTGGGCTGTAATTGCGGTAAACGGCACGGAATTTCCTTCCGGCAAGACCCCTGCGGGAATCACATTGAACTTTGATCCCGGCACGGTTGTAGATATTCGCGTCTCCGCCCCCGGCCATATCACGGAGCGAAGAAGCGTTGAGGTCACACCCGAGGTTCAAACACAGCGGATTGTCCTGGAACGAATTCCGCCTCCGCCCCCCCGTCCGGAGCCGGAGCCGGAGCCGGAACCGGAGCCGGAGCCGGAGCCGGAACCTGAACCGGAACCTGAACCTGAGCCACCACAGGTAATCCTGGGAGCAATAGATCTTTCCGTTACTCCGGAGGACGCGTCAATTCAGCTGGACGGACGAGAACGCGGTGTCGGAACGTTTTCCGACGAGTTTCCCGTGAGAACAGAACTTGTCTTCACCATTTCCCGCCCGGGGTACGCCCCTCAACGGTTACGACGGAGGATTACGGAAGAAGGTATTTCTGAGACGGTGCGCCTCGAGCGACAGCCGATAACCAGACGGGTGTCCCTTTCAACCAACTCCCTGGTTCGCGGCGTCGTTGCGAACGACGAGATCGTCGTCGTTTCCGATGCAAGCGGCGTCGTGAGTGTATATCGGTTTGACACGAACAGGACGCGGCGTGTTCGGACGGAAAACGTATTGAACGACAACTCTCTACCGGTGGTGAGAGGCAATACTATTGCATTTTCCGGGCATGCCGAACTGGTGCTGATAGACGGCACGTCGGGTACCCGAACGGCCGGTCGCCCTTTGCCGGGAGAAAGCGCCCACTGGTTCGGTCGGCGAGTCCTCTTCGGCGAAGATGGTATCTATGTACCGGCGACAACGAGTATTCATCTCTTTTCGTCGGACCTCCGCCGGCAGATCGGCATTATAGATCTGCCTGAACCCTCCCAGGCAACGCCGGCACTGTTTGGGCAGCAGCTGGTGACGGTCGGTGAGACGGGGCGCGTTTTTGTCGTCAATAGCAACATGAATGCTGTTGTGGCTGATATTCCTACGTCCCTGGTGCAGCCGGTTGCGATAGCCCCAATCGTTGAGGGTAGTATCGCGTACATCGTGGACCGTCAGGGTGCCGTTTCCGCGGTTGATCTCGTCGGCAGGTCAACGGTGTGGTACGCTCCGCCGGTGGACAAAGAAATCTACACGGACCCTGTAGTAACCGACAGCTCGTTACTCATTTTTGGAGAGGATACCGTTTTCGCCCTTGACCGGGAGTCGGGAGGGGAGCAGTATCAGATATCTCAAGCTACAGCGCCGCCGTTTGTTCTTGAAAATCGTGTGTGGGTTGGCCTGGCCAACAATGTAATCGGCATCTTTGACCTTGCCACAGGAGAACCCGTTACAGAGCTTGAAACGGGTGCCCGCGTAACGACCCGATCAGCCGCGTTCGGGCCGTATATTGTAACTGGACTGGATAATGGAGAAATCCTCTTTATCCACCCCGATGGAATTGAGGGATATTGATATGATCGCTCTGTTATTTGTCAGTGTCGTTTCGCTTTTCGGATTTTACGTTGTGCCGGTTGAAGCTCAGGATGTGGATTCGGCTCCCCGAATTCATATGCTTACCGTGTCTACACCTGAGAGCGGCGCTTTGACATCGCTGGCCATGACGTTGAACCGGACCGTTGCGGTAAAACTCAAGTCCCGGGGTGTGGACGTGACCGAGCTTTCTTCCGATAGCTGGAAAAGCGTAGACGAATACCTCCGGTCGCAGGAACCGGGATCGTTTGATCGGCTCATCGCTCTTTCATTTGGCCAGGTTGGTGCCGGCGTTTCAGTCCAGATCGATGTGATTGATCCTCTCTCCGGTGAAATAACCCTTTCTCTCCAGGAGAGAGCCCGCCGTCCGATCCAGCTTTTTGGTATGGCAGACGGTTTTGTGTCAAAAGTGTTTGCCGAAGTATCGGACGTTCGGATTGCCTTTGGACGTATCATCTTTACCACGACGGAATGGTCCGATGCGAACCTCGGTAACATTCCATGGGAGCATGCCGTTTGGGTCCGGCCTGAAGCGATAGAAGGGGCTATCCGCCGTGCCACGGTACCGGTTGAGAATCTCGATTTTGAACTTACAGCAGGGAGTGATGTCTATACGTTTCGAGATCGGACAATTCTTCAATTGCCTGCAGAATCTGTTGATATCCGGGTGACCCAGAAACGATTGGAAGGTCGGGAGACGATCTTCTCCGGAACCTTTGATGTGAAGGAAAACGCGACCGTAGACGTTGCCGTGGAGATACCGCTGCTTTCTCAATCGGAGCATGACCAATTTGTCGATTATCTGCGGCGACTTGATTCGGCCCGGCAAGCGGCTCTGGCAGCCCGGGACGATGAGTCAATTGATACCTGGTTGAAGATGTACGACGAGCTTGGCGAGTATGCTGCGTCTTTGAAGAATGCGTCGCTTCCCGGTGGGGCCGTGGTACCCTTCATAGAGCACGCAGCCGTTGCGGCGCAGATAGATGCGATCCGCGTGGCCACCGAGGCAAAGTGGCAATCCCCCGAAATGGACGCACTGATCGAACTGGTGGGGTTGTCCTATCGGGCGAAGTCGACGGCGGCACTTCTTCCGGATGACCCTGACGTTCGCCTGTCGGTGGACGCGCGGGCGATGGAACTGGGTGAAGACATCGTCAAGCTTGCCGAGCTCGAAATGCTCCGCGATATGAGTCGTCGGGATTGGAAGGGTCTTGAGGACGAGATTCAAGGTTTGGTCCGTCAGGTGGAAGCGACAACCTATCCAGTCCCCCCCTGGCTTGATACCGATGTACGTCGTGTGGATGAGATTTTTGATCGATATCGAACGGAAGATGCTGGACGCTACGGTTTGTACGGTTCATTGAGTCTCGGAGGAACGATCCTCATGGTTACCGGTGCCACATTGTTCACATCCGGTGTATGGACGGCGTTGCAGAATGAGACGGACCGGGACGATCCGAACTACGGTTCGGCCTTTTCCATTTCGCCCTCTTTTTCGCAGGCGCAACAGAGTGAGGGAGGCGTTTTGCGGCTGGTTGGTATCGGATCGGCTGCCGTAGGACTGACCAGTTTTTTGGCGTCACCGATAATTCAGGGTATTGATCGGGTCTCTCGAGCGGACAGGCTTCTCAGAGCGCGGTTGAAATCGTATTTTGAACCGAGAATGGAGGTAAACAATGCACTACGAAGGGGAGGTTCCGGTCGTAACGGGACAATCGACCTGCCACTTCCGAATTTTGAGTAGCCCTATGAAAACGATGTGCCGTATCATTACATCCTCCGGTGCTGTTGCAGCGTTTTTACTTGCGGTGTTTTCGGCGCCCCTCGCGGTATACAGTCAGGAAAATACCGTTATCGACCGCTTTCTCGAAAACCAACGGGCCGATATCGATATTGCAATATATCTGTCGATGCTTGCCGGGGGGCGGTATGACGGTGATGACATATCGGAAGCAAAACGCGCCTTTGAGGCAGGTTTTCGCGTTCCGGCCTTCCAGGACGGGTACCTTTCCGCCGGTGATCTGTCGCTTATAATCGGTCAAACCATGGATATTCCACCGGGGGTTATGAGTTCAATCTTTCCGATCGCGCGTTACAGATTCAGGGACCTGAAGTCCTACGGCATTATTCCTGCAGGGGTTTTGCAGAGCGACCGCCTCACGTCGGAGGGCGTCCTGATACTGATCGGAAACGCTATCGCCTTCCAGGAGCGATACCAATGAAGCATCTACACTTCCGAAAACGTGACGCTGTGCTGTTTGGTGTTGTTCTCCTCCTTTCCGGGCATTACGCACAGGCGGAGGTCTCCGGAGCCGTCGATATCTCCGCAGGCTACCGCATGACTGACACGGAGGAAATGCCGCTGCGCATGACCAACACTGTCGGAGCGACGGGAGAGCTGGGAGGGCGCTTTACCTACGGTTTTGAGCTGTCCACAACGTTGGCCGATGACGCATTGAATGAGACCGATGGTTTTCTACCTGATCCGGCGATCCAACTGGTCGGCATTCGCAACGCCTATGTCACGGGACCATTTTTCGGCAGCGAAAACATCGATCCGGACGCGCTCAACATGACGATCGGCCGTTTTCCTGTTTCTGATGCCGCCGGCGTAGTTGTCTCTACCCCGGCAGACGGTGTGCAACTGACCCTGGTGTATCCCCGATTTCGGTATTCCCTCTCATTGGGGTATACCGGTCTTCTCTGGCGGGATGATTCCTCTATTCTTATGTCCAATACCGATCTTGACGCGTCGGGACGGAGTAATGTGTATCTCGGTTCTCCCCGTCTTATCGGGATACTCGGTATTCGATTGCCTCGTATCTACGATCAGCAGATCGCCGTAAATGTCATATTCCAGGAGGACATGTGGTCATCCGGGAACGTCGACTTTGTCTCTGAACGGTCTCGGGAGTTTCAGCCTGGCGCCGGCGGGCCTCTGGATACACAGTACATCGGGGTCGCCATCAATGGACCGGTACCGGTGGACAACCTCTTTCAGTCGTCTTTTGTCTTTCTGAACGGCGGACGAATGCTCTCCTTTGTCGATATTGCCGATCCCAATGCCGATGGTATCTACCGGTACAGGGCGATCACGGCGTGGGCGTTCGGAACCAGCTTGCGATACTATCGACCCGCGTGGAACTACTCCAGTTTTGCTCTGCGGGTCATCGTCTCCTCCGGTGACGACGATTTCAGCAGTTACTATGAAGGAAACACCAAAGGTAAGGCCCGGCAGTTTGTCCCCATAACGCCAATATCTTTTGGAGCAATCTTCTCGCCGAAACTTGGAAATGTCGCCGTTACCGAGATACAATACTCTCAGAAGCCTTTGTCAACGTCTTCTTCCTGGATGCTTTCTTCAATACAGACTCAGGCGCGTGGTTTTGTGTTTTTTCGTACCACCGACGGTCCCGTTTCAGAACCGGGAATTGCCGCCGGTGATGGAGGAAATCTCCTGGGTTCGGAACTTGATTTTACTGTGAACATGATACCGTTTCCGGACCTTGCACTGTCTTCGACGGTTGGATTCTTCTTTCCCGCCGCCGCCGACGGGATGGGCGCTTTTACTGAGGCATACGTGGCCGACCGATCGGTTCAGACATCCGTATCGGTTCAGGCGTCGCTGGCATATTGAAATGAGAGGGAGGACGTATATGCGTTATATCACTTTTCTGTTGATACTGAGCCTTGGATGGGTTTTTGCAATGCCCGCCCAGGAAGCGGTTCTTCAGGAGCTGAAAGGTTCGGTAGAAATAAGGCACGCGGGCGAAAGCTGGATACCCGCCGAGCAGGGAATGGTCGTCCGCAGAGACTCTACCATTTCAACGGGATTCAATTCACAGGCTGTCCTCGAAATTGGAGACGCCGTCATTGATGTGCAGCCTTTAACTCGTCTCTCCCTGGCGGAACTGTCCCAGCGGGGAAGTACGACGGATACGGCCCTGTCCCTCCGGGTCGGGCGAATTGAAACGGAGGTACGCAGCGCGGCGGGTCGGCAGAACAACTTTGAAGTTCGCGGGCCCTATTCAACTGCTGCCGTCCGGGGGACGCGATGGACGCAGACCGTCACCTCCGTGGAGGTGGTTGACGGTACGGTGGCGGTCTATCTGGGCCCCCCCGTTGGTGACCAGAGTGGATCCGGCGGTTCCCAGGAAGGGGACGACGGAGATGCTGCCGACGATGACGACGGCGAAGGTGACGACGGTGAAGCTACCGGAGAAGGTGAGTCCCAACGGGGAGAACCCGTTCTCGTTTCTGCTGGCGGCAGAGTAGAGGTCTCCGCTCCGGTTGGTCGGCGTCGGTCGGCTGTACGCCGTGAGGATGCTGCCGGTGATGACGGTGGCGGTGGTCCGCCGGAAGAAGCCGGGCTCGTTTCCGGTGAGGCTATGCTGCAGCGACAGTCAGCTACACCCTCCAGCCGAAGGCCGAGTTTTGCTCCCGTTGCAGATGGTGGTGGTGCCGACGGAACTGCCGGTATTGTTGACGATCGGGGTGCCGCCGGCCCGCCACGGCGACCGGCTACAACCGGGTCCGTGTCCATTAACTGGGCCTGGTAGGAGAATGGTATGATGAACACAAGAAAACTGATGGTTTTGGCAGGTATAGCAGGCATTGTTGCTCTTCTGGGCGGCTGTTTTCTCCAGCCGGAACTGGACGCCACGGGGTCAATTCGTGTTGACGTCGCTTCTGCCTCTGCCTCCGGGGTCGGTAGTCGTTCTGTTATTGAGAAAGACGATGTGGACTTTGTCCGTTTTTACCTCATGAACGGCAGCCAGTACTACAACAGCGCAACCGGTGAGTTTGAAAACAAACCGTGGGCTTTTCAGATCGATGTCTCCGGGGGAGAGCGAACCTCCGTGGTAGTGGACGGATTACCCCCGGGCAACCGCTACCGCGTGCTGGGTGCTGTGGGCCGGCTTGTCGACGACACCAATTTTCTGCAGACTTTCAAGTATTCTGAATATGGTCCCTTTACAGTTTCTGCCGGTAATAATCCCACCCAGGTAAACCTGCGCAGCAACGAACGGGAAAGCAATTACGACTACGCGGAGTTGTCATCTCAGGTTGACTCGGTTGTGGTTCTGGAGACTGTTGGTGACGCCCAGGTGTGGGCTCTTGCCGACGGGAAGCTCTATTCGTATGAGTCCGGTACGTTTCAGGAGATGACCATTTCCGGCGCCGCCGGATTTACCCCCAAAACGCTCAGCCGTGGACGTACGCCCGCCGGTAGAGACGTGGTGTGGATGAATGGAACTGTTGGTACCGGTATCTACCAGATCAACAGCGTCTCGGGGACAACCGTCCAGGCGTTGCGCCTCGGCGCAGTAGATTCCGGCGGTAATGCGGTTATCACCAGCAGTGCCGCGTACCAGGATGGTGATGATATTTTTGTCCTCTACAAGAGTACCGAAGGGCTGGGATATGCTACGTGGAAACAAGGTGATACCCGTCCAACCGACTGGAGCGATCTTGCGGAAGAGACCGGCGATGACCTGCCCGATGCAGTAGATCTGGCGGTGGTCATTCAGGATTACGTCCTTCGCGGCGACTCCTATTCCGTCGTCTCAACGTCGGATTTCGGGACCGTCTTTCTTAATGAAAAAACTCTGGACGAAATTGTCGATTATGATTCCGGCTCGGATTCAGACGGATCCTTTCTGGGAACGTATGAGAACGCAGATGGCGTGACTGTCTATTATCTGGTGGATACGGGACGATTCAATGTCGGCGATACGGTAAACACACCTGATGGCGTAGAGACACACGCCGTTTTGATCGGTACGAACGCCTTGAACATTATCGGCAGGTTTCCGGACAACGACACCGTTTCGGAGGATTACAGGGGTGAGGTCGTCCTGCAGTCACTCGGGACCATTTCTATTCCGGGAAACGTCCGGGTACGGGCGGTGGCCGGTACAGATGATATGGTTCTTCTGGGAACGGATACGGGGCTGTACAGACTGGCTGTTGGCGAAGCTGAAGATGGATATGCGGTCCCGGTTGGCGGCGTAACAGCTGTTGGTGGTGTTCTGGAACGGCGAATCCAGAGAATATCGATCAACTCGGAGGGAACCCGGGCAGCTATCCTGTACGGAAACGGCACCGTGGACATCGCAGAGATATCCGGCACCGGTACTGCCGCGATCGTAACTGTACAACCCGATTTGCAGCGTCCCTTTTACTCCGGTTTGCCCGGTGACCTTGAAGTAGTCGATGGACGTGGTACTCTCAGATCAACCATTACCGATATGACGTGGGTTGAAGAAGACGTCCTGGCCATTGCCGGCGAGTACGGCCTTGCCGTGTACGGCCTGACTGCCGACGCTGAGTGACGGTGAGGTAAGCCGCGCGACGCATAATGCGTTGATGTGCTTGAATAAAGCGGGGCCGGTTGCAGTAGCAGCCGGCCCCTTTCTGTTAATACTGAAGTCGTAGACCGATGTTTCCCGTCAGACCGTTAATCACTCCGGAGAAAGATTCATATTCACTTGACAACCACCCGCCAAGACCGTCGGATCGGTCGCCATTGCCGACGTTACCAACGTTGAACAACGGGTCTTCCAGGTTGTATCCCAGGCTCGTATGAAAGACAAAGCCGAGAACCCGGAACTCCGTGCCGGCGCTGAGATGCACCGAAAGGTCCGTTTCTCGGTGTTCCGAGTTGATCCGAAGGGAGAAATCTGTATCGGCGTTTTCCCTCAATTCAGCGATAGTATCTTCAGTTGGAGCTTCCTCGGATTCTATGAGCACACCATTCAGTTTGGTCTTCGCGTAGTATCGGGAGTGGTACACATAAGGTGATACCTTGAAAAAGGTAGTAACCACCGGCCAACGCCGCGACATGTGAATGTCCAGTCCGTAGGTATGGACGTCGGTTCCGACAGAAAAGGTCGTGTCGTACACTTCCGCATAGAGGTTGAAGTCCTCTTCCGCAACAAACGCCTCATCGGATATGTCAAAAAGGGATCCCAGAGTGTAACCCATGGCGAAACCGGAGTAGGTGTACCCCGCACCGACCGACAATGAACGACCGAGCTGGCCCGGCCGACCGACGATCGTTTTCCGAAGGCGGAGGGAGATATTGGCTGTCTGTAATTCCAGGTTGTTCAAGGTCGTGTCGTCCGGGTCGGCGGACATATCCTTTACCAGTTCCAGGACGGAAAAGGGTACAAAGAAGGTGCTTCCAAAGATTTCGTATCCATCGATAAGGCCGATCCCAAAGCCGATGCGAAAGGAAGGAAGCCCAATGAGCCGTTCCGTAGCTACTCCAAAGCCGGGAGTGTCTTCAGTCTGTTCGTCGATGAGTTCACCGAAGTTGATAATTTCGGACTGCCACTCCGTCTGATCTGATGTAAGAAACTCACCAATGCCGTCGTAAACGTTCAGCCCAAGGCCGATGACCGAGAAGGTGTAGTGGGGAAAGTTGCCCAGTTCGGCATCGCCGACGATATTTGCCGACAGGGCGGATTGTTGCAGTTTGGGTGTCAGCTCATACCCGACACCGGACAGAAGGGTGTTGAAATCGGCTTCCAGGTTGGTTTGAAGGGTTTCTATGATCTGGTCTTTGAGGGTATTCACATCTTCAGGATCGATGTCCTGGGCGGCAACCGCAATTGTGAAAACAAGAAGAAGAACCGCCGTGGCTACAGTGACTTTCATAGATACCTCCACTCTGGAACTTACCTAGAAGTATAGGACCCCTTACCGGATAGAACAAGTGTGAAAGAGGTTTTCAGACGGCGCCGTACTTTTTTAAGGCTCGGCCTTGCCAAATTTGGTGTACTAGTACGGCGGAGAAAGAATGTGCGTAGCCTCAACCGAATTCCAGGAAATGATCTCTTGAGTTTTGACTTTTCGTGAGCTATAATAATTATGGAAACAAAAAATAAATACGTCCAACTTTGCACTTCACGTTTCCGTGGAGGAGCGCTATGAGGTTCGTCTCATTAAAAACTAGTACGATAGTGGATAACCTGCTGCGAGTTTTCGCGATCTATGTCTTGGTCTTTTTCTTTGTCAGCTGTCCAAGCCCAACAAACTCAGGCTCGTCCGGCGACAAAGATACGAATACGCCGCCAACGGTAACTCTGGAACCGGCTACTGCGACAGTAGCGAATGGGGCAACACAAACCTTCACGGCAACCGCCTCCGACGAGGATGGCGACACGCTGACCTACGCATGGTATCGCGATGACACTCTCGTTGACGGTGAAACCGACGCGACGTACACCCTGACGCTCTCTCCTGCATCGGAGACGACGTACGAAATCGAGGTTCGGGTATCCGACGGTACCGAGGAGGCGACAGCGACCGCTTCTTTGACGGTACAAGCGCCGTCTACGACCAACACCGGCCTAACGGTAACTCTGGAACCGTCAACTGTGACAGTTGCGAACGGGGCATCGCAAACCTTTACGGCAACCGCTTCCGAAGAGGATGACGACACGCTGACCTACGCGTGGTATCGCGATGAAACTCTCGTTGACGGTGAAACCGACGCGACGTACACCCTGACGCTCTCTCCTGCATCGGAGACGACGTATGAGATCGAGGTTCGAGTATCCGACGGTACCGAGGAGGCGACAGCAACCGCTTCTTTGACGGTACGGGCGCCGAGCAGTGACGACGGGCCGGATGCGACAGGCTTAACATCCGGGGAACCGCAAACTGGAACGATAGCGTACGAAGGAGATATCGACTGGTACGCGATTGAGGTGACTGAGGGGAACCTTCTACAGGTGCTGGTGGAGCAGCCGGAAAGCGACGTACATCCTCGCGCACATCTGTACA
>CAZCAE010000033.1:0-39398 GCA_964496635.1 uncultured Spirochaeta sp.
CATCGACCACGGGGCGACCGGCGGGACGACGCTGACGAGTGTGACGACGGGAACGGGGACGATCGACCTTGATCAGACTGGTGGGCAGACACTGACGGTGACGAGCGCGGTAACGGCCGACGGCGACGTAACGATCAGCAACACCGGGGCGGACCTGACGGCGACGACAATGAGCGCGGGAACCGTTGCGGCAGCCGATGGGGACGTGAACCTGACGACCGTAACGTCCGGAAACGTTCTCGTGAATGATGTAAGTGCCGCTGGTGACACAGTGACGGTGACGAGTGCCGCAGCGATTCAGGAATCTGGTACGGATGGCGGCGCTGACATCACGGCAGCCACTGCCGACTTGAGTGCGGTTGACGGCATCGGTTCGGGCAATCCCCTTGAGATGAGCGTGGCGTTCCTGGAGCTGGCCAACACGATCACGAACAACATTGAAGTTACGGACATCGACGATGTTGAGGTGAAGGGGGTAAGCCAGACGGCTCCAAATGGCCAGGTGCTGATCACCAGCGGAGCAACTCTAACACTATCCGGCGACATCGTGAGTGATGGAGGCACGATCAATCTGTCGGCCACAACTATCGAACTTGACGATACTACAGACGACGCGTTGGCAGTATCGACAGGAGCCTCGCCGGCGGCTGGGGATATTGTATTTGCGGCACCGCTGAATGCAGTAGGGGCTACAAAAGACCTGCTGAGCCTTACCGGCGGTGATGGTGATGTGTTGCTACAAGCTGCTGTCGGTGCCGGTGTTGGAGAAGAGCTTGGTGCGATCACGGTGGTGAGTGCGGATAACTTCACGGCGAGCTCCACAATTGAGGCGGCGAGTCTGGTGCAGAACGCGGGGACGCTCACCACGCTCACCGGCGACGTGACAACAACAGCCGGAGCAGGTGTGAACTTAACCGCGACGGACATCCGGCTGGACGGCCTGACGATTGCGCCGTCAGGTGACGGGATCGCGCGGTTTGCCGGGGCGGTGCGGATCGACGATGCGACGCTGGTCACGACGACCGGCAATGGAGCGATCACCTTCACGAGTACGGTGGATAGCCAATCGGCGGAAGCCAACACCGTGCAGTTGACCGGCGATACCGGGGATGTGCTGTTCCAGGACGCGGTGGGCTCTGCTTTGGACGGTGAGCTGGGTGCGATCACGGTGGTGAGTGCGGATAACTTCACGGCGAGCTCCACGATTGAGGCGGCGAGCCTTGCACAGACTAACGGAACGCTCACCACGCTCACCGGCGACGTGACGACCACCGCAGCGGCCGGCGTCAACCTGACCGCGACGGACATCCGGCTGGACGGCCTGACGATTGCGCCGTCGGGGAATGGGGTGGCGCAGTTTGCCGGGGCGGTGCGGATCGACGATGCCACATCAGTAACAACGACCGGCAGCGGTGCGATCACCTTCACGAGCACGGTCGACAGCGAGGCGACGGAAGCCAACACGTTACAGCTGACCGGCGATACCGGAGATGTACTGTTCCAGGGCGCGGTAGGCTTGGCAGTTGACGGTGAGCTGGGCGCGATCACGGTGGTGAGTGCGGATAACTTCACGGCGAGCTCCACGATTGAGGCGGCGAGTATCACTGAAAACGCTGCCACAGGAACCGCAACCTTCTCAGGCGCCGTCACGATCAACGACTTCGCAACAATCCACGCCGATGTCGGGATTTCGATTGGTGACGACTTCACAACGACCAACACCGCCACCTTTTACAGCGGTGACCTGGACATTTCAGCTGGAACAACCAGCGCCGACACGCTGCTCTTGTATACGGAAGCCGGCACGACGGCGATGAACTTTGGTACCAGCGCGTCCGGCGACTGGGAGTTGACCGACGCAGAATTGGCAAGGATCAATGCAACTTCTCTCGAGGTTGGCGAACCCGCCGTCCAGAGCGGAACAATCACCATCCGCACAGTCTCTCTCCCGGCAGCGGTGACATCTTTCACGGTTAACGCACCGACCGGCGGAATCGTTCTGGACGACGATGCCGGCGGTACGCCCGCCACAGCCCTTGAGGGAAACGGCGCCAATATGACGCTACGCGCCGGCACCGCGGGAATCACGTCGGCGCAAACGACCAACGCGTTTGCAGAACTCTCCTCGGTAGACGGCGGTACCTATGGCACTATTCAGCTTGACACTACAAATCAGGCGGGCGGTCCCGTTGGAAGCGCTCTGAACCGCATCCTCTTCGGCGGCGCCCAGACGGGAGTCTCAGTTGCCACCGACGGCGGTGCTGTCTGGACAGGCGGGCTTCAGGACGCAACCGGCATCAGCATAGATTCAATAGATACCTTTACCGGTGCCGCGGCGACCGACGGCGGCGACGTTGATATCGCTCCTACCAATGGCGGCGCCCAGACGCCGGTCCGTATCAACGGTTCAATAGATACAGCAAGTAACGATGGTGCCGGGATCAGTGGTGACCAGAGATACCGCTCGCCTCTGGTTCTGACTGCCGGCGCCTCGTTCATTGCCGGTGCGTCGGGTGCGGCAACCGACGGTGTTATTCAGTTTGATCAGGATATCTCCGATGACGCCGATGCCACTCCCCGCAACCTTACCATCAATGCGGGGACGGCCGGTGCCGGTGGTACCATCACCTTTGGTGACGGAAGCGATGACGGAAACGGTGACACTCTTGGTAATCTCGTCGATATCGACGGAACGTTTTCGCTGACCGCTCGTGGGGGGCTCACCGCCGCAGCAGTCGCAACTGCAGATCCCGCCGGTTCGCTCACCCTCAAGTCTGCAGATATCGTTCTGGCCGAGACCACCCCGGCGCTGGTCCCATTCAACGTTCCCGGGACCCTTCGCCTGTACACTCACAATGGAACCACAGAGATGCGTGTCGGCGCCGACGCCGTCGGCGGCGAATGGGCGCTGAATGATGGCGAGGTAGATCAACTGGTGACCGTGGGGTCGCTGTTCATCGGTGAACCTGGCGTCCAGGAAGGAGTAATAACGATCGTCACCGCCGACCTCTCCGGGATTAACGCCACAGGAGTTGCATCGACATTCTCTGCCGACACGTCTGCAGGTGGCGTTCTCCTGGACGATGAAGACACCGCGTCGGCTCTCAATACCGGTGACCAGGATGTCACAATTGTTGCAGGTACCGGCAGTATTCTCGCACAGAACTTCAGTTATCCGGTCCCAATCTATGACCAGGCACAGGCGGAGATTGAGACGACCGGTGTGATTTCACTCCAGGTGAACTCTACGGTTCAGGGGCAGATCGGTGCCGATCAACCTTCTTCACCCGACCCCGGACCGCAGAACGGGCCGATACAGATCCAGACCGGGCACAGCGAGGTGAATGTTACCAACGCCCCGGACGGGGTGTGGCTGGAAGGGATCGGTGGGGATATCACTATCGGTTTGATCTCCGGAACGGTCGGAACGGTGTCGCTCTCAACATTTGACCCGGCGCAGTTCATCCGATTGACGCAGAATGTGACTACCGAGGGTGAGGATATTCTGTTTGGTCGTCCCGTACGGGTAGATGAATCGGGACTCACTGTCAGCACCGGCCCCGGTTTGGGCAATATCGAGTTCGCACAAACGCTGGACAGCGAAAATGGGGAGAACAACGGTCTTACCCTGACCGCCGGTACGGGTAATGTGCTGTTTGGAGGCGCTGTCGGCAGGGATGCCAGTGCCCTTGGCATCGCTGCACCCGAAATGGGAGCCATTTCAATCACCAGCGCCGGCAACGTTGACATAGAAGCCGGTCTGACCGGAAGCGAGTTGAGTGTCTCCCTCGGCGGCGCCTTGTCCGTCGCCGACACCGATGGCGAAAACGACGACGCAACGGCCGATATTGTTCTGTCCGGTTCGTTTGTCCAAACCGGCTCTACCGCCCAGGTCAATCTCCAGGGCGACATCGACACCACCGCCGACGCGGCGGGAACAGTCTCCTTTGCGGCGCCCGTTACCCTGACAGGTAACGTTCGCATCGACACCGACGGGGATGGCGGTGGCGCCACGTCCAACGGTACCGGCGCCGCCATCACATTTGCCAACACCGCCACCATTGCCGGTAATGGTGGTTCCGGCGGTCCCTGGGATCTCACCGTCAATGCGCCGGCTGCAGCGGTGAGCTTCGGGCAGGCAAGTGGTGCCGGAAACGGCCGCATCGGCGGGGTTAGTGGTGCAGACCGGATGGACGCGCTGACCATCGCGGCCGCCGCCGCGCTCACTTTCAACGGTGAAGTTTACGCGGCGTCGATCACCCAGTCGGCGGGGACGGGAAACACAAGGTTCAATCAGGATACCAACACCACCGGGGCAACCTCGATTACGACCAGCGGGGACTTGATCGTCGCCAATACTGCGACGCTCCGGGCGGTCAACCAGAATGTCGCACTGGCAGTCAATGATATCAATCTGAACACATCCGGGGCCATCGATGCCGGTACCGGTACGATCACCGTAACGGAAGCGGTAGCGGACGCCGGTATCCTCATCGGGGATATCTCGGCGGGAGCGTACGGAATCGAAATCAGCGGGGACGCCGCAGGCAGCGAACTGGGGCGCATGAGCGCCGCGGAACTGGTGGTGACAGCCCGCAGCGGAACCGACATCCTCATCGACGGTGTCGCCGCCGCAGAGAGCAATAGTCTCGAAGTGGTCACATTGGATGCCTCTGCCGGAGGCGGTTCTCAGGTCCTGTTTGACGACGGCGCCTCCAGTACCGGCTCGACATTCAACAATATCGTTGTGCGCGCCGACGGCACCATAGACATTGACTCCCTCACTCTGGAGGCGGACGGCACCGTGGGTAACGGCGATCTTACCTTTGAGACGCCGGTAATTTTCAGCGGGAATGGTACCGTAACCCTCGTCGCCGCGGGGACCGTGACGACGGAATCCACACTCGACAGCACCAGCGGTGACGGAGACGAAAACCTGCGCTTCTTTGTCGGGGACGTGCAGCTCGGAGACGGAGCCGGCGACACTTTCGATGTCGGCACGGGAGATCTCCTCATCGCGACTCGAGCCGGTGCCGGACAGATCAATGTCGGCTGGGACAGCGGTACCGCCGGACACCTCAACCTTGATGATGCCGAAATTGCGCGTATCACCAATGCCGGTTCGATCACGATCGGCGCGTTTGGTGCCGGCGGGTACAACGATCAGACCGAAGATGCATGGATTCGCACCGCCGACTTTTCCGGGGTCAACGGCACCGGTGTACCATTGACAATCAATGCGTACGCCACGGGGTCGGGGGCGGCGATAGTCCTTGATGATGAAGATTCCGGCGACGACACTATCGACGCCCTGGACAGCGGTGCTGGAACGATCGCCCTGAACGCCGACGGCAATATCACTGCAGATAACAACAACGCCATTGCAGAAATTGTATCGACCGCAGCCTCGTCCCCGTCGATAGTACTGACCAGCCGCAGCGGCGGTATCGGCATCGAAGCGCGTCCGATCCAGCTGGACGCCGGCTACGCAGCCCTCGATATTGCAGGTGGTCCAAACGGCGTCTTTGTTGAAGGGATCGGCCAACTCTCCCTTGGTGATTTGACCGGACTGGCCGGTCAAATCACGCTCAGCATCTTCGGTTCAGACAACTACATCGTCCTGCAGGAAGATCTGACGACACCGGGACAGAACGTGACCTTCCGGGATGCGGTGCAGATCGCAACGACAGGACCGGATACCCTCACAATCTCGACAGGTTCGGGTGCAGGTACAGTGCAGTTCGACTCCACGTTGGACAGCGCGGCGGACCAGGCACATCCCCTGAATATTGAAGCGGGCACCAGCTCAGTCACGTTTACGGGCGCCGTCGGCGCGGACCGTGTGCTCGGTTCGATTACCGGTTCGGGAAGTCCGGCACTTGGGGATCTATCGCTCTCCCTCACCGGTACTCTCTCCATCGCCGACACCGACGGCGAAAACGACGACGCAACCGCCGACGTAATCCTTGCCGGTTCGTTCATCCAGACCGGCGCTACCGCCCAGGTCAATATCCAGGGAGACATCGACACCACCGCCGATGCAGCTGGAACTGTCTCTTTCGAGGCGCCCGTCACCCTCACCGGACACGTCCGCATCGACACCGACGGCAACGGCGGCGGCGCCGCGCCCAACGGTACCGGTGCCGCTATCACATTTGCCGACACCGCCACCATCGCCGGTAATGGCGGCTCCGGCGGCCCCTGGGACCTCACTATCAATGCGCCGGCCGCGGCGGTAACCTTTGGACAGACCACCGGACCCGGCAACGGACGCATCGGCGGTGCCGCCGGCGCGAGCCGCCTTCGCGACGTCAGTGTTGCGGCGGAAACGATTACGACCCACGGGCAGCTCTTCGCTCGCGGCATCACCGCAACCAACAGTGGCGTCTTCACCATCAACGACGTCACCAGCGCCGCCGATACCGGCACAACCGATGTCGACCTCACCGGCCCCTTCACCCAGTCCGGCGGCGGGTCAGTGAACATTGCAGGCGACATCACCACCACCGCCACCACCATCGACATCGCCGGCGCCGTCACACTTACCGGATCACTCCGGCTTGACACCGGCACCAACGCCGGCAATATTCGCCTCCGCAACACGGTTGACGGCAGTAGCGCAGTCGGTCAGAACCTCTTGCTTAATACCGGCAACGGCGCCATCTCCCTCGAGGGAGCAATCGGAAGCACCGTCGCCCCGGCTACCTTCGCTATTGAATCGGCGGCCCGCATCGCCGGGGCTCTCGACGCGACGTCACCCGCCGCATCGATCCGCGCAGCCCGCCTGCGTATAGATGATGTAACAGATATCGCCCGCCTTGGTGCAGTTACTACCCTTGCAGTCGAGGGCATCCAACTCACCGGTGAGCGCTTTCTCCTGGACGGTGCTCTTTCGACCCTGAATGGTGGCCCCGTTACCGTCGCCAACCGGGGTGACCTGATCATTTCCGGCACCGGCGGTATCGGCGCTATCACCGGCGCCTTCTCACAGACGGGGGTGGGCGATGTCTACCTGGGGGCCGGCATCGATACCTCCAGTGCCGACAGCGGCAACGGCGCGCATGTCCGATTCAACGGCGATATCTACGTCGTTCCGGGATACCCCACAGCCGCTACAGGCACGGTTTCATTGAACGCCGGCAACGCTGCTATCGGACCGGTCGACACGGATGCTCCCGTTCCGCTGACGATCTACGCTCCCGGCTCGACCGTCACCCTCAGGGCAGACACGGTTGAGCTTGAGTCGGTGGTCCTCTACGCCGGCGCCGTCGATCCCGCCGGTTCTGACCTCACAATCTCTACCGATCTCGTACTATTTGGTGACTCCTACACCCCCGACGACCCGGTGCTGCAGGCAGCGACCCCGCCTGCCGGCGAAGGTTTCTTCCGCTATGATGCGGCGGAGCGCCTGGCGGAAGACTTATTCGCCGATCCGCTGGTAATGCTGATCACCGAGCTCCCCGGCGCTCCTGAGACGATCGTCCTCGCCGATGATTCCGAAATCGCCACTATTGACCTCCAGTGGCACGGCTGGTCTGCTTCCGACTACGCCGGCTCCGTCACCTCAACCGGCCTCAACAACAACACCGTCACCGTCGGCAACAACTTCTACGCCAACGGTCTGGACCTCGAAGGCGCCGGTACGTGGTCCATGGTCCTCCAGACGGATCCCGCGGACGCCTCCGCCGCGTTCGCGGAGTTCTACTACGGCACCATCTCCAACGTCACCGTTACCGACGGTGCCGACACGCCCGCGACCCGCTGGATCGCCGCTGCCGAGCCGGACTACGACGTCTACCAGACGACCGATACCGCTGATGACCAGGACGACAGCGACGGCAGCGGCGCCACTGCCTCGCCTGGCGCCGCCAACAACACGGCATCCGGCGGTTCAACCTCCGGTGTCGACTTCACCCGGGCCGTCCTCGCCCGATCCGGTACCTACACCGTCTATGATGACGTGATCCGCCTCGAGTTTACAAAACCGATTGAAAACACCAACAACGAAATATCCCGCGCTATCGACCATGGAATCATCCGGATTGACGACGACGCCAGAGTCATCACCGGCACGTGGACCGACCCGGAAGCGACGACTTCGACCAACGGTGAAGGTGATCTGGACGTCTTCTACATCTCCGTCGAGCAGGCGGACCGCTGGAACACCGATGCCACCGGCTCATCTGCCGGGAACGCCAACAGCACCGACCGCGGACGCCCCGGCGTGCCGCCGGCAAACCGGAACGTCACGCCCAACATCACCGTCCCGCGGGCAACTGCGGACGTATGGTCCCTCTGGCGCGACCATCATGGCAACCGGCTCCTTGGGACCGATCATCTGGCGGCCCTCTCCGGTGGAACTATCGGTCCCGTAGGAACTCAGCCTGACCTGTACGGCTCCTACGATACAGCCGGCGGCGCCGTCCCGGCGGGGCGGTACACAGCAACCGGGGACGGTACACGGCCGGTTCTCGTTCAGGTGACCGTCGGACGAGCGCCTTACAACCAGGATGACATTCCCGATTCGGTTCTCCTGTCCAATACTACCGGTCTCAGGCCCTATGACGCTCACAACTTCTTCCATCTGCGCTACTCCGAAGCGGTCAATATTGCGGACTTGCCGGATCTGCACATTGGCAGTACCTCCGGGAATGTCCGGGGAACTGCAGCCTACGGTGAATCCGGTAGTCCTGGAGGTCATTTCGGCTTCGAAAGTGCAACCGATACCGCCGGGCTCGCCGGTTTCTTCCGGTACGACGCCGAGTCAGATATGTCGGTAGGTACCCGGGACGGCGAATCGAGCGGCACCTCCCTCTACCGGTCTGACGGGGGGGGCGAGAATCCAAACGGTGATCATGGCTTCACCGCCTTCATCCAGGGGTATAGCTTCATCCAGGGAAACCAGCGCTTCTGGCCCGGCTACATGGCAGACGTTGAATATCCCGTTGATCGAGACATAACAACGGTTCCGGAAAACGAACAACTCACCGACGCCGCCGGAAATGCCATTGAGTATACCGGCGGTCCCTGGGACACCAACCGGCGCGGCTTCGGTCCGCCGGTTATAGACAACTCCCTCAACGACGTCACCGAAAACGCGGCCCTTTCAAGCTTCTCCACCGAGTGGCTCTCTCAGTGGGACGTCGATCCCCCGGGCTTCTCTACCTTCCAGATCGCTGCTGACCCTCTGGATAACCGGTACGAGATAGTCACCAGGGCAACCACCCTGACCAGCCTTGTCAACCGGGTCGAATTCCACATCCTGGACAACTCGTCTATAGACTACGCCAACGCACCAAACCCAGATGACCCCGCCGACGGTGTACCACCAGACTATTGGGATCCTGTAAACAAATCCGACAATGATCCGGAAACATCCGACTTTACCCATCCCAACAACCGGTTACACGAGGGTATTCGGGACACCACAGGTTCCTTTCCAAACGAACTGGAGCCGGAGCCTTTGAATGAGTACAGCGCCTTTCGGCTTGAAGAGGTCGTCGGTACCGCCGACAATCCCGAAGTTCCCCTGATAAACGACTACAACATTGGCTTCGATACAGAAGTGAGCAACACCCTCTTTTCCGGGCAAACCTCAATACGACGGTTAAACGATTCCTATATCACTCTGCAGCTCCAGGACACTGGACACAATTGGGGAACCCTGACCGATATATGGGTATCATATACGCTCGAGGAAGCGTATCTCACCGACCTTGCCGGAAATCTGCTGCCCAGCACCGTGACACCTCTCAAGGCGGTAGAACGCACCCCGCCACGAATCGAACTTGCGCTCGCCCAGGTTGGCCATGAGACGGTATACATCAAGTTTACCGAGCCCGTTTTTGGTGATGAGACGGGGCGCGACCCGCTCGATGCAGCCGATTTAACCGTTGCGGGCGGTGCAAGAACATATACTCTGGAGCTTATCGAATCGGTGGATCCCGAAGTGAGTGAAATTGCGGGAGCAACAGAGTTCTTCTTGACCCTCGATACACCTCTGGCGGCGGAAGACCTCTTTTCCAGTTACATATCTCCGCGGGATGGTTCGGCCGTGTTTGATTCGGCTTTCAACCCTATGCCCGGAAACGACCGCCGGCGGATTACCGATATCGCTTTGGGAGCCATATATCCCGTCTGGGCCACCGACGCTTTGAGTATCGGCGACCTCCGGACGATACGGCTCTTTGACGGTACTGCACCGGAACTGACCACGTCGGATATTACCCTTCAGGGACGCCTTACCGACGGCATACCCGAGGGGTATCCGGCGCGGCTCATCTACGACGTCAACGTCCCCGACGGGGTGAAGCTGCAGGACGACTTCCGGGACGGCTACTGGACCACCACGCCGATATATGGACTTCACGAGCGCACCAACCCCGATGCGCGATCGCTCTTACCTGTCGAGACGGACGGGCAGTTGCGTACCTTTGTCCTGCCTCAGGGTGATCCCGAAATCAGTGAGGGAGGACGGGTGGAATTCCAGTTTACCCTGGGTAACGTCATCGCCGCCCGCCTCACCAACACCACTGATCCCCGCACCGTCGCGCCGTGGGTCCTGAGCCTCGGTACCGGCTTCATCCCCCAACGGGGAAATGTGACGATTCTCAACAACGTCATCTATCCGGAGAACGACGAAAACACCGTCCTGCTCTACGAGCTTGATCGCCCCGGTATGGTGACGGTGAATGTGTTTACTCTGGACGGTGCCGTTGTACGGACCCTGCAGCGGGGGCGACAGGGTGTGGGAGAATATCGGTTGGCATGGGACGGTCGCAACAACAGTGGCATGGTTGTGGCCCGGGGTATCTACTTCGTTCGGGTTGTAGCTCCGGGAGTTGACGAGTACCGGAAGGTTATTGTCGCGAAAGACTGACCGATCAGTCCGGGCTGTATTCCAGCCGGGGCTCGGCTATCAGAATAGAGCCGGGAAAGAGCGTCCCCGGATCACCGCCGCCGAAAAGAAGAGATAATGTCAGCTCGAAGTTCGGTGAGCTGGGTCCGGGAAAGGAGTATTCCACGTTGCTCCACGCAATGCTGTCGGCCCGGGGAAAGGTTCTTGTTTGTCTGGCTGGTTCGAAGTTGGTTTCGCCGTTGCCGGTATCTTCCGCCAGAACAGCGATCCTTATAAACTCCGGGTCAAACCGGTTGTTGCCGCCGACGGTCTCGTCCCGACCGATCCAGACGCTGAATGTGTACGTCCCTCCGGAAACCAGGTTCGGGCGGTCCGGTTGCAGAGGATCGTTACCTTGCGGAACGACGAGGGTCAGACCGTGTTCCAGGTCCGACCGGACCAGACGAATGTTGTCCGCAAGCAACTGGATTCGTTGCTCGGTGACGGCTGTGGAGCCGCCAAACGACAACTCCGATGCGTCTATGTCGCCTACGGTAAGGGTGTTTCTCGCGAGAGCCGCACGGTCTTCACCCTCCAGTCCCGGAAAGCGATAGCTTGTTACTGCGTCTGCCGGTTCGCCCCGGTTTATCTGGAGCTGGTTCTGCTCGTCCGTAGTACCATTGGTGTGGTTTAAGGACAGAGGAAAATTTGCACCGCCTGTACGAAAGTCAATAAATACGGCAAACTGGGCGTTCGCTTCAAATGCGCCGGTATCGCTCAAGTCGATGTAAAACCGGGCAAAGCGGTCTTCAAAGTTCAGGGAGAGGAGGCGCTCGCCGTGGAACGCCGCCAGATCAACCCCTCCCGCTTCCAGTGATGCGTTAAAGTCGGCGGCAGTGATTATCTCGGCACCGCTGTTTCCCGTTTCCTGCCAGTGGGTAAGGGCGCCGTCCGCGCCGTCGGCGACAGCGGCATCTTCGAAGTCCCCGTTTGGAATGAGGTTGAGAAGTTCCAGTCGATAGACCGACGCATCCGAAGCCATTTCTGCCGGTAATGGCGGTGTCGCCGCCGCCTCTGCCGGTTCAAAGCGTACGAATTCTTGCGTGCCGGCATCCCATACCGACTCGTCGCTACCGTCGACCGCCCCGAATTGGCGTCCCTCAATGAGATTTACCCCTCGAAAATCGGACCAGTCGACCGGGTTGGGGCATCCGACGAGGACAAGTACGATCGCGATGGCAGTCGCCGCGACGATGTTTCTATTCACACAACTCCCCAGATGATACGTTCTCCGACAGACAATATATCATCGACAGATAGTGTTTCCTACTCCAGCTCCGGCCATTCCACAGAAATTGCCATTCCGGTCGTTATTCCCTGGACGGTGAAAGCCTTCCAGACCTCCGACCACAACGGAGAGCTTTCGCTTATGACGGTGGCAGTGAGCCACCGCCACTTTGTGGGAAACGCGCCGTCCAGGGCCGCATACGCCCCGGTGTGGGCGTCACGGTAGGTGATATACGGACCGGAAAAGCGCCAGCCCGACTCACCCGGAAAGACAGACGCTACACATTCAACCGAGCCAAACCAGGCGCTGCCGGATATTTCCAGGGGTAATTCCGAATATGATGTGCTTTCATCCAGTCTGAACTGTGCCTTATAGGTGCTGGTCGTTCCCATCGGTTCAAGGGTGAGAAGGGAATTGCGGGTATCCCCCGAGGCCTCTGCCGAATAGGTTCCGCCTGCAGGTACCTCTGCAGGGTGAGTGATAGTGTGGGAGATGCTGTACATGGTGATCGGCGCTTCCGTTATCGTATTTGCCTGTACGTCCACAACAGGATCAGTTGCCCCGGACCCCAGAAGGACCGCAGTCGTTCCGGAACGATACCCCGCAAGGACCAGCACGCGATACGTCCCCGGCGGCAATTCCAATTCTATGGCGCCACCGTCCGCCGACAGTTCATCCAGAATGTGGTGGGCTACCAGGGTGGGCATATCACCTTCGGTAATGCCCATCGGGGAGGCAGTCGCCGGAAAGACAGAGACTTCCAGGATGTTTGTCGCGGCAATGATATCCGCGGTGTTCAGGCTGTTGCTTCCCATGTGACGATCCAACGCCTCAGGAAAGGTAATGACAATTGATCCGTAGTTTTCTTCCGCGCCCCGACTGCGTTTTCGCCGGTCTCTTCCCCCTAAGGTAAACAGATCGCACCCCCCTACCATGATTATTAAGATGACAAGAACCGAAGTACCCAGTAGTTTTCGTCTGTTCATTTTTCGCTCCTTACCCGTTCCACATAGGGATCAACACTCCTGCTTCAGGAGATTCCGATTTTCCTGTGGAAATCGTACAAATCGGCTCAATGAGTTATACTCACCACCGTGCGCATTCTTGTAATAGAAGACGATCCCACCATTGCCCGGTATTTAAAAAAGGGCCTCAGTGAGACGGGCTATCGGGTAGACCACCTCTCTACCGCAGAAGAGGCTTTGGGTGCCGCCACGCTGAACGAGTACGACGTTCTGGTCGTTGATCTCATGCTTCCCGGAAAGGACGGCCTGTGGCTCATTGAGGAACTTCGGAATCGTCACGTCGGGACGCCTATCATGATTCTCAGTGCCCGCCAATCGGTGGACGACAGGATCACCGGGCTCCGCACCGGTGGTGACGATTATCTGACCAAACCGTTTTCATTTTCAGAGCTTCAGGCGCGGCTGGAAGCTCTCATTCGCAGATCCACTCGCGGGGCGGGACGCCATGATGGCAGCCACGGAAATCGTCCCGTCACCTCCCTGGCGGAAGGAGACATTGAGCTGGACCTTCTGTCCCGGAAAGTACACCGGCAGGGTACGGTGGTGGAACTGCAGCCGCGGGAGTTTTCCCTGCTGGAGTTTTTTCTCCGCCACCCCGGTCAGGTTCTTACCAAGACGATGATTCTGGAGCACGTCTGGAGCTACGATTTCGACCCCCAGACCAACGTGGTGGACGTTCTGGTATCCCGGCTGCGCTCCAAGATTGACCGGGACTTTGAACCCAGGGTCATCCATACCGTTCGTGGAGTAGGCTACGTTTTTCGGCCGGAGGGTGCGTGATGGCCGGTGACCGGTCGGGTCTGAGTATCCGCTTCCGGCTGACTCTGGTGTACACCGCCGTCGCCATGGTGGGGGTAGTGGTCATCTTCGGTTTCACTTTTCTCTCCCTCTATCGGACGCTGCAACAGGATGAACTGCGGGACATGCAGCAGCGTCTGCTCAGCTACTGGGCCCAATTCCAGACCGGCGGCGTGGAACTGCTGCAGGAACAGATTCGGGTGGACAATCTGGTGGTGGGGGAACGCCCCTTTGTCGTCCGCATTGCGGACCGTACCAACGAAACGCTACTCTTCAGTTATCCCGAAGTATGGCGGAGCTTCAGCGTCAACCGCCTTGAGGTGCTGCCACTGGATCCGGGACGCCTTCACATTCTCACCTCGCCGGACTACGATTTTTCCATTGAAGTGAGTGGACTCTGGCTCTCCGACGACGTGTACCTTCAGCTTGGGTTGTCCACGGAAACCCGAACGCGATTGCTTGCGCTCTTTCGGCGAAATTTCGTTCTTATTGCTGCGGCCGTGGCGGTTGCCGGCTTTGTGGTCGGCCTTGTTGTGGCCGGACGGGCTTTTCGCCCTATTGCACGGGTTACCAGGGTTGCCCGGGAAATTGTCGAGACGGGCCGCCTGGACGCACGGGTGGAAACGGGTACCGGGGCGGGTGAACTGACCCAGCTCGTTCATCTGATTAACCGCATGCTGGACCGCATCAACCGGCTGGTGGACGGTATGCGCAACACCGTAGACATGGTTGCGCACGACCTGCGGACTCCTATTACCCGCCTGCGGGCTCAGGCAGAGCTTGCCCTGCGGGACGGATCGCCCGACGAAATGGAAAGTGCCCTGGCCGGCACGGTCGAGCAAAGCGACGAGATTCTGCGCCTGGTCAACACACTTCTCGATATAACAGAGGCCGAAAGCGGCGTCATGCGGTTGAACCGGCGGGAGTTTCCGGTCGCACCCCTCCTGCAGGAAGTCTATGACCTCTACGAAATGGTTGCGGAAGAACGGAGAATCACTCTGGAGGTAAGCGCCCCGCCTGAACTCCAGGTAGATGCAGACCGTCTCCGCCTGCGACAGGTAGTGACCAATCTTGTTGATAACGCCCTTAAGTACTGCCGCGAAAACGGTATCGTTCGGATCTCCGCCGAGTCAATCGATACCGTCACCGGGCGGAGTACCCGGATTCGCGTCACAGATACCGGTCCCGGCCTTGATCCGGAAGAGCGGGAGCGCGTCTGGGAACGAATGTACAGAGGCCCCGTACAACCTGGGCAGGCCGGCCTGGGGCTGGGGCTCAGCCTGGTCCGGGCAGTGATTATCGCCCACGGGGGACGAGCGTGGGTAGAGTCTGAGTTGGGCAGTGGTGCAGAGTTTACCGTGGAATTCCCCGCCAAAAACGGGGGGTAACGGCTATACCTGCATGGTGTGTTGCCGGTAGGCGCTCAATCCGGCCCGGGCCCCTTCCCCAAGAGCGATAAGAATCTGTTCAATTCCGACGGTTGTGACGTCGCCGGCGGCGAAAATCCGCTTGTGACTCGTTTCATTGCGCTCATTGATTCGAATGGCGCCGTTCGGGGTTCGCTCAACGAGGTCTTTCAGAAGGGCCGAGTTGGGCCTGGGTTCCCGTTCAACAAAGAACGCGTCGGCAGTCAGTTGCTTCTCCGTGCTGCAGTCATCTCGACCGATATCACCGCGACACATTGTCATACTTCGTGCAAAGGTATCACCTTCAAAGCGGATAGGCCGGTATCCATTGTAGATAGTCACATTTTCCCGCCGGGCCGCCAGTTCGAGGTGCCGATGAGAGTACGCCGAATGAGGTTCCATCACCATTGATACCCGGGCACACTGTTCGGCGCATTCCATAGCCGATTCAATGCACCGGTCGGAGTTACCAATGACAATAACGTGACGGTCCCGTAATAGATGTGAGTAGCTGATGGCGCTGGTACCCAGCGATCTTCCGAAGAACTCTCTCTCTCCCGGTATGCTCAACGGGGTGGGTCTGCTACCGGTTGCCACAATAATCCGTTCCGCTTCGAGGGTTTTTGTTTCGCCGTCTCTTCCGATAACGGAAATATTGAATCCTGCTTCTGTTTCGGTTATCCCGGTGACCTTGCCCTTTCGCCACGTGTGGTTGAGGTACTCAATGCGTCCCTTGAAGGTCTGAACCTGTTCCCTCGCCTTGATGATGTGGTATTCGCTCATGTCCGGCAGGGTCAGTCCGAGAGACGATTTGCCGCCCATGGTTATGGTAATCATCTGGACATCCAGGCCTTTTCTGACACAGTACATCGTCGCGGCAAGTCCCGCCGGGCCGCCGCCAATCACCGCTACCTCATACATTCTGCCTCCTTACGCCTCGTCTTCCGGCGCCGGCGCGATCAGGCCGTGTTCCATCATGACTTCCGTGATACGGCGGCTGCGCTTGATCCGCTCCAGGGCCATAGTCCGTAACGCTTCGGCGCTGTGGTTGTGCCCCGCCAGACCCTGTTCCTGGGCTCTCATACCAACCGCCGCGGCAATATCACCAAAGAGATCCCATTCCTCCATGGTGGGCATGATTCGCTCCGGGCCGAAATCGACGTGTTCCCGCGCCCGCATGGCAATAGCGTCAGCGGCGGCAAAACACATTTCGTCGCTGATGGTGCGTCCCCGGACATCCAGAGTACCCCGAAACATGCCGGGAAAGCAGATGGAGTTGTTAACCTGATTAGGAAAATCACTGCGACCGGTCGCAACGACAACGGCCCCTGCCTCCCGGGCTTCCCAGGGCCAGATTTCCGGAACGGGGTTAGCCTCGGGAAAGACGACAGGTTTGCGGTTCATCCGTCCGATCCACTCCGGCAGGATCGTTCCCGGCCCCGGAGTCGAAAGGGATATCACCACGTCGGCCCCTTCCAGAGCTTCCGCAATACCCCCGGTCCGGCCGTCGGCGTTTGTCATTTCCGCAAGACTCCACTTTTCGGGATAGTCGTTCCGGTTGCTTCGCAGGTCTTTCCGGTCGACGGTGAGAATGCCGCGACTGTCGTTGACGGTACACTTTCGAGGATCGGCACCGCGGCCGAATATGAGCCTGGCGCAGGCAACATTTGCCGCACCGGAACCGATAAACGCGATTCGGACCGCGTCTATACTCTTGCCGACGATCTCCAGAGCGTTGACAAGCCCCGCCAGGGTCACCGTCGCAGTTCCCTGCTGGTCGTCGTGCCAGACCGGTATTTCCGCCTCCGCCCGAAGTGTATCCAGAATGCGAAAACACTTGGGCTGGGATATATCTTCCAGGTTGATGCCGCCGAAGCTCGGTTGCAGGTTCAGAACGGTGCGGATAATGCTGTCGGGATCTCCATCGTTCAGCATGATAGGAACGCTGTCCACTCCGCCAAGGTACTTGTAAAGAAGGGCTTTCCCCTCCATAACGGGATAACCCGCCTTGGCACCTATATCGCCTAAGCCCAGAACGCGGCTTCCGTCTGAAACTACCGCTACCGTGTTCCAGCGGTTGGTCAGCTCGTCCACCAGGTCGGGTTCGTCCGCAATAGCCATGCACGCTTCGGCAACACCTGGTGAGTACCAGACGGAAAAGTCGTCCATTCCCCGAACGACGCACCGCGGGGTCGTTTCCATTTTCCCGCGGAAGTGGCGGTGCCAGGCGACGGCGATGTCGTTCCAGCGGTTGGCTTTTGTCTGTTCGGTGTTATTACTCGACACGGGGGCCCTCGTCTGTCCAGATGTGCGCGTCCGGATGTTTCAGCATAATCAGTCCCGCCGGGTATTTTTCGGGGCGGCGGCTGATCTCATAGAGTATTTCCCGTTTTGCCCGACCGGGAGCAAAGAAGATCAATTTTCGAAAGGACAACAGTACCTCAGCGCCCAGAGATATTCGGGGCACACCCCCGTGAACACCCGTTGCAATGACCGCGCGGTCCGGTTTCGTAGTCAACAGGGTGCCGCCGCCGGGGCCGGAGCTGCCCGTCTCATCGTGACCCGGCAACTGAACCATAGAAGTTCTAAAGAGACTCGCTGTGTGTCCATCCCGCCCGATGCCCAGTACCCCCAGCGCGAATACTGCAGACCGCTTCCCGAGATCCACGACCCGTCTGCCGAAGTCCGCAATAGACTCTTCTTCCGGCAATGACGTGTCGGCATGAAAAAAACGGTTCTCCTTCAGTCCAAGACCCGTCGTCAGCGGCCGGACAGCGCCGTAGTTTGAACGCTCATCCGATTCGGGAACGTACCGATCGTCCGACAGAATAAGATGTGCCGCGGGGTGTATGAACGGGGGAGGTTGTTTTGCCACATTCCGGTATACCTCCAGGGGTGTAGAACCTCCGGCAAGCATGACGACATATGGCGCCGTAGCGGGTTTTTCTGCTGTAGCCCGGTTGTCTTTGGGATCACCGCTGTGGTATCCCGGTCCAAAGCCCAGGTAGTGTCGCAATTCATTGAAGAGGGCGTCTGCAGCCCGCTGTTCAGTCTCAAATGTGACAAACTCGACGGCCACGTCTATGCTCCTTTTGGTCCGGCACTGCCGTAGGCGTATCGCCGGGGTTGGATTTTTTCTGTTTCGATTTTCCTGAGGGCCGGTGTGACAATCTCCCACGCCGCCGCAAGCTCCTGCTTCTGAATGAAGAGGGAACGGTCCCCCCGCAACACATCCAGAAGCAGACGTTCGTACGCTTCGGGGAGGCTCGTTTCAAACTGCTGGTTGTACAGCATGTTCAACCGCACTGCCGCCGATTCAAACTGCATGCCCGGGACTTTGTTGTTTACCACCAGTTCAATGGATTCATTGGGTTGTACCCGTATGCGCAGGCAGTTTCCTACTACTCCCGGAAAGATACTGTAGGGCAGCTCCCGGAAGTTGATGACGATTTCCGTCTCCTGGGTGTCCAGGGCCTTCCCGGCGCTCAGCCTGAAAGGTACGCCGTGCCAGCGCGGTGTGGAAACGTACAGCGTTGTATCGATAAACGTTTCCGTCACCGAGTCGTTCGGTACGTCGTCATCGTCCAGATATCCTTCATACTGACCGGTGATCGTCCGTTCCATGTCGATCGGGGTGGTTGCCCGCAGAAGTTTTGTCTTCTCTTCGGCGATTTCCCGGGCATCCAGGCGAATAGGCTGTTCCATCGCCACAAGTGCCATCGTTTGCAGCAGGTGGTTTTGCAGGACGTCCCTGATGATTCCAAAGTGGTCGAAGTATCCCGCCCGGCCTTCCACGCCGATCTTTTCCGAGAACGAGATGGAAATGGACTCAACGTGGTCTCTGTTCCAGATCGGTTCAAAGATACGGTTGCCGAATCGAAGTATCAGGAGGTTCTGAATCACCTCTTTGCCCAGGTAATGGTCTATGCGGTAGGTCTGTTCTTCCGTAAAAATCTCGCCCAGGGCGCGGGTCAGTTCGGCGGAGCTTTCAGTGTCCCGGCCGAAGGGCTTCTCAATGACCACCCGTGACCAGTCCCGACTCTCCTCGTCGGAGAGACCCGCCTGTCTGATTGAGTGGGCCGTATCCAGAAAGACGTTTGGCGGTATGGCCATGTACATGAGCATGCTGGCTCGGGGGCCGTTGAGACCCTCAAGACGCCGACCCAGAGCGCGAAAATCGTCGGCATTATCGTACTGTCCGGTATGGTAGTGACACCGTTTCAGAAACTGGCCAACCTTGACATCACACTGACTCGGTTCCGGTTCAAACCGGCACGTCAGCGTCTCGGCAACCTGCAGGCGGAAATCCTTGTCGCTCATTTCAGAGCGGGCAAAGCCAATGACGTGAAAACGTTCCGGCAGAAATCCGTTGCAGAAGAGATTGAAAAGGGCCGGCAGCAGCTTCTTTCGGGTCAGATCTCCGGAAGCACCAATGATGACGATATTTACGGGAGTAGTTGTTGCGCTCACAATGAGATATCTTAGCACGCTGAAGGAAGGCAGGTGAAGCAATGCTCTATTCACGACCGGATATCTACGATCTTCTGTACAACAGCTTTGATGTAGACATTCCATTTTATGCAAAACTCGCAGCTGCAGCAGGAGGGCCGGTGTGCGAACTGGCGTGCGGCACCGGTCGGGTGACGGTGCCCCTGGCGATGGGTGGTGTCGAAATCGTCGGGATTGACGCTTCCCGGGCGATGATTGATGCGGCAGAGGAGCGAACCCGACGCGAAGGTGTTCCCGCCGGGCGCATCGCTTTTGCCGAAGGCGATATGCGCTACCCTCCCGACGAGGGCCGCTTCGGTCTCACCATAATTCCGTTGCACAGTCTGTCACATCTGCCCGAAAACGACGATGTTCGCACATGTCTCGCCGGTGTACACAAGAGTCTCAAAAAAGGCGGTCGACTTGCCCTGGCCCTTCACAATCCCGATCCGGCGGTTCTGGCCCGGGACCCGGATGAAGTGTTCCGGATTCATGCCGATCTGGCGGGAGTTGCGGCGTACGAATCCTCCCGGTACGACTCGGCCCGGCAGCTTCTGGACCTTTCCTGGTTCGTTGAGACGGCACAGGGAACGGAGCGGCTCAACTATACTCTGAGAATGTTCTTTCCACTGGAAATTGTAGCGTTACTTGAGTGCAGCGGTTTTACGGTTGAAGATCGATACGGCTGGTACGACGAAACTCCCTTTACCGGGGAAAGCGGAACTCACATTCTGGTCGCGTCGAAAGCGTGTTGAGCCGCGTATTTCCGGTACCGCTCCGCCGAAGCTGCAAGATCAGAAATCTCTTCGTCCCGCAGATTTCGAATGACCCGTGCGGGAACTCCCGCAACAAGGGTTCCTCCCATGACTTCCATACCCGGCGGGACGACGGCACCGGCAGCCACCATGGCGTGGCGGTGAATGATCGCTCCGTCAAGAACGGTTGAGGCGATTCCGATCAGTGTTTCATTCTCCACGGTGCATCCGTGCAGGCGGGCGGCGTGACCCACCGTTACCCGTGAACCGATAGTGAGAGGAAAACGATTATTGGTGACGTGCAGGACGCTGTTGTCCTGGATGTTCGTTTCATCACCGATCTTCACCCAGTGTACGTCACCGCGGATGACACTGTTGTACCAGATGCTGCAGTGGTTCCCGATGGTCACGTCACCGATGATGCGTACGCCGTCAAGAACGACAATGGATTCTGAAAGAGCGGGTGCCAGGTTCCCGTAAGACCGTACCGTTGCTGAGGGGGCAATCCATCCCATGTGTGTTACTCCTGAAAGATAGCGGCGCAGCTTTGCATCCGCCGATTCAACTGCTCCAGGAGTTTCCAGCTTACAATAGGAATCTTCTGGAGGACGTCACAGGGAATGCGGTAGTACCGTACGTCCGTCTTTGCCGTGTACTGCAAAGTAAAACGTGCTTCACCAAGAAGTTCCGGCTCTCCAACGCCTTCTCCCGGTCCGGCACTGCCGACATACTTGTCCCGGCAGTGTATTCCTGCTCTTCCCTCGGCTATGAGTATGAGAGCTCCTTCCGGACGGATTGATTCACCCTTTTTTTCACGTTTCTCCACAAGTTCCCGGGCGATAGTATTCAAAACAGCTCCGGAAATACGGTCGCCCAGGAGATATGTGCCTTCCAGAAAGTGCTTTCGCTCAAGGTGTGTCGTTATCTCCCTGAGCAGTCCGTTTCGCTTCACCACCGACCGGTACAATTCTCCCGGAATTTCCAGCACCCGAATAAAGCTGCCTGCCCGATATGTCCGGTTCACCGTTTCGCCCAGAAGGGTGGGCCGTTCTCCGATCATAGAGCCGGCCGTAACGATGTTTCGTGTTCTGGTTTCTCCGTCCAGCATCTCAACCAGTCCGTTCATGAGAAGAAAGACCGTCTCCGGCCGCTCCCGACGTTTTACGAGGATTGTTCCAATGCTGTAGGTTCGGGACGGACAGTTTGCCAGCATGTTGATGTCGTATTCGGGAATTCCGGAAATATTGTGGCGCAACAGGGCCGGGATATGGTACTCCACCTCGGCATCGGTCGCCTTGATAAGTACGTCCGTCATACCGAATGACGTGTCGGCGCCGATTTCCTTCTGGCTTAAAGTCAACGGGTGGGAGGTATGGCTCAGAACAATGCGTCGGGAATCATCGTTGCGGAAGTCTTCGGCGACGCCGTGTATCATGCCGCCGCCGATATCAAGTTTCTTGATATCGGCGATGGTAAAGTAGTTGCGCCGTACCGTCTCCGTGATCGCAACACTGACGGGATTGTCCCGGTCGGTCAGTTTTTCCAGCTGATCCAATGAACAAATATCGGCGAAATGGGCATAACTGCGATATCCGTCCTGCCAGAGAGTTCTGAAAAACATGACCGTCGTTTCCACCGGATGCGGAGAAAAGACCGGCTTCACCTCCAGCCCTTCAATCATGTTCCACCGGTCCATAGTCAGGTTCCGGGGTATAAAGAATCGATCAAACTCTTCTTCCGGAAACGACATCAGTGCCGACAGTTTCTTCATTACCGAAAGACGAACCTGTGGTGTCGCATAATAGGGCAGACGGTGGTCCGCGCGCACCAGTGATGTGAGTCCGGCAAAGTGATCGTCGTGTGCGTGGGTGTGAAAAATGCCGTCTATTTCATTGACGCTCAGCCCCAGTGAGTTGAGAGTATGAATGACGCTGGGACCGGCATCGACCAGGTAGATCCGGCCCTGGAAGACGAGGATGCTGGCCATACATGGTCTGTTGATATCCCAGCCGTCTCCTTCGCCGGTATGAACGATGGAGAAATACTCCCGTTTCACCTTATGCTGTCCCAGCATATATGGAGGTTCGTACTGCTCCGTCCGGTCCAGGTTCAGGCATACCTCATGGTAGTCTCCGGCATGGGAGACTCGGTAGGTATTGATTGCTACCCGTTCGATATGAACACCCGGTGCCAGCAATACCGGCTGGTTGTCTATGGGCACGAAATCGATAAGCTCATCGGGACGACGGATCTTTCCAAAGGCGAAGACCGTCTTGATGCGCATGTATTCCGCGGCGGTTGTACTGTCGATTCCGGCGGCGACCAGCTCGTCTTCACTTGTGAGACCGTAGTTCCCCCGAAAGATGTATTCCCGCTGGGCGTCCACCTGTTCCTGTGTGCCGATGATCATCGGTTTACGGCCGGTGTTGTTCGGGTGCCCCGGTATGATCATTCCCTGGCGATAGAGCATCTGCAGTATTGGAAACTCTGCCAGATTGGCGAATTCACCGTTCTGAATGCTTACATCAGAAAGCAATATGGCATTGGGTCCCGTTTCGAAGGTTACACCATTGCGCTCCGTTGTAGTGATGTAACCGCGTCGCATAAGGTGTTTCACCGTGTCTGCCGGTGTACCACAGAGAATATGCAGTCCTGCATCGGGAAGGTCGATCCAGTGGACACCGGTAGTAATAGTCGACTTTTTCAACTGAAATTGTCCCCCGATTCAAAATGTAGACCTACCGGATCGTAATTTCAAGGGACCTGTGTATTCATAGAAAACTGAGCGCAGCAGTCGATAATCAGGTGCTTTTCGGAGAAGCCCGTTGTGCGTATAGTTGACCCATGGTGGCGATACTGCTCATCGGAGACGAAATTCTCTCCGGAAGCGTTCGGGAGGCCAACCTCCATCCTATGCTTTCGGCTCTCAGTTCTATCGGATACTCCGTCGGAGAGGTTCGTATCGTTCGTGACGACGTACCGGAGATTGCCGACTCATTCAGACAGTTACGCAGCCGTTATGAATACGTTCTCAGCGCCGGAGGTATTGGCCCTACCCATGATGATATCACCGTTGAGTCGGCCGTGGAGGCTTTTGACGTGCCGGCGGAGGAACACCCGGATATGCTGGCCTTTCTGGAAACGCGATATGAAGTGCCGTTGTCGCCGATGGTCCGCAAAATGGCGTTTCTGCCCCGGGGCACCGAGGTTGTCGGCTGTACCGAAGGGTTCTGGCCGGTCATTCGATGGGAGAATGTATTCATTCTTCCCGGTCTTCCCCGCGCATTGCAGGATAAAATGAACAGAATCACCGCGTTGCTTCCCCACCGTAACAGGATCTGGTCCGCTGAGATGTACCTTGACGTGGACGAAAGCCTTTTCGCCGACTGGCTTAAGCAGGAGCAGCAGCTGACCGATCAAGTCTCCATTGGCAGCTACCCCGTGTACGGTGACTATGATTACCGGGCACGGATCGTTGTGCGTGGCCGGAATCGGGATGCCGTTCGGGAGACGGCAGATCGTCTGCGCAGATACGTTGATGAGAGGCAATGGCTGGTTCGTCTCGGTGGAGAATATGAATGATATGAGCGAAAACGGTCTTGCCGTGGCCACCCTGGATCTCCGCAGGAACGGTGTCGTACCGCCGGACCGTCTTCGCGACGGCTGGACGGGTTGTCTTCTTCACGGATTTGGAGCGGGGGCAAACGATCTGATTGGTCTTGCGCCGGAGCTGGCTGTGGCCGGTGACTGGTTTCTCCCCCACGCTCCTGTGGAGATAGCCGTTGCCGGAATGTCCTACGGCCGGGCGTGGTTTCCCCGGGAGCCGGACAGGCTGCAAAAGGCCCTCTTTGGCACGTATTTTCAGAATCTCCGGGCTATGGAGCCTTCCGGCCTGGCTGAGTCGGCCCGGCTTGTACGGGCGATGCTGGACAGAAAGGGAGTGAACTGGAAGAAGCTTATCCTTGGAGGATTCAGTCAGGGCGCAATGGTTGCCGCTGAGGTTCTCCGTCAGGGGCTCGTGAACCCGGTTTCGCCTCTGCCCGGAGTGGTGCTTCTTTTCTCGGGCGCTTGTATCGCCGAGTCGTGGTGGAACGGGGTGGCCGACTCCTCCGGGACGTCCGGTAGCGCCCATGTCCGGGTATTTCAGAGTCACGGCCGGGAAGACTCGATCCTTCCATTTGCAGAAGGCGTTGCTATGGCGGAGCAGCTTGGCCGGGCCGGTTTTCCCGTGGAGTTTACAGAGTTTGACGGGGGGCATGCCATACCGAGACCAATTCTGGAGGAGGGCGCCCGGTTTCTGGAAGCCTGCGAATAAAGACCGGTCCAGGGAAAACCGAAAAATATAGAAGCAATGGAAAAAAGTATTGTTCTTGCCGTGGATGATGATCCGGTACAGTTGGAGATTATCAACAACGCGGCGTCAAAGCTGGAATATCCCTCAATAGAGGTTGTTTCAGCTGCAGATGTAGCCTCGGCGCTTGCCGTTCTCGAAGAGCGTTCTGTGGATATGGTTCTTACGGATCAGCGTCTTCCTGACGGTACCGCTTTCGATGTGTTGCAGAAGAGCATCGCACTTAACCCGCTGGTGCCTGTCGTCGTAATCACGGCATTTGAATCGGTCGAGGACGCGGTCAAACTTATAAAAAAGGGCGCCCGTGACTATGTCATTAAGCCCCTCAGACCTCACGATATCCAGCAGATTCTCATCACATCTCTCGAATGGCACCGGCAGGAGCGGGATGTCCACGTTGCCACCGGCGAAGGTGGACGGGACGGTTCTGTTGAACCGTCTATAGGCGACACCACATCTGAAGTGATGCGGCGTGCCCTTAGTATTGCGTCCCGGGCAGCCGGCACGGAGTCTTCCGTTCTGATTCATGGAGAAAGCGGTACCGGGAAAGAGGTGCTGGCCCGGTTGATACACTCCAACAGTGCGCGTTCGACGGGCCCCTTTGTGCCCGTTAACGTAGCAGCAATACCGGAGACACTGGTGGAAGCTGAACTCTTCGGTCACCGGAAGGGTGCATTTACCGGCGCCGTCAACGAGCGGGAAGGCTACTTTCAGCGCGCGAAAGGGGGAACCCTCTTTATCGACGAGCTGGGAGATATTCCCCTGCACGTCCAGGTGAAATTGCTGCGGGCCATCCAGTTCCGGGAAGTCTACCCTCTGGGGAGTGAAACGGCGGTGAAGCTGGACGTGCGTATTCTTACCGCCACAAACCGGAATCTGGAACATTTGGTGCAAAACGGCGAGTTTCGGGAAGATCTCTTTTACCGTCTCAACGTCATCAATATTGAAATTCCTCCGCTCAGAGAGCGACGGAGTGATATCCCGCTCCTGGCGGAAAGCTTTATTCGCCGTTTTGCCCATCAGAACAACCGGGCCGTGGAAGGCATGTCCCAGAGGGCGTTGAACTTTCTGGTGCGATACCGCTTTCCCGGCAATATCCGTGAGCTGGAAAATATCCTGGAGCGGGCGGTAGTTCTCAGCCGAAGCTCCCTGATCACGGAAGATGATTTGCCGTTGTTTGTCACCGAAGATGAGACCCCGGTGGTCTCCGACGGGTGCGATGGCGGTATATCCGAGGGCGGAACGTCGTTGGATGCTCGTATACATGCTCTGGAGCAGCGACTCATTCTCGAGGCGCTGAAACAGACTCAGGGGCATCAGTCCCAGGCGGCCGCACTTTTGCAGATCACCGAGCGGCGACTTCGCAGCCGGATGGAACGGCTGGGAATAAAGAACCCTTTCTGAAGGTTGTATCGGCGGACATAGTCCTCTGTGCCGTCATCACCCGATGACCTCTACCTCCCGTCGCCGACATAACGTCATAGCGGCGTGTTTTTCATAGTACGCCGCCTCGTTTATGAACACGGGAACGAGCCCATCGGGACCGGCGTAGGGAATGACTGATCCGTCAAAGTGGAGGAAGAGAGCCTCTCCTTTGGAAAGTGGCTGAAAGTCCCGGTCCTGTCGATCTGGATGAACGAAGGCGACAATTTCGCCTCTGTCGTTTCGTGGATAATCCACCGCTTCGATGTACCGGTACACTGTAATTGTTTCCGGTAGATCGGCGTGGTTATCATCGTTCCAGAGATCCACGGCGGCAATGCAGCTGTTTACGATCCGCTCGGTCCAGATGACCGTCTCCGCCCGAATGACACCCTGAGGAACGGGTCCCACTTCAACCTCTATTCCGTGAGGAACAATTTCGGCAAGATAGGGATAGTCCCCCGGTTTGTCGGCCGCGCCGGGTGCTCCGCCGGCGGGCGCATCTTTCAGGTGAGGGGTCTCCTCATCATTCGGGTTGTCATCACCCGCCAGATAACTCATCGTCTTCACCTCCGGAAGCTCCGCCATGATTCGGGCCGCGATATAGCGGGCGAGTTCGTCGTCTTCCCTGATGATAATGGTCGGACCCAGGCCGGCGGTGGTGGTGTGCAGGTCGATGATGAGCTGGCATGCCGGGTCGTGAGACCCCTTGGGTCCCAACATAGTGTTCAGTACCTGGGCGCGCTGTGCCTCGTAACCTGTACCGTGGGGGTTTTCCAGTGCGGCTCTGCTGAAACTCCGGTTCAGATCAAAATCGACGTATCGACGGTTCAGGTCGACGGCTTCGGGGTTGGTGATCAGGGGAGTCAATGTGAAGGTCCTGGGTTGTCTCACGCCCGGGAGTAAACTGGCGGCGCCCGAACGGGTACGTTCCGGGAAAATTTCGCTTTCCGCCGCAGCCAGACGCCTGCGGACTACAGTTACACCGGTAGCCTCGTTTCCATGGGTACCCCCGCACAGGGCGACCCGCGTTACATTCCGTTTCATTTTTTCTTTCCCAGTGTGATTGCCAGAAACGCCCCCGCTGTCAGCATCGCCAGATCTCCCAGTCCGGCAAGTACCGAGGAGATACCGGGCCAGATTCCGACGATAGAACCGGATACCAGACCAAGGATGAACCAGTAGGTTTTTTGTCGAAATCGGGAAAGAAGAAGACTCATTCCCTTGCTGACCAGAACCAGGCCAATTGCCGCTCCCACCATCAGTATTGCCAGAACGGGATAGTTTGCCTGTCGTACCGCCTGCAGAAAGGTGCTGTACATGCCTATTACCAGCAGTACAAAGGAACCGCTGACACCGGGAATGATCATTGTCCCGGTCGCGATGATCCCGGCACCCAGAAGGGGCAGAACTGTAGCGGTTGTGACAACCGTAATTGCGTCTCCTACCGGTGGATTGCCCGTCACAGCCTGGATGACCAGAACGGTAAAGGCCCCAAGGGCCAGCACTACATCACCCGGTGCTACTCGCTCGTGGCGAACCTGGCCGTATACAAAGGGTATGCTGCCGCCGATCAGACCGATAAAGAAGAAAAATGTCTGCTCCTGTGCCCGTTCCAGACCAATTTCGATGACCCACGCAAAGCCGGCGATGCCCGCAAGAATACCAACCAGTACAGGCAGGAGGAATAGTGCATGAGCTTTCCATTCCCGGGAAATGATGTTCCCCGCGGCGTGTACCAGTCTGTCGTATATACCGGTGACCACAGCAATGGTCCCTCCGCTGACTCCGGGGACGGTATTTGCTGCGCCGATTGCCGCTCCACGGGCTACGTTCCCCAGAAGGGGAATAACGTTGTTCCTGTTCATTCTGCGATCAGGGTACAACAAAGGATGTGCGAAAAACTACCGGCCCGCGCAGCGACCTCCACATTATCGTGAAGGTCGTTGCAAAAAGTCCCTTTCTCATATATACTTCCCCGGAAACAGCACATCCCACACAGGGCATATTCATGAACCACACAGACAATCAATGCCGGGTTGTTAGCCGCAACGGTCGTGTCATCGCCGTGAGCGGAAACACAGCGGATATACAGATAATCCAGGCGAGCGCCTGCGCGTCCTGTCACGTAAAAGGTATTTGCACCGCCGGAGAACAGAGTACTAAAACAGTGCACGTCTCGCACACCGGTGGTCTGCAGAAAGACATGACGGTCCGTGTCGACATGGAGGAGCGTTTCGGCTGGCTGGGGATTCTCTTTGCCTTCGTTCTGCCTCTATGGGTAGTCGTAACTGCTCTCTTTGCCCTTCGCGGAGTATTCGGTTCGGAAGAGGCGGCGGCCCTGGCGGGAATAGCAATGCTCGTGCCGTATTACGGCCTTCTCTATCTCAGCAGAGACTACTTTAAAAAGATCATCCGATTTGACGCAATACCGATAAGAGCACTGCATAAGGAAGGTGTACAGTGAGTCAGATAGTCCTCTATTCCGTCCTGACCCTCGGCGTAGTCGCCGCAGCGTTCGCGACGATACTCTACATCACGGCCCGGAAGTTCGCCGTGGAGGAAGACCCGCGGGTTTCAGAAGTAACCGACATGTTGCCGGGCATCAATTGTGGAGCGTGTGGTTTTCCCGGCTGTTCCGGCATGGCTGCCGCGCTGGTTGACGCGGCGAATACGGGAGATATCTCCCATCTCAACTGTCCACCCGGCGGGCAGGATACGATGAAAAAGATCGGTGAGTATTTCGGCCTGGACGTGGGCAGCGCCAAGCCTACGGTTGCGGTGTTGCGTTGCGGTGGCAGCTGTGAGCTGGCTCCGGCAAAGTCCAGTTATGACGGCCCCGGAAGTTGTGTCATCGCCCACAGTACTTACGCCGGAGAGAGCGGATGCCCTGTAGGGTGTCTCATGCATGGTGACTGTGAGATTGCGTGTCCATTTGACGCCATTTCCATGAACCCGGTGACGGGTCTGCCGGAAGTCGACCAGGAAAAGTGCACCAGTTGCGGTGCCTGCGTAACTGCCTGTCCCCGCAACCTTTTCGAGATTCGTCCGGTCGGCAGAAAGAGCCGTCGGGTATGGATAAACTGTCGCAATACCGAAGCCGCGGTGGTTGCCAAGAAGAACTGTGCTGTGGCGTGTATCGGCTGCGGGCTGTGCAAGAAAACCTGTGACAACATCGTTCAGGCAATTACTATAGAGAATAACCTCGCCTATATAGATCCAGACAAGTGCATCGCGTGTGGCCAGTGTGTGACGGTCTGTCCGACCAACGCCATAGCTGCAACGTTTGAACCGCCGAAACCGAAGCCAAAAAAGACAGAAAAGGAACCCGTTGCCACCTGAAGCAACGGAACGTTGAGGAGCACCAATGGAAGGACTGAGAACCTTTAAGATCGGCGGTGTCCATCCGCCGGAAAACAAGCTCACCTCCGGAAAGGCGATTGTGGACCTGCCTCTTCCTCAGCAGGTGGCAATACCGGTATCCCAGCATATCGGCAAACCCGCCGAAGTGGTGGTTGAGCGGGGTGCCGAAGTAAAGGTGGGCACTCTGCTTGCAAAGGCATCGGGATTCATTTCCGCTCCCGTACACTCCAGTGTGTCCGGCAAGGTAAAGAAGATAGATACCGTTGTTGATGCTCAGGGATACCGTCGGCAGGCTGTGCTCATAGCTGTGGAAGGGGATGAGTGGGAACCCCATATTGATACTACCGAAGATCTGATCGAAGAGATTACGGCCTCCCCGGAAGAAATAGTATCCGCTATCGCTGAGGGTGGAGTCGTCGGTGCCGGCGGAGCAACCTTTCCTACGGCGGTGAAGTACTCTATACCGGAAGGCAAGTCGGTTGATACTCTGATTATAAACGGTGTGGAATGCGAACCGTACCTGACGACGGACCATCGCCTCATGCTGGAAGACGCTGAGGAGCTCATCGTAGGTACGCGTATTCTCATGAAAGCTCTGGGCGTACACCAGGGGTGGATCGGCATAGAAAACAACAAACCCGATGCAATTGAACATCTCGGGAAGGTTCTGCAGGAAAAAAGTTCTGCCGGGGCTATACCGGAAGGCACCATTCAGGTCCTGCCGCTGCAGGTCAAATATCCGCAGGGTGGTGAAAAACAGCTCATCAAGGCCGCTACGGGCCGTGAAGTTCCCAGCGGTCGCTTACCTCTGGATGTAGGATGTGTCGTCAGCAACGTCAGCACCACAATTGCGGTTTACCGGGCGGTGCAGAAGAAGCGCCCCTTTATTGATCGAATTGTCACCGTCACCGGAAAGCAACTGGTTGCCGCCGGGCAGGGCGGAAATTTTCGTGTGCGCATTGGTACACCGGTGCAGGTTCTGGTTGACGCCGTCGGCGGTATGCCCGAGGGAACCGGAAAGGTCGTCATGGGCGGCCCTATGACCGGGAAAAGCATAACCAGCTTCGATGTGCCGGTTACCAAAGGTTCAGGCGGTCTTATTTTCATCGATCAGTCCGAGGCGCGGCGGCTTGAAGTTCACAACTGCATCCGCTGTTCCCGCTGTGTAGGCGTCTGCCCTATGGGGCTGGAACCCTACCTCCTGGAAAAGCTGGTCCAGGCGGAACGGTGGGAAGATGCCGAGCGGGAAGGGGTCATGGACTGTATCGAATGCGGCAGCTGTAACTTCACCTGTCCGTCCAACCGGCCGATTCTTGACTGGATTCGACTTGGAAAAGCGCAGGTAGGCGCTCTTCAGCGGTCCCGGGCGACTGCCCGGGCGGGAAAGTGAGCGAGGAACTATGAGTAGTACACAATCAACACGGGACGGGCTGGTCGTCGCCCTGCCGCCCCACGAACGGAGTGACGTTTCCGTCGCCCGTATCATGTGGGCGGTAGTTTTGGCACTGGTGCCGACCACGCTGGTAGGCGTCTATTTTTACGGTCTGCGAGCCCTTGTGGTCACACTGGTGGCAGTTGGGGCAAGTGTCGCTGTGGAACACCTGATAGTCAGGTACCTCTTTAAAAAAGAGACCACCACCGCTACCGACGGATCTGCGGTGGTAACCGGGATGCTTCTGGCCTTCAATGTTCCTGCGGGAATACCCCTCTGGCAGATTATTGTCGGTGCCGCGGTAGCTATCGGCGTGGCGAAAATGGCCTTTGGCGGTATTGGAAACAACCCTTTCAATCCGGCTCTTGTGGGGCGTGCGTTCATGCTGGTGAGTTTTCCTGTAGACATGACCACCTGGCCCGTACCCGGTGCCCAGGGTCTTACAGCTTGGAATCTGAATGCCGTCACCGGAGCCACCCCGCTGGGGCTTGTGAAAGAAGCCGGCAGCAGCGGTCTTGCCGCGGTGGCGGACCAGCTTCCCACATACGGCAGTCTCTTTCTGGGGAATATCGGCGGGTGTATCGGTGAGGCGAGCGCTCTGGCGGTGCTCATCGGCGGAATCTACCTCATATGGAAGGGCTTTATCCCGTGGATGGTCCCCCTGGTCTATCTGGCGGGACTTGCCCTGGTAACCGGCATCGCGTGGGTCATTGATCCTGCGACCTATATTGATCCGCTGTATCACATTCTGGCCGGTGGGGCCATGCTGGGAGCGTGGTTCATGGTAACCGATATGACAACGTCGCCCATGTCCATTCCGGGACGGATCGTTTTTGCAGGGCTGGCCGGTATTCTTGCCGGCGTGATTCGCCTTTTCGGCGGCTTCCCCGAAGGGGTGAGCTACTCCATTCTGATCATGAACGCCTTTGTGCCGGTCATCGATCGCCATATCAAACCGCGTAAGTTCGGGTACGGGAAACCCGCTTCCGTAAAAGGAGGCGTCTGATGAAGCGACTTGAATCGACGTTGCCGAACATGTTTATCGTCCTGACCCTGATTGCCCTCATCTCGGCAGCGGCGCTGGCTATGACCTACAATGTGACGAAACCTATTCTGGATGAACAGGCGCGGCAGCGGCAGATAGAAGCTGTCGCTGCGGTCGTGCCTGAATCCTTTGACAACGCTCCTACCGACGAGGCGATCACACCGCCGGGCTTCGACAATGTTGAAATTTTTCCGGCGAGGCAGGGCGAACGTTCTGTTGGAACGGCGGTGCGCACTTTCAGCGGTGACGGATACGGTGGGTCTATTGCGATCATGGTCGGATTTGACCCGGAGGGTACAATAACCGGCACCGCCGTCCTGTCGCATACCGAAACACCCGGGTTGGGTGCCAAAATGACGGAGCCCTCGTTTCGGGACCAGTTCAACGGCATGACCGTCGGCAACGGACTGGCAGTGACCAAAGACGGTGGAGAGGTCGACGCAATCACCGCCGCGACAATTACATCCCGGGCGTTCTGTGATGCCGTCAACCGGGCGTGGGACGCCGTGGAAGCGGTGGGAGGTGACGTATGAGTGATATCAGCCTGAAAAAGGAATTTCTGAAAGGCTTTCTGAAGGAAAACCCCGTATTTGTCTTGCTTTTGGGCATGTGTCCTACCCTGGGAGTCACCTCCAGCGCCATAAACGGCCTTGGTATGGGGCTTGCCACGACGGCAGTCCTCCTGGGAAGCAATAGTGTCGTTGCCGTAGTAAAGGACCTGATACCTGAGAAGGTGCGTATTCCCGCATTTATCGTCATCATTGCCAGCTTCGTAACGATTATCGATCTCACTATGGCGGCGTACGTACCGGCATTGCACGAGCAGTTGGGACTTTTTATTCCGCTGATCGTCGTAAACTGCATCATCCTTGGTCGGGCGGAAGCCTTTGCCAGCAGAAACACCGTTCTCACCTCCATCGCGGATGGCCTCGGTATGGGACTGGGTTTTGCATTTGCGTTGACCCTTCTGGGCGCGGTCAGGGAGATTCTGGGGGCCGGGGCCGTTTTTGGCGCGTCCTTGCCGTTTCTGGCGGAGAATCCCATTCTGGTCTTTGTCATGCCTCCGGGAGCTTTCATCGCGCTGGGTTTTCTTATTGCTGTAGTGAATTCTCTCCGGGAAAAGGCTGAAAATGTCGTCGCCCGCCGGACCGCTGTCAAGGCAACTGCGGATGCCGGCGTCGCTCAAAATGCGGGAGCCGGCGCGTAACGCCGGAAAAGGAGTACCGTTGTGGAATTTCTGGTAATCATCATAAGTGCCGTTCTGGTCAACAATATTGTTCTGTCCCAGTTTCTTGGAATCTGTCCTTTTCTGGGTGTCAGCAGTCGTCTGTCCACAGCCGTTGGAATGGGCATGGCGGTCATTTTCGTCATGACCATGGCGACGATCGCCACTCATCTTATCCAGAACCTTATTCTCGTGCCCCTGGGTCTGACCTTTCTGCAGACCGTTGCGTTCATTCTCGTTATCGCGTCACTGGTTCAGCTGGTAGAGATCGTTCTGAAAAAGGTGAGTCCCGCACTGTATCAGGCTCTGGGCGTCTTTCTGCCCCTTATTACCACCAACTGCGCCATTCTGGGTGTAGCTATTCTTGTGGTAGGGCGGGAGTACAGCCTGTCCCAGGGTGTTGTCTTTGCAATAGGCAGCAGCGTCGGGTTTATGCTGGCCCTGTACATTTTCGCGGGTATTCGCGAGAAGATGGACCTCCTTGATGTTCCAAAGGCGATGAAAGGCGCTCCTATTTCGCTGGTCACCGCCGGGCTGCTGGCTCTCGCTTTCGGAGGATTCGCCGGGCTCGTATAGAGCGGTGAGTCGGTGCACCGGGATGCGATTTGAGGTTCGTCGCAACGAACACTATCTGCGAACCATTCTTATTCTTGCCGGCTCGTTTACCGTCTTTTCACTGCTCTCCTTTTTTATTGGCGGCCCGGAAACGGGCCGTACCATGCTCATGATCTCCGGCGTCTTTCTGATCTATTTTACTCTGGAACAGGGAAAGGCGGGGTGGCGGTACGAGATAGACGACAATTACCTGACGGTAAAGCGCACCATTCGGCGATACGAACTAAGCGGTCCGGCTGTCGCCAAGGCGACAAAGGCGGGTTGGCCCGGTATCTGGGATCGTATCCGGGCATACCGTAACGGCGGTGCGCCGGTGGCGTCGGAAAGTACCGTTGTGGCGCTGGGCAGGTTCATCGGTTTCAGCGCGGTTTCCATTCCGATCCGGGGAAATCAGCCGAAGGGACGGGACACCTTCGTTATCGTCACAATGCAAAGTGGTCGGGAGTACGCGCTAAGCCCTGCAGAACCGGACCTCTTTTTGAAGGAATGTCAGCGTCTGATCAGCCGCAGTCGCAAGTCGTAACCCGTCGCGGGTACCGTATCACTTCGCCCCGCACAGTACGTTATAGTTTCAAAAGCTCCAGTAAGTCGCCCTGGATATCGGGACTTGCGCAGACTGCCGAGTGTTCGTTGACGGTAAGGGGCGCACCGGAAGCACTTGAAACCAGTGATCCCGCTTCGGTCGCCACGAGAGCGGCGGGCAGGAAATCCCAGGGACTCAACTGCAGCTCGAAATAAGCGTCATATCTCCCCGCCGCCTGCCAGCAGATGTCCAGAACAGAACTACCGCTTCGGCGTATACCGTGAATCCCGTGTCCAAACAGACGACGGACCACCGCCAGGGTTCGCTCCATGATGGCTCCTCGGTCGTAGTAGAATCCGGTACAGATCAGGGAGTCTGCCAGAGAACCGGGTGATGACACGTGAATAGCCTTGCCGTCCAGAAACGCCCCTTCACCCCGAATCGCAGTGAAAAGCTCATCCCGTTCAACGTCCAGACACGCCGCCGCCATGACAGTACCACGGTATGCGTACCCTACGGACACGGCGTAGTGGGGTAATCCGTGTAAATAGTTGGACGTGCCGTCTATCGGATCGACTATCCAGAGGTGTTCGGCCTCGGTGTCCTGACCGGCGATGTTTTCTTCACCCAGAAAAGCGTGCGTCCGGAAGCGCCCGCTGATGTGATCAGTTATGGCCGTCTCGGCCTGTCGGTCAATGTCGCTCACGGGGTTCCATGTTCCCTGACCGGAAGGGCCCGTTTTCTGGACCGCTTGCGACGGTTTGATGTGACGGAAGTGTTCGCCGGCGATTGACTGTCCAATCCGGACGCACTCAATCGCAACTGTCAGAACTCCAAAAAGGGCGGCACCTTTCGGCGCTCCTTTGTCATTCATGACATCAGGACTGGCCTACCAGAGCCTGAATATACTGAAGACGTTCGAACGTCTCCGGTTTGTCGCTTCGCTTCTGGCTGAGCCGCCCCCGGAAGGACGAAACAGACTCAAAGTTCTGCTTCTGCATCCAGTTTTCAAGGTCTCCGGTCATTGAATTCAGGTGCTCGTATCCATTTTTGTAGAGGGCAGAACATACCTGTGTAACCTGCGCACCTGCCAGCAGGGCCTTGACCGCGTCGGATCCGGTGTGAATTCCGCTGGAAGCGGCCAGTTCGGCCTGAGTCTTCCCGAAGATCATAGTGATCCAGCGCAATGGAAGGGCGAGATCTGCCGTGCTGCTCATGGGTGATCCGCTTTTCAGCTGGAGTTTGTTGATATCGATATCGAGCTGATAGAACCGGTTGAAGAGAACAACGGCCTTGGCTCCTGCCCAGGCGAGGGCGTCCACGACCGCTGGAATCGACGTGAAGTGATAGCCGATCTTTACCGAAACGGGGACGTCAACGTTCCTGCACACCGTTTCCACAGTCTTGACGTAGAAGTCCAGAATAGTCGCTTCGCTGTCTTTGTAGTCGTAGGGCATCAATGAAATGTTGAGTTCAATGGCGTCGGCACCCACCTCAGCCAGCGCGGGTACATACTTTTCCCACCAGTTTCTGGTCACGGCGTTTACACTGGCAATAACCGGAATGGAGACCGCCGCTTTGGATTCCTTGATCAACGCGGTGTATCGCTTCAAGCCGGCACCGGTCTGAATTTCGCGAATGTAGTCGATAGCTTCGGTGTGCTCGGCTCCAGTCATGCCCGCGTCAATCTCCGCCTGTATTTCCTCTTCAAAGAGAGATTTCAGGACTACGGCACCGGCGCCGTAGTCCTGGCATGTGCGTACCTTTGCGGCCGAGTCGGTGAGACTGGAGCTTGAGACGACAAAGGGGTTCTTCAGTTCCAGGCCCATGTACTGTACGTTCGTATCCAGCATATGTCGGCAATCGTATTCGGGAACGGGGGTGGTGTCAATGCTCAGGGCGATCTGCCGGCCTGCGCTTACCCGATGGTAATGCGGTTCCGTCCCGTTTCCTTGGAAGTGTACAGTGCAGTGTCGGCCCGCTGCATGCACGTTCGCGGGGTGTCGTCTTCTATTGGCAAGGTGGCGCCGATAGACGCCGTGACGGAAATTGGCTGACCTTGAAACTCCAGTCTTGCTGCGGCGACGTCCTGTCGAATCCGAGTCAGTACGTCTTCAATAGAGTCGGCGGCCGCTCCGGCGAGGACGCCGACAAACTCTTCGCCGCCCCAACGACCGACCACATCGGGCGTTCGTAACGATCCGCGAATTACCGATGCAACGTTACGCAGCACCAGATCACCCAGGTTGTGGCCGTAGTTGTCGTTTACTCTCTTAAAGTGATCGATATCAAGTATGAAGAGTGCCATGGCGTGACCATACCGACGAAAGGCGTCCAGACGCATCTGAATTTCCTGCTCGATACTTCGTCGATTGGGGAGCCCCGTCAATGTGTCGATAAGCGCGTGCTGTTCCAGTTCAGACATGCGGTCAAGCATGTTCATGAGAGCCCGGGCGTCCTTCAAATACGTGATGTATCCCGCCGGCTGACCATCTTCATCAGGGATTTTCACCAGCCGCATGTGAACCGGCAGCCAGATACCATGCTGATGGTGAACAAAGACGTAGTCTTCCGCAATATCCCGATCATTGGGTAGGATTTCTTCCAGAGAGATATACCGGACTACACCCGGTTCCGCAACAAGGGGTGCAAGAATCCACTCTTCGGTATGAAGCTCCTGCATCGTCCTGAGATCGTATCCGGTCAGTTCCACTCCTGCACTGTTAATATATTCGGGATATGCCTGATCATCCAGAATGATAATCGCATCTGCGGCATCTTCAATAGCTTTCTTGCATACCCCATCGTCAAACTGCATGTAGACTCCTCCACTTTTGAGAAAAAGTGTATCATATTGGTGGGGTATGCATATAGGCGCCCTTGGCGAATCCAATTATTATAGATATACTATATATGAAATTCTACAGAAGAAATACTAGGAGCAACACATATGGAAACTGAAAAGGTAGTAATAATCGGTTCCGGTCCGGCGGGACATACTGCAGCGGTCTATGCTGCCAGAGCAGATCTCAACCCCCTCATGTTTGAGGGATTCATGGCCGGGGGTGTAGCGGCCGGTGGACAGTTAACTACCACTACGGAGGTGGAAAACTATCCCGGGTTTCCCGACGGGATCATGGGACCCGCCCTCATGGACGACATGCGCAAGCAGAGTATTCGTTTTGGAACCCGTATCAAGACAGCTACGGTGGATTCGGTGGACCTGTCGAAGCGCCCCTTCAAGATTGTCTCCGGCAAGACCGAAGCCTACGCCGACACTCTTATCATAGCAACCGGCGCCACGGCAAAACGACTTGGTCTTCCCGGGGAGGATCAATACTGGCAGCGGGGTATGAGTGCCTGCGCCGTCTGTGACGGGGCACTCCCCATTTTTCGGGAAAAGCCTCTCGTGGTCATTGGCGGTGGTGATTCTGCCTGCGAAGAGGCGAGTTATCTGGCAAAATTCGGCAGTAAAGTCACTATGCTGGTACGGCGCGATGAACTTCGGGCGTCCAAGGCAATGCAGCAACGCGTTTTTGACAACAACAAGATAGAAATTATGTGGAATCACAACGCCACCGAAGTCACCGGCGACGGAAAACTGCTGACCAACGTAAAGGTCCGGAACAACAAGACCGGTGAAGAACAGACCCTGGAGGCCGGGGGCCTCTTCTACGCCATTGGCCACCAACCAAATACTGAGTTTCTCAACGGTCAGGTAGAGACCGACGATACCGGCTACATTATTACCCACGGCAAGTCAACTGCCACGAGCGTCGCCGGTGTGTTTGCCGTCGGAGATGTCCAGGACAAAACGTACCGTCAGGCAGTTACCGCCGCGGGCACCGGCTGTATGGCCGCGTTGGAGGCGGAAAAGTATCTGGTGGAAGGAGCGTAGCGTTCCCGGGTCTCACCGAATTACAGATACCGTCGGGGTTCCTCATCAATAACACCGGCGGTCAGCTCGATATACGGTTTTGCGGGACTCATGTTCAGCTTCGGGAAGAGCACCTCTTCCACCTGAAAGAACCCAACCGACTGAGACATCTCAATGTCTATTCTGATAGGACGTTCCTCGCCGGGACCTATAGTAATCCGTTCCACTGCGGAGGACGAATATTTATGAATGTCCCCAACCCGGGCCTCGGCATTTATCAGCAAGGGGATTCGGGCGCGTCCCTTTTCCATGTCACAGCCGTCGGCTACGAGAATGAGCCCGGCCTCCAGGGAGTGGATCTTTATCATCGCCATGTGCCCGACAATTGCTTCCAGAATCATCGATCCCAAGACAACTCGCCGGTTTACGTCCTGGGGATACAGACGCTGCAGATATCCCTCAATGATGGGTTTGGCCAGCTGGGCGCTGTAGTTCTCGTGGTCCTGCCTGGTCATGGACATACCCACATCATGCAACAGCCCCGCCGTGAAAAGCACAAAAACGCTGTCGGCAAAAGTACCTACACCGTCCGCCTCCAGGCTCATGGGGATCTCCGCAGCTTTCAACAGATTGGCAAACTTAAGGGCGTTTTTCACCACCTTCCGCATGTGCACCGGCCCGTGGTCGTTGTATCCCAGTCGTCTGATGCTAACAACATTGGCGTAGTCCTGTAGCGCCTTGATCTCCTCGTCATGAAGCATAGCGGCGGCAATCTCGGCCAGGGACGAAGGGATGAGATCCATAAGATGCCTGTCCAGACTGATCTCTTTCGGTGACTTCTGCATGCCCGTAAGTATATCCAGCTCTTTGAGATTGAACCATCCGGTTCTGCGGGCTGTATACACAATCCTGTTGCACCACTTCCGCACATACAGGGCCGGACCAACC
>CAZCAE010000034.1:0-36219 GCA_964496635.1 uncultured Spirochaeta sp.
GCATCTTCGTGGCGGAGTTCAAGATGGGAACCGCCGACGAGGCGCTGGCGCAGATGCGGGAAAAGGGATACCTCAAACCGTACCAAGGCGGCCCAAAGCAGGTCTTCGCCCTGGCGGTAGGATTCAACGAGCAGGCGCGAAACATCACGGACTCGCAGGTAGTCGCCTGCTGATCAGTTCATCGCGGGTAAATACCGCATCATATTGCGAAATTTACGGTTAATTCCGCAATATGTTGCGGAAATTGCCATCATATACTATCCTTCATAACGTGTACGTTCAGCGAATCCTTTCATTAGAGAACGTTTCGAAGTCTTGTTTTCTCTTTGGTCCCCGTCAGACGGGTAAAACAAGCCTGTTGCGGTCGGGGTTTCCCGCTTCACGTTGGTATGATCTATTGGAAACCGATACCTTTTTCCGGTTGAGCGCGCGTCCACGGATTCTGCGCGACGAGCTTCTCGCCGGCGACGGCCATCACCATTCCAACGCTGTCCCCGTTGTTATCGATGAGATCCAGAAACTCCCGGTACTTCTCGACGAGGTTCAACTGTTAATCGATCGATACGGGATCCGGTTCATTCTCACCGGTTCAAGCGCGCGGAAACTGACGCGATCCGGCACGAACCTGTTGGGAGGGCGTGCCCGTGTGCGGAGACTGTATCCCCTCGTTTCAAGTGAGATCGGCGAATTCGATCTCGATCGAATCTTGCGGTACGGCAAGCTCCCCGCTATTTATTTTGGCGACGATCCCTGCGATGACCTCGAGTCGTACTGCGGCAGTTATCTCCAGCAGGAGATCCAACAGGAGGGCATAGTCCGCCGTATCGATTCTTTCGCTCGCTTCCTGAAGACCGCGGCAACGATGAACACGCAGCTGATCAACTATGAAGCGATCGCCTCTGATTCCGCGGTACCCGCGCGGACGGTACGTGAGTACTTCGCGGTGCTTTCGGATACGTTGATCGCCGAGGTGCTCGAGCCGTACCGGTTCGGCACCAAGCGAAAGGCGATCTCGACGGGGCGGCTGTTCTTCTTCGATATCGGTGTCGTACACGCGTTATGTGGCGCGTATCCCTCGGGACCGGCTACAGAATCGTGGGGGAGGGCGTTTGAGCATTTTATCTACACCGAGCTCCGCGCGTGGTTGTCGTACACGCGAGATGCGCGCCCGTTGACGTTTTGGCGTACGCGTCATGGCCTTGAAGTTGATTTCATCGTCGGAAACGACGTCGCGATCGAGGTAAAAGCGAACAGGAATCCGGTAGAGCGCCACCTCCGCGGACTCAAAGCGATCCGCGACGAAGGGGCGTTCCGGCACCGGATCCTGGTGTATCCCGGCGGTGATTCCGACCGGATCAGGGAGATCGAGGGTATTCTCATCCTCCCGATCCGAGAGTTCCTGTCCCGACTGTGGGGCGGATCGTGGTGACCGTACCTGCCCCAGCCGACCACCGGACTATCGGAGAAAGTCTGATCCGGTGATACACTGCTTTCCGATGAAGCTGCAATTCATTCTATTGCTTGTTGTCGTCCTTTCCGGATGCACTACCACCTACGAAGCGTGGAGGGTAGAGGAATCGGTGGTTCCGCCGCCGGACCGAACTATCTCCTATGAAGAACCATGGGCTGAGGTTTCGATCACCCGTTTTACCGTCAACGATCCACCTCTGTCAGGGTTGGTGGTTTCGCTGGATCTGACTGCCCGGTCAATCTCGTTTGTCACCGATACCGACATGAGCGGGCGGACCGTCAGAAAATTTGTTCGGGATACCGGGGCCGACATTGCCGTTAATGCTTCCCCGTTTCACCCCGTTCGTGCACCGGCACGGGTGGAACGTGCGGTTATCGGGATCCATGTGGCCGACGGGACGGTGCTATTTGCGCCGGACGATCGGTACGACGCATTCTGGATCGACACCGACGGCGTTCCCCATATTGGAGGGCAGGACAGTGCTGTATTCAGGACGGAACTGGAATCGAGCCGGGTTGTAACTGCCGTAGGTGGTTTCTATCGAATCGTGGATGGTGGGGAGAACGTCGGACGCCGCGACGCGCGCCATCCACGAACTGCGGTCGGTTTTGACAGGACTCGGGAGACGCTCTACCTCATGGTCATCGACGGCCGGCAGCGGGGGCACAGCGTCGGCGTCACTACCTGGGAGCTGGGCGAATGGATGCGCTTTTTCGGCGCCGGTGACGCAATCAACCTCGATGGTGGCGGGTCATCCACCCTGGTAGTGGCCACCGACGGGCGCCCGGATGTGGCAAACCGACCGGTCCATAATCAGATTCCGGGTAATCAGCGTCCAGTGGCAAACCAGCTGGGGGTGCAGATCCGGTGACTCTCGCGGGAGGGTAGACTTTTGCATGCCGAAACGGGGCGCCGTGGTATCAGTTGTTTCGCCGATAGGTAATGGTAACCTCTGCCCGTCGGTTCAGGTGCTGCTCTTCCATTGAGCGAGTGACCGGGGCGGATGCACCGCGTATCCACCGTTCCGCCTGTTCTTCGGGGTTCCAACCGGCGTCCTGTGCGTGGGCTTCGACCGCTTCTATTCGCCCGGAACTGATGCGCTCCCGCCCCGCCTCGTTGCCGTACAGGGCCGTGTGTCCCTCAAGGACAACCCGTTCAATCTTGTTTGCTTCGTTTGCCAGAATAGAGGCGATCTCATCAAGGACGTTGCGGCTCTCTTCCATGGGCCGATTGCTGTCGGGATGAAAATACACCGTGAAGGTACGGGTGATTTCCTCCGGCACGCTCTGGACAGCCTCGTCACGGGGCGCGGGAGCCGCTGCTGCCGGGTCTGGTGTAGCCGGAAGAGACCCACTACTGGGAGTTTCGGGTGCACCGGAAGGAGTGTCGCCGTCGGGCGTTTCAGGTGGCGGTGAAGTAGTGTCGCGGCCGGGCGTTTCGGTTGCCAACCTGGATGTTTCAGCAGGTTGTTCCGGCTGTGTCAGTTGTCGGGAAGATCTTCCCGGCTCACAGGTAAACAGTGCCAACAGGACTGCAGCGAGAACGAGGGCCAGTGTGACTACCGAGAGTAACGGCGCGATCCGTATTGGAACTCGGACCGTCGTCTGGTCCACTTTTTTGCCGTCTTTGGAAAGCTCTACGTCGTACCGTCGCCAACCCGTTTTGTTCGCTTTCAGGGACAGAAGTGGACGGGTACCGTCGGCTTTTCGGGTGTTTCGTACGGCAAAGTGGTGAAGCCGTCTCACTTCCTGGACGTCGCCGTCTTTGCGCTTCCGCTGTAACAGATAAAGATCGATCTCGGCAAGTTCCTGTTGTGGAGTAAGCGTGGTCAGGCGGCTTTCACCGGTTCTGTCTCTTCCTACCAGGAGAACTTCGGTATACTTCCTGGCAACACGTTGAACCTTTACCCCCAGAAACCTTTCCATATGTCTATAGTATTGCCAATATTGCGAACTTTGTCCAAATCACCGGGTCGGTCCGGGACCGGAACAGGAAATGATCGAGGAGTTCGAGAAAGTTCATTGATTTTGAACTCAGAAGCTGAATCCTACGGCAAAATGGACGGCCCAGGGGCGATCATCTCCCTGGGGTTCGCCGGGATTCCATGCGCTGTCCAAGCGGACGGGCCCTATGGGGAGGTGGTATCGCAAACCCGCCCCCAGGGCCATGCCGGTATATTTGGGCTGGTAATCCCATGAAAACGGGGAAATTGACCCGACGTCGTAAAACCCCGCAAAGAACAGGTCTCCGAATACACGTTGGCGGAGTTCTACACTTCCCAGGACGCTGGATAGCCCGCCTACAGGATTACCGTTGGCGGCCCGAGGGCCCAGCCGGTCCTGGGTAAATGAACGGACGCTGCGGTCTCCACCGAGGAAGTACCGTTCCTGGATTGGAAGGGAATCCCGCTGCTCCAGAAGAATGCGGGTACGATATTCTCCCCGAAAGGAAAGGATAGTATCGTCGGTCAACTGGTGATGGGACGTGCCTTCCACTTCTATACCGGCGAAGTTGATTTCCGATCCGACAAGACGGGATGACCACTGGCCGTGGAGACTGAAGCGTCTGCCTCGAGTCGGCAAGAGTACACTATTCCGACTGTCGTAGGCGATGCCGCTACCGATTCGCCCCGTCGCCAGTGATCCCGCCTCCTCACCGGTTATTTCGGCAGTTACTCCTTTAACTACCGTAAAGGAGTAGCGATAGGAAAGGTCCGTTCTCAGTCGCGGTGTGAGCCGATAGACACCGGTAAGTCCCGCTTCCACCCGGGTCCGGTCGTAGGAAGGACCGTCCCGATAGCTGTATCCACCGTCGATCGTCAGTCGGAACAGGGGACCCAGAAGGGTCTGATCGGACAGGGCGGTAGAAAACTCTCGCGTCCGGAAACTCGCGGCAGCGGTGGTGCTCCAACCCAGGGCTCTTCCAAATACGTTGTTGTCGGTGAAGTTTGCCCGCCCCCGCAGAAGTTCATAACTGCCCCAGCCGAGGCCAAGTTCAAGGTAACGACTCCGGGACTCCCGAACGGTTACCCGGAGATCAGTGGGCACCCTTGCTTCTGCGGGGAAGTCTTCCCGGGGTTCCTCCTGGATATCGATGAACGAGAATAGTCCCAGACTGTACAGACGGTCTTCAAACTCTTCCATGGCAGTGGTGTTGATCGGGTCGCCCTGCCGGAGCGGCAAGAGTTGTTCCAAAAAGCTTTGTCTGGTACGGAGCTCTTCTTCGGCCTGAAAGACAATGTTACCCATGATTCGGGGAGGGCCCGTCCGTACAGTATAGTTAATCGTCGCCTCTCCCGATTCTGACAGATCGACATCGCTGCGTATATCGGGTCGATATCCTTCAACTCCGAGGATACGACGAATTTCCACCTCTCCGACAACAACCTGCCGTGGGAAATAGGGTGCCCCACGGATCGTCAAACCTTCCGACAGCTCAGATCGAAGATGCTCCGGCATTTCCAGCGCCGTCACGGTAACATCGGAAATAGAATAGCTTTGTCCTTCCTCTACAGGAATAATGACATCCACAAACATCGCCTCAGCTTCTTCTCGATACTCCTGTATCGGTGGTCCTACGCCGGCATCTGCAAAGCCGGCAAAGCGGTACATTTCCTCCGCCCGTCTTACGGCGTTACGGACTCTGGATGCTTCAAACGGGATCGGGGTGACGGTGCTTACCCCGGAGACCAGTGGAATCTGTTCGCGGACTTCAGAATCGGGAAAGTGATGAACTCCTTCGAAGCTGAAGGTACCGAAATATGTCTTCTTGCCCGTTGAGACGAAGTATTCAACCCGTTGTACTGTTGCCCACTCCCGGGCCGTCCGAATCTGTTCCCTGGTTCCCTCCGGACCGATGTGAAACATACCGTATTCTACCGTGGCCGAAGCGTATCCTTCTTTTCTGAGGTGCTGTTCCATGGTATAGGCAATGTCCGCCACGTCCGCAGCAACGGCCCTTCCCACTTCAATGTCCCGAATTTCCCGGGACACTTTACTGCGGAGAGTCTCCCGTATGACCCGATCTGCCCCCTCAATAGTTACAACCGGTCCCGTTCGTTCCTGACCGGAGACCAGTGATAGTGCTGCCAGACCCCAAAGTGTGCACAGGAGCAGAAGGGGTTTTCGCCTGTTCATTCTATCCAGTAGCGCCATGCCAGATCCATATTGTAGCGGTCGTAACGGTCCCGGCGAAAGACAAGAAACCAGGAGTCCGCTTCAGTGAGCCTGAATTCTATTTCTATCGTTTCCGCTCCGGACTGGGTGACGCCTTCACCGATAATGACATCAACCCGATCAGCAAAGTCTGCGCCACCGGCACCACCGGCCGTTCCAATGAGCGATCTGACAAACTGCGCGCCCAGGCGACTGCCGATAGCCAGGGCCACCCGATTTCCCGATCCGGTCAGTTCGTCCGGCACGAAACCGGTGGTAAGCAGGACAAGTGCATCGCTTTGGGGCAGCGACGGTGTCGAGGCAATATCGACTTCCACATTTGGCAGTGTTCCGGAAACGGTTGCATAGAGCTGGTAATTTCGCATTCGTGCAACCCCACGGGCCTGAATGTCCGGAGAAAACGGACGGTCCTGGGGAAACCGGACGACCGCGTTTTCTACGTTGATAACCGTCAGGGGCAAGGTAAGTCTGCCTCGGTCGGTAAAGATACGTCCCTGAGGTTGTGGTATTTCGAGAGTACCTCGAAAAACTAAATCTGCCGAAAACGGGCCGCTGTAGATGTTGTTTTCCACATTGATAGAACGATTTGCAAGAACCCGGATATTGAGCCGGACATTTCTGCCGAACGGCCCCGGTACACTGAAAAGCTGGGTCACTTCCGTATCTATGCGGGGAATTGCATCGAAATCAATGAGAGGAATATCCCGGGAGTACGTGCCGTTCTGCACATCTACGGTCCCCTCAAGATCGAAACCTTCTCCGGGACGTCCCCGTAACCGAATATCCACGTCGCCTCGTGCGCGGATGGTGGGTGATGAGACAAGGAGCAGGTTCTGTCCGGACACAGTCGCTTCTACCTCCCCCGGTACATCACCGTTTCCCAGGTTACCGGAAAGGGTCGCCGAAAATGGTGCAAGCCCGATTTCTCCACGGAGTGTTTGAGAGACGAAACCGGTCTGATCAAACCGGACCACCCCTTCCAGTCCGGTAATGGGCGGCATGGAACCGACAGGCCGAACCTGGCCGTTCCGGAGAACCGTCGTACCGTCGATAACTACGTTCCTGCCGTTACCGCTGCCGGTGAGGGATACTTCGAGAGAACCGGTCAGGGCTGCGAGACCCGGCAGGTGCGGTGCGAGAAACTCCAGAGGGATTTCTCCGTTTGCAATGGCCTGCCACTGAAGCCGGGGCAGACCGATTTCACCGGTTCCCCTGAAAAGTTCTCGATCGTCGGCCAGTAAAGACAATGATGCCGTTAACCCGTCCCGACGAGGTTCTGTAATTTCTCCTGATACGACAATGCTGTCGTACCCGAATCCGGAGGCGAGTCCGAGAGAATCGTTGTTCGGAGAGGGTACAAACTCGCTGCGCAGATGAAACCGCCCAGTTCCTTCCGGCAGCACAAGGCGAGTCGTGAGTTTTCCAGGGGGTGCGGAAGTGACAGTGGACGCGCCTGAGGTATCTGCAAAGAAGCGGTCAACACGGTCGCTGGAGAAATTGCCGTCAAAGGAAGAGTCCTTAAGCGATAGAAAACGAATGCCATCACCGTCCAGAGTAACGGGGAGACGACCGGTAAACTCCCCCTGTAGAAGCGAACCCATCCGGATCTCTCCGCGGGATATGCGGAGGCTTTCCGCGTCCTGTTCAATAGAAAGTACGGCATGGCCCGACTCTCCGTAGGCAGAAAGATCGTCAATCTCAATCGTCGCTGAAACGCGCGGGGCCCGATAGGAACCGAATGCTGAAATATTCCCCGAGAGGATACCCCGAACCACCGGATACACATCAGGAACGGACAGTTTGTCCACCGCCAGACGGTCCAGGGTAACCTGCGCCGAAAAATCTGAGCGACCCAGTTCTGCGTCGAGGGCGATGATCCCCCCGGCAACGGACAGAAGAGCGTCCTCAATGGTGATCCTGTCCTGAACGGAAGTCACCGTCATGGGTCTGCCAAGGGAGAGCTGTGTTCCCGAGAAGGCGACATACCCCCTTTCGAGTGTGATAGCACCGTCAGAGTAAAACGCGAAAACTGACAAGGTGTTTTCGGGAGTGTTTGCGTCGGTTACGCTGATTTCCCCTTCCGCGGACACCCGTTTTGGAAAATGTGGGAACGGGTCCGTAAGTTCGTCCAACGGTAAAGTACCGGAAAGCGCTCCCGAGAGATTCCATCGTCCGTCAGTCCAGGAAATATTGGCTGTTGTGACAGTGATCTTACCTCCCGGAACGTCCACGGCCGCATCCCACACCAACTGGTATATGCCGTTTCGTCGAAGTTCACCCCCGACTGAGACCACGCCGTTTGCATCGGTGGAAGCAGATACGGTGATTCCCGGCAGGGTGATCGACCGGCCTTTATCGGTGAGGCCGATGACACCTGTCTGTGCCAGAACATCTCTATGCTTTTCCGGGACGAGTGTAGACGGGAGGGTAGCCCCCTCGGGAATAGCCACGCGGAATTTACCCGGCCGACCGGCCCAGGGGTTCTCCAGGGGTATGCGAAGGTCGTCTATAACCACTGATCCCATGGGACCCCCGTCAATCCGGGCGGAAACGCGGGCCACCGAATCGGCGATGTCGAAAACGATATGCCCTTCTGCAACTTCAATGTCGAGTAGCGTCGATATACGGGAGAGGGTGAGGTTCCCTTCAGCTCCGTCCAGGCGATCCATCTGACCCCTGGATGAGGCCAAAACGATTTCCCCAAGAGAGGAGAGAGGCAACTCCGGGTCCCTGAGAGTTTGGGTGACTGTAAAAGACCCGGAATCAAAGAGGGGACCGATCGGCGTGTGTCGCGGTACGACGGTGCCGGCAACGGAAATCGCACCGTCGATAACCCTCGCTGTAACGGAGATACCGGGGCCATTCAAGACGAAATGTGCTTCGCGGGGAACACTGGAGATAGTTGCGGCGAGGGTATACTCATGGACCGAGGTTTCCACGGTGAGCCGGCGGTCAAGGAGTCGTACGAAAAGTGTGTCAATCTGCTCTACATGGGGATTCCCCAGCACCCGTATTGGAAAGGATACATCGGTTTCCGGACCAAGGTATTCCATCAGGGAATACAAAGCCTTCTCACCATTTTCAATGGTTTCTTCACCAGGTGATCCGTTGAGTGAGCCACCGGCCGGTACCTCCGGTACGGTGATGCGAATCTCGTCGGCAACGACAGAACGAAGAGATCTCAGCGGTTTTGACGAGAACAACGATACTATGTCATAGGAGGTAACAAACCCGTCAATTTCCAGAATATTTCGTGGTCCTTCGGAGTGTTGCCTGGCGATTGCGACGGTTTCCAATCCGATTTGCCGGTATAAAGGACCGGCGACACCGGTGATCGAAATGGTATATCCGGGACCAAGCCGTCTATCCAAAAGGCGCTGCACCGCTGCTTCCCCTACGACGGGAATCAGTCGCGGAAGCAGAAATAACGACGCCGTTACGACAAGCAGCGCGAGAATGGCGGGGATAGAAACGATACGCCGAAAGGAAAACACGATTTTCAGTGTATCGATAAAGGGTGGCGCTGGTCCAATAATCACCGGCGGTTGCGTTCCTTCGACGACTTTGCTATTTTGTCGGTCGTGGACCGACGTTGGGATCTGGTTATATTCGGTATTCTCGGGAACGTCTGTCTCGGAACCGTCTATTCCTGGTCTGTCTTTCGAGAGCCTCTGATGCAGAGTTTCGGTTTTTCTATCGGGCAGACCGGTATTCCCTATTCCGTATTCCTGGGAGCTTTTGCCTTCAGTATGCCCCTGGGCGGACGTTTTCTTGCGCGTTTTGGGCCGCGGTCGGCCATGGCGGTCGGTGCGTTCCTGGTAGGAATTGGCTGGATCAGTGCCGGCGCGGTTTCTACTATTCCGCTCCTGTCTATAACCTACGGCGTGGTTGGCGGAATCGGCGTGGGATTTTCCTATGGAGTACCCCTGGCCGTTGTGGGCGGGTGGTTTCCCTCAAAGCGGGGCCTCGCGGTCGGTCTGACTCTGGTCGGTTTCGGACTTTCTCCTTTTGTGACGGCCCCCCTGGCGGAAATACTCATCGAACATTTCGGGGTTTCCCGGACATTTACAATCCTGGGTATTTCTTTCGTCGTAATTCTTCTGACCGTCTCACTAATCATGCAACATCCTCCCGTGTCGGCTTCAGCTTCGGGGCACGCCGACAGTCACGGAGATGTCGGACCCGCGGACATGATTCGTCGGCGGGAATTTGTCGGGCTTTGGATCACCTTTGCCCTGGGAACCTTTGCGGGGCTCACGACGATAGGTATGAGTGCCGCCTACGCCATAGAAGTGATGTCCATGAGACCCCGGACTGCGGCCGTTGCGGTCGCCGCTTTTGGTGTGTGTAACGGGATGGGGCGACCCCTCTTTGGCTGGGTAACGGACCGCATCGGGGCGCGACGGGCGGTGCTTGTCGCATTCTCCGCTATCACATTTGGTTCCGTCCTGGTCCTTTCTGCCGGTTCTACCAGGGTGATCGCGTATCTTCTGGGGTTCGGCGTGCTTTGGATGCTTCTGGGCGGCTGGCTGGCTATTGCGCCGGTAACAACGGTTCACTTTTTTGGGCCACACCATTACGCTTCAAACTATGGGATCGTCTATACCGCGTATGGAGTTGGAGCCCTTTCGGGAGGAGCTGTTTCCGGCGTTCTTGTTTCCCTGACGGGAACGTTGACCACTACCTTCTGGGCGACTATCGCCGCCGCTCTCCTGGGCATCGGTATTGCTCTTGTGCTCCTGCCTCGGAATCGCTGAGAGTTCCGGGGTAGGGCGAGACGGCAACGGATGGGAGCTCAGCGGAACGCCGGGCGTTCGATATAACAATTCAGACGATCAAGGAATGAATATGGCGCAAACACGACAGTTTCCTGAAGACTTTGTATGGGGTGTGGCAACGGCGAGCTACCAGGTGGAGGGAGCTGCCGGCGAGGACGGCCGGGGAGTGAGCATCTGGGACACCTTTTCCCGGACCCCCGGCAAGGTGCTTCACGGACATACCGGGGACGTTTCGGTGGACCAGTACCACCGCTACGACGAAGATGTGAAGTTGATCCGGGATATCGGTCTGGGGGCGTATCGCTTCTCCATCGCCTGGCCCAGGATTCAACCGGAAGGGCGGGGCAGGCTGAACCCTGCCGGTTTTGACTACTACAAGCGACTGAGCGACTCCCTTCACGCTCGGGGGCTTCAGGCGGTGGCCACGCTTTACCACTGGGACCTGCCGCAACCGCTGGAAGACGCCGGGGGGTGGCCTGTCCGGGACACGGCGTATCGCTTTGCCGACTACGCCGGGGTGTGTTTTGACGAGCTGAAGGACCACGTTGACATGTGGATTACCCTGAACGAACCGTGGTGCAGCGCTGTATTGGGGTATTGTGAAGGTGTTCACGCTCCCGGCAGGAAGGATCCAGGCGATGCCTGGGCGGCGGGGCACCATCTTCTTCTGGGCCACGGTCTGGCTGTGGAAAGGTACCGCGAGTCGGGATACCCTCAGCAAATCGGTATTACCCTGAATCTGGAGACACCCCGGCCGGCGACGCGTTCCGAAGCGGACCATCGTGCCGCAGACAGAGCTATGGATCTGCGGACCCGCTTTTTTCTGGATCCCCTGATTGGGAAAGGTTATCCGGAACGGCACTTTGCGGCGTATCCGGACGTGCCCCGGCCGCCTGTCGAAGACGACGACATGGAGGTGATCGCCGCGCCCATCGATTTTCTGGGGTTGAACTTCTATTCTGAACCGGTGGTCGCCGAAGGCGCACACCCGGAGGGCTTCCGGTATGTACCGACCTACCAGGAGACGACGGAGATGGGTTGGCCGGTGACGCCCCGGGGGCTGTACCGTCACCTGCTGTTTGTATGGGAACATGTGGAGGGTCGTATGCCCCTGTACATCACCGAAAACGGGTGTGCCATGCCCGACGAGCTCACGTCCGACGGCATGCGCTGCCACGACCCCCGGCGAGTTTCCTATTTGCGGGAGCATTTCCGGGCCGCCCTGGACGCGATAGAAGCAGGAGTAGATCTGCGGGGCTACTTTGTGTGGAGCCTCATTGACAATTTTGAATGGGCTTTGGGGTACACGAAACGCTTCGGTGTCGTCTATGCCGATTACGTCAACGGCCGGAGGGTTCCCAAAGACAGCTACTATTTTCTGCGTGAGGTGGTAAGCGGCGCCGAAGAGCTGTAGGGCGTGGCGACAGGACGTGGCGGTAATGCAGGGAAGAAGTGCCGGGTCGAAGTACCAGGTCCCGGCGCCCTGCCGTGCTTCCGAGCTGCCGGTTACCGCTCCTGAAAGAACTCTATCTCTTCCCCGTCCGGTCCCGAGACGAACGATATGGTCACGGGGTGGACCGGCTCCGACGGGATGTCCAGCTCCTGGGGTGGTCGAACTTCGGTGGCGCCCGCCGCCAGGGCGGCCTCATGAGCCTTGCGGCAGTCTGACACCCGCAGGGCAAAATGCAGAAGCTGTCCCTGATTCAGGATATGACCGGGTCGTTCAAAGATCTCGATCCGCCCGCCGGCGCCGACGTCGAACATGGCCGCCCGGTCACCGACTTTACCCCAGGCAAGTACTTCCCGGAACCCCAATCCGTCCCGGTAGAACGTAGTGCTCTGGTCAAAGTCGTTGGCGGCAATTGCAATGTGGTGAAAACCGATGGATCCGATAGTGTTCAATGAAATGCTCCTTCTATCAGTGATGCCAGGTATATGAGTCGTTCATCCTTGCCGAAGGGAGTGGCGAGCTGGACACCCAGGGGAAGACCTGTCGGCCCCCTGCCGTGAGGCAAGTGGTAAATCGGCAGGGCAACGGTAGGTACCCCCGCGTACGTCCACGGCAGGTTCATAATGGGATTGCCCGTTGCGTCAATTCCTTTGGGAGCCTCACCGACGGTGGCCGGGGCGATCCAGAGGGACGCGCCATGGCGACGGAGTGCGGCGTCCAGACGCTCCCGCAAGAGCGCCCGTCCCGCAAGGGCGGACCGGTAGGACTCGTTGGAGACGGCAGTCCCCTTCTCGACGAGCCGGCGGCTCCGTTCGTGGTACATGGCCGCAAACTCGTCCAGCCAGAAGCGGTGAACTTCCGCAAACTCCCGGGCAATCATGTTCTGATGAGCTTCATTGACTGCGGCGATGTCGTCCATGATGGATATACGGGTGACCCGTACGCCCAGACCGATAAGCCGTTCAACCGCCGACTCAAGTCCCGCCCGTCCCTCGTCTTCGGCCTGTTGAAGATAGGCGTCGTCCGGAACCAGAACGGTACCGATTTCCGTACGGATCAGGTCCCGAAGTCCCGAGGGTACCGCTGATATTCCTGACTCCGCAGATTTTGCCCGTTTTGCCTCCGACAGTTCGACGGCGACCTGGGCGGTATCGGCCTGTCCGGCATTCCAGCCTTCAACGATGACCGCTGCCGCTCGGGAGGCGGTGGCGACGTCCGGTGCTATGACCCCCACATGGTCCGCCGCCGGTGAAAAGGGGATCACTCCCTCAGTGCTCACCCGCCCGTAGCTGGGTTTGAATCCGGTGACGCCGCAGAACGACGCGGGGCGGCTGATGCTGCCGATAGTCTGGGTCCCCAGGGCGAGGTGGCAGAACCCCGCGGCCACCGCTGCGGCGGAGCCGCTGGAGGATCCTCCGGGCGTGTGAGCCCTGTTCAGTGGGTTGCGTGTCGGCCCGGGCGCAAAGTAGGCAAACTCGGTGGAGACGGTTTTCCCAAGCAGAATGGCGCCGGCGGCGCGCAGGCGGGCCACCGTTGAGGCGTCTACAGTATCGAGAATCGTGTTGCAGTGATTCGGTGAATCCTTTTCTGTATCATGAGTTACGGAATCATGATTCATATTTCGGCCGGAAGTCATGGTGCTACCGGAATTTAGCCTATCTTCTGTAACACGATTGTATATACCCCCCGGAGCACCGGGCCGGTTGAAGGCCTCCGCCGGAAGCTGCGAGCCCCCGCGGGTAGGGAAGCCCTTTGTGTGAAAAAGATCCTTTACGCCGACTACCACACCAAACAGCGGTGGTCGGGACGACTTGTCCGGCCATTGCTGTTCTATTCGTTCCAACTCCTGAAGAATCCGCTTGCGTCGAGCGGCAGGCTCTTCATCCGGCACCAGAGAGAGCACGTCCTTCTCACGGCGGTCAATGCGGTCCAGGAGGTTTTCGAGGTCTTTCCGAGACGGGCCTGCCTGGTCTGCCGGTGGGATGACACAGTCCGGCACCGGCCGGCCGTTATCCGCAGCCATTACACAACGCCCTGTTCGTACATGGCCGCAATCTGGTCATCGTCGTAGCCGAGGGCCCGCAGGACATCACTGGTGTGCTCTCCCAGTTCGGGAATGGGCGGTCGGGTAGTAGAATCTTCCATGGAACTCATTTTGATAGGGTTGCCGGCTACGCTGACCGTACCGGCCAGTCTGTCCTCTACCGTGACGATCATGTTTCGCGCCAGGACCTGCCGGTTCTGCAGAACCTGCTCTATCTTGTTTATCCTGCTGTGGGGAATGCCGTTCTCCGAGAAAAGTGACGACCAGTCTCCTACGGAGCGCTTCAGAAAGAGAGGTTCCAGTACGGCGTTCAGTTCTTCCAGATGGTGAGTTCGCTTCTGGTTTGTGGAAAAGCGCTCATCCGAAGCGAGATCGTTCCGGTTGATGGCGGCGCAGAATTGCTGCCACAGGGCGTCGTTGCCAATAGCGACGACGATCCAGTCATCGGCGGCGCGGTACGCCTGAAAGGGACTGATGGTAGGGTGGCGGTTTCCCAGAGGTTCGGGACTGCGACCGTCAACCTGGTAACGGGCGAGAGCGTTTTCCAGAATAGCTACCTGGGCGTCCAGCATCGCTACGTCAACCTTCTGACCTTCTCCGGTGATATGCCGGTGGTTCAGCGCCGCCAGAACGCCGACGGTGTTGAAGAGAGCCGCCCCGATATCACCAATGGAGCAACCGACTCGGGTGGGAGGCTGACCGGGCCACCCGGTGACACTCATGAGGCCCCCGGCAGCCTGGGCAAGAATATCATAGGCCGGTTTGGTGCTGTCCGGTCCGCTGTGACCATATCCCGAAGAGACGGCGTATATGAGACGAGGGTTTATCTTTTTCAGCTCCTCGAAGCCCAGGCCGAGCTTTTCCATGACTCCGGGCCGGAAATTCTCCACCAGGATGTCGTGTTCCGCCACAAGTTTGCGGAGGACCTCCTTGCCCTCAGCGGTTTTGAGGTTCAGAGTCATACTCCGTTTGCCCCGATTTATGCTGATAAAGTACAGACTGCGTTCGTTTTTAAACGGGCCGAAATGGCGGGAGTCATCACCGACACCGGGCATTTCGACTTTGAGAACCTCTGCACCCAGGTCGGACAGAAGCATGGTAGCAAACGGTCCGGCCAGAACACGGGTCAGATCGAGGACTTTTATACCCTCAAGGGGTTTTCGGTTTGTTGTTGTCTGTGTGGTCATGGTGAATTGTACAATAGTTTTTCATGGAGCGAAATAAAAACGCCCCAACCGCAGTCGGGGCCAGGTGTTCTCAAAGTGAAGGGGCCCTGAGTCGGGGCATTTCATCAGTACGGAAAAGCCGTTATCGGGCGTTCTTTGCCCGCTTGCGGCCCTCTTCAACAAGCCATTCGTTCTCTGCCCGGGCAACATCACCAAACTTGGTAAGTTTGGCTTTTGCCTTCCGGGCCATCTTCTCTTCGTAGGTCTTATCGTCAACAAAGGCGACAATACGGGAGATGGAAGATTCTCCGTCTACAAAGCGCCAGGGGAAGCAACCGATAGTAACCCGCTCGTTCAGAAGCAGGTCAATGTCACCACCGATACACTCGGCGTGAATAATGCCGTGAGGGAACATCTCTATGTGCATGAGCTGATACTTGTCGTCGGTGAAGACGTCCGTAAGACCCTTGCCGTACTTCTTCCTGAAGTGGGCGTCGCACTCCGCCGCCTGTCGGGGCATCCAGTCACGGATCTTGGTGTTCATAGGATGGTCGGCACTGCCGCAGTCCACGCCAATCCAGCGAAGTTTCTTCTTCTTTGCCCATTCTGCAAACTCCCGGTCCGGACCGGGGTGCTTCACCATGTAGGTGACTTCGTCGCCGGTGGGCTGGTCCCACCCGTACTTGTGGTAGCCGGTAGAGATTATGAGAATATCGCCTTCTTCCACGTCTACCCGTTCTTCAATCATCTGAGATGTATAGACATCGTACTCACCGGCAACATCGGACAGATCGACAATGACACCGTCATGTACGAGAAAGTCCATATCCAGGCTGGCGATGTCCTTGCCGGGGGTGTGGAAGTGAATTTCGCCGTCAAGGTGGGTGCCCAGATGGTTGGAGTGAGTTACCAGCTGACCGTTGGCTCCGTTGGGGGCGAGGCGTTTGAAGTATTTCACCTGCAGGGGCTCGTAGGTGGGCCAGGGCGGCGTTCCTATACCCAGAGGCATAGTCAGGTCGATAATTTTCATATTGTTCATATAATTGCTCCTTCGGTTGTTGTTTGAATCCGTCATTATAACGCTGATTGCATAAGAGCGCATCCCCATTTAGGATAGAGCCATGCAGACAGCAAACGACCGGGAACTGACTCCCACCGATTTCGGGCTCGATTTTCCACACACCGATCCGGACCATCGAAAACGAATGATCAGCTATATAAACTTTAAACTTGCCACTCACGGACTGGCTACCGTCCCGGAAGAGGACGAGTCCATGCTCAAACTGGCCGACGGGGTCGTGAGGAATTTCCGGGAAAAAAACCGCATTCTGGAAGAATATCTTCCCCCGGCGGATGAGCGGATTCAGGCGTTTCTGGCCGATTATCTTGCCGGGGCGGAGAGCCCCGACGCCGCCGACGGCAAGAGCGCTGCAATTCCCCGGTTACCGGGTAATTCGTTTATTCTGGACCGGTATGGGCTTGCCCGGGAGCTTTCACTGCCTCCGGCCAGGCATGGCTTTCATACCGACATTGTAAACTCCTATCGGATCAAACAGGGAATTCTCCACAATCCCAAACACGATCGACGCACTACAAAGGGAGTCTTTCACGTTGCCGAAGGGGGGCTTCCGATTCCCCTGGACAAGAAAGCGGTTCCCCGGAACGTTTTTCTGAACCTTTTTCGGGAAGCTCTCAATCCACCGGAAGAACTTGCGGAAATTCCCTTTACTATGGACGCGGAAAAGCCGGCGAGCCGGTTTGTCAGCCTCCTGCTGAAGCCGATTGTACAGCCGGAAGTGCCGGGGGTTCTGCAGAAGCGGTATACAGAGATTCGATTTTTTGCCCCGGGAAATCTCGTTGCGAACCTTGACTTCGTGGAGTCCATCTTTGGTAACGCCGGAGATCCCTACCTTCCGGAGAACGACAGCGCCCTGGATCCGCAGCACTGGACGGGGCATACCGGTTGTATCATTCTGGCAACCCATCTGGTAACGGTAAAGAAAAAGGATATGGGGCTGCCGCATATTTCCAAGGCAACAGAACGGCAGAAACGGGAAGGAATGTGCTGGGAAGATCCCGGTGAACTCTATAACGACGGAACTCCCTTTAAAATTACCGCCCGGGACGAACGTGGAATCATGGTGACCCTCATCGCGGATAACTACTTCGGGTACTCCAAGAAAGAAGTAAAGACGCAGATCAGTTACTCCGCAAACCTCTTTGGTATGGTCGAAGAGGAGCATGCCGGCGGCGCCCTGGCATTTCCCAGCTACAACCTGGGTATGAAGTTTGTCCCGGACAGTAACCTTCGGGCGCGGAAACACCGTTTCGTAGACCTTCCTGCTCTGTTGGGGGATGCCATGGAAGTCCAACCGGAAGGTTACGGTGTAGATACAACCTACCGCGACATCATCTTTCTTCCGGAAGGCGCAACGATAGATCTGGACGCCCAGGAGGCAAACTGGGTTGACAGTGAAGGCCGAGACAGGACGCTGCTGGTCCTGCCGGAGCGTACCTATATTCATCCTACCGGCTTCAAGGTTCATATGGAGCAACATCCCGTTTCCGGCTCGTGGCGCCTGGTGGGAACCGTCGCGGAAGGAACCCTCTGCCATAAACCGTGCACCGTCTCCGGTGGCGGCAAGTCGGAGATTTCCAAGGCGCTGGATGACGCCATGCACTATACCCCCCTGATCATCGCCGACTACAAGCATGACATGGACATGGTCGAAGAGATTATCAACCGGGATTACAGCGACAGGTTTATTCAGCCTCCCGACGGAAAGGGCCACGTAAGCCGCAAGATTCTTTCCCGGGCGCGGAGCCTTGGTTCGGTCATCAAGCTGTTGACACCGTCATCGGGAAATACAGTGGAGTTCAACGCCTGGCTGGAATCAATTCCACACCGCATTAAAGCTTTGGTCTTTCTGGTCAAACGGTTCTATCACGAAGACTGGGGTGACAACTGGCGGGACAAGTTCAGTGTTGATGTGGTTAACGGCGCCAGCGGCAATGTTCTGAAATACCTGGGTCGCCCGATTATCGGCAGTTATCTCCGCGTCGGTATGCAGGAAGATGGAACCGGTTGGACACACAAACTGCGGCAGGACTTCATGCCATCCCATAAGGTGCAATGGGAAGACGATATTTCCGCCAGCGTAGTGGTGCCCGTTGAGTGGCTGGAAGGTCTCAACAGCGATTATAGCAACCCCAGTATCAAGTTTACCCAGAACTGCGAGTACCGGTTCTTTCAGCGGCCCGACGACGCCATTCACCGCGGGTACGACAAACAGGCGGAAAAGGATATCTCATCCGCTCCCGTATTTGTCTCGAATTTCAACCCCTTTACCCAGGACAAGGCTCAGGAATTTGTAAATCGCACCCTGGAATTTACCGATTATACTCGACCGGTACAGGCCCTGATCCGGTCGGTGGTGGAAGAACCAGAGACCCGGTTTTTCGTTCTCTCTTCCCATCCCCGCATTGTCGACGGGGCGCCCTCCAAGAACCCACGGTATCTGCAGACCGATCCTGCGGTGCTGAAACCCCGGGACCGGTATATCGCCGATCTGGGAGCACGGCTGTACCGGAAGATACCTGCAGGCAAGCCGGTATACCACCCGGTAAACGCTATCCTGCCGGGCCGACGGAACAACCCGCCGGACCACAAGGCGGGTATCCGCCCGCTGGCAGTATATGGTCCTATTCACTACCAGGAGCTGCCGGAGCTGTTTATGGATTTCATCTCCAGCCTTACCGGCAAATCACCGTCCACGACGGGAGCCGGTTCCGAAGGTGCTCTGACCAAAGGTCCTTTTAACGCTCTGGTGCCCACGTCCGATTTGAACAACGCTCTGTTGTCCTACATTCTGGCCGGATATAACAGTTTCAGCTCCGCCGCAGGGTACATAGGGCCCAACTTCAAGGTCCAGCACGATATCAGTCTGCTTATGCCGGAAATGTGGTCGCGCCTGCAGCCCTTTGAGCGGGACCCGGCGTTTCTTATCAAAAACGGTTCTCTGGAAAAGCTCGAAGACTTCGAGCACAACGGCAAGAAAGTACTGGCAAGCCGCCTGGGATACCGGATTACACAGGAGTTTGCGATCAATTTCTTTGGACGCATATTTGACTCACCGGCACTGGTATTCAACGAAGAAATGCTGAAACCGGAGCTGCAGAATCTGGACGACTTCGTTGACGGCATTAACAACATTGTGGAAACCCAGCAGAAAGTCGCAAAAGCCTATATAGAGGACGGTAGCGTGGAAGGGGCCATCCCTCCGCTGAAGGCGTTGCTGCATATCATGGCAGAAGGCAGCTATGAAGGGAAAACCGCCGAAGATCCCGAAATCCGCAAACTCTTTGAACGGGAGTATGTTCTTCAGTCCGACTGGTACCGACGGCGTCTTGAAGCTTATCGTGACCGCGAAATTGCGTACCTGGAACGGGAAATTGCCTATCTGGAGCATGCACTGGAAACGGATATGGCACCCAGTGCCGGTATTCATGACTCCCTGTCCTGGTGCCGCCGGGAGGTGACTCGTGTCCAGCGACCGGATTACCTGGACGTGCTTGTAGGTACTATCGGTCGTGACGTGATCTACCAGGGGTAACCGCGGAACTGCCGGCCGGCGGTTGGCAGCCGGTTGCCGGGGGCACGTTCGCCGGCGGCTGGTCGCGTCCCCTTGGGCTCTCATGTTTCGCCCCCTCCTGCCGATATTCACGGTATGAGGGGGTTTCATGAAATGTTATGAGATCAAATCGACGCCGGGCCAACGGGCGGTGCTTACAGTTGCCGCAGATCGACCCGACGGACTTCACGTAGAGATAACCCGCTACTTTGACGGCTACGAAACAACCGACAATGAGATCATGCCCAGCGAGCTCTTCGATCTTTGTGTCCGAACGGGGTACCTGACGGCAATGCCGGAACCGGCGGTTGACGCCGGGATAGGTCGCGTGGCGTCCTGAGGGCTTGTTTACACAATCGTGTTGCACCACCTCCTCCCGGCACTCCCGCCGGGTGTTCATGTCGGGAACAATTGCCGGTACCGACGCTCAATTTCTTCGTGGAGCCGCCGCCCCGTCTCAGTCGATATCCGGGGCCGGCTGGTTTCAAAAAACTCATCAAGACGTTCAAAATGCCCGAATGCCGGATTGGTGACGGCGGCGTCGTAGCGCTGGTGCCGCTGGTACAACAGAGCCTGCAGACACATGTCACATAGATTCATATCCCGGACAAACCGGGCCGTATCTGTTTGGGCCGCCTCGTACTCCCGCCACAGTTCAACCAGTTCTGCTCGCCCCACCAACTGTTGCGGCAAAAGCGATACCAGTGTCTCGAACGCCTCGCTCTCACGCCGTCGTTTCTCCTCCGGTGACATTGTCCGTTCTTCCGGATGTACCCGCGTAGCCACATCGCCCATCTCCGCCTCGGCAATATCGTGAACCAGAGCCATGGCAACCGCCCGCTCCCGGTCTACTCGATAGGGAGCTTCATTGTCGGGTGCGTACAACAGACACAGCAGAGCCGTTCCCCAACTGTGATCGGCCACCGATTCCGGTTCAGAAACATCCCGAAGTACCCACCCGGCACGCTGTTCGTCTTTCAGCGCATATGATGCCAGAAGGAAATCAATCACGGTTGACTCCTGAAATCAGCAGGTATAGTGTGGTTTTGTGCCGTTGGCACAATAGATACCATATATATGGAGGAACACGATGAGAGAAGGTATGACGCTTCATACAAATGCTACCTTACAGGGCTTTAAGGAACAATGGGAATCCATTGTCGGGGCCACCGCCGCGACCTTTCGAATGGACACCGTAGAATCGGAATGGCTCAGGACAAAGCCGATAGCCCGGCTTATAGGAGCGATCCCTTTCCTGGCAGGCTGCCGGAACGCCGCCCGCACCGCAGTAGCCCATTTGGGGACGTATATCATGTCCATACGGGAGACGAAGCCGTATTTTAACGCGTCCAGTCAAGATGACGGAAGCATTCTCGATCGTCTCCAGCTGATCGGCCATTTCGACGGGGGCGACAGGGCGGTCATCGAACGCGGAATGGCTCTCGTTGCCCTCAGCATGGTCCTGGACTATCAGAGGGATATCCAGATAGATGCGGCTATCGGAAAGTACAATCCCGTCGCCTCGGGAGCATTCGATTTCGAAACGACCAGAGAGCGACTGGAGCAGACGATACAGGCAGTGGACTGCCCGCAGATGGATGAAATATTGAACCTGGACGACATCGGTACCCTGGGCTATTGGTCCATACGATAGACTGAGGTACAATCCGCCCAGGAGCCGGCGGAATTGCATTCAAATAATCTGCCCGAGTATGTTGTCTGGCAACAAAAAACAGCTGGTTTGATCATCGTTGTTGGCAGTTCGATCGCATCGGTGCTCGCTTTTGTTGATGGATATTTCATACTCGGGATGCCTGTGTTACATGTACTATCCCATCCCTCTGTATGGCTGTCGGCTTTCTTCGTACCAACCGCAGCTTTAACGGTAGTCTATGTCGGCTCCGTGGGACAGTGGGTACAAATTCTCTTCTGTTTTATTGCTGCAATTGCTTCGGCGGTTACGTCGGGGCCCGCCGATCTGACAAGCCTCGTTTTTCTCGGCATTGGATATCTCCTTGCCGGCCGATACCGGAAAATCGACAAAAATGTCTACCGAGTCTATCTGCCGTTCACTGCCGTGTACGTATTCCTTTGGATAGTTACAAATATGCACGTAGTCGGCGGGCCGTTTACCGCGTTCCTTTTCAGCATTCTCGGTGGCAGCACTCTGTTGCTGCTCATTCTCTCAATAGTCCGGTCAACCGCGATGGAACAGCGGGATCGCAGAAACTACCTGGAACAGGAAGTCCAAGAACGCACGGCGGACCTTAAGACGGCTCTGAAACACCAGCGGCAACTCAGTAAAAAGAACGAAGTTCTGTTGCGGGAGTTGCACCACCGGACAAAGAACAACCTGCAGATCATCGCCAGTCTCTTGTCCATTCAGCGCGGCCGAATAGACGATGCGAAAAAACGAGCAACCGCCGTTCTGGAACAGGCAGAGCAACGCATTCAGACACTCGCGGCAACCCACGAAGTGTTTCATCGCACAGACCGTCTGGACGCTGTAGACCTGACCGAGTATATCCGTTCCATCATCGCTGCATTTTCCCATACTGCCGGAGTCCTGGAACTTCACCTTGACGATTCCGGCGTGGAGAACGTCGTGGAAATGGATACCGCCGTGCTTCTCGGGCTTATTCTGAATGAGGTGCTAACAAACGTGGTGGAGCACGCCTATCCGGGAGAAGCGATGAAACCGCTATGGATCACCTTGACCCGGAACGGATCGTTACTGTCCATTGATATCGCCGACCGGGGAGTTGGTATACCCAATAGCGTGGTATTGGAGCCGCCGGAAACCGCCGGTATGGAGATCATAACGGCCCTGATTGCCCAGTTGAAGGGTACCCTCCGGATTACCCGGAAACCCCACACCGTCTGGCACATCGAACTGGCACAATCAAGTTGACCATTCTGATATTGAACTTCGTTCAGCGGAACTTTACCGCCGTACCGTATGCCATAACTTCAGCGGCGCCCTGCATGACCGCGCTGGTAGCGTACCGGACATTGATTACCGCGTCTGCGGCGAGGGATTCTGCCTGTTCCACCATGCGCCGGGTGGCAATATCCCGGGCCTGGTTCAGCATCTCCGAGTATCCCTTCAGCTCGCCGCCAACAATGGTTTTCAGTGCCGACATGATGTCTCGACCCAGATGCTTTGACTGGATCATAGATCCCCGTACCAGTTCCAGCGTTTCCAGGTCCCGGCCGGAAATATAGTCGGTGTTCACAACAATCATTTCGCCTCCGACGGATAGGTCACGCCAATCTGTTTCCGAACGGTATCCATTGCGTCCATAATGGCGACAGACTCGGTAAGGGACATGACCGGGCTTTCCGAGAGCCCTTCGGCGATACACCGCTCCACTTCAAGGGCCTGATACTGCATGCCGCGACCGGCAATCCTCTCGGTGTACCGTTCAACAACCATGCCGTCCCGGTCGTAGCGGGAAAAGGGTGTCTGATTGTACCAGACCGCATCCAGATCAATGCGGCCCTTTGTGCCGATAACCGAGGCAACGTTCGGCCCTGGTGCAAGAAAGCCGGTGTGGAGCGACGCCTGGGCACCGGAGTCGTATTCCAGAATCATGGCGGTCAGTTCATCCACTCCCAGTTCCGTGAGAGTACCTTTCGACGTTATCTTTTCGGGCGGGCCAAAGAGGGCAAAGGCAAATGACAAAGGATAAATGCCCAGGTCAAGGAGCGCTCCACCACCCAGCTCCGGCTCATGAAGACGCACCGCCTTTGTCCGCGGCAGATACTGGTTGTGGTCCGCCAGCAGCACCCGGGGCGTGCCGATCTCCTCGGCCCGTATGCGTTCCATGACAGCAACCATACCCGGCAGAAACCGCGTCCACATTGCTTCCATGACAAAAACACCTTTCTTTTTTGCCGCTTTTGCAATTTCCCGGGCTTCCTTTGCGTTGATGGTAAAGGGCTTCTCCACCAGGACGTGCTTTCCCTCTTTGATGGCAGTAAGAGCGTTGGATGCATGAAAGGGGTGGGGCGTTGCCACATAGACAATGTCGACGTCAGGGTCCGCCGCCAGCTCCTCGTAACTTCCGTGCCTGTTCGCAATCCCGAAACGGTCGGCAAATGCTTCGGCCGTCTCCTTTTTTCTGCTTCCCACGGCGGTCACTCGCAGACCCGCCGTCAGAAGATCCTGCACCTGAAGTGCCGCAATCCCGCCTGTCCCGATAATTCCCCATCCAGGTTTTTCATTCATGATATTGATAATACCGGAACGCACCAAAAACCGAAACTACCGACGATACCGACTTTAATAGAAATAGTTTATGCTTGGGACAGGGAGAACGATGAACGAGAAGAAGACGATCCTCCTTGTTGAGGATCAAGCCATATTGGCTTTGGCTGAGACGCAACAGCTGGAGAAGATGGGTTATACAGTCCATCACGTGACAACCGGCGAAAAAGCGGTGCAGTCTGCCCTGGCAACCGATCCACAGTACGATCTGATTCTCATGGACATCAACCTCGGTCCCGGCATTGACGGTACCCAGGCCGCTGAACAGATCCTGAACAGCAAAAAGATCCCGGTAGTCTTTTTATCCTCCCACACTGAACCCGAAGTTGTAGAAAAGACCGAGAAAATCACCTCGTATGGCTATGTAGTAAAGAACTCGGGTCCGACCGTTCTGCACGCTTCAATAAAAATGGCCTTCAAGCTTCATGAGGCGTATTACAATTACGAAAAAAGAAATCGGGAGCTCTACGCTCTGGCAGAACAATTAGAACAGGCAAACGAAGAGCTTACCAGCGCGGAAGAGGAGCTTCGTCACCGAGAAGCCTCCCTGGCGGAAAGCGATGCCCGGTTCAGGTCTGTGCTTGAGCTTGTGCCGGATATGATATCTATTCATGACCCCGATATGAATATCCTCTACAGCAACTGGCGAGGGTTCGCCGACGTACCGGAAGACAGGCGCCGAATGCAGGCTAAGTGTTATACAACGTATCGTGATCTGGACAGGATATGCCCCGACTGTCTGGCGAAGACCGTTCTTGAAACGGGTGAAGCGTTGAAAAGAGAAGTCGAGCTTCCCGAGGGCATGTGGGTGGATATCCGTGCTATTCCCGTCCTGGATGAACACAAGAATGTCACCATGTTTGTGGAGTGGGTGCGCGATATCACGGAAGAAAAAGAATACCAGAAGAAACTGAAAGAGAGTGAAGAAGAGCACCGTCGTCTTTTTGAGACGATGTCTCCCGGAGTCGTCTACCATTTGGCGGACGGTACCATTATTGCCGCAAATCCGGCGGCGGAAAAAATACTGGGACTGACTGTTGATCAGATGAATGGAAAAACATCCATGGATCCCCGCTGGAAGATGGTTGATGCAGAAGGTAACAACGTTTCCGGTTCCGATCACCCGGCAATGATCGCACTCAGAACAGGAGAAATGGTCGGTCCGTGCGACAGAGCTGTTTTTGTCCCGGAAAGAAATGAGTATGTCTGGCTTTCAATCACGGCCATTCCGCTTTTTCATCCCGGGGACGAAAAACCGTACCAGGTCTACGCGACATTCGAGAATATTTCCGAACGCAAGCGGACGGAAGACGCGCTGAAAGAAAGCGAGAAACGGATCAGCAGCATTTTCAGAAGCGCCCCGGTTGGTATCGGTCTGGTTATGAACCGGGTGTTACAGGCCGTCAACAACAGGGTGTGTCGGATGACGGGGTTTGAAGAACACGAGCTTATCGGACGAAGCGCCCGGATCCTGTATCCCTCCGATGATGAGTTCGAATTTGTCGGTCGCGAGAAGTATGCCCAGATAGAAGACCACGGAACAGGCAGTGTTGAAACGCACTGGCGGAAAAAGGACGGTACTGTCATTGATGTACTGCTCAGTTCTACACCGTTGGATATGGAGGACCTATCTCAAGGGGTGACCTTCACCGCCCTTGATATCACCGAACGCAAGCGGGTGGAGGATGAACGTCGGCGGCAGCTTTCAGAAAAAGAAACTGTCCTTCGGGAAGTCCACCACCGCATAAAGAACAATATGGCGCAGGTTGAAAGTCTGCTGTCGCTTCAGGCGAACTCTTCCGATAACCCGCAGGTTCAAACCGCCCTGCAGGAAGCGATTTCCCGCGTTCAAAGCATCAGAGTTCTGTACGAAAAGCTCTTGATCGGCAAGGATTATCGGGACGTTTCCGCCAAAGACTATATTGAAAGCCTGGTTCATTCACTCATCGCGGTGTTCCCCGACCGGACGAACGTAACCGTTGAACAGACGATCCACGATTTTACCCTCAGTTCAAAAAAGGCAATCCCCGTCGGCATTATCATAAATGAGCTTTTGACAAACACGTTCAAGTATGCGTTCCCGAAGCGGAAGGACGGTCATGTTGCTATCGTTTTGGACAAGGCCGGGAAACAGGTAACCCTTACTATTTCGGACAACGGCGTTGGTCTGGATACAAGAGAAACGGCCAACAAGTCGCCGGGTTTCGGCCTTACTATCGTCAGAATGCTGGCTGAACAACTGAACGGTACCTATACTGTTGAAGGCAGTGACGGGACGAAGAGCGTTCTGAAATTCGAAGTATAACGCGCTACTGCTGATGAAGCTTTGCTGGAACAAACTCCCGAAACTCGATGCGCCGTGAGGCTCCCCTGAGGACGGAACGTACCGGTCGCGGGTCCAGATCCGGCATGGATGGGGTGCTCATTCCCCCGTCGGCGTGGAGGGTAAAGGCACCACCGCAGCTGTGGCAGCCAATGGTATCGCCGTCGGCAGCACCCTCCGGCGGTACCAGAATAGGGCCGCATTTGGGACAGTTCAGCATCAGATGTTCTTCCGTAGCGTGTCCCAGAATATGCTTCAGTGTGTCCGACTCGCCCAGTTGTATCATCGCTGCGGCGACGGACGGGTCAAACTGGGTGCCGCTGTGTATACGAATCTGCTCCAGGGTCAACTCTGCCGCCAGTCCCTGGCGATACGCCCGGGTGCTGGTCATGGCGTCAAAGGAGTCTGCCACCGCCAGGTGTGACCGCCGGTATAGGCGTCTCGAGCCTCCACGAAGGAGACCATAGTCAGAAGTGATTCCAGCAACGAAGGGTCCAGCGAACGTTTCATGGCGGTATGGTAGTCCGTGAATCGTCACGGCGCATGCAGTTGCTGCAGACAGTTCCGGATTGACCGCCCGGCGTGGTATAATGATGTCATCATGCGGCTGAATGACATACAACGTCGTGCCATCCGGAACGCGGTTTCGAAGTACTTCGGTTCTCATGCAAGGGTGTTTCTCTTCGGGTCCCGGGTGGACGACAGTCGTCGGGGCGGCGACATAGATCTGCTGGTGGAGGTTTCCGATATTGACCCGGATTCCAACTCGGCGATAACAGCCAAACTTTCGGCCGTCGCCGACATCCAACGGCAGATCGGGGAACGAAAGATCGATCTGGTAGTTGCTTCACCGGAGACGGACAAACCCGTTGTGGCCAACGCCCGGCGTTCCGGAGTTGCTGTGTGAGAGATAACACAACTCAAGCAACTATCGACTCGGCTATCCGGGAGGGTGAGTCTCACCTCCGTCAGATGGAGCGCTCAACGTCCCTTCTTGTCGATCACTTCCCCCTTACAGGTGATACGCTTCATGATTTGCCCGATGATGTAGTACCGGTTCTTGATCAGTTTATTTACAGGTTCACCAAACTGCAGGATTCAATGGCAAATCGGTTTCTGCCGAGTCTCCATGCGTACATACGCGCTGACGACAGCCCGCGGCCATTTCTCGATATTCTCAGCTATCTGGAAAAGACGGGTGCCCTGTCGTCGGAAGAGAAATGGCAGTTTTTTCGGGGACTGAGAAACAATCTGGCCCATGACTATCCCGAATCCGGGGCGCAGACTGCGGAGACTCTGAATACGCTCTTTGATCGGTGGAGTGAACTTCGTACCATGTTTATCACGGCCAGAGATTTCTACAGTGCAGCCGTCGCCCGTACGGAAAACGAGGAAAACTGAACCATGTGGCCACAACGAATTCACTATGCATTGCGGGCGCTGGTCGCTCTGGCAGTCAGACCGTCGGTACGCACTTCTGCCGGGGTGATAGCCCGGCAGTACGATATTCCACCAAAGTATCTGGAAGCCATACTGCTTGATCTCAAGCAGGCCGGTATCATTGACAGCACGAAAGGCAAGTCCGGCGGTTACCGGCTTGTGGGAGAACCCTCTGCGATAAAGCTGGTCACGATCATCACTGCTCTTGAACCAACCTGGTTTAACCAGGCAACCCCGGGCTCGGGTACACAGGTTCAGGCCACGACACCGGAGCAGCCCGTTCTGACGGCGCTGAATGACTGCATCCGCCGGGAGCTGGAAGACATCACCCTGGCGGACGCCCTTACCCGCTGGCAGGACGCCGCGGGCGCCCTGAACTACGTTATATGACCGTTCTCTTCGACCACGACGCTGTGGACGGCGCCCCGGCGGCACGCTTTATCGCCGCCCTGGTGAATCGCATTGAAGAATAGAGCGGCTGTGTTCATCCGATAGTTGCGATTTGTACAAGTCACTTTGGAATAGTCCATTTCGTGCCCCCAGAAGCGATGGTAGTCTGAAAGCAGAAATACCAGAAAGGGAGGACAGACATGAAAAGACGAGTACTCACGCTGTCATTGGTGTTATGCGTACTGGCCGCGGGCCTGGTAGCGGCCTCCGGAACGACGGAGTCTGGTGCTGAAAGTGACGAGCAGATCAATCTTCGCATATATACGCAGTATACCGATGAGACGGAAACGATTCCAATGGACTATGCAGTAGCTCAGATGGAAGAGAAAATGCCAAATGTGGACCTGGAGATAGAGGTTCGGGCACGGGACGATAACCAGAAGATCAAGACCTATGCGGCGGCCGGTGCGTTACCGGATATTTTCGATGCCAACGCCGATATTATTGAGACGTTCCGCAGATCCAACAATATTCTACCCCTTAATCCGTATGTCCAAGAGCTGGGAATCGAAGATCAGCTCAGCCCTGCAATGCGTGACTTGATGTATCACGAAGACGGGAATATCTATGCTATTCCCAATGTCGGGCCCTGGGTTGCTCTGATTTATTACAACAAAGCGGTTTTCGATGAAAACAACGTACCCGTCCCGACGAATTACAGGGAATTCCGCTCCGCCGTGGAAACGTTCGCCGCCAATGAGGTCATTCCGGTTTCGCTGTTTGCACGGGAGAAGTGGCCGGGAGTCCAGCTTTTTGACATGATTGCAACTCGTTTTGATCCCCGCGGAATCGTTGCCCTCGATAAAGGTCAGGCCATGATGTCCGACGAACCGTATCGCAACGCTGTTGAACGGTTTGCCGAGTTGGTGGATGCCGGAATTGTCGTACCCGGGGCGTTCAGTACGGGGTATGATCAGGCATACGCCCAGTTTGTTGAAGGACGCGCCGCCATGCTGGTAAACGGGGCGTGGGCACTGTCGACACTGTACGACGATCTTGGTGAAGATGTTGCCATATTCACAAGTTATCCTCTTGCAGACGCGGGACGGATGGATGCGGTCCGATGGAACTTCAGCGGCGGCGCATTTCCCGGGGGATTCGCAGTAAGTCCGTACTCCGAAAATAAGGAAGAGGCGGCGCGGTATGCCATTCAGCTCGCTTTGGCATTCGCCGAAGGTGGTACGGTGAAACAGGGTTTTCCTCCAGTTGTACGGGACTCACCGGAGCCTGAAGGCGGCTACAACCCGCTCCAACGGGAATTCTGGTCAATGGCAGGCGATATTGAGACGAATACCACCTTCCCCTGGGGTTTGACAGATGCGCAGTTCAAGACTGCCCTTGAAGACAACCTGCAGAAACTGATGGCCGAAACCATGGACGTCGACCAATTCGTTGAGGCGATGGATCGGGTTATTCCGGTACAGTAAGCACAATCGAGACGACGCAGTACCTGTATCTATCGGGACTGCGTCGTATTTCCGCGGGAAAACGACATGACCACAAAAAATCTGTACTCTCCTTACGCAATCTACACTTTCATACTACCTGCAGTTGTCGTGTATACCGTGGTTCTGGCAATTCCGGTATTGCAGTCTGTTCGTATGAGTTTTTATTCCTGGGACGGGTTGGGCGTACCTGTGTTTGATGGATTGCAGAACTTCCGCTTTCTGTTCTCAGACCCGGACTTCTTTCTTTCCCTGAAAAACGGCGTAATTTTCGCCCTGGTCCTGATGGTATACCAGATTGGACTGGCCACGATATTTGCGTTTACCCTGGCCAATACGCGCATCCGGGGCGGGCGGATATTCCGCGATGCCTTTTTTGTTCCGGTTGTGTTGTCGGTTACGGTGGTCTGTCAGCTATGGCTTTCCATGTATAATCCCGAATACGGGCTCTTTAATCAGCTTCTGGAGCGACTCGGTGCCGATTATCGACAGAACTGGCTGGGTCGTCCCAATACGGCGATCTGGGCAGTCGCTGTAGTCAACGCATGGCAATTTCTGGGATACCACCTGATTCTCATCTTCACCGCCGTAAAAGCGATACCCGACGCGTACTTTGAGGCCGCAACGATTGAAGGTGCCGGGCCGATTCGGAAGGCGGTATCGATAACGGTTCCGCTCCTGTCTGAAACGTACCGATTCTGTCTTATCATTGCTCTGACCGGCGGCTTTCGGGCGTTTGAACATATGGCAATTATGACCGGCGGCGGTCCCGGAACGTCGACCTATACCCTTACCTACTACATGTACCGGGCGGCATTTCGGCTCAACGATTTCGGTCTTGCTTCAGCTTCAGTCACAATACTCGTCGCGGAATGCCTGCTGTTGACGTGGCTGATAAGCCGGGCGTTCGAACGCCGTTCGGTACAGTACTGATCATGGATGAAACCGTGAAATCCGGAACAGCACCGGCGGTGAAACTCATTGTATACACCGCCCTGACAGCCTACCTTCTGATATCTCTCTATCCTTTGATATGGATGCTCTTCTATTCGCTGAAAAACAATCAGGAAATCTTCGTGTCGAACCCCTTCGGCTTTCCGCGGCAGTTTCGGTGGGAGAACTACGTCAAGGCGTGGACCGAATACGATGTATTTCGATACTTCTACAACAGTGTCGTTGTAACAACCGTATCGGTTATTGCAACAATTACATTGTCCCTTCTCTTCAGTTACGGTACCGCCAGAATACCGTGGCGATTCTCCGGCGCATTGCGGATCTATGTCACCGCCGGAATGTTTATTCCGATTCAGATCATATTGATACCACTAATGGTCATGATCCGGGACTTTCGTCTTGCAAATTCGTACTGGTCTCTTATCGTTCCGTACACCGCCTCGCAAATACCCTTTGCCTCCCTCGTCTTCTACGGCTTTCTCAGAACCATTCCGGTAGAGCTGGAGGCGGCTGCTGCAATTGATGGAGCCGGCAGCTGGACGACATTTCTGAGGGTCATCCTACCGAATGTCACCGCTCCGATCGCCGCAGTTACTATCTTTGTATTCATGTTTGCCTGGAACGAATTTACTATGGCGCTGATTCTGATCTCCCGGGAAGTTATGAAGACGCTTCCGCTGGGATTGCTGAAGTTTCAGGGCGCCTTTCATACCGATTGGGGCGCCATGGGAGCTGCTCTGGTGATTGCAAGTTTCCCGGCGATTATCATATACCTTTTCCTTAGTGAGCGGGTCCAAGGCGCGTTTTCCACCGGTGGATCGTTAAAATAGAAGTCGCTTTTCAATCAGAACGACCGGAAAGATCGATAGTAATCGTTACAGTCGTTCCTTCGTCCGGTCTGGAATCAACGACGAAATCAACCGGGGCTTCAAGATGCAGACGCAATCGTTGAATAACGCTGCCGAAACCGAAAGCGCCGTCGGTACGAAGGAGGCGCAGCTCCTCCAGGCGATTCCGATCCATGCCTCTGCCGTCGTCGGATACGGTTATCCGGCACAGTCGCGGATTTCCCGCTGATTCCACACCCACCGCGATGTGGCATACCCGATCCATCCCCTTGATACCATGATAGATTGCGTTTTCAACGAGGGGCTGGATCGTCAGTTTGGGGATTTCCATGTCGACGGTGCCGCTCCCTATCTGACCAACGAAATAGGTGAACTGGCTGTGATATCGGAGATGCTGGACGAACAGATAGTGTTCGGTGAGTTCCAGTTCGGTACTCAGGGAGACCATTTCATGGCCCGCCGCCAGAGAAAGGCGATAGAACTCACTGAGAGCGCGCAGCGCACGCTGTGCTCGGCGCCACCGACCGGTATCGCCGAGCATATGCACCATCTCCAGGGCGTTGTACAAAAAATGGGGTTTTATCTGCGCCTGTAAAAGCTCAAGGTGGAACCGCTGGCGCTCGCGTTCTTCAGCGGCCACCCGCTCAACCAGGGCATTTACCCGTTGCAGTAGACGGTTGGCACCATCGGCAACCCGTTGGATTTCCCAGGTACCGGGTACATGCAGGCGACCGACTCCTTCTTCAATGTCCATTTCACGCATCTGCAGTTCCAGAGACTCCAGTGGACGGGTAACCATCCTGCTCAGCAGAAGTGCAGCCGCCACGGCCACAATCGATACCAGAAGAAGAAGTACAATTGATATGACAACTACCCGGAGTGTGTGAACCCGCACAGCCTGGCGGGGAACACTCGAAATAATCTGCCACGAAACATCCCGGAGAGGAGCCTGGAACTCGCTGTATTGTTCCTCCGCGTCTGTAGCAGGTATGTCCCCGACGAGCACTCCCCGTCCGTCAACGATCCGGAACCGGGCGGTAAATTCGGCGTCGGTCCGACGGAGAACGTCTGAGAACGATGCTCTATCTGCAGCCAGAATAAGATCGGCAAGAGGCTGTCCGGTCGAAATATCGATAATGCGTTTGGCGAGAACGAGAATAGAAGGACCGATCTGGTCCCGTCGCCGCCCGCTCATATGGTTGGGCCCCATCGGATCGTTTTCCCGAAGCAGAAATTGGGCCCGGGTACTTATCTGGTCCTCTTCGGCGCGTATTCGCCCGTAGCCAACAATTGAACCTTCCGGGAAGATGAGCCATGCGTGGGCAACAGAAGGGAATACACCCAATATGAACGAGAGTTGATTTTCCAGGTCTATCCGATCCTGCAGAAAAAGGGTTTCCGACGTTGCAATCCGTGCCACTGTAGGGTTTGTCATCACAACGACGGTATTCCCGGCGTATTCAACATTCCGTATGACGCCCTCAGCCTGCCGGGCAATAAGCTGAGCCCCCGCCTCTGCCCGCCGGTCCAGTTCCAGCCGTAACGTCCGGACCGTTCCGGTGGTCAGAATCAGTCCGAAAATGAGAAGTGTTATTACGACGGTGAGACCATTGGCAAGGGCAAGGCGATGCCACATTCTCATAGGAGACGATACTCCCGAGGCGATACGCCTGCAATCCGTCGGAACTGTCGGGAAAAGTAGGCGGGATCCCGAAACCCCGACCGTTCGGCAATCTCTCCGATTGGTATGGACTCGGAACGGAGCAGTACCCTGGCGTGGTCAATTCTCCTGTTGGCTATAGCGTTTATGCAGGATATCCCCTCACTCTGCTGGAATATTTGCCGCAGGTACTCCGTAGAGATCCCCAGGTGGGATGCAACAGTCTGAACGTCAAGAGTCGGATCGTGGTGGTAGTCTTCGATGAAATTTCGCGCGGCCCGATGCCATCTGTTTGTCGTGTTATCCATACCCGGAAGAGTAATCTCCAGCTCTTCGGACCATACGGTAACTGGAGATTCCTTCGAATTGCTGACGAGGGCGGCCAATGCCTGGTGGTGCAGCGTCGGTAACGGCGTACCGCCGCTGTCAACGCAACTTATACCGACTCGCAGGCGGAAAGGGAGGCGCTTGTGAGCCTGGCCGACAAATTCCTTCGCCATATCCTGGGCGTCCCACCCAACCTCCGACGCCTCGGTTCCGCCGAAGAGGACGTAGATTCGATCGTCCAGGCCGGACCAGGAGAGCGCATCCGACTGCGCCGTCGTCAGCTTCCACATGGCACTGACGTGTCTGACCCATCGCCGGTGGACAGCCGTTTGATCTTGATACGTAATTTCGGTGCAGATCAGAATCCGCGGCGCCCCGGGGATCGAGATGTGGTGTCTGTCCAGCAACTCCCGGACATGTCCTGACTCATTCTCTGAATCGGCGCGCAGCAGCCGGTATAGCCATCCTTCAACCATCGTCTCTTGCAGTGTAGCTTCCTGTCGGTATTCCTTGAGGCGTTCCAGAAGGTGTTCCCGGTTCGATATCACCGACATGAGAAGCTCCTGACGGGCAAACGGTTTGAGGAGATAATCGTCTACACCGAGGCGAAGGGCCCGACGGACAGTTTCGAACTCGCTGTGCCCGGTAATTACGATAATGCGCGGAGCAGGGCGAAGCTTTTTGAGCTCGTCCACCAACTCAAGACCGTCGCTCCGCTGCAGCGTTATATCGAGCAATACAAGGTCGATCCGGACCGTCTGTAAGATGGTCCGTGCCGAAGAGACATCGTCTACGGTACCGACAATTCGCAGGTCATACCGTTTCCAGGGAATCGCATCGATGAGATACTGTCGAAACTCGTTTTCGTCCTCAACAATAAGGACTCCAAGACTCACCTGACCTCCCTGGATGCGCCTATCTGTATTCCGGAAGCCACTCCCTGTGAGCTGAAAACAGATCATCGCACATGGCAATGATCTGATCGGGAGTCAATTCTCCCGCCGTATGGGGATCAAGAAGGGCCGCCTGATACACCCGTTCCCGACTTTGGTGCATCGCCGCCTCAATAGTCAACAGCTGAACGTTGATGTTCGTCTGATTCAATGCCGCACATTGTGCAGGCAGGACGCCGACCGTAACGGGGTTCAGACCGTTTCCGTCGACCATCACCGGAACCTCAACGACAGCCTCTGCCGGGAGATTGGGAATGATCGCTCCGTTCAGAACGTTGCCGTGAATTCGGACCGGGCTGTCATGTGCTACCGCACCGACGATAGTTGCGGCATACTCCACCGAACGCTGGTGTTTCAGTGCGGCTCCGGAAATGATGTCGGTTTTCTGTCGATTCCAGTCCTCAATCTGTTTCTCGCAGCGACGGGGATATTCATCGAGGGGAATATTGTACGTTTCAATCAGTTCCGGAGCGGTGTTCTTAATCCAGAACGGGGTATACTCCGCGTTGTGTTCACTGGATTCGGTAACGTAATACCCGAAAAGACGCATGATTTCGTACCGTATCATGTCGGTGTTCGGTTCGTTCGTTTCAATTGCCCGACGTTTGATTTCCGGGTAGAGATCTTTCCTTCCGTCCCGGATTTCGAGCAGCCACGCCATATGGTTTATCCCGGCTATCCTCCAGCGCAGATCGACAGCTTCTATCCCAAGATCCGCTATTAGATTGGGTGCACAGACCTGTACGGAGTGGCACAGGCCAATCGTCTTTACCGGCGAGTAGCGGAGAAGGGCCCCCGTCACTATTGCCATCGGGTTTGTGTAGTTCAGGAAGATTGCGTTCGGTGCAACAGCCGAGATCTCTTCGGCCATTTCCATCACAACCGGTATAGTCCGTAATCCCCGAAAAATGCCGCCGATACCCAGGGTATCTCCTATTGTCTGGCGCAGACCATATTTTCTTGGTATTTCGAAATCGGCGACTGTGGCCGGCCTATATCCCCCTACCTGGATCGTATTTATCACGAAATCGGCGCCGGCAAGGGCATCCCGGCGTTGAGAAACACCGTAGTACGTCTCTATTGTGGCTCTGCTTTCATTGTATTCCTTGTTGAGAGCGTCCACCACCTGGCGACTTTCCTCGAGCCGGTGTGGATCAATGTCGTACAGAGCTATCTGCAGCTCTCTCGGGACGGCAGGTTCGAGAAAAAGGTCCCCGACAATATTCTTTACAAAAACGGTGCTTCCGGCACCGGCAAAGGTAATCCTGATCATATCTGCTCCGTTGTTCAGTCTCGTGGTCTTTGGAAAGAATACCGCAAAAAATAGGAAATTTTAATGTCGAAATGTCTCAGGATATCGCCAGAACCAACCCAAAAGCACTGATAAGATGTAATATTGTTTCGTGATAGAACTCGTCGCGGCACCCCGAATCACCACACCACAATTACCGCTCTGTCCGTTATATCTGGGGCAGGAACAATGCGAGCCAATGCACCGGTACGGTCGTGTCCGTGATGATTACCTCATACACTATGTTGTATCCGGATCAGGTCGGTTCCGGACAAACCGGACCAATAGAATACTGCATTGTGGTCAGGCGTTCGTGATACGCCCCGGCGAAGAACACTGGTATCAGGCCGACCGGCTTGACCCGTGGTCGTATTGGTGGATTGGATTTTCCGGACCGCCCGGAGATATTCTGGGGAGCTGGTTTGGATATTCCGACCTTCCTGTGGTAATTCACGTCCTACCCACAGTCCGTGACAGACTTCAGGATGCCTACATGTCCCTCTGGGCTATGTTCGAAGCGAGTACGGCGCTCCAAACACCGAT
>CAZCAE010000035.1:0-35096 GCA_964496635.1 uncultured Spirochaeta sp.
CACTTGGACTGCAGTTGCACGTAGCTTTGGGAAAAGAGAAATCGATCACATAACTCTAGTCAATTATCAAAGCCTGGATGGTTGAACCCCCAAGACCGAATTTCGCGGCGCGTTGAATGCATCGGGGCTACTGACCGAAAAAAATCGGGTAACCCATGTTTACACGGATGGTACAAAAAATTTTTATAGCACACCTTCCTGAAGCGCACGGCAATTCTTGGCGTGTATATCGGTGGAGGCTCTATGGAAATCCACTGTGCACATGACAGTTTCCGGGTTACACATCCCGTGCAAAATTTCCGACTGAGAACCACGGAAGGACCGAGGTCGGGGACCGAAGCTGCGGGGCGGTGCCGCCGTAAAAGAGTGTCGGCAGTTGGCGCTTATCGCCGTCACACAACCCCCGATTGAATCGCCCCTTCATTAACTCAGTGATGATCCAGTTTTCGAAAACAGGACCGCGCATCGCATGGGTTGTCAGACGCGCCGGTTCATCGATACCGAGCAGGTAGGCCAACAGACCGGTGTCTGTGAAGTAGAGTTTGGGTGACTTGATCAACCTTTTGTTGAAATTACGGTGGTGCGGACGTAACAGAAACACCAGAAAGCTTGCTTCCAGGACTGAGATCCACGCTTTTGCGGTGTTGTGGGTGATGCCACAGTCGTCGGCGAGTCCGGACAGGTTGAGAATCTGTCCCGCCCGGCCGGCGCACATACGGACAAATGTCTGGAACGCAGACAAGTCCCTGACCTGGATGAGTTGTCGCATGTCCCGCTCGACATAGGTTGTGATGTACTGTGGAAACCAGTCACCGGGCGCAACCGAACGGTCATAGAGTGGCGGATAGCCACCGGCATAAAGAGCAGTTTCCAGGCTGGTCGGCGCGTGGCCGCTTTCATTCAACTCGTTCCAGGAAAAGGGAAGTAACGTTACCATACCAACGCGACCTGCCAAAGACTGAGTGATACCGGCAAGAAGGCCGAATTGCTGGGAGCCGGTAAGCACATACCGTCCCATCCGTGTATCCGGATCCACATAAGATTGCAGATACGAGAACAGCTCGGGTACGCGCTGCGCCTCATCGATGACTGCGCCCTCACTGTACTGCGCCAGGAAGCCCCGCAGATGCACATTGTCAATTCAATTTACAATGTGCATCTGATAGGACTATATGGTGCCATCCGGCACGTTCTGGAATCCCCCCGAACCAGGTGGCCCTTTCCACTTCCCCGGAACGAATCAACAGAGAACCGGGCTGGTCGGTGCCTGGCGGCACCTGCTCGCTCCTGCGTCCGCGGATGGTTCTTTCAACAACACCCGAGAGAACCGGAGTATAATACATTCAGATCTCTTTTCCGGGAGGTGATGGTATGGGTGGTTTCTGGTACCGCGGTTCCATTTGTGTTCTCCTTCTCGCCGGGCTTCTCAACTCGTGTCAGAAGGTTGAACCTCCCTTTGATGTTGTGTCATCGGACCAACGACGTGAATCGATGACAGGGGGTTTTGGAGTGTATGTGCTCTCCCACCCGAAGGCTGACGAGGTTCTGATTCACCAGGAATGGTATTCACTGAATGCGGCCTTGCCGGTGGACTTCTATTATCCCCCGGGGTTTCGGTTTGTTGGGCCGAAGCCGGCGGTGATTGTGGTGGGTGGTAATGTGAACTGGTCTTCCAATGTGACTCTGGGAGAGCTTCTAGCGGCCAACCGGTTTGTAACGGTCATCCCAGAGACTCTGCAGATGGTAAAGGATGACGCCCCCGACCGTCTGGCCGCCCTGATTGGTATGGTGCTGGAACAGGCGGGGGATCTGTGTATTGATCCTGAGCGGATTGCGGTCTGGACGGAAGGACATCCCTCTTCCCTGGCGTTGCAGGTAGTCATGGACCGGCAACTGGATTTTCATGAGGGGATCAGAGCAGCCGTATTTGCCTCCCCGGTGATGACCTTTGCAAAAAACAGCTTTGAGTATGACCCTTCCTGGATTGACGGTGACATACCGGTATTCATTTCTCTTGGTGAAGAGGACAGCTTCTATGAAGTACGGACTTCGGTAACACAGTTTATGGAGACCGCCGGGGCAGCGGGAGCAGAGGTTACCTTTCTGGAAGTTGCCGGGGGAAACCATAACTGGATGACCAACAGTGATACCGACGCATCCCGTCAGGCGATTCAGGCTGAGATCAGGTTTCTGAAAAAGCACCTCTAAGTTTCGGTGTCGGCGCCTTCAATGATCATTCCCTGGGGAATTCCGTTGATGGAAACGAAGATCTTTTCGGAAATGCTGTGTGGAGGTACGGTGCCGTTTTTGTCCCGGACGGGCGGTACTGTCCCGGGGCTCCAGACAAGCAGGGTGGCAATAATGAGAGTGACGCCCAGGGCGGCGCTTCCCAGGAGTATCAGTGTTACGGTGACCACGGTTTTTCCGGCCTTCCTTTCTTTCATGGTGATGAAACACCCGGCTTACGGTGAGTTGTCACTTGCCGGTGCTGTATCGGCAACTTTCAGTTATACTGACTGCATATGAAGCGCGATCGGATTGAGTTCTTTGGTGCCGCTGCGGGTGGTGCGATATTTGATATCATTCGTCGGGAAGGGCCGCTTTCGCGGGCACAGCTGGTGCGAATTACCGCTCTGTCCAAGAGTACCGTCTCACTGCACGTGGACCGTCTGCTCAAGGTGGGGGTCATTAAAGAGGAGGCCCGCCAGACAGATTCGGGACCGGGCAGACGCAGTCTGTTGCGTTTTGCTTCCGACAGGGGCATCGTTGTCGGCATAGAGCTGGGGGTCACCAGCATTGACGTGGCGGTGTGTGACCTGGAGGCAACTGTTCTCGCGTCGTATTCGGAAGCGCTGGATATTGCTGCAGGTCCCGTTCCCGTGCTTACCCGGGCATATGAAATCATACGGGACCTTCTCGAAAAGGTTGATCACGAACACGGACCACTCCGCGGTATAGGGATTGGCCTGCCAGGGCCGGTAAACCGGACGCTTGGGTCTGTGGTGAGTCCGCCTATTATGCCGGGATGGGACCGGTATCCGGTGCGCGATGAGGTTGCATCCTATTTCGAGATCCCCTGTTTTGTGGACAACGATGTCAATGTCATGGCCCTGGGGGAGGCCCGGGCCGGCAGCGCCTGCGGGTCAGAGAGCTTTCTCTTTGTGAAGATCGGCACCGGCATCGGTGCAGGAATAGTAATAGACGGGGAGCTCTACCGCGGTTTCAAGGGAAGCGCCGGCGATATCGGCCACATTGGCATAGACGGCGAAACGACGCGCTGTTCCTGCGGAAACAGGGGCTGTCTCGAGGTTGTAGCCGGGGGCGGCGCCATTGCCCGGAAGGGGAGGGAGCTGGCGGAGAGCGGCGCAAGCCCCTTTCTGGCAGAAGCGGCGGTCCGACTCGCGGCGGAAGATCCCACCAGGGAGATTTCCGCTGTGGAGGTCGGGGTAGCCGCGAGCCAGGGTGACACGGCCGCCCTTGAACTGGTGATAGAAAGCGGGCGCCATGTCGGGTCGGTCCTCGCCAAGCTGGTAAACTTTTTCAATCCGGAAATGGTGGTTCTTGGGGGCGGTACGGTGAATATCGGTGACGCCTTTGTGGCGGCGATACGGGAAATGGTGATTCGTCGGTCCACCCAGCTGGCCACGGTTGATCTGGTGGTACGGCGGTCCGCCTTTGGCGAACAGAGTGGAATGGTGGGTGCAGCCTTCATGGTGGTGGATGAACTTTTCTCCACGCGGGCGGTCACGGAGATGGTGCGGGAGTTTGACGGGTAAACGGTTTTTTTTAGCGATTATCGTCCGAAAAACGAACAAATAAGTTTGCAACGCGGAGTAACTCAGTGTAGAATCTCCTGTCAGCAAGGAGGTTTTAGATGCGATTAGGGTTTATCGGGGCCGGGTTTATCTCCACGTTTCACGCAACCGCGTTAACGATGGTTCGTGATGTGGAGGCTACTGCCGTTCTGCGTCGCTCCCGGTCTCCACAGTTTGTGAAGCATTGCGCGTCTCTGGGTGTAGGATCTCCGGTGGAGTACGACTCTATCGCTGAGGTCGTCCGGAACTGTGATGTTGTGGCGGTCTACAACCCCAATTTTCTGCGTATTGAAACGATGCAGGAGATTGTCGCCGCCGTGAAAGGTGGCGCCGCCCTTACCGGTGTTATCATTGAAAAGCCCCTGGGACGGACCATGAAAGAGGCGCGCACCCTGGTGGACCTTGCCGGGCAGGCCAATCTGAAGACGGCCTATTTTGAAAATCAGATCTTCATGAAGTCCATCGCCGCGCAGCGGGACCAATTGAAACCGTCCATAGAGGCGATGGGTCCCCCCAGTCTGGTTCGCAGTGCCGAAGAACACGGAGGACCCCACGGTGACTGGTTCTGGGATCCGGTACAGCTGGGCGGTGGCGTCCTTATGGATATGGGATGTCACAGTATTGCCGTGGGGCAGTACCTTCTGACCCCTCCGGGCAAGCCTCTGGGGTTCCTGAAGCCGGTTTCTGTTTCCTGCGATACCAGCCTTCTCAAGTGGGGGGAGTCTCCCTGGCGGGAGCTGCTGCTTGAACAGCGGGGGATTGACTACGCCAGAACGCCGGCGGAGGACTTTGCCACCGGCATTATCACCTACCGCAACCCCGAGACGGGGGCCATCGTGAAGTCCCAGTTTACCGACTCATGGATGTTTGAGAAGCAGGGGTTACGGCTGATGATGGACGGTATGGGTCCCGGATACGCCTTTGAGATAAATACTTTGCGTTCACCTACGGAGATCTTCATTGGTGACGCTGCGGCGGAATCCCTGGCGGATGCTGAGCTGGCGCTGGAGAAATCCACGGCAACTCGGGGATTGCTTCCGGTGCAGGCCAATGAGGCGGATCTCTACGGCTACGTCGACGAGAACCGGGACATGGTTGAACGCTTTTCCCGGGGCGAGGACGGCATGCTCAACTGGGAGTACGGCCTTGAGATTACGCGCCTTCTGATGGCGGCGTACTATTCGGCTGAACAGGGAATGGTAGTGGATCTCACAAATCCGCAGATTGATTCAATTCTGGAAGAATATGTTCCTGCGATCCAGAAAGGTGAGGGGAACAGCGTCCTGAGAAGGGGCGCAAAAAAATAAGGAGGGCCGTATGGCTAAGAGACTTTTAATGATTGGACTGATCGTGGTGGTCAGCGTCGGTGCAGTATTTGCCGGTGGTCAGGGAGAATCGGACACCAAGTCCATTGCTGTGATCATGCCCGGGGCAACCCACGGGTTCCTTGGTGAGAGTATTCGCCACGCAGAAGACGCCACCAAGACAATAGGTGACGCAAAAGGGTACGAGTACCAGTTTCTGATTTCCGACGATGTTGTCCAGCAGGCCAACCAGATTGATACCGTGGTATCTCAGGGTGTAGATGTCGTTGTTCTGTGGCCCCATAACGGTGATGAACTTCGTTCTGCGGCGCAGCAAATTGTGGATGCAGAGATTCCTCTGGTAGTCTACGACCGTTTGATCACCGACTTCAACGAAACCGCCGAGCACATGGGTGACAACGTGACTATCGGTGAAGAGAAAGGCCGGTACTTCAACGACTACTTTGCCGACGAACTTGCCGCGGGCCAGGTGAATATCCTTGAGTTCAAGGGCGACAACTCTACCGTGCCGACACAGCGCAGTGAGGGTTTCTGGTCCACAGCTCATGACAACTTCAATGTGGTGAACGAGTACGTTACCAACTGGAGCCGGGACACCGCCCAGACCCAGTTGGAAACCTTTCTGAACTCCAGCAGTGAAGCGGTTGTTGAGAGCATTCAGGGTATTTTCACCCACGACGCAGAGGTTCAGGCCGGTGTGCTTGCAGCAATTGAAGGCTACGATGGTGCTTTCGACGTGAACGTGCAGCTGGTATCCGGTGTCAGCGCTCCCCGGGAACTCCTGGAGAACTTTGATCGTTACCAGGAGCAGGGGATTGATCAGGTAACCTACGCGTTTTCACCGGCTATGGTTCGCGACGCGATCGCTCTTGGGTACGATATCCTGGACGGCAAGACCGTTTCCGGACTGTACCTGGTTGAAACCGAAATGGTTGACAACTCCAACTACCGCGAGTTCATGCAGGGCGACGTCTTTACAACGCGCTATTCTGTAGACTGAACACACGTTTGAGCCGGGCCGGTTCCCATTCGGGGCCGGCCCTTTGTATGCTCTGTTATAAGGCGGTTTCATGCAGTTAGAGATGAAAAACATCTACAAGAGCTTTGGCGCCGTCCGGGCGGTGGTGGATGTTTCGTTTTCTGTCGGTGAGGCGGAAATTCACGGGCTCCTTGGTGAGAATGGTGCGGGAAAGTCGACCCTTATGAACGTTCTGGGTGGTGTGCTTCCCCCGGATTCCGGCACAATTCTCATTGACGGTGAAGAGGTAACCCACCTTACGCCGAACAAGGCGTCCAGACTTGGAATTCGTTTTATCCACCAGGAGCTGAACCTGGTGAATGACCTCAAGGTTTTTGAAAACCTCTTTCTCAGGAACGAAATTGTTACTGCCGGTATGTACCTGAACAAACGGGAGATGATTCGGCGTTCCCGGGAGATCTTTGAAAAGCTGGGCCTTGAAATTGACCCTACGGCATACGTTCGTGACCTTGATACGTCCCGCAAGCAGCTGGTGGAAATTGCCCGGGCACTGCTCTTTGACTGTAAGCTGATTATCATGGATGAGCCCACCACGGCGCTCACCAACGACGAGATTGAGAATCTGTTTGATATCATGCGGGGTCTGAAAAGCCACGGGGTGAGCTCCATTTACATATCCCACAAGATGCCGGAGCTCTTTTCCGTATGTGACCGCTATACGGTGCTGCGGGACGGCCGCTTTGTGGCGACAGGCAACTTTGCCGACATCAATGAGCAACAGGCTACGGAAATGCTTGTCGGCCGCAGCATTGTCGATGACGTTGTGGAAAAGACCAATCGGGTTGGAGAAGAGGTCGTCTTTGAGGCGCGGGCGTTAAGCTGTGAGGGACACTTTCAGAACGTGAGCTTCGGCTTGAGAAAGGGAGAAGTCCTGGCTTTTACCGGCCTGTTCGGTGACGGCCGCGGCACCCTGGCTGAATGCCTGTTTGGCGCGCGGCGCATAACCTCCGGGACTGTTCACCTCCACGGGAAAGAGCTGGACACGCGATCTATTCTCAATGTCATTAAATCCGGCGTTTCAATGGTTCCCCGAAACCGGAAAGAGCGGTCCATTCTGAAAGACCTGTCGGTGAAAGACAATCTCTCCATGGCGTACTTCACCAGTGCCCACAAAAGGCTGGTGATTCACAACCGTGAGGAAAACCGCCGCTTTGAAGAAAACCGGTTGCAGACCAATATTCGTGTAGGCAACCCCAATGATCCGATAACCTCGCTGAGCGGCGGAAACCAGCAGAAGGTGGTCTTTTCGCGCTGGTTTGGTCTGGAAAGTGACGTCTTTATTCTGGATAACCCCACCCAGGGCATTGATGTAGGAGCGAAGTTTGAGATTTATCAGTTGATCAACAAGCTTGTAGAAACGGGCAAGAGTGTCATTATGTTCAGCTCCGAGTTTCCCGAGATCTACAAAATTGCCGATCGCTGTATTGTGATGTACCGGGGTGAGATCAACAAAGAGTTTGCCCGTGAGGAGCTGAACGAAGTGGATGTGATGTACTACGCAACGGGATCCAACAAAAAGGCCGGCTGAACATGAAAAACATTTTTGCAAACCGCGACTGGAAGGGCGTTCTCAAACACCTCTTTGTGAATTATAACTACGTCTTTTCCTTTGCGCTGCTGCTGATTGTAGGGCGCTTTGCCAGTGACCAGTTCATCTCTGTGGCGAGTATTTCAAACCTGATCCGTTCGTCCGTCTTTATCGGGATTATCGCCCTGGGAATGACTCTGACGATCATTTCGGGAAACATTGATCTCTCGGTAGGGTCAATTCTGGCTCTTGCGGCTGCGATCAGTGTGAATACATTCAACAGTTCCGGAAGCGTGCTGTTTGCGTTGCTGGCAGCGGCAACAGCCGGTGCGGGATTGGGTCTCATAAACGGACTCTTTGTCGGGTACGCCCGAATGGCCTCGTTTATCGTGACCCTGGCTACGATGGTCGCCTACCGCTCCATCACGGTGCAGATGGGTCAGGGTGGCCCCCTTCTTACGGACAACACTCTCTACTTTGAGAACCTCCGGTGGATCGGCTACGGTCGTCTCGGGGGGCCCCAGGGTCTGCCGTACCTGGCGGTGATATTCGTCCTTCTGACGTTGATCATGTGGTTTGTCATGAACAAGACGAAGTTCGGCCGCTACGTATATGCTGTTGGTTCCAACGAAAAGGCCGCCAAACTGACCGGTATCCGTGTCACCGGGGTGAAGGTGACGATCTTTACGATTACAGGGTTTCTCACGGGTATAGCTGCCTTTCTCTACGCTGCCCGCTTTGGTTCCGTCGACGTTGCGACCGCAGGACGCATGTTTGAGCTTGATGTAATTGCAGCGGTTGCCATCGGCGGTACCATGATGTCCGGCGGTCGGGGAACGATACAGGGCACCTTCTTTGGTGCTGTCATCATCTACTCTATCGACGCGATCCTCTCGGCGTACCAGGTGCCCGCCTTTGTAAACGACTTCATCAAGGGTGTGCTGATTCTCGGCGCGGTATTGCTCCAGAAGGTTCTTGACCGCACCCGGGATGAGTAGTTCCGGGTGACCCCGCGAGGCGGGTAGCCCTTTCCACTTTTCCGGAACAAAGCGATAGAGAACCGGATGGTTCAGTCCTGATTCCGGTGCTTTTCCAGAAGCGCGGCGTACCAGTGTCCGCTGGCTTTGATTGTTCGGCGTCCCGTTGGGAAATCGGTATAAACGATGCCGAAGCGTTTGGAATAGCCCTCGGCCCACTCGAAGTTGTCCATCAGCGTCCAGACGAAGTATCCCCGACAGTCAACGCCGTCGCTGATGGCCCGGCGGACTTCGGTGAGGTACTGCTGGAGGTACTGCATGCGCAGGGGGTCGTGCACTGAGCCGTCGGGGGTGACGTGGTCGGTGTAGGCGGCGCCGTTTTCGGTGATGTAGGTCGGGATGTTGTCGTAGTCGTCGCGGATCATAGTGAGAACTTCATGGATTCCCCGGGGGTAGACTTCCCATCCCATGGCGGTATACTGCACGCCGTCGCGGACTTCTTCCCGCTCGGCCGTCCGGGCGGCGGCGGACCAGAAGCCGATCCCGGGGATAGGGGCGGTCCGGACGCGGGTGCGGCTGTAGTTGTTTATTCCCAGAAAGTCTATCGGCTCGTGGATGGCGGCCATGTCGCCGGGGTGGACTCGGGGCATGTACAGGCCTGCCTTTTTGGCAAATGGGGGGTAGCGTCCGCGCAATACGGGATCAAGAAAGAAGCGGTTCAGGGCCTGGTCTGCTGTTGTTGCGGCGGTACGGTCTTTGGGTGTGGGACGCTGCGGATAGACAGGCGAAAGGTTGATAGTAATGCCGACGTGGTGGTCCGCGTGATGGGCGCGAATGACCCGGACCGCCTCGCCGTGGCCGCGCAGGGCGTTGTGGGCGGATGTGAAGTAGCGCCATGGGTTGCGGTAACCCGGAGCGTGCATGCCCAGGAGGTTTCCCAGCATAGTGAAAATGTTCGGTTCGTTCAGAGTTATCCAGTGGTTGACCCGGTCTCCCAGCCGGCGGAGAACAGCGTCGGTATAATCACCGAACCAGCGGGCAACGTCCCGGTTTGACCAGCCGCCCCGGTCCTGCAGCGTCTGCGGAAGGTCCCAGTGGTAGAGGGTGACGAAGGGTTGTATGTCAGCTTTCATGAGGCGGTCGACGAGACGGTCGTAGAAGTCGATGCCTCCAACGTTGACCGCACCCGTTCCATCCGGAATGACCCGGGGCCATGAGACGGAAAAGCGGTATGCCTGAAGGTTCAGTCTCTCCATCAGGGCGACGTCTTCGTCCATGTGTGCATAGTGGTCGCAGGCGACATCTCCGGTCTCACCGGTTTTGATCGTTCCTTTTGTATGGGTGAAGGTATCCCAGATTGACGGGCTTTTGCCGTCGGCTGCGGGGGCGCCTTCTATCTGGTAACTTGCCGTAGCCGCGCCAAAAACAAAATCTTTGGGAAATGAAGGGAATTGGTGAAACCCGGGGGCGTGGCGTTCGGAGGGTTCGGCTTCCGGATTCATGGCCTATCCCGATGGCTCGCCGGTGTCCTCGTCGTCCGACTGGTAATCCGGTGAGCGTTCCCGAACTTCCCGCTCCAGCGCTTCCTGAACAAACTGGTTCAGGGAGATGCCGCTTTCAAGGGCGCATCGGGCGGCGTGTCTGTGAAGATCAGGGCTGATTCTGATATTGAAGGATCCTTTAAAGGAACGAAGAAGGGGTTTGTTCGCGGCGGCGCATAGCTCGATGTAGTTGTCTACTGCAGCATAAAAGGCGTGTTTCAGCTCTTCCACGCTTTTTCCCCCGAAGGTCACCAGGTCGGGAATTTCTTCAATTCGTCCGACAAAGTGTTCTTCGTCGGAATCGAACTTGACCGACCCGATAAACCCCTTGTATTTCAATACGTCTTGTCCCATAACGCAGGGAATAGCATATCCATTCCGAACGATTCTGTACACTATTACGAAAATAGCCGACGAAAGCCGGGATTTTTATTTTTTTATGCGCCGCGAAGCGGCATGCAAAACTAAGCAGGAAAATCCTGAGAGGTGGACTGTTGAATGATCCGGGCGAACTCGTTCCGGTGTGTGGGATCCAGAGATGAAAAAATTTCGAATAGTGCATCCCTGTGTATATGATGGTACGGGGGCGTTTCCGTTGCGGCTTCGTCGAAATACGTTTCCAGAAGGCTTCGGGGGAAAGCCTTGACGGGGTCAGTCACACAATTATGTATACCAGGGGGCGCTACCGCCGGATCGGCGGCAATTCCCCCGCGGCAAAGGGCCTGCAGCAGAAGGGAGCAGGTAAATCCGCCGGGGTGTACCAGATTGACCGCTTCGGTCAGGCAGACGAGACGGGCGATATCTCCAGTGGCCTGGAAAAAAGATTGCACAATCCGTTCGGCGCCTCGCTGACGCAGGGACGAATACTGCTGCAGTTCCTCGGTAAAAAGTGTGTTGAGAAAGAGGCGGTCTGAAACGTCTGTTGCCGCAGTAAACATGGACACCGGATCACCAAGAAAAAGTTCTCTGAAGTGACGCGGTGGTATCGGCTGTGAACTATAGTGGTTTTCAAGGAGGCGCAACAGCGCCGGACCGTCTGTACAGACCGGCTTATAGCTACCGATGACCGGTTCCGTGCGGGTAAGGGCATCACGAACAATATGGCCATACAACAGAGCATCCGGGAGGTATTGCCGTTCCAGAAACAGCGCCGTCCCAAGGATTGCGTCGTAGACGGACACTTCAACGGTATTCCCTGCAAGAACGGGAATCCCCGGGGGGTGTCCGACGGTGCCGGTGACGGTGGCGTACCCCGATGCAAACTGCCGCTGCTGATCGCGATACAGAGTAAAACCGGCGAGGTTCCAGTGATCATCTGTGATTTCCGGATCTACCCAGAATTGCTGCAGGATGTTGACCGTATCGTGAAAGGCTGCTTCCCAGGTGGAACGTATCCGTTTCGTCGGACTGACAAACAGAACCAGGTTCAGTCCCACCGGATCCTCCTTCAGCTGTTCTCCCGGTCCTGCCGGTTGTACAGATTGGGAGCGTCCTGTCCCTGCCGGGAAAACTCGTTCTCCAGCTGCCGTACCTGGTACAAAGTGAGGTGTTCCTGTCCGGGAGGTTTATCGAGGCTGATGACATGACGTGTCCGGGAATGAATGAACGCGATGCGGTCTTTTGGACGGTCCTCGGACGCATGTTCGAGGTATCCCCGATCGGTAAGGAGAGACCGCAGCTGATCGAATGTGAGAGATGTCGATCCGTCGGTATTTCCCACAACGGGAGTATATCTATTGCGGAAGGGGTTTGCAACTGAATATCAGTTGCATTTTTCTTCCCTTCAGCTGCTTGACACATCCGGGGGCACAGATACATTGAAAAGCATGAATGCAGTGTACCTGGACTATAACGCTACCACTCCCGTTGCAACAGAAGTTTTTGAGACAATGCTTCCCTTTTTACAGGGGCATTTTGGAAATCCCTCCAGTTCTCATGTCTATGGTATCGCTGCCAGGAGTGCCGTTGAAGCGGCCCGGGCGAATGTTGCCGCTCTCCTGGGTTGTGACGTTGGAGAAATAGTCTTTACCAGCGGTGGAACTGAGTCCAACAACTTTGCTGTTCGCGGTGTCGCCGGGATGTACCGAAAAAGGCATCCTGCCGGAGGACACCTTATTACCTCAGCGGTAGAACATCCGGCAGTCATGGAAGTATGCCGATACCTTGAAGGGAACGGCTTTGATCTGACAGTCTTGCCGGTTGACCAACGTGGTCGGGTCGATCCGTCCGACGTGAAGAATGCTCTTCGGAGCGACACGTTCCTCGTCTCGGTAATGCACGCCAACAACGAGGTGGGCACTATCCAACCCATTTCTGAACTTGCCGCGATTGCCGGGAACGCCGGTGTTCTCTTTCATACCGACGCCGCCCAGTCTGCCGGAAAGATTCCGGTGGATGTGACGGAACTGGGTATTGATCTCCTCACCATCGCAGGGCACAAGCTCTACGCTCCCAAAGGGATAGGGGCGTTGTACATCAGAAACGGTGTGGCTCTTGAAAAATTGATCTACGGGGCGGACCACGAGCAGAACCTTCGGGCCGGTACGGAAAATGTAGCCCAGATTGTCGCTCTGGGAGCCGCCTGCCGGGTGGCCCGGGAGGGGTTGAGTACTTTTACCGAACACTACCGCCACAGTCGGGATCTTCTCGAAGACCTTCTTACGCGGGCCGTTCCGCAGGCCCGGATACACGGTGATCCCTCCGGACGCCTTCCCAACACGCTGAGCATCTCTTTCCCGGGGGTGCAAGCCCAGACGCTGGTGAGTCGCCTTTCCGGTGTCGCCGTTTCCGCCGGTGCGGCGTGTCACGCCGACACTATTGATGTCTCGGCAGTTCTCAAGGCGATGAGTGTACCCCTGGAAGTTGCAATGGGCACTATTCGCCTTTCTACCGGACGGGAGACAACAGATGCGGATATACACACGGGAGCGGAGGAGATTATCTCGGTAGTCCGGCAACTGTTGCCTTCGTTGCACGCCGATCCGCTGCAGGACACGCCGGCGGTCGATACCGAAGCAGGTCCGATCCGGCTCACCCGTTTTACCCACGGTCTAGGGTGCGCCTGCAAGATGGCCCCTGACCGGCTTGAGGACGTGCTTCGCTCCAGTGCGCTCGCGGGACTGGAAAACCTTGACGACGCGGCGGTGTACAGTCTGGATGGGCGTCATGTGCTGGTTCAGTCGGTGGATTTTTTCACGCCGGTGGTGGACGATCCGAGGGACTTCGGCGCCGTCGCTGCGGCCAACGCCCTGAGCGACATTTACGCCATGGGAGGAACGCCGCTTTTTGCCCTCAATATTGCGGCGTTTCCGGATGATGTCCTTCCTGGCCGGGTCCTTCAGGAAATTCTTCGCGGTGCCGCCGAAGTTGCCGCTGAGGCTGGTGTGCAGATACTGGGGGGGCACACAATCAGTGACACCGAGCCGAAATTCGGTATGGTCGTCACCGGTACGGTCCATCCCGGAAAGGCGTGGCTCAAGTCGGGACTCCACCCGGGAGATGCGCTGATTCTGACTAAACCCCTGGGCACAGGCATTATCACTACCGGTATCAAGAGAGGCCTGGTCTCTTCTCTCGCCGTCAAAGAGGTTGTAGCCCACATGCGGACTCTGAACGCCGCCGCCGCTGATGTCCTGAAGGGATTCGATATTCACGGCTGCACCGATGTGACCGGATTTGGCTTGTTGGGACATATGCGGGAAATGGCGGCGGCATCGGGGTGTGCCGTAGAGATATCGGTACCGGATGTTCCGGTGCTTGCCGAAGCAAAGCGCCTTGTTGCAGCGGATGTGGTGCCGGGAGGAACAAAGCGGAACCTTCGTTTCCTGGAACGTTTTACCGATTTTGGCGAATCGTCCATGCGGGACAGGTTGATTCTCTGCGACGCTCAGACCTCCGGTGGACTCGTGGCAGGAGTTCCGGCAGATCGTGCCGCTGACATCGTTGACGCTCTCCGGACGCGAGGTGTGAAGGACGCTGCCGTTATCGGCACAGTTGCCGGCCCCGTTACCGTTTCTGGCGCCGGGCAGGACGGAGTCGTTATCTTCTTGACGGAGCAGGTGAAGGGGCTGACAATAGATGTGTGACGAACAACTCTGATCTTCTGATCCGTGGCGGTATGGTTATGCTTCCGGGTAATGAAAGCCCTGTGGAAGCGAGCCTGATAATTGAAAACGGTACTATTACGGCAATAGGAGAACCGGGCAGTTCTGCAGATTCTTCCATATCCGGTGAGATCATTGACGCCGGGGGCCTTCTGGTGCTTCCCGGCGTGGTGGACCCGCACGTTCACTTTGATGAGCCTGGATTTACCGACCGGGAAGACTTCTGTCACGGTACCAGCGCTGCCGCTTCCGGCGGAGTGACCACAATTGTTGATATGCCATGTACATCTGTCCCGCCGGTATCGAACGGGAAAAACTTCGACACGAAGTATGAGGTGATTCGACACCAGGCGGTTATTGACTACGGTCTGTACGGTGGTGTAGCCGACGAATGCTTTTCCAAAGACTTTCCCCGGGGTATGGAGGAACTGGCTCCCAACGTGCTCGGTTTCAAGACGTACTTTATCTCCGTGATGGAACGGTTTCATCACGTGAACCACTATCAGTTTGCCCGGGTGCTTCAGGAAGGGAAGCGGCTGGGCCGTCCCGTTCTCCTCCACGCCGAAGACCTGCAGTATTCAGTTGCCGCCACGGAGGCGTCAATGGCCCGCGGAGATACCGTAAAGGATTTCGTGGCGGGCCGACCCGAAGAGGCGGAGATCCTGGCTATTCTCAATGCCGCCGAACTTGCCCGAATGAATCAGGGTAACCTCCACATCGTTCACGTCAGCACCCGTCGTGGAGCGGAGATAGTTGCGGCAAATCCCTTTGTCACCGGTGAGACGTGCCCGCACTATCTCGCCTTTGACCGCACCGACTTTGAGCACATTGGTTCCGCGGCAAAGGTAACACCTCCAATCAAGGCTGAGCCCAACCGTACCGCCCTCTGGAAAGCTCTGAGTCGGGGCGATCTTCTGTATGTTGCCTCCGACCACGCTCCGGCGCCGACAGAGCAGAAGCGTACCGGTTCCATCTGGACGGATTACGCCGGTATTCCCGGAAGTGGTACTCTGTTGCCGTTTCTCTACTCTGAAGGATACCGGGCGGGCCGACTCTCTCTGCGCCGTCTGGTTGAGGTAACATCCCAGGCGGCGGCCCGACGGTGGGGAATTGATGACAGAAAGGGTTCGTTGCTCCCCGGCAGGGACGGAGACTGCGTGCTTCTTGACCCGAATGGTTCCTGGACCGTTCGGGGAGGTGACTTTCTGTCAAAAGGCAAGGTCACGCCCTTTGAAGGTATGACTCTTCAGGGAAAAATAAAAAAGACAATTGTCCGTGGACGGGTTGTCTACGACGACAATGACGGCATAGTTGTTGATCCCGGATACGGCAAACTGCTGCGTCGCAATGACTGAACGAAAATAAAATGAAAGGGCGTTGTATGATCGTACTGAAGAACTGTTTCTATATTGAATCACCGGAAGTGTCCGACGGTGGACGGGGATGGGACATTGTTATTGAAGGAAACCGAATTGCCGACATCGCCCGGGATTTCAACCGGCCGTCCGCGGAAGTCATCGATGCCTCCCGAATGGTGGTGGTTCCCGGTTTTGTGAACACTCATCACCACTTCTATCAGACGCTGACCCGGGCGTTGCCGGAGGCGCAGGACGCGAAGCTCTTTGAGTGGCTCGTCTACCACTACGAAATTTGGAAGTACATTGATCCTGAAGCTGTTCGGGCCTCCACGCTGCTTGCGGTGGGAGAGCTCCTGAAGACGGGATGCACCACCACTACAGACCACCACTACCTCTATCCCAGGGATTTTGCCGGCGATATTGTGGAGATTCAGTTTGATGCGGCCGCTCAACTGGGTGTTCGCTTTTCTCCCTCCCGGGGTTCCATGTCTCTCAGCAAAAAGGACGGAGGATTACCTCCCGACTCGGTTGTCCAGTCCGACGAAGAAATTCTACAGCACAGCGAAGCGGCCATTCAGCGCTTTCATGACAATTCGGAACTCTCCATGCGAAAAATCACCCTGGCGCCGTGCAGTCCCTTTTCGGTGACCCCGGAACTGATGAAAGAGACTGCCGCCCTGGCGCGCCGGTACGGTGTACGCCTGCATACACACCTGGCGGAAACGAAGGATGAAGACGCCTACTGTATGGAAGTGTTCGGCAAACGGCCCCTGGCACTGATGGAGAGCTGTGACTACATAGGAAAGGACGTCTATTTTGCCCACGGTATCTTCTTTACCGATGCCGAGCTTGATCTGCTTGCCCGGACAGGTACAGGTGTCAGCCATTGTCCATCGTCAAACATGCGTCTTGGTTCCGGTATTGCCCGGGTTGTAGAGATGCGACAGCTGGGTATTCCCGTCTCTATTGGTGTTGACGGGTCGGCCAGTAACGACAGCAGCGATTATCTTGGTGAAATGCGCAACGTCATGCTGCTGCAGCGGGTCCATAGCGGATCCGACGCTATAGGTGCCCGGGAAGTTCTGGACATGGCTACCGTTGGAGGGGCCACAACGCTCGGTTTTGAGAAGGTAGGGCGGCTGAAGAAGGGATGGGCGGCGGACCTGGCACTCTTTGATGTCCACCGCTTTGAATATGCCGGCGCCCTTGAAGACCCCTTGGCGGCACTCGTCTTTGCCGGCTTCAACCACGGTACGGCTTATACCATTGTGAACGGAAAAATAGTGGTCCGGGACGGTCGACTTACCGGCTACGACGAAGAGGCTCTCTCTCGGGAGGGAAACGGGGCGGCACAGCGCCTTATTCGGGCCGCACAAAAGTAGCGCGGCACGCTGTGAACCTCTGGGATCTCCTTGGTCTTTCCCGATACTCGCCGCTTGCTCTGGTTGGCGCCGGTGGCAAAAGTTCCGTTATGGCCCGCCTGGCTCTGGAATACCGCGAAGGTATCGGGGAGACCGGGAGAACCGGGATCATTCTGACCAGTACGACACGACTCAAAGAGGAACAGGCCGACATGGCGGACCGGACGGCCTTTCTTCACGGCGAAGAAAATGTTGAGCGGTGCCGTCCCGGTGAAGACGAGGTTCTTCTTGTGGTAAACGCACCCCTGCCGCGGTCGGGAAAACTGGAAGGGGTGAGCCCCGATCTGGTCTGTCGTCTTTCCGCTGCGTGGCCGGGAGTTCCCATAATCGTCGAGGCCGATGGTGCTGCCGGAGCGCAGTTCAAGGTTCCCGGGACGGGGGAGCCTGTCATTTCCGCCTGTACCGCGACGGTTGTTGCCGTTTCGGCACAGAACGCGCTGGGAGCTGCCGTGGACTGTAAACGGGTGCATCGGTGGGACAGTCTTGCAGCGCTCTACAAACCGGCGGTGCCGCCGTCTGTTCTTGGTCCAGGTGAAGTGTCTTTTCTGCTTAATCATCCTGACGGAATATTTAAAGGTGCTCCGGTGGAGGCTCGACGTATCTGGTTGATCAACCAGGTTGATGGTGCCGAGGATCGGTTGCGGGCCGACTCGTTTCTGAAGACACTGGGCCAGGCCGAACGGAGAGAAACAATTCTGGTCGGCTCTGCTGCGGGCCGGGAACCTTTTGTCCATTGGAGGTGTGACGAGTGAAACTGTTTGAAGAAGCCGCCCGTCTGGAAGCGGAAAACGTGCCTTTTGCTATTGCAACGATCGTCACATCGCACGGCTCAACGCCCCGGTCCCGGGGAAGAATGCTTGTCCGCTCCGACGGAAGCATCATGGGAAGTGTCGGTGGCGGTGCCATGGAACGGATCGTCATGGAAGAGGCTCTTGCTGCACTGCAGGAAGGATTGTCACGGACGGTTACCCGGGACCTGGTGCAGAAGGGTGATCGTGCCGCCGGAATGGATTGCGGCGGCAGAATGGAGGTGTACATAGACGTGGTGGGCAAGCTGCCGACACTGATGCTGGTTGGGGGCGGTCACGTGAACCTTGCGGTTGCCCGCGCGGCGGCACACATGGATTTTTCTGTTGTTGTGGTGGAACACCGCCACGAGTTTGCCGGCACCGATCGCTTTCCTATGGCTCGTCACATCTTCTCCGGTACGGATACGCTCTCTGCGTTGGAAAATGCAACCGTGGACGGCGATACGGCAGTTGTCATAGCCACCGCCTCTGAGGATCTGGAAGTTCTTCGTCGCGTTCTGAAAACGCCCGCCGGATATGTTGGTTTCCTGGGAAGCAAGCGTAAGGTTTCGACGTTGATTCGGACGCTGCAGGAAGAAGGCGTACCTCAGACTGCACTGGCGCGAATTCACGCGCCGATAGGACTTGATATCGGTGCGGAGACTCCGGCGGAAATTGCCGTCAGTATTCTGGGAGAGATTCTTGCCGTTCGAAACGGACGGTCCGGATCGCCTCTGCGGAGAATGGTGGAGCAACTTGTTGTCATTCGCGGGGCGGGCGATATGGCCACCGGAGTGGCTGTGCGGCTGTTTCGCTCAGGCTTTCCTGTTGTATGTCTGGAAACATCCCGGCCGACGGTGATTCGCCGGACCGTCTCGTTTGCGCAGGCACTGTATGACGGGACGGTGACGGTGGAGGAGGTGACTGCCATTCGGGCTGAAGGTCTTGAGGATGTGTACCACGCTCTGGAGGAGGGGAAGATCCCCGTTCTGGCGGACCCGGAGTGCCACAGTCTGGAGGCGCTGAAACCGGCGGTGCTGGTTGATGCCATTATTGCCAAGAAAAATCTTGGTACGCGGCGTGATATGGCTCCCGTCACCGTAGCTCTCGGTCCGGGGTTTGTCGCCGGCAGAGATGTTGATGCGGTTGTGGAGACGAATCGGGGACACACTCTGGGGAAGGTCATTCTGGACGGGTCCGCCGAGGCGAACACCGGCGTTCCCGGAACGATAGGAGGAGAATCCGCCCGCCGGGTTGTCCGGGCACCGGCGGCGGGCCTTTTTTCTGCAGCGGTGACCATAGGCGATCTGGTCGGTGAGGGTGACGTTCTGGGATACGTTGGAGAGACGGCGGTGGCAAGCCCTCTTACCGGTCTTGTGCGAGGGCTTCTGGCAGACGGACTGGAAGTGACACAAGGCTTCAAGATTGGAGACGTGGATCCCCGGGGTGCGTCGGTGGACTGGCGTACCGTCTCGGATAAGGCCCGGGCCGTTTCCGGTGGCGTTCTGGAAGCAATTCTCTACCTGCAGCACACCCGAGTGCGACCTACTCCTGTTCCGCGTTGATATCCACAAAGTCAAAGTTGGTCACGTCAAAGAGCCCCATATCCGTCAGCTTGAGCCGGGGAATTACCGGCAGCGCCAGAAAGGAAAGTGTCATAAACGGATCGATGGCGGGGTTCACCCCCAGCTCGTCCGCCGCCAACGCGTTCAGCACGGCCAGCTCATTCCGGACGTGCTCTCCCGGACGGTTTGACATGAGCCCCGCGATGGGAAGGGGCATGGTGCCGCGGATTTCCCCTTCCACCGAAACGGTCATACCTCCGGCGCAACTGATGAGCTCTTCCACCGCACGGGTCATATCGCCGTCGTTGTCACCGACAACGATAATGTTATGAGAATCGTGGGCAATTGTCGTTGCCAGAGCTCCGCCGTGAATCTGGAACCCCTCCACCAGGCCGAGTCCGACGTTTCCCAGCCCCTTGTGACGCTCTATGACGGCAATCTTGCATACATCAATATCTTCATTGTGAACAAAGCAGCCTTCTTCGTCCCGCTCCACGGTGCGAATGAGCAGTTCCGTGATGAGATCTCCCGGACGAATACCGATGACCCGGACCGTTCGGGACTGAAGGTGCAGCCGCAGTCTGGATTCGTCAAACCCGTGGACCGTGACACTGCCGGTGACGGCAGATGTATCGGGGGTATTCACGGAGAAGAGAGCCTTTCGCTCACTGGCTACAAGCCTTCCCGCTTTGTAGACCTCACGAACGTCCATTGCAGTGATGTCATCAACGATGACCATATCGGCGTGGTACCCCGGTGAAACCGCACCCTTTCCGCGCAGACCGTAGCCGGATGCGGCGTTGATCGTTGCCATCTGGATTGCCGTAACCGGGTCAAGGCCGTGTTTCACGGCAAGTCGGATGTTGAAGTCAATGTGTCCTTCCTTGAGGATGTCTTCCGGCTGCTTGTCGTCGGTGCAGAAACTGCAGTACCGGCTGTTCGTCTGATTGACACCGGCAATGAGGGTAGTCAGGTTCCGGGCGGCAGAGCCTTCCCGGATCAGAACCCGCATGCCCAGTCTGAGGCGCTGTTCCATCTCCTCCACGGTGGAACATTCGTGGTCCGTTTCAATTCCCGCCGCCCGAAACGCCGCCAGATCGCCGCCGAGTACCATAGGAGCGTGGCCGTCCACCCGCTTGCCCCGATCCGCCGCCAGAGAGATCTTTGCAAGGATTTCTTCGTTTCCGTTGAGTACCGACGGATAGTCCATCACTTCGCCCAGGCCCAGAACCGTCCGCTCGTCAATAAGTGTTTCCAGGTCTTTCGCGGAGAGAATTGCTCCGGCGTTTTCAAAAGAGGTGGCGGGAACACAGGAAGGAAGCATATACATGACGTCGAGAGGTACGTCTTGTGAGGCGTCTATCATGTATCGAATACCGTCAATACCGGCCACATTGGCTATTTCATGGGGATCGGCCACAACGGTGGTCGTTCCGTGGGGTACCACCAGCAGGGCGAACTGTTCAGGTGAAACGAGAGAAGACTCTATATGCACGTGGCTGTCGATGAGCCCGGGAATGACTGTTGCACCCTTGAGGTCTCTGGTGGTATCACCGCGATAGGTACCGACCTCACCGATTCCGGCGATGATTCCATCGGTTACAGCGACCTCACCCACGGTGATCTCGCCGGTGAAGACGTTCAGAATACGGGTGTTGGTGAGTACCAGCTCTGCCGGTATCCGTCCCATAGCTACGTCGATTATCTGTTTTCGGTTCATGCGATCCCCCTTTTACAGCATAGTCCCGATATATAGGAATTTTCAATATTGTCTTTGCGTGGATAAGGGTTTACAGTGAGACGTACATTTCTAACCGAAATTACACATTACCACATGTACCAAGGGGGCACGAATGGAAAAGTACTTCCAGCTGAAGGCCAACAACACAACTGTTAAAACGGAAGTGATTGCCGGTCTGACAACCTTCCTGACGATGGCGTATATCCTCGCCGTCAACCCGGGGATTCTTTCGGCGACGGGTATGCCGGCGGACTCCATTTTCACCGCAACGGCGCTTGCATCGATGATTGCGACCCTTGTCATGGCACTGGTGGCAAAACTGCCCTTTGCCCTGGCACCGGGAATGGGGCTGAACGCATTCTTTGCCTTCACCGTCGTTCTGGGAATGGGCTACTCATGGCAGATGGCTCTGACGGCGGTCTTCCTGGAAGGTATTATCTTCCTGATCCTGTCCTTCTTCAATGTTCGTGAAGCCATTATCAACCTGATCCCCGACAACATCAAAAAGGCAGTTTCCGTCGGTATCGGTCTATTCATCGCCTTTATCGGTATGCAGAACGCCGGAATTATCGTCGACAACCCCGCTACCCTGGTCGGCCTGGGATCTCTGGCTGAACCGGCCGCTCTTCTGGCGATAATCGGGCTTGTCCTCACCGGTGTCATGCTGGCGTACAAGGTGACCGGAGCCCTTCTCTGGGGTATCCTCATCACTACCGTCGTCGGTATTCCTATGGGCGTCACCAACGTAGCCGGCTTTACCCTTTTTGCAGCCCCGCCTTCGCTGGGTCCCATTTTCCTGCAGTTTGACTTTACCAACATCTTTACGCTGGACATGCTGATCGTACTCTTCACATTCCTCTTTGTTGATATTTTCGACACCGTAGGAACTCTGATCGGTGTATCTGCCAAGGCCGGTATGATGACGTCCGACGGGAAAATTCCCCGGGCAAAGCAGGCTCTCATTGCCGACGCTGTTGGAACCACCGTTGGTGCCATGCTTGGTACCTCTACAGTTACCACCTACGTTGAAAGTGCTGCCGGTGTTGAAGAGGGTGGACGAACGGGACTGACTGCTCTCGTTACAGCAATACTGTTCTTCCTGGCGCTCTTCCTGAGCCCTCTCTTTCTGCTTGTACCCGGTGCGGCTACCGCTCCCGCCCTCATTCTGGTGGGTGTCTTCATGATGAGCCCGGTAAAGGAGATAAACTTCTCCGACATCACCGTCTCACTCCCGGCATTTATGACCATTATCATGATGCCCCTGGCATACAGCATCGCTGAAGGTATTGTATGGGGTCTCATATCCTATGTGGTCCTCAAGGCTCTCAGCGGGAAGGGCAAAGAAATCAGTACTGTTACCTACGTTCTGGCAGTGATTCTGCTGCTCACGTTCTTTCTGTAGACTGTTCAGGTCCGCCTCACCGGAGGCGGACCCGTTCCTGTTCTGGTACGGTCAAACTTGACAGATGGTGACAGTGGCCGTAGCATCGTATCTGTAATAGCATCTGATTTTTTCCTATTCTTTTTTTCAGGGTAAACCCAAAAAGAATAGTCGGACCGTAACAGCGGGGCCGCCTATTCTGTTCGACCCCGCCGTCCGGAAATGGGGGAGGTCTATATGGGTGACAAGATGCGGCTGCTTTCCTTTGAAGAGCTGCTCCAGCGAATTTTTGAAGAATACCGCTCTCAGCGTTCCATCCTGGATCTGCCGCGGAGTTCATGGTACGTAAAGCCTGACAATTCTACCGTCACCATATTTGACGAAGCGTGCGAAACCGTTCTGGGACCCGCCGCGGGGCCGCACACCCAGCTTGCCATCAACATTCTCTCCTCTTATCTGACGGGGAGTCGCTTCATTGAGCTGAAAACGGTACAGATCCTTGACGCTCTGGAGCTGGAAAAGCCGTGCATTGACGCTCACGACGAAGGCTACAACACCGAGTGGTCCACCGAACTTGCCCTGGATGAGGCGTGGCAGGAGTATGCGAAGGCGTGGGTCCTGCTTCACCTGATTGAGTATCTCTTTGACATGAAACGATCCACTCTGGAGCGGTCGTTCATTTTCAACATGTCCGTCGGCTATGACCTGAAAGGTATCCGCACCGAACCGATGCAGCGCTACATCAGCCGGATGAAGGACTCTTCCGGGGAGGAACGGTTTCAACGGTGGATTGAGACGGTCCGGACCTCGGTACCGGCGCTTCTGAAAGGCACGGACCTTGAGGGACGGGCGGCAGGACTTGCCCACTTTGACGTCTCTCCAACGATCTGTCGTTCCGTTACGCTCTCGACTATGCACGGCTGTCCCCCGGATGAAATTGAGTCTATCTGCACGTTCATGTTGACAGAGCAAAAGCTGGATACGTACGTCAAACTGAACCCGACCCTTCTTGGCTATGATATGGTCAGGGACACACTGCAGAAACTCGGTTACGGGTACGTGAAACTGGATCGGGCCGGTTTTGACCACGACCTGCAGTATTCCCGGGCTTTGGAGATCCTGACACGCCTTCGCACGACGGCGGACGGGGCGGGGCGCCGGTTTGGTGTCAAGCTGACCAATACCCTGGCGGCAAAGAATACCCTGGACAACCTGCCGGGAAACGACTATTACGTCTCCGGGCGGGCTCTCTTTCCCCTTTCCATTACCCTGGCGGCCCGTTTGTCCGAGCACTTTTACGGTGATCTGCCAATTTCCTATTCGGGCGGAATCACCGTTCACAACGCCGCGGCGGTCTACCGGACGGGAATAAAACCCATCACCCTGGCTACGGACCTTCTGAAACCGGGAGGCTACCTCCGGCAGGTGCAGATAGCGCGGTCCATAGACGATGCTGCCCGGGACAACCGGCAGGAGATGAACGACACGATTGACGTGGCCGCCCTGAACGCCCTGGCCGCGGGGGTCTTCGACGATCCGACGCTGCACAAGGATTTTCGCGGTACCGATGAGGTGGAAAGCCCCGGCTTCCTTCCGTTGTACGACTGCTACGAGGCGCCGTGTGTCACCGCGTGTGCCATCCACCAGCACATACCGGAGTACATCCGTCTGGTCGGCGAAGAACGTTATGACGAGGCGCTGGAGCTCATTTACGAACGCAATGCCCTCCCTTCCATGACGGGCCATATCTGTGACCACCAGTGTCAGTTGGTGTGTACGCGCCTGGACTACGAAGGGTGCATCAGTATTCGGGAAGTGAAGCGGCTGGCGGTCCTTCACGGCATGGAGGGGTACCGGGCACGCTGGAAAAAACCAGGTCTGCGTCGACAGGAGCGCATCGCAGTTGTCGGTGCCGGGCCAACGGGTCTTTCGGCTGCGTACTTTCTGGCCCGTGAGGGCTTTCCGGTGACCGTTTTTGAGCGGGAGGCCGACGCTGGCGGCGTGGTCCGCTACGTGGTACCGCAATTCCGCATCAGCCGGGAGGCGATAGAGAGTGACGTCGATTTCATACGGGACCACGGCGTGGAGTTCCGGTTTGGCGTGGACGAGACGGACGTTACCGTTTCGGCTCTGCAGGAGCGTGGTTTTGACTATGTGGTCATCGGGGTGGGTACCTATAGTACCCGGACACTTCCCATTGAGGGGGATAACCCCCGGGTCCATTCGTCCCTGCCGTTTCTGACGCAGTTCAACCGGGACCCGTCGGTGCTTTCCATGGGACGCCGCGTTGCGGTCATAGGCGCCGGTGATACCGCCATGGACTGCGCCCGGTCGGCTCTGCGCTGTCCCGGTGTGGAAGAGGTGACCATTGTCTATCGTCGCGCCTTTGAACAGATGCCGGCCACCCGGGAGGAGTACGAGTTTGCCCGGGACGACGGTATCGCCTTTCACTGGCTCAGAAACCCGCAGCGTTTTGACGCCGACGGCACCTTCACCGTTGAGGTGATGACCCTGGGAGAGAAGGACTCTTCCGGGCGGCGGCGGCCGGAACCAACCGGCACAACCGAGACATTGCAGGTGGACAGCATTGTATACGCTATAGGTGATGACCCCGACGCCGCCGCCCTGCAACGCCTCGGTCTGAAGCGCGGGGACGCGGGGTTTGCCACGGCACCTACCGGTGAGACGGAGCTGAAGAACGTCTTTCTGGTGGGAGACAGCCGTACCGGCCCGTCCACAATCGTGCAGTGCATCGCGGATGGCCGCCGCGCCGCCGAAGCGATCTGTGACAGGGTGGAGCCGGCCTGGCAGCGGAAAGAGGTGATCCCGCCCATGGACAGCGCCGTGAGGATGGCGCAGATTGGCGAAAAACGAGGCTGTATCGTCCCCGCACCGACGGGTTCCTCCGATGACGACGCCGTTGCATACGGGAAAGCTGAACTCTCCCGCTGTCTTGAGTGCGACTTTGTCTGCAACAAGTGCGTGGATGTCTGTCCAAACCGCGCCAATATTGCCGTGCCGGTGGAGGGTGAGGCCCTCTTCTTCAACCCATTTGAGATAGTTCACCTGGACGCCTACTGCAACGAATGCGGCAACTGTGGCCACTTCTGCCCGTGGAAGAACGGCGTGCCGTATGTGGACAAGCCTACCGTCTTCAGTACCCGTGGGGACTTTGATACCAGTGAAAACCCGGGCTGGCTGGTAGAAGGCGACACCGTCACTGTCCGTTACGATGGCGAGACGACGGAGTTGAGCCTGCAGGACGCCCTGGAGCTGGGGGCCGCCGGACGGGCGGGACAGACTCTGGACGAAGGGCGGTTTTACCGCCTCTTTGCAGTTCTACATGACCGGCGGCCCCACCTCTTTGGTGCTGTGGAAGCGCCGGTCGCGGGGGTACCACGATGACTGTATTTCAAAACGCTACGGTGCTGGAGTTTGACCCGCCGCAGATACGGGAGGGGCTGAACGTAGTGGTTGAGGGCGGCGAGATCACCGAGGTAGGGCCAAACGCCGGGGTGTCCGCCGGATCCGGGGCCCGGCGAGGCGGGAGCGGCCCCGGTACGGGAGAGAAAACTCCGCAGAACGCAAGTTCAACAAAAATAATTGACATGAAAGGAAAGCTCCTTTTCCCGGGGCTGGTGAACGGTCATACCCACTACTACTCGGCGCTGGCCCGGGGGGTCATGGCGGACCTGAACCCTATGCCGGATTTCGTCTCCATTCTGCGGCAGCTGTGGTGGCGGCTGGACCAGGCAATTGATCTGGACATTCTCTATTACTCCGGCCTTACCGCGTCGCTGGATGCGATTCGCTGTGGAACTACCGCGGCCATTGACCACAACGCCTCGGCCAACGCTATTGAGGGTTCTCTGGTGGCGCTGAAGCGCGGGTTTGAGACGGCGGGCCTTCGGGGAGCAACGTGTTACGAGGTGACCGACCGCTACGATCCCGGGGGTATGCAGGCCGGTATCGACGAAAATGTTGCGTTTGCCGGGCTTGTGGACAGTGAACGGAAGGAGCGCCGCGAGGGTGGCCAGGACGATGTCCTGGTGGAGTGCCATATCGGTGGACACGCGCCGTGCACTATCCCCGACGAGGGGCTGGCAGCCATTGCCGACGCCTGTGAAAAGACGGGACGGGGTTTTCATGTGCACGTAGCAGAAGACCGGTGGGACGTGTCCCACTCCCACATTACCTACGCCGAAGATCTGATTCCACGGCTGGACCGGTTTGGCCTGGTCAACGATCGGAGCATGCTGATTCACGGCGTCTTTCTGAACCGGGCGGAGGTGGAACTGATCAACAGTCGCAACGCCTTCATGGTCCACAACTGCCGTTCCAACATGAACAACGGCGTAGGCTACAATGAGCTGCTGCCGGAAATAGAGAACCTCGCCCTGGGTACCGACGGCATCGGCGGCAACATGTTTTCGTCCATGCAGACCGCTTTCTTCAAGCACCGGGACGCACAGGGCCCCGTGCAGGCGGATTTCTTTCTGAAGTCCCTGGCGGCGGGCAACCGGCTGCTGGAGCGGATCTTTCACCGGCCCTTTGGTCGGGTTGAACCGGGCTATCCTGCAGACCTGGTGGTGGCTGAGTACCACCCGCCGACGCCTCTGTTGCCGGAGAACATTGCCGGCCATATGGCCTTCGGCATGGGCTCGGAGATTGTCGAGTCGGTGATGATTGCCGGCAGGATGGTCATGGAAGAGCGGCGCTTTCCCCACGACCTGGAGGCGGTGTACGCCGAGGCGCGGGGGCAGGCGACGCGGCTGTGGGAACGGATGAACAAGGTTTCGCCCTGAGGGGTGTGGTAATTCAACAACGAAAGGAAGAGTGAACAGAGATGACAGACAGTACGAAAGCAACGAAAATCAGGGAACTGGCACAGAAGTATCGGAACGACACGGCGGAGCTCCTGAGCCGCCTGGTGAAGATCCGCTCCTACAGCGGCGATGAAGAGAATGCCGCCCGGGAGGTGGAATCCATATGCCGGGAATACGGCTTTGACGAGGTGCGGATTGACGGTCTGGGCAGTGTTGTGGCCCGGATCGGTTCCGGTTCGAAGTCAATTGCTATTGACGGTCACATCGACACGGTGGAAACGGGTGATCTCAGCCAGTGGAAACGGGACCCTTTTTCCGGAGAGATCGCCGACGGGATCGTCTACGGCCGGGGTACCTCCGACCAGAAGGGTGGCGTCGCCGCCATGCTCACCGCCGGTCGGATACTGAAGGAACTGGACTACGCCGGTGACTGGACGGTCTGGCTGACCTTTACCGTCATGGAGGAAGACTGCGATGGCATGTGCTGGAAGTACCTCATCGAAGAGGAGAAGCTGAAACCGGACCTGGTCGTCTCTACCGAGCCCACCTCCTGCCGCCTCTACCGGGGCCAGCGGGGCAGAATGGAGATGGTTGCCCGCATAAAGGGTGTCTCGTCCCACGGGTCGGCGCCGGAGCGCGGCGTCAGCGCCGCCTACAAGGCCGCCCGGGCCGTCCTTGCGATGGAAAAGCTCAACGCTGAGTTGAAGCCCGATGAGGACGGGTTTCTGGGGAAAGGCACCATCGTGGTCAGCCAGATTGATGTACACGGCCCCTCTCAGTGCGCCGTGCCGGACCAGGCCATGCTCTACCTTGACCGGCGTGTCACCTGGGGCGAGACGAAGGAAATGGCTATAGCCCAGGTGAAGAAGCACATGGCCGAAGCCAACGGCGAAGATGAGTCGGCGGTGGAGGTGACCATGCCCAACTACGAAGAAAAGGGCTGGAGAAAGGCGGACTACTCCCAGGAGCTCTTCTTTCCTTCATGGAAGACGCCGGAGGATCACCAGCTGGTGCAGGCCGGTGCGTCGGCCTACCGGGAACTCTTTGGCAGCGATCCGGTCATTGACAAGTGGACGTTTTCCACCAACCTGGTGGCCGCAACGGGACGTCACCAGGTGCCGGGTATCGGCTTTGGCCCCGGTGATGAGGATCAGGCCCACGCCCCCAATGAGATGACCCGGGTGGAGGACCTTGAAATCTGCAGCGCCTTTTACGCCATGCTGCCGTATGTTCTGGATGGGTCTGAAGGGAAGTGAACGGTATGATTGAGTTTTCCTGCCGGTGCATCAGCTGTGGTCGGGAGTACCCGATAGCGGCGGACCGGCTGCTCTGTGAAGATTGCTCATCCCGGCAGCCAGCGGACCGGCCCCTTCTGGGAATGCTGGAAGTGGTGCTGCAGGACAGGACGGGCAGCTTCGGGCAGGACGCTGCAGGCGCCGCCGGTACTACCGGGTCGGCGGGGTCCTCCGGCGGCGACTGGGATATCCACGACCTTTTGCCGGTAGAGAAGAAGTGGTTTCCGCCTATTCCGGTGGGAAACACGCCTCTGTGGGAGCCGGAACGGCTGCGAACGGCCACGGGCCTGCGTCGGCTTTATCTGAAGGACGACACCTGCAATCCTACCGGCTCGCTGAAAGACCGCGCCAGCTATCTGGTTGCTGCCTTTGCACGACGGGAAGGGATAGACCGGATTGTTCTCTCCTCCACCGGGAACGCCGGCAGTTCGATGTGCGGATTCGGCGCCGCGGCGGGGCTGAAGGTTCGCCTCTATCTGCCCGCATCGGCGCCTCCCGCCAAAATTGTGCAGTCGCTGCAATACGGCGCCGATGTCGTCCAGGTTGACGGCAGCTACGACGGCGCCTTCAGGGAGTCCATGAAGTACCTGGCGGAACACGGCGGACTGTCCCGGAATACCGGCCACAACCCTATGACGGTGGAGGGTAAGAAGACGGTTTCTCTCGAAATTTTCCGGCAGCTTGGCGGAAAGGTTCCTGACTACGTTTTTGTCTCTACCGGTGACGGCGTCATTATAAGCGGTGTCTACAAGGGCTTTGAGGATCTGGTGACTCTGGGGCTGACCCACAGAATGCCCACGGTGGTGGCTGTACAGGCGGAAGGGTCTTCCGCAGTAGCCCGGGCTCTGGCGGCAGGTGACTTCGGCGACCCGGTACCTTCGACGACGCTGGCAGATTCCATTTCCGTAGACGTTCCCAGCGGCGGGTACTTCGCCCTGCAGCGTCTACAGCGTCACGGCGGCCGGACGGTGATCGTCTCGGATGAAGAGATTCTTGCAGGGCAGTACGAACTGGCGTCACAGTCGGGCTTGTTTGCGGAGCCTGCCGCCGCCGCGGCGTGGGCAGGCTGTACGAAAATGAAGCACGAAATTGACTCCCAGGCGACGGTTGTTGTGCTTGTGACAGGCAACGGTCTCAAGGATATAGATTCCGCACGGAAAGGGGTGCCGTCCTATGACCGCCAGGGCACATGAAATTTCCCGGTCTATTCCACGACCGGACGGGAAGAAAAAGGCAGCCGGATCGGCCCGGTACATTGCGGATATCCCGCATACCGACGCGCTGATCGCCCGGTTCTACCGCTCAACCTTCTGCCGGGGACGCATACGTGCAGTGCGACTGCCGGATCTTCCCGATGGATACCACGTTGTGGACTATCGGGACATCCCGGCGGGGGGTGCCAACCACGTGGCTCTGATCAAGACGGACTGGCCCGCCTTTGCACAGGACGAAATACGCTATCAGGGTCAGATCATCGCAGTGGTGGCCGGTCCGGACCCTGCCGTTGTGGACAGAATCGTCTCCGGGATCACCGTTGACTTTGAGCCTCTGGAACCGGCGGTCACCCTGGATGAGGGGCTTTCCTGTCGCGGCGGCCCTATGCACGGCACGGACAATCTGTATGCCGATCTCGCCATTGCGCAGGGTGATCCGGACGGCGCCTTTGCCGGGGCGGCCCGGATTGTGGAAGGGCACTATTCCACCGGCTTCCAGGAGCAGCTCTATATGGAGCCACAGGGCATCGTGGCGTGGGCCACCGATACCTCAACTGGCCCCGGGGGCGCGGCTGAGGCCCACGCCGCTGTAAAAGCCACCGGCAGCCGCCGGAAGGTGGTCATTCACGGCTCCCTGCAGTGTCCCTACTACGTGAAGCACGCCGTGGAAGAGGTGGTGGGCGGCGACTGTGACGTTCAGGTCATCCAGGCTACCACCGGCGGCGCCTTTGGGGGAAAAGAGGACTACCCCGAGATTATGGCGGCGCCCCTTGCGGTTGCGGCATTGAAGATCGGCAGGCCCCTGCGGATGATCTTTGACCGGTCTGAAGATATGGCGTGGACATCCAAGCGCCACCCCTCCCGGACGACCGTCCGGACAGCCCATGACGCCGACGGGACAATCCGGGGAATGGAGTTTGACATCATTCTCGATGGCGGCGCCTACGAAAGCTATTCCACTATCGTCCTGCAGCGGGCCATCTTTCATTCCACCGGGGCATACCGCATTCCCGATGTACGGGTACGCGGACGGTCGGTGGCGACATCTACGGTACCATCGGGGGCGTTCCGCGGATTCGGCGCGCCCCAGGCACTTTTTGCTATTGAAATGCACATGGAACGAATTGCCCGGGAGTTTGGCCTCTCGCCGGTGGCGGTACGACGTCCGTACCTGTTGAAGACGGGTGACTCGACGGTTACCGGCGGTACAATCCGGGATACGGTAATCGTCAACGACCTGATCGACAGGGCTCTTGAACTGTCTGATTTCCGCTCGAAATGGGCTGAGTACAACGCCACACCCTGGAAGGGCATCGGCATCTCCGTCTTCAACCACGGGTGCGGCTTTACCGGTGACGGTGAGCAGCGCATCATCAAGGGCAAGGCGGCACTCCGGAAGGACGCTTCGGGACGGGTGGAAATTCTCGTCGCAAGCATGGACATGGGGCAGGGGCCCAAGACGACCTTCCGGAAGGTTGTGGGCGCTGTTCTTGGCGTCCCGGTGGAGGATATCCTCTACGAAAATCCAGACACCGATCGAGTTCCCGATTCGGGTCCCACCGTGGCCAGCCGCACCATCATGATTGTGGGGTACCTCCTGCAGGAGGCGGCAAAGGAACTGAAAGAGACGTGGCAGGATGGAGTTGAGCAGGTTGTCACCCGTGAGTACACCATGCCGCCGGGAATGTCCTGGAACCAGGAGACGCTGTCCGGCGACGCCTATGCCGTCTACGGCTGGGGGGTGAATATCGTGGAAGTGTCTGTCGACCCGGTGAGCTGGGAACCGACCGTTCTCGGCGCCTGGGGGGTCTACGATGTGGGCGTGCCGATAGATGACCGTGTCGTTGCCGGGCAGATTCAGGGTGGTATGAGTCAGGCCCTCGGTTTCGGCTCCCTGGAAAACCTCGATGTCGATGAAAACGGTGTATTCCGGCAGCGGAGTATGGCGGACTACATCGTCGCCACCAGCCTCGATTTTCCATCCACTACTGCGGTGACCCTTCCCAACCCGTATGAATTTGGACCCTTCGGGGCAAAAGGGATGGGAGAAATGGTTCACGACGGAGGCCACGCAGCCTACGCCGCTGCCGTGCAGCACGCCCTTGGCCATCCGTGCGAGACCATTCCCGTCACGCCGGAGCGCATTGCGGAGATCATGTCATGAAGATTGAATTTGTCTTGAACGGAACCCCCCGGTCCATCGATACGACCGAAGTTTCACCGGTTGCGCGGTTACTGGACGTCGTTCGTGATCACTTTGGTCTGACCGGGACCAAGGAAGGGTGCGGTGAGGGAGAGTGCGGCGCCTGCAGCGTCTTTCTGAACGGAAAGCTCGTAAACAGCTGCCTGGTGCCCGTAGGGCAGGTTAACGGTTGTGAAATACAGACCATTGAGTACGTCAGGGAGACCGAAGGTGGTCGTCTTCTGGTAGACGCCTTTGCGGAAGTTCATTCGGTTCAGTGTGGCTTTTGTACGCCGGGTATGATCCTTGCGGCGGTGGAGCTTCTGCGCGGAAATCCCGATCCGGATGAACAGGCTGTTCGCCGGGGGATATCCGGAAATATCTGTCGCTGCACCGGGTACGACATGATCGTGGAGGGCGTCCAGCTGGCGGCAGAGCGTTCCGCAGTTCGCGAACCAGGGAGTGGGGCATCATGACCGGAACCTATCGGCCTCGCCACCTCACCGAGGCGCTGGAAATTCGTCGCGACACCGGTGCCCGGCCATTTCTTGGCGGTACCGACCTTATGGTTCGATATCGGGGATATTCGGGTACGCTGCCGCACATAGACGGCGCCGTCCTCTTTCTGGACGCCGTTGAAGAGTTGCGGGAAATCGGCGTGGCGGCCGGAAGCCTGACCGTAGGCGCAGCGGTGACGTACACGGAGATGCTGGCTGGTTCTCATCTGCCGCAGCTTCTGCGACAGTCAGTGGAAGAGATAGCCGCACCGGGAATCCGCAATCGCGGGACCATGGCGGGAAATCTCTGTAACGCTTCTCCCGCGGGAGATACTATTCCGCCCCTGTACATTCACGAGGCGGAGGTGGAGCTTGCGAGATTGTCACCGGACGGGCAACCGGAAAACCGCCGTCTGGCGATCGGCGAGTTTCTGACCGGTCCCGGCCGGACGGCGCTGGGGGCTGACGAGGTTCTGACGGCGGTACACATTCCGTTCCTCCCGGCGGGCGCCTGTTTCTACCGCAAGGTAGGTACCCGAAAGGCCAACGCCCTCTCCAAGCTGTCCGCCGCCGGGTACGCCCGGATTGTCGACGACACCGTCGTGGACTTTCGCTTTTCCCTGGGGGCGGTGGCTCCGACGGTTGTCCGTCTGGACGCTGCAGAGCGGGCCCTTCGGGGTCGAACCATCAGCTCGCTGACAGAATCCCACGTGCAGGAACTGCTGACCCTGGCCGCAGAGGTGATTCGACCTATTGATGACCAGCGGTCCACCGCATTCTACCGTAAAACGGTGGCCCTCAACGCCCTCAGGGAGTTCGTGGAGTCCCTGGCGTCCGTGGTGGTACATAAAAACATACAAGCCGAGAATGGAGTCTCACATGATTGACCTGACAAAAGACAAAGCCCAGATAGAAAAGAACGCGAAGCTCTGTGCGCGACAGGGAATTGTTCTGCCCACCTACGAGAACATGGTAAACCCTGAAACGGTGCCGCCGGAGATCGTGGAAGAACTGCGGTCCATCGGGAGGGATGATGTCCATTCCCGGAACCTTTTCCGGGTTACCTGGGAGAATGAGCCGGTTGAGACGGGAGGCACCTACGACGGAGTCAACTATCTGGAAATTCCTTCATCCATCACCGGCGTAAAGGCGCGGATCATCGGCCTGGTGGGCAAGTGGTTTCCCACCGGCGCCCACAAGGTTGGAGCTTCCTACAGTTGTCTCGCCCCGGCGCTGGTGACGGGACAGTTTGACCCGGAACGAAACAGCGCCGTCTGGCCCTCCACCGGCAACTACTGTCGTGGCGGCGCCTATATTTCCCGCCTGCTGGCGTGCAAGTCCGTAGCGATTCTTCCGGAAGAGATGTCGAAGGAACGCTTTCAGTGGCTGGAAAAGATGGCCGACGAGACCATCGCCACTCCGGGCTGTGAAAGCAACGTGAAGGAAATCTTTGACAAGTGTCATGAGCTGAACGCCCAGCGGGGTGGTGAGATATTCATATTCAACCAGTTTGAGCAGATGGGAAACCATCTCTGGCACCACGAGGTCACCGGTCCCGCCATGGAAAAGGTCCTCAGGAAAGAGATGGGACCCCGGGGACGTTTTGCCGGAACGTGCGTCTCTTCCGGGTCCGCCGGGACCACCGCATCGGGAGAGTACCTGAAAAAGCGGTTTCCCGATGCGAAACTGGCCGTCTCGGAGGCGATGCAGTGTCCCACCCTCCTGGCCAACGGATTCGGCGGTCACCGTATAGAGGGAATCGGCGACAAGCACGTTCCCTGGATTCACAACCTGAAGAATACCGATATGGTCGTCTCCGTGGACGACGAACAGACGATGAGGCTGTTCCGTCTCTTCAACGAACCCGCCGGCCGGGAGTACCTGAAGGAGCAAGGAGTGGACCCCACCGTAGTGGACCAGCTTGATCTTCTGGGAATCAGCAGTATCTGCAACGTCATTACAGCCATCAAGTTTGCAAAGTACTACGAGCTCACCGAAGAAGACATCGTCATGACTATCTTTACCGACTCTGAGGCCCTCTACACCTCCCGTATCGCGGAACTCCGGGAGGAGCGGGGGCAGTACAGCCGTGACAAAGCGATCGCCGACTTCGAAATTCTGGGCCAGCTGGGGATCGATATGCTTCTGGAATTGCGCTATGAGGACCGCAAACGCATTCACAACCTGAAGTACTACACCTGGGTGGAACAGCAGGGAAAAACATACGATGAAATACAGGCTCAGTGGTATGATAGAGAGTACTGGAACCGGATCTACGCATTGCGTCCGGAGCTGGACCGGCTCATAGCTGAGTTCAACGAAACGGTCCTGAGCTATTCCCGGTAGTAGGAGCTTTAATATGGTTACAGAGTTTGCCCGTCCCGCCACGGTTGACGAGGCTCTCCAATTGCAGAAAACGGGGTACACCTTTCTTGCCGGTGGTACCCAGATCAACAATGGTGCCGCCCGCGACCGCGGGACCGGCCCGGACAGGGTTGCC
>CAZCAE010000036.1:0-34503 GCA_964496635.1 uncultured Spirochaeta sp.
CATTGTACGTGAGGCAACGGCATGTCATGGGTAACAATTACCACGAGTCAATGCGCCCAAGACGACAGACTACGCGTTGATCCCTGACGAAGAAATCGCTATCGTTGAATGGCTGTTAAACACACGGCCTCGAAAGCGCTTCGGCTTTCTGTCTCCACTCGAATACGCCGACACTGTTGCGTTGACCGGTTGAATGCGGGTCAAACGATTCAAGTCTATTGCACCGCTGGGTCATTTGCCGAAACATGATCAGGAGAGTTCTAAAGCCTGGCTCTATGGCAAGCTATTCCTGGCACTTGCTACCGAGCGGCTAATACGCCTTGCCTCGGATTTTTCCCCCTGGGGATATGTACTGCCGAACGAAGACATCTCGTAGCCGGTGGGGAGAGTTTGCTTTCATGTTCCACCAGATTCAACATGCCATAGAACCACGCATCTCGCTCAGCTCTGTCACAGGAAGATGGGCCAAGGTCGCGAAATCTTTATCCGAAAGCGACCGGGTGCGTACGCTACCGCTCTCCCGCCTTCGTTTGGCAAAAACAAGTTAGCGCTTATGGGTTCGACTCCCCCAGGAGATACGCTTTTTTACCGCCCGCCATCCCGGCCCGGGCGGTTTTTTTGCCGTATCAAAGCGAACTCACGTTCTCCGGCGTCGCGTCTACACCCCAACGCAACCAACCGGCCCGCGAGGGAAGCGGGAAGTAGATCCTTACCCCTGCTCGCCGGCGAAGCGTTTACCTACCGCGCCGCCGGGGTGCGTTTTGGCAAACTCCTCGTAGGTGTAGCCCCGGCGGTCCATCAGCCGCATACTGATCGCGTCAAAGATCGCCATCACCAGCAGGATACTAGTTGTGGCGATCACGTTGTGAGGATCCATCTCCTTCACCGGTGGGGGCGGCAGTACGAGATCCGATTTCCCGCCGACGGTGGAATTCGGCCGTTCCGTGACGGCGATACGCGTTATCGTTTTGCCTTCGATCGTGTTGAGAAGAGATTCCAGCTCATCGGTTTCGCCGCCCTTTGTAAAAAGAAGCAGCACGTCGCCGGGGGCGATCGCGCCGGAACTCCCGTGGATCGCGACGGTGGGGTCGACGAAAAAGGTCTGCGTCCCGCCACAGTTGAGGGTGTGGGCGACTTTGCGGGCGACGATCGAGGAGGTACCGGCGCCGGACGTCAGAACCCTGCCGGTACAGGAGTAGAGCGCGTCCTCGATACGCTTCACGTCGGCCGGGTCGATACGATCGACCACCGCGTGCATGGCGGCGATCTCTTCGCGAAGCAGTGCGGTAAAATCCATGGTTTCCTTATTGCTCATCGTTTCTCATCCTCGTTTTCCAGGTTTCGAACCGTTCGTTCCAGTATTCAATCATTGTTGTATCAGGCTCTACCGTCCGGGTGCAATGGACGAAGGAGAGCGCCTCGTCGATGGTTCCGTACACACCCGCACCGTACGCCGCACCTCGTGCCGCCGCGGTTGCCGGTTCAGACTCGTACAGCTCGATCGGCATACCCATCGTCGTGGCAAACATTCGTGCAAACTGCCGGTTGAGAAAGAGGTTTGCATTCCCCGCCTTCAGGTCGCGTACCGTCAACCCGATGTCGGAAAAGACACCGGTGCCGTAGCGCATCGCGAAAGCAACTCCGGAGAGAATCCCCCACAAGACGTCGGGTAGTGAATGGCGATTGAAATCGATGCCGACGAGGGAAGCTCCGGCGTTCCGATTGCCGAGCGTCCGTTCGGCGCCGTTTCCGAAGGGAAAAAACATGAGATCACCGGTGTCGTCACGCGCTTCGGTGGCAGCCCTGTTGAGCTCAGGGTAGGTGACGTTTCCAAATGTCCCCAAAAGATCTCGTATCCAGCGATAACTGATCGCGGCGCCGTTTACACACATAACCACGCCGTATCGCGGCGCGTCTTTCGTGTGATTCACGTGGAGGAACGTATTGACCCGCTGAGACGTATCGACCGGTACGGTGTCGGTTACCGCATAGACGACGCCCGACGTTCCCGCGGTGACCGCCGCCTGTCCCGGAGACAGCACGTTCAGGCCCAGCGCATTACTGTGCTGATCTCCGGCCCGAAACGAAACGACCGCCCCGGGGGAGACCCCGAGTTCCGTGGCGGTGGAAGCGGTAACGGTTCCCTGAGCGCCGAACGTTTCGACCACCGCGGGCAGTATCGAGTGAGCGATACCGATCGTGTCCAGGACGAACATCGCCGGCTCATCGGAGACGTAGTCGTACAACACGCCTTCCGAAAGACCCGGGCGGGTTGTAGCGGTTTCACCGGTCATGCGATAGGCGATGTAGTCGCCGGGAAGGAGCATCCGCGCGGCGCGGTCGATGATCCGCGGTTCGTACTGTTTTACCCACGCGACCTTGGAAGCGGTGAAGTTTCCGGGACTGTTGGCCAGGCGGGAAAAACTCTCATCGTGCCCGATGCGGTCAAAAAGCTGTTGTCCCAGCGGAACGGCACGCCCGTCGCACCAGATGATCGACGGCCGCAGGACCTCGCCGTCCCGGTCTACCAGTATAAGGCCGTGTTCCTGATATGAAATACCGATCGATCCGACCCACTTCAGCTGCTCCGGAAATGAGCTTCTCAGTTCAGAGCACGCCGAAACGATATGCCGCCACCACTCGTCCGGGTCCTGCTCCGCCCAACCGGGCTCGGGAGAAGCTATCGCCATCTCCCGTTTTGGAGCTGATGCGGTACCGAGGATCGAACCGGTCCCGGTATCAAGGAGCGCGGCTTTGATCGACGAACTGCCGACGTCGATGCCCAGACTGTAATGATCTTCCATCATGACCCTCCGCTACCGTGTTGTCTGATCAAACCGGGACAGCGCGTGCATCTGCTCCGCGCTTACAGCGTACAGCTCCCGGAAGATTGAATGCAACTCGGCGTAGCGTTTGTGTCGGGTGGGATCGGGTGTGTCGGGAGCCGCGAGGTCGATCCAATCGTCGCAGAGCGTTTCGATCGGTGTCTTTTGTACCGCGGAAGCGGTAAGAATCGCGGCCCCATATGCCGAAGCGTCGGAAACGGTAACCGGATAGACCGGAGAACCGACGATATCGGCGAGGATTTGCCGCCAGAGCATGCTCCGGGAACCCCCTCCCGCAACCCGGATTTGAGCCGGCTCATTTCCGAGCTTCCGCAGGTGTTGGAGGAGATCCGCCAGCGCAAAACCGACACCCTCGAGAACCGCCCGCGCAAGGTGTCGAAGGTCGTGGTGCACCGCAAGGCCAAACCACATCCCCCTCGCCGCAGGGTCATTGTAGGGTGATCGCTCACCGGTCAGGTAGGGGAGAAACAGCAGCCCGTTTGCTCCCGCGGGAACGGTCGCCGCCGCGGCAAACAGCTTTTCATAGCCTTTTGTCTCGTCGAAGTCGGGAAGGAGCGTCTCGCGCATCCACGCGAGTGAGCCGGCCGCGGACAGTACTCCGGCCATCAACTGATACGACTCGGGTACCGAATGACAAAACGTGTGAAATACTCCGTCGCGATCCAGGATCGGTCCGTCCGTCTGAGTGTATACAACCCCCGATGTACCGATCGTCACCGATACGTGGCCGGGGCGCGTGATTCCGTTGCCGATCGCCGCGGCGGCTTGATCCGCTCCTCCCGCCACGACGGGTATTCCGGCGGGGAGTCCGAATTCGTCGGCCGCTTCGTTCGTAACGGTGCCGGTGATCTCGGATGACTCGTAAATCTCGGGGAGAATACCGTCGCTGATGGACAACGCATCGAGCATCTTTCCCGACCACGTGCGTTTTCCGACGTCCAGAAGGTGGGTGCCTGATGCATCGGTAACGTCGGTAGCATATCGACCGGTGAGTAGTACCCGAAGATAGTCTTTGGGCAGGGTTACATGCGCGATCCGCCGGTATATTCCCGGTTGATTCTTTTGGACCCACAAGAGTTTTGAAGCAGTAAACGCGGTTCTCGGCTCGTTCCACGTCCAGTCGACGACGTTGCCGTCGGTCAGGCGCAGTATATCGTCACACTCGGTATCGGTGCGCTGGTCATTCCAGAGGATTACGGGCCCCAGAACCGCACCGTCGCGATCGTACAGTACGGAACCGTGCATTTGGCCGGACAGACCGATGCCGACGATACGGCTGTGTTCCGGGAGCGCGGAACGAACCGCGGAGACCACTTCCTTCAGCGCCGCCTTCCAGTCTTGCGGGTTCTGCTCAGAGTACCCACTTTGCGGGACGGAGACCTTGTAGTGCGCGGTGGGCGCGGCAAGGACCGCGCCGTCGTTTGTATCGACGGCGACCGCCTTCAACCCCGTCGTTCCCAGATCAAGACCGAGTACCAGTTCCCGCACCGCTATCTGCTTTCCATTACGCCCTTCTTACGCTCCCGGTATCCCTGAAACGCAACGGCGAAGACGAGAAGGAAGCCGATCAACACTCGCTGAGTGTGAAAGTCGGCGCCGATCAGGACCATCCCGTTTTCGATGATTCCTATCGTGTATACACCGAGAAAGGTACCGAGAATCGTGCCTTTACCGCCGTAGAGGGTCGTACCACCCATCACTACTGCGGCGATAACGTGCAACTCGTACATCTGTCCGAGTACCGCGGATGTACCGTTGAGACGTCCAACCATGAGAATCGAACCAAATCCGGCCATCGCACCGGCAAATGCGAAAATGGCAATTTTGTAACGGTCGACGTTGATTCCGGCTACGACATGACATGCCGCCTCATTGCTTCCGATTGCAACGGTGTACCGGCCGAATCGTGTGTATCGCAGCAACCACCACCCAAAGAGCGCGACCAGAATCGAAAGCAACGCCGGTACCGGCACAAATCCGATGAAGCCCTGTCCAAGAAACACGATTTCCTTCGGAAGGCGGACTATTACGTCGGACCCAAGGTACAGGTGGGTAAGCCCCCGATACGCGGTCAACATACCAAGACTCGCAATAAAGGAATTCACCTTCAGTTTGGTGACCAGGAAGCCAAGGAAGGCACCGAGCACCGCCCCGAAGATCAAGGCGAATCCCATGCCGAGATAGGCGTTCATTCCGAAGTTCTTGATCAGATCGGCGGTAACCGCCGCGGTAAAACCGAACGTGGCGCCGACGGAGAGGTCGATACCTTTACTGATTATGACAAATGTCATGCCGACGGCGAGAATCAGGTATACCGATACCTGGCGAGTGATATTGAGCTGATTTGAAGGCAGCAAAAAGCGGCTGCTTAAAAGCGGTATCACGATAAAGAGCGCGAGTATCACGTACGCCAAAAAGTGGACTCGGCCCAAGTGTTCTTTCCAGGTTATACCGGTGTCGGTCGTAGTAGTTTCACTCATTTAAGTACACCTCCCATCATAAGACCCACGATCTGTTCATGGGTGGCATCCCTGGCCTCCAGGACCCCCGAGACCTTTCCCGTACTGAGCACGATAATCCGATCCGATACCGAAAAAACGTGATCGAGATTGTGGCTGACCACCAGTATAGCAAACCCCGAGTCACGAAGGCTTTTGATCAGTTCGATTACCTTACGTTCTTCCTGGATTCCCAGAGCGGCCATCGGTTCGTCCATTATAAGGAGCGACGCTCTATCATTCTGGAGAATTCGGGCAACACCGGTAGCCTGGCGCTGTCCCCCGGAAAGCTGGGCTACCGGGACGTCCAGGTCAGGAATCCTGATTTTGACGCGGTCCAGAAGATTGGCGGTATCCTGTTTCATCTTCTTGAAGTCCAGTACGGGAACAAACCCCAGGACCTTGCGCGACGGCTCCTGACCGAGGTAGACGTTTCCCGGGATATCCACGTGTTCCAGGAGCGCGAGATCCTGATACATCATGGCGATTCCGATTCGAGCCGCGTCGTCGGGAGATTTGATTTCGACCGGTTCGCCGTTCCACAGTATCTCCCCGGAATCCTTGTTGTAGGCTCCTGAGATGATCTTGCAGATCGTCGACTTTCCCGCTCCGTTGTCGCCGAGAAGCGCGACCACTTCTCCGGCGCCGAGGGAAAAGGAAATGTCGTTTGCCGCGTGGATCGCTCCAAAGCGTTTATAGATCGATCGTAACTCCAGCATCGGGGCGGGTTGATCGGATTTCGTTTGGTTGTCGTTCATAGTTTTCGCTTCCTCTTTGGATGAAACGGTGCCGGACCATACGGCCCGGCACCGGAGTTCCGACTAAAGATCCGGGTTATTGGGTCGCAAGAAACGCATCTACGTCAAACATCTCTTTGGGAACATTTTCACGGATACTGTCCGCGTCGGTCAGAACGGGAAGGTCGGAGTACGATGTCGGCGGGATATCTTCTTCGCGCCCTTCGAGGTGGGCAAGGATCGCCTCGGCGGCGAGTCTACCCATCGACCGCGGATTTCGGAACGGCACGCTCTGGATTTCGCCCAGCGCGACCGCCTGAAGCTCGTCGATAATACCGCCCATTCCTGCAACATATACGTTGTCCAGCTCTCCGTTGGCCCGGAGCGCTTCCATCGCCGATACGGACATATAACTGTTGAGTCCCACAATCGCGTCAAAATCATACGCCGCCAGAGCTCGCTCCGTTTCGGTGTAGGCGAGATCGCGCTTGAAATCGGCGTGTGCCTCGTAGACGATACTACCATTCATCCCCTCGGCGTCTTCGATCGCTTTGAGTACACCTTCGCCGCGCTGCTGCGAAATCTCAGATGCCGCCGGGCCCCAGAGCATTACGATATCGGGGTTCATGATGCCTTTTTCGCGAAGAAGGTTCATAAGGCCTTCCCCGGAGAGGTACCCCATGTCGTAGTGGCTGTAAACGATCCACGTCAACGCGTCGTCGTCGTAGGGTACTCCCTCTTCAGGACGGACATAGTCGGTCATCACCAGTTTCACGCCGGATTCGGCCAACCGCATCAAGCCCGGTTCGTTTAGTTCGAGGGACGTCGGGCCGACGACGATGTAGTCGACACCGGCAATCGCCATGTTTTCGAGAATCTGTAACATCCCCGGATGGTCGCCACTATCCGCGGGTGCACCTTCGATCAGCTCGTATTCGATCCCGGACGCGTCGAGCGTATCGACAAGTCCGATCTTCAACTGACCGAACAGGGCGCCTACTTCTATGCTGTGTGCGGCAAACCCGATCTTGACGACATCGTCGTCTTCCTGCGCTCCACTTGCAAAAGCCATTCCTGAAAGAAGAAACACTAATGCCAAAATAATGGACAGCGTTTTTCCGGTTGTAGTAGTCATCGCTACCTCCTCCTTGAAATCTGCGAGCATTCATACCGAAGCTCCGGAACAACTTTGCAATCGCCGTACCAACTCCGGAATACGGCGTTATATTGCTGTATCCAAACATCTTAGCGCCGGTATCGCTCCGAATCGGCCTTCGATCCATGTTCCCATCTGGGTAATACTGTTGCCAGTTGTGCATTCTTCTTCCCGTCCCGGAATGTAACGATTCCCTGTTATCCCGACCGATGGACCACGATCGGAAGATAGAATTGCATCTCCGTACCGATCCCCTCGGTACTCCTGCAATGGATGCTGCCGCCGTGTTCTTCAACGATGCTCTTGCACAGGGCAAGGCCCACGCCGTGGGTGGAATCGCTCGTTTTCGTCGAGAAAAACGGTGAGAATATAAACGGCACTTTGGAGTCGGGTATCCCACATCCATCATCGGCGATGACAAACTCGATAAAGTCCTGTTCGCCGATTCCCGTAATACGTACGGTAACCGAAATCGTTCCCGTGCGGTCAACCGCCTCGATGCTGTTGAACAAAAGATTCAGGAGAACCTGTTGCAACCGATCCTCCGGGATCGGAGCAGGTAAACCGTCGGCGACGTCAAAATTCAGCTCGACGGATTTCTCTTTGATCGAGGTCAGGACCAGAGCGCATGTCTTCTCGATCAATCGGCGAAGATCGTTTTCAGTGCACGACGGAGTGGTGGTTTCCTGGACTATCCGCCGTATCCGACGCGTCTCGTCTTCTATGATGATAATGCTATCCTGGATTTCCTTCCGGTCTTCGGTCTCGCGCGCGATCTGGATATGGTTGAGTATCGTACCCAGGGCGTTATTGATCTCGTGTCGCAGCTGACGCTTTACGTCGGGCGTCTCGGCCGTGTTCCAATCGGTCCCGACGGAGACGTTTTCCCGCATCCCGGCAAACTGCAGAAAAAAGACCGTTCCCAAAAATGATTCATCGTCAAACAGCTTGAAGAAGTGCAACGTGGCGTTTGTTTTGGTATCACGTAACGGGAGATCGGCGTTCTCAATCGTACCCCGGGAGTGGGACTCAAGAACGGAATCTACCTGATTGCGAATTTCCGCCGGAAAGAGAGTGAGATCGGCAAAATCGAACCCGATGAGATCGCTTTGTTGGAGAGCAAAGGCGCGACAGAACGTGTTGTTGGCAATACGTACACGCGAACCGGTGTCGATCACCAACGTCGGTAGAGGAAAATGCTGGATTACATTCTCGGTAAACGTTTTCTGATAGAACAGGGTGGCGTTGTCCTCTTCGAGATCTTCGCGGCGCCGAAGCGAAGAATATGTCAGCTGCATGAGCTGCAACTCGTTGACATCGGACGCCGAGACGACTCTGTTGACCCGTCCGTTTCTCAGCACCGCGATGCGGGAAGAAAAGTCGACGACCTCCCGCATATCGTGAGAGATGTAAAGGACCGTCCGTCCCTGGTTTCTCAGGACGGAAAGGATGTGGTGAATGTTTTCCAGGATGCCCGGAGACAACCGCGCGGAAATCTCATCGATTATTATGATCTCCGAGGGAAAACAGATGATCCGGGCCAGTTCGATCAGTTGCTGTCGGTCCCGTCGGTATTCGCCGATCGGGCGATGAATGTCTATGTCGTCCGCGCCAAGTATTCGGAGCGCCTCGTGCATCCGTTTCTTCATTGCGTTGTGGTCAAGGTGAATCAGGCTCCGCCGCTTTTCACGGTTCAAAAAGACATTTTCATACGCGCTCAACGCCGGAACAATCATCATGTTCTGGTGGATGGCGACTATACCGAGGCGAATCGCGATCTGTGGAGTCAGATACTCGTAACGATGATCGTCAACCGTGATTATCCCTGAGTTCGGTTTGATCGCTCCGCAAAGAACGTGGGTGATCGTTGTCTTTCCCGCACCGTGGTCGCCCACGAGGGCAAAAATCTCACCGCGTGGAATGGCGAGCGTAACATCTTCGATACCGATGTGGTTCCCGTAGTCCACGGAGACCGAATCGAGCCGAATATGTGGTTTCTCAGAGGAAGTCATTTCGGATTTTGAGACGCCGTATCCAGTTATACAGCGTCTTTCTGCTGATCCCGAGGGATGTCGCGGTCCTGGATCTGTTGCCGTCAAATGCGCGAAGCGCATCGACGATTATCTTTCTCATGAACTCCTCCTGGGCGTGTTCCAGGTCGCGGTGAATCGAATGCTCGTCTTCCATCGATTCAGTTCGCTTACCGGATTCCGGCCGATCAGCGCGCCGGCTCTCCTGCTCGACGAGTGCCGGGGGAAGGTGTTCTACCCGTAACGTCTCGCCGTCACACATGACAACGGCGCGCTCGACCACATTTCTTAACTCCCGAACGTTTCCCGGCCACGCATACGTCTGGACAAGATCGAGAAGACCTCTTGTAGCATCGGCTATCGACTTGTGATACTTGTGGTTGAAACGTGCCAGAAAAAATCGGAACAGGATCTCGATATCTTCCTGCCGGTCTCTCAGTGGCGGTATGTGCAGTGAAACTCCGTTCAAGCGGTGAAAAAGATCCTTGCGGAACGTTCCTTCCGCCATTCGTTCCTCGAGAAGCTGGTTTGTGCACGCGATGACGCGAAGATCGCTCTGGAGCGCCTCGGTGCTTCCCAACCTTTCAAAGCGAAAGTCCTCCAGAAAGCGCAGTAGTTTCGCCTGGAGTTCGATCGGCATATCGCCGATCTCATCGAGAAGAAGCGTGCCACCGTCCGCTTTCTCCACCTTTCCTATCTTTTTTTCCGCCGCTCCGGTGAACGCACCCCGTTCGTGGCCAAACAGTTCGCTCTCTAGGAGCGTCGCCGGTATCGCCGCGCAGTTGATCTTGAGATAGGGGCCGTCCGCCCGGTCGCCGCTCGAAACGATGTAATCGGCAAGGCGCTCCTTCCCGACTCCGCTTTCGCCGGAGATGAGGATCGGTATGTCCGTCGATGCAAACCGTTGCGCTTCCGATAGCAGCCGGCGATACTCATCGTTTTTCGAATCTGAAACGAACCGGGCATCATCATCGGCGTCCTCCCGGCCTTTTTCATCGAGGACACTTCTGATCACTACACGGAGTTCGCCGAATTCCACGGGTTTTGAGATGTAGTCACGTACCCCCAGTTTGAACGCCTGCCGTGCCGTTGCCACGCTGGCATGAGCCGTGATCATGATGACCGGAATCTCTTGCTTGAGTCGCGAGAGGAGGCGGATGCCACCGATATCCGGCATCACGAGGTCGCATATGATCAGGTCAAACGCCTGGCGTGAAAGGCGGGCGAGCGCTTCCTTTCCGGAATGGGCGCACATCGCCTCGTATCCTTCTCGGGTAAGCAGGACGGAAAGGCTGCGGCACAACTCAATCTCATCATCGACAACAAGAATCCGTGCGCGTCCTGCGGTACCGTGATCTGTCTCCGAAATATTCTCTTCGTACGTATTTGGCATCTCTTTGCCCTGTCAGGTTGATATCAGATCGCGAATCCGTCAAGCTACAATCGTTGCTCCACGGAGTGGATGCGTTCGCGGCGCAATTCGGAGGCGAAATATGAAGAATACGCGTTTGGGTGGGACCGGTGTCAAAATCTCCCGTTTGGGCCTGGGCATGATGAGCTACGGAGACCCCGACTGGCGCCCCTGGATCATGAATGAAGACGCGGCGCGTGAGCACGTCCGTGCGGCGGCTGGGTACGGATCACATCGATCTCTACCAGGTTCACATGTGGGATGATCAGACACCGATTGAAGAAACGATGCGAGCGTTGGACGATGCCGTTCTGGCCGGAAAGGTTCGCTATATCGGAGCTTCTCCCGATGCTTCTGGATCAGGAGGTCGCGTCCGTACCCTATAGCCCGCTTGCGAGGGGTTTGCTGGCGCGCGCCGGTACCGGACGGGAGTGCGCGGGACACCGCTATGAGACCGACGATAGTGCCGTGCGGGTGTACGGCGTGCCGGATGAGGAGGTTCTCGGCCGGGTAGCCGGGGTAGCCCGGGATCGCGGGGTTTCGCCCGCGCAAGTAGCCCTCGCCTGGTTGCTTCATCAACCCGCCGTGACCGCTCCGATTATCGGTGTAACCAAACCGAAGCATCTGGAGGACGCTATACGCGCGATTGATATCGAACTTACGGACGACGAGATCGAACGCCTTAACGTATAGAATCGATCTACAGCGTGAGGACCGCCGCCGCGGTGTTTTCGTCGGTAAGGAGGGCGTTCACATGACGCCCTTTGAGGATAGCGTGAATAGTGGGTACTTTTTCGGGGCCAAAGGCTACCACGGCGATGTCTCGCAAGCGTTTCAGTTCGTGTACTTTCATACTGATCGACCGCCGGCCCACCTTGCTCTCGATGATGCGTCCTTCCGTGTCAAAAAAGTTATGGTTCATCGTACAGAAAACACCTTCTTCCCGTAACTCTTCCAGTGCTTCCGGTGTGACCGCGTGTCGTCGAACCAGTGAACAGTGTTCGCCGATGTCACTCGCACCCAGTAACGCGGTGTTCATGATGGACCACAATCGCCTCGTGTTTTGAAAGCTTCTGTCCGCTTCAACGATCTGACGCGCCTCTTCGGTGTCCAGCACGGCGGGAGTATTGACCAGATACGTTCTCGCGCCCAGTTTTTCGGCAAACGCCGCGGCGATCGCGTTGGGATATACCCCGCTGGCAATCTCTCCGATCGCGCCGATCGACGGGATGACGTTTATTTTCAACGGTTGTTCCATGTGCAGATTCTCGGCCACGGCGCGTAACGTCTCACCCCATCCGAGTCCAAGAAGTTCACCCGGTTGCATCGTTCTGGAAAGATAGTGGCCGACCCGTTTCGCGAGATCAAGAACGATCGACGCGGAGTTCAGCGATGACGGGACGACGATGCATTCTTTGATATTGTATTTGCGCTCAATTTCTATCTCGATTTCACTCGTTGATGCGAACGGATCGTGTACAGCGATTTTGACGTATCCGCGTTCACGCGCGATCGAGAGGTACCTGCTGACGGTGCTCTTGCTCAGGCTCAGTTTCTTCGCAAGCTCCTGCTGTTTGATCCCGTCGGCGTAATACAACCGCGCGAGTTTGGCGATCAGACGTTCATCATACCCGGGAGTGTTCGTACGATAGTACATTTACGGTCCTTTTACAAAGAACGTCGCTGAAGATATCCTTCCCATTTATACCATAATACCACGGATTTTCTGCTGTTGGGAAAAATTTCACCAAAAAAAATATTTCCCACAAACGAACACGCCGTGCTATCATTTTTACAGATGAATGGGACGGTGGGTCGGTTGACCGACCGTTGGTGTCAATTCAATCTCAAGGAGGTTCTCATGAATATGAGACAAGTGTTCGTTATTTTGTTGGTACTGATTGTAGGTATTTCTACAGTGTTCGCCTCGGGCCAGGCCGAGGAGGAAGAAGCGCAAGCGGCACAACGCCCGCTGGAGATTGAGCTCAGGGATCCGGCGGAGTTTCAGGCGGAAATCCTCGCTCAGAGCGGTGTTCCGTTTGCGATACACGATGAGTTTTCTAAAGCTGTCTCTGTACCGTCGGAACCGCTCCAGATCGAGCTGGACCAGCCGATCCGGATCGGTTTTGCAACACCGAGCTTCGATATTTCGGACGCGTGGGCGCGTTGGTACTACGGAATGTATTTCCGCTTACAGGAAGCGGGTATTCCTTTTACGACAAACATGCAAGCGACCGGTGCCCATGACGCACACGCAGAGCAGTTGGCGCAGGTAGAGGCGCTGATCGCCGCCGGCGTCGATTACATGGTAATCGGTCCCACGCAGCTGGAAGCGGCACGTGTAGCGATTGAGGTTTCGATCGCAGCGGGTATCCCCACGCTCGTCATCAATTACGCCAGACCATTGGAAGGTGAAGAAGACGTGCTGATGTACTCCGGGTTCGACCACGAGTACGGTGGATATCTCAACGGTGTGCACATGGCGGAAACGAGCGGCGGCACCGGTACGATCGCCGGTTTGCGCCTTGTTCCCGGCCCTCTCGATGATCTCCGATGGGGCGGTGCGATGGCCGTACTGGAACAGACCGATGTCGAATTGGTGTATGACACGTACGCACAGGCCGATCGACAAAAAGGGTATGACGCAACCGTCGATATCCTGACGCGCTATCCCGACCTGGACATGATCTACGCTACCTCCAGCTCAATGGCGTTGGGTGCGGCATCTGCGGCCGAGACGCTCGGTGTTGAACTGGATATCTGGGGGTTCGGTGGTACCGTCGAGGAAGTCGAGTTTATGCAGGAGGGGTTGATGACCGGTTCGGTATTCCGCTTCCAGGACGACGGTGGTGCTGCGATCGCGGAAGCGATCAAGCGCCATCTTGAGGGGCGTGAGGACGAGATTCCGAGAACCTTCATGGGTGATATGGTTATCGCGCACAGTGGAATGTCGAAAGCGGAATTCCGCGCGTTGCTGGAGCGAGCCCACCGCTACAGCAAGGAAGAGATGGGAGTGGACTGATTCACGAAACGCGTTCCCGGTCGGCCTCTGAGGGAAGGCCGGGAGCGTCCTTTCCGTGGTCAAATCAGCATAAGGAGAGAAAGGAACGATATGGGTAAAGGCGAAATAGTGATGAGGGCTTCCGGTATTTCCAAGAATTTCGGTGGAATACAAGCGCTCCGTTCCGTTGATTTTGAAATTCGTAGCGGAGAAGTGATGGGCTTGGTGGGAGACAACGGAGCCGGTAAATCGACGCTGACCAATGTGCTTACCGGGATCTATCCACCAAGTGAAGGTCAGATCTTTCTGGACGGACAGGCGATTCAATTTCATAATCGTCAGCACGCCCGGGATCTTGGAATCGAAGCGGTATATCAGGAGCTCGGCCTGGTAGACACGATCGACGCCGGGGCCAATATGTTTCTCGGTGCGGAACTGACCAAACGATTTCTCGGGGTCCCTCTCCTCGACAACCAGACGATGCGAATCCGGGCCAAGGAAACACTCAAGAACCGGGTAGGGATTACCCTGCAAAGTGACAGGCAACCGGTGTTCAGCTTGTCGGGCGGCCAGAAACAGGCCGTTGCGATCGGACGGGCCGTATATAAAGAGAACACACGCGTGCTCATCCTGGACGAACCGACCGCCGCGTTAGGTCCGGAAGAAACCGGGAATATTCTCGAGCTCGTGAAAAAACTTACGGAGAACGATTTCGCGATAGTACTGATCGCACACAATATGGAACACGTATTTGCGGTATCTGACCGCATTTCAGTCTTGCGGCGGGGCGAGCTGGTTGGAGTCAGAGAGACCGTCAATACCGATCGAAAAGAGATACTTGGACTGATTATCGGTGCTGAGGATCCCGTCGTCGTGTGATCTTCGGCGTGGCTCCAGGATAGACGTGTCGTACGAAGCACCGTTCTTCCCGAAAACGTTGCCAATAATAACTGAACCACTACCTGATGGAGGATATTAATGAGTGTAAAGGCTTCACAACACCGGTTGCTTTCCGCCGTACTGTGGCGCGAGGACCCCAAGAAGCAGAGCCTTCTATTTCTTGCGGAACTCGGGCCGGTATTCGTGCTGATAGTTGCGCTTGTGATCGCGTCTATTGCATCGCCCCGGTTCTTTTCCGTACTCAATCTGAGGAATGTCGCGAGTCAGTCCGCGGTATTCATCGTGCTGGCGGTCGGCATGACCTTTGTGATTACCGGAGGCGGCATCGACCTGTCGATAGGGTCACAAGTTGCCCTCATCGGTGTGGTGATGGCGCGCTGGATTCTCGTCGGCGAAGTGCCCGCGGCACTCGCGATTATCATGGCGATCCTGTTCGGTGTGTTGCTTGGAGCGTTCAACGGAAGTCTGATCGCCGTTACCGGGATCCCCGATTTTATCATTACCCTTGCGGGGATGGAGATATTTCGCGGTCTCGCGCTCTTGCACTCCGGAGGCGAAATCTGGCAGCGGTTTCCGCCTCTGGTGCGTGGTATCGCGACGAACCGCGTCGCCGGACTGCCGGTAGCGGTGATTATCGCGATCATATTCGTGCTGATCGGCGTGCTCCTGTACCAGCGTACATATTATGGACGTTACACCGTCGCGATCGGTGGTAACCCGCGGGCGGCGGAGGTATCCGGGATCTCCCGAAAGCGCTACAAGCTATACAATTACATGGTCATGGGCGGGTTGAGTGGCGTCGCGGCGATCCTGTTGGTTAGCCGGATTAACTCGGCTCAAGCCACGATGGCGATGCAGTACGAGATCCACGTAATCGCGGCGGTCATCATGGGCGGCACATCGCTGTTCGGCGGCCGAGGGAGTATTTCGGGCTCATTCGTCGGCGCCCTGATTCTCGCGATTATTGGCAATATCATGGTTCTGATCGGTGTCGACTTCTTCTGGCGACTCGTCGCGACCGGTTTCATCATCATTATAGCCGTTGCATTGAACCTGTGGCGTGAGAGAGTGCTCCGGGAAAATACATAGAGTGTTGGGACGGTAATCCATGAAGTATACCGATATAAAAGAGTCCTGCCTGGCCGCCAATCACGCGATCGTAGAAGCGGGACTCGTATTACTCACCTGGGGCAACGTAAGCGTCGTCGACCGCAACGCGGGAGTCTTTGCGATAAAGCCGAGCGGAGTGGACTACGCTACGCTGTCACCCCGCGACATCGTTGTACTGGATATCGCCACCGGAGAGACCGTAGACGGCACGCTCCGCCCGTCTACCGATACCCCGACGCATCGGTATCTGTATCAACACTTCGAGTCGATCGGCTCGGTCATCCATACGCACTCGCATTTCGCCGTCGCCTGCGCGCAAGCGGCGCGGTCCATACCGTGCCTTGGGACAACGCACGCCGATTTCTTCCTGGGAACGATCCCGGTTACCGAGCCGCTGTCAAAAGCGGAGATCGAGGATGATTATGAGGTGGCCACGGGCAGGTCGATCGTCAAAGCGTTTTCCGACAACGCGATCGATCCCGCTACCGTGCCGGGTGTTCTGGCGGTGTATCACGGGCCGTTCGCGTGGGGCAAAGACGCCGACGCCGCGGTACACAGCGCGATCGTTCTGGAAGAGGTCGCGCGTCTTGCGGTAGATATGGGGCTTCTGAAGGACGGCGCGTTGCAGGGTCTGCCGGAGCATATGTTGCGCAAACACTACGAACGGAAATATGGTCCAAATGCCTACTATGGGCAGCCATGATTTCCCCGGCAAGTTGAAGGATACAATACATGCGAGATCTGACCACGAATCTGATAGGAGTTTACGAGAAAGCGCTGCCGCACGACGTGCCGTGGAGCGGCAAGCTACGCGCGGCGCACGACTCCGGATACCATTTCGTTGAGGTCTCGATCGACGAGTCCGAGGAGAGGCAGGATCGGCTGTACTGGGGTTCCGCAAAACGTCGCGAATTCAGGGACTGGATCGCCGATGCACCCGTTGGAATACGTTCGCTGTGTCTCAGCGTGCATCGTCGCTATCCATACGGAAGTGAAGATGCGGGGACGCGGGAAAAAGCGGCGGACCTGTTCCGACGAGCACTGGATTTCTCCGTGGAAATGGGTATTCGGATTATTCAACTCGGCGGGTACGACGTGTATTACGAAAAAAGCACCGACCTGTCACGGGGCCGTTTCCTCGAGGGCCTGAGAAGCTCAACGGCACTGGCGGCGGGTGTGGGCGTGATGCTCGGAATCGAGACCGTTGATTGGGAAACCGTGGATTCAATCGAGTCGGCGCTGACGTTTGTGGAGACGTGCAACTCTCCGTGGATGCAGGTGTACCCGGATGTCGGAAATCTTACGGCGATGGGGAAGGATGTACCAAGAGAGATCGTCGCCGGAAGAGGTCATCTTGTCGGCGTTCATCTCAAAGACACCCGGCCGGGTGTGGTGCGCAAGATACCATTCGGCGAAGGGACGGTCGACTTCCGCGAATCGTTCGAAATCCTGTCCAGGGAAGACTACGCGGGTCCGTTTGTTGTCGAGATGTGGAATGAGGAAGAATCCGACGCCAGGGCGGTGATCACCGCGGCACGTGAGTGGCTTTGGGCGCGAATGAGGTCGGTTCAAGGAGAGTCCGATGAGTAAACGATATTTGATGGGGATCGATAACGGCGGCACGCTGACCAAAGCTTCGATCTACGATTTCTCCGGAAAAGAAATCGGTACCGGAGAGCAAAGAGTAGAGATGATTTTTCCCGAACCCGGGCACACCGAACGCGATCTGGACGAACTCTGGAAGTCGAATGTCGGGGCGATCCGCAGCGCCCTCGCGGTTTCCGACGTATCGCCGGACGAGGTGGCGGCGATCGCCGTAACCGGCCATGGCAACGGCATCTATTTTCTGGGGCACAACGGCAAAAACGTAGAGCGGGGTATCAACTCCACCGATTCGCGCGCTCAGGACCTTATCCTGAAGTGGCGGGACGACGGAAGCATGGAAAAAGCCTATGCGGCGTCACTTGTGGAGCTGTATCCGGGCCAACCGCCGGCACTTCTGGCGTGGTATAAGAAATACCGGCCGGAAGTCCTCGAAGAGACCGAATGGTTTCTGTCGTGCAAGGATTACATACGGTACAGGCTGACCGATACGGTCAATACCGAGGTGACCGATCTTTCCGGTACCGGGCTCGTTAATCCGTGGACCAAACAATTGGACCCGGCGATTTTTAAGCTGTACGGGTTGGGCGATCTGATCGGGAAATTCCCTCCGGCGATTCGGCCGGAGGATATCGCGGGGACCATTTCCTCCGCGGTGGCCGCGGAGACCGGGCTGGCGGAAGGAACTCCCGTTGCCGGAGGGTTGTTTGACATCGTGGCGTCTTCGATCGCGTCGGGGGTCGTTGATCCGAGTACTATCTGTGTTGTCGGTGGAACCTGGAGCATCAACGAGTTCATCACCCGGGAACCTCTCGTGAGCCGCGAACTATCGATGAACTCGATCTACTGCATCCCTGATTATTATCTTGTTTCCGAGGCAAGTCCGACCTCCGCCAGCAATCTCGAGTGGTTCGTCACGAATCTTCTGCTGGAAGAGGGCCATGACCCGGCGCAGCGTACAACGTGCTTTGAATCGTGTAATCGAGCGATCGAGTCGACGAGTCCGCAAGACTCATCTATCGTCTTTTTCCCCTACCTGTTCGGGAGCAACTCGTTTCCCGGGGCCACCGCGGCATTCGAAGGCCTTTCGGGTTGGCACGGGAGAAACGATGTGATTCGGGCGATCTACGAAGGCGTCACTTATGCCCACAGAATCCACGTGGACCGTTTGCGAAAGCACGCGAAAGAGCCGTTGCACACCGTTCGTGCCGCCGGGGGGATCACCAAGTCTCCGGCGTGGCTGCAGATGTTTGCGGACGTCCTCGGCATGTCGGTAGAGGTCACCGGTAATCTGGAGTTGGGTACCCTGGGAGCGGCGCTGTCCGCCGGGGTGGCGGCCGGTGTCTATTCGTCATTTGAAGACGCCGTTGATCGCACCGTTCAGGTGACCGGCTCTTATTCGCCGAACGATGATACGCATAAAATCTACCAGAAAAAATATGAGCGGTTTCTGGAGAAACTCGCCGCGATGAACGCGGTATGGGATATCAAAACCGCCGTTGCGGGAAAGGAGTTGTCACGTGGCGCCGACCAAAGAAATTGATTTGTCGTCCAAGTTCGCACAGGTACAATCGCTGGAGATCGATGGGATACGCAGAGTGTTCGAACATGTCGACCCTGCCTCCGTAAAAAAAGTCGTCGATAGAATTGTATCATGTTCTGGTACGGTGCTTACATCCGGGGCGGGAACGTCGGGTATACTTGCTCGAAAAGTAGCGCACACGCTGTGCTGCGTCGGTAAACCGGCGTTATTCCTCTCACCGGTCGATGCAGTTCACGGTGGATCTGGAATGGTTCGAAGTGATGATATCGCGATCTTTTTCTCAAAAGGTGGAGAAACCGAAGAGCTCAAGTCGCTCCTCGTTCCTCTCTTTTACAAGAAAGTGGATACGATTCTTGTGACCGAGACGTCCGATTCGACGCTCGGCAAAGCGTGCGCTATCGTTCTCCAAATGCCGAGCGTAGTTGAGATCGACCCGAATGATGTCATTGCAACAGCAAGTATTACTGCAACAAGTGTATTTTTCGATGCGATCAGTTTGTGTGTTCTGGAGTATACTGGGTACACGCTTGACGATTTTGCGCCGACCCACCCCGGTGGTGCCGTTGGTAAACAACTTCTTCCTGGGGAACCCGGTGGAAAAACTGGAGCTGGAGGTAACTGAATGACGACACATAAGTTGTTTGATATCGCCGGGCGAGTCGCGTTGGTCACCGGTGGGAGTATTGGACTGGGGCGGCAAATGGCGGAAGGTCTTGCCGAGTTTGGCTGCACCGTGGTTATCGCCAATCGTCATCGTGAGACCGGCGAAAAAACGGCACGGGAGCTCAGTGATGCCTTTGGGGTAAGCGCGGTTTCCGTTGCCATGGATGTGACGGATCCGGAATCGGTCCGACAGGCGGTCAAAACGGTAACGGCGGATGTGGGGACGATCGATATCCTTGTTAATTCTGCGGGGATTTCCGAAGTTACCCCTCTTGTCCTGGACCAAACCAACAGTACGACGTTTCGGCGTATATTGGAGGTAAACGTACTCGGTACCTATCACTGTTCCGCAGCCGTTGCTCCGGGGATGATCAAACAAAGAGGCGGTAGGATTATCAATATCGGTTCGATCTACGGGGTGAACGGCATCGATCGATCGCTCTACGTTGATGACCTTGATGACCCGTTTGCCTTACATGGATACGCGGCAAGCAAGGGAGCAGTTGGAAACATTACCCGTGATATGGCGGCGACACTTGGCCGGCACGGCATCACGGTAAATGCGATATTACCCGCAACCTTTATCACCGATCAGAACAGGCACCTCTTTACCGGCGACGTTTTGGATCGGATCAAGAGTCGGACGCCGCTGGGGCGCGTCGGTGCCGACGACGACTTGAAGGGAGTGATTGTTTTCCTTGCCGCGGACGCAAGCAAGTATGTCACAGGGCAGCTTCTCGCGGTTGACGGAGGTTGGGTCGCATGGTGACAGCGTGAGAGTGTCGGCCCCTTCGTCACGGCGGTCGCCGCTAATGCCTGAACAAAAGCGCGATATCGCTATCCAGACCGTCGGCGTCGTCCCGGTAAAGGCTTCGTAGGACGGCACGGGCGGTTTGCTCGTCGATCACCAACACGTCGATCGTACCGGTTCTGAGGGCACCAATCGTGGAATACGCCTTCTCGACGCTCCCGACGACGCAAATGACCGTGGGGATCGCCGCCAGCGCGTCCGGAGGGATCGCGATCGTGCGGTTTGTAACCTCTGAGGTCACAAAACGCCCTTTGATATCGTAGTAACGGGCGCAGATATCGCCGATCGGCAACTCGTCGGGAGTACGGTCGGCGTCGCAACGAGACCCTTCTACCGCGCTCCCGTCGAATTCGGTGGTCACCGGGGGGACGCCACAGGACACGACGGCAATATCGACGGTTTTCCACTTCTCGCCGATCTGACGCATAGACGTACTGTTCATGTACAGACGGTAATCGTCGTGACTTTCGGCCAATGCCGGCGCGTGTACAAAATGGGGCGTTCCTCTCAGCTTTTCCGCAAACACACGGACCATCTCGTTGAGTTGATACGGTTCAAGAATTCTCTTGCTGCCTCCCACAAGGGGGATCACTTCCGTGGAGTGCGGAAAATCCAGGGACTCGTAGCTCGACATAAACGCGTGGCACGTCCGTCCCCAGGCAATACCGACCGTGTCGCCCGGTCGCAGATACTCGTTGAAGACCGGAACGGCTCGCCCGGCTACAAGTTCCATCAGGACGTCCGTCGTACGATTGGCGGTAGGGACCACGACACATCTGCGGAGTTCAAAGCGGCGCACCAGCCGGTCGGCAAGCTCCTCATCGTCGGCGAGAGGATTACGTATCGTGATCTCGACGATTCCCTGCCGTTTGGCTTCCGCGAGGATCATGGAGACCGATGCCCGGGAGACTCCGACGTCGCGGGCGATCTCGTCCTGTTTCAATCCCTCGCGATGGTACATACGGGCAACGTTGACCATCAACTGGATGTCATACTTCATCTGTGGAAACGCCGGGCCGTGACCAGAAGGTATCGAGCGCCGTAACCGCCTCTTCAAAACGGGCGTACTTCCGACTGTAGATGCCCGCGTGCCGTGGTTGGGGTTCGACCCGTCGGTCAACCGCTACCATCGAATCGACCGCTTCGGGGAACGATCGGAAGATACCCGTAGCGACGCCGGCGCACATCGCCGCCCCCAACGTACCGAGTTCTTCCGCCCCGGGAACTTCGATCGGTATTTGCAGGACATCGGCAAAGATCTGCAACCATTCGGCGGAGCGACCGGCACCGCCGGCGATGCGGGCACCCGACGGTGTATCGCGGTGCTTGAGCAGTTTCTCTATATGCATGCGGTGAGAGAAACAGACGCCTTCGTAGATTGCGCGAAGGAGGTGTGGCCGACGGTGGCCGCCTTGAATTCCAAGAAAACCGGCGGACGCGCCGGGGGTGACGTTGCTCCCGTACAGAAACGGCAGAAAAACGACGCCGCTATCTTCGGGGCCGATCGAGGCAACTTCCCGATTGGCCACATCAAATACGTTCTCCGTTTCGTCGGACATGAGGTTGTTTGCAAACCACTCCAGGTTACTCGCCGACGTCGGACTCGCTTCGGTGACCAGTGTCTTACCCGGTATACAGTACGCGGAGTTCATGAACAGTTCGCGGGACTGAACCGGCGTGTCCGTTACATATTCGTTTATACTCCACGTGCCGGCGATGATACACAATTTTTCGGAATCAACGATTCCTGAGCCGATCGAACAGGCGGTGATATCAAACAGACCGCCCGCGACGGGAGTTCCTGGAGCCAATCCCGTCTCCGCCGCGGCTCTCTCGGTAACCTCACCGGCGGGACCACCGGATTCGATCAGGGGAGCCATCTTGTGCCGTGCCCATGGAATACCGAGGAGTTCAAACAGTTGTGGATCGTAGTCCTTTGTATGGACGTTGACGAGATTGGTACCGGAAAAGTCGGTAATCTCCGCCGCCACCCGACCGGTCAGGCGGTACCGCACATAGTCTTTGCACATGAGTACCCACCGAGTCTCTTCAATCACCTTCGGTCTATTGTCGTGGAACCAGCGCAGCAGGGCGGGGGGTTGAGCCGCCCACAACAACTGACAGCTCCGGGGAAGCGTTTGCTCAAACGTTCCGTCGGCGTTCCACGATTCGACGTACGATGTCGCACGTGAATCGGTAGAGACGATCCCGTTACAGGTTGGATTCCCGGCTTCATCCACGAGGTACATACCGTTCCCGTGGCCGGTTACCGCTACACCCCTGATCTCTCCCGGGGCGACGCCGCTCTTTTCGAGCACCATCCGAATCGCGTTACGGGTGGCATTCCACAACGCGTCCACATCACGCTCCGTGTGACCGGGTTCGGGAAAGATCATCGCCGTTCTCTCCGAAGCCGTTGCGATCTCGTTACCGTCGGTCGTGTAAATAGCCGCTTTTGTGACCGTCCCTCCGTTATCAATGCCCAACAGATAGTTCATGGAGACCTCCTCCCAAGGATCCAGCCGTTTATACGATAGTAACATGTGCCATGACGTTTGTAAAAAAGAAGCCTGCGATCCAACATGTCGGTGGTTTTGACATTCGTTATGACGCATGTTAGAATGGCGCATCCTGAGGAGGTTGGTTCCATGTATGAAGACGAACGTCGACACGTCATCGAAGCGGGAGTAAAACTCCACGATTATCGCCTTATCAGCCTTTCCGGCGGCAACGTGAGTCTCCGCGTGGGTGACCATTTTCTGTTGACGCCTTCCGGTATGGCGTATGACGGACTCGTGCCGGAAGACGTGTGCGTACTGGATGGAGACGGTAATGTCGTGGACGGAACGCGCAGGCCGTCGGTCGACTCCGTAGCGCTTCTGCATATCTTCCGCGAACGACCCGACGTAAACGCGATAATCCATACCCACCAGGTGTATGCAACCGCGATTGGACTGGTACAGGACGAGCTCCCGGCGGCGGTAACGACGCTGATCAACGCCACTATGGGCCCCGTTACGGTTGCGCCGTTCAGCTCCGCCGCAAGTCTTGATATGGGTGTCAAAACGGTAGAACACATCGGCGACTGTCGCGCGGTCATACTCAAGAACCACGGCGTTGTGACCGTAGGTACCACACTCAAAGAAGCACTTTACGCCGCGGTGTACCTGGAGGATGCCGCGAAAACCTATTGTGTTGCCCGCATGATGGGCGATCCGACGTTGTTGACACGGGAACAAACCAGAGAAGCCGTCGAAGTATTCAAGGACTACGGGCAGAAGGAGAAAAAACAATGAGTAAACCGCTGATCCAACTCGCTTTGGACTTTGTGACGATACCTTCGGCGGTGCGGACCGCGGTACACGCGGCGGAGCCGCTTGATATTGTCGAAATCGGCACCCCCCTGTGTAAGGCCGGTGGTATGGATGCGGTCAAGGCGATCCGCGAAATCTGCCCCGACAAGATCGTGGTGGCGGACCTGAAGACCCCCGATGTCGGAGCGCTCGAAGCGCAAATGGCGTTTGACGCCGGCGCCGATATCATGACCGTGATCGGCGGAGCCGCCCTCGCGACGGTGCGACAGGCGTTGAGCGAGGCAAAACGGCACGGCAAACAGGCACAGATAGAGCTGACGGGCGTTCGTGATATACTCGATCGCGCCGACGAGTGGATTGAAGTCGGCGTGGACTGGATGGTCTACCACCTCGGTTGGGACGAGCAGGGGACGGACGGGCGCGTATGGCAGGACTCGGATATCCGTATCATCGGAGATCTGATCGACAAAGGGCTCAAGGTAACGGTGACCGGAGGACTGAACCGCGATCTGCTCCCCCGATTCAAAGACCTCAAACCAACCGCTTTGATCTTCGGTCGCTCGATACACCAGGAACCGGACCCCTTGCGGGCGGCACGGGACATACGCGAAGCGGTAGAGAAACTCTGGTAGTTCAAAAACGGGGTCCGGGTTCTCCCTGAAACCGAATGGGTTGACGGGGGCGTGGACCTTACGAGGAGTTGCCCAATGGAACAGGTTCAGCTTGGTCGGACCGGTCTCAAAGTTTCCCGTATCTGCCTCGGCATGATGAGCTATGGCGATCCGGGGTGGCGTAATTGGATTCTTTCCGAAGAAGAGACGGTACCGTTTGTCCGCGCGGCCGCGGATGCGGGAGTCACTTACTTTGATACGGCCGACATATATTCGGATGGTGTAAGCGAAGAGGTCACGGGACGTGTATTACGAAAAGTCTTTTCCCGTCGTCAGGATTATGTACTTGCCACCAAAGTGTACATGCCGATGGGGCAGGGCCCGAACGACTCAGGGCTTTCGCGGGTACATCTGCTCGACGCCGTCGATGCTTCGCTGCAGCGGCTGGGCGTCGACTACATTGACTTGTACCAGATACACCGTTTCGACCCCCATACCCCCGTGGAAGAAACGATGGAGGCGCTGCACGATATCGTACGGTCGGGAAAGGCGCGCTATATCGGTGCATCGACGATGCGCGCGTGGCAGTTTGCAAAAATGCAGCGCGCCGCCGCGCTCAACGGCTGGACGGAATTCGTGTCTATGCAGGACCACTACAACCTTCTGTATCGGGAAGAGGAACGCGAGCTGCTGCCGCTCTGTCTGGACAGCGGCGTAGCCGTGCTCCCTTGGAGCCCACTTGCGCGGGGGCGGCTTGCCCGAGCGCGGGAAGAGGGCGATACCACCGCGCGTGGCCGCACGGACGTCCAGTTCAGGGAAGACTACGAGGGGGCCGAATTCGAAATTGTTGAAGCGGTGGGACGGATCGCGGCGGCACGCGATGTGAGTCGTGCCCAGGTGGCGCTGGCGTGGATTTTGAGCCGTCCGGCCGTCACTGCCGCGGTTGTCGGAGCTACCAGACTCGTGCACCTGGAGGATGCGGTGGCATCGACGGAGCTCGAATTGACCGACGAGGAGATCGTGCAACTGGAATCTCCGTACAAGCCACGACCGACAGACGTTCATCGTTGAGTCAAATCCTTCTGAAACGAGTCTCGTGTCATTTTTGATATGAATAAGTAACAATGTGAAAGTGACCCAAGGCGAACACCTTACGATACTGTCCACATTTAGAAAGGATGATAGCATCGACGAGCTCATCGTCAACAATAAAACAAATCCCGACGAAACATGACGGTGGGATGTACAAAGGGTGACTCGATAAAGCGGGCTCGCCGAATCTGTCGTGGTGTAACCAGGCCGTTGACCCAGGCGGTATATCGGCGAAAGCCTTCGTTGTTTCCGTTGTCCGGCATGATAGCCCCGGTCCCGCATATTCCGATATGAGGGTTCTTGTCCAGAAACGTCGCCTGCAGGGATATTCGTTCCGGCAGTGACTCATCGTCGGCGTCCATCCGGGCGATGTAGCGACCGGTTGCGTGATCCAGTCCGGTATTCAGTGCGGATACAAGGCCACTATGGGGAATACGGACGATCTTGAGATTGCCTTGCGACTCCGGATTCAGACCGTTCCGACGCCGACCGTCCCGACCCAGGCGGTCAAGGACGTCCGCTGTCCCATCGGTGCTGCCGTCGTCCACCACAATGACCTCGTGGTTTCGGCAATCCTGCCGAAGCATGCTGTCCACCGCCGTTTGGACGGTTGTCTCGGCGTTGAAGACGGGAATGATTGTGGAGACCCGGGCAGGTTGAAGGCCGGAATTCACTGTTACAACACACCCCGCGCCAGCACCACGGTATACGTCAGCCAGATGAGCACAAGGAACGCCCCCTCAAACCGGTTGATGCGGCCGGGGCGTCCCCGGAATCCGCTGCCTAACAGAAACAACAGCATCGTCAGCCCGATCATCACCGGGAGATCTCTGATCATGGACTGTCGTGCAATCGGAATAGGTGCGATGATACCGGCGATGCCGACCACTGCAGTGGTGTTAAACAGGTTTGAACCGATGATGTTTCCAAGGGCTATATCGTTTTCTCCCTTTCGTGCCGCTGCTATTGATGACGCCAATTCGGGCAGAGAGGTACCGACAGCTACCACGGTCAGGCCGATAATCAGGTCCTCAATACCCAGAAACCGGGCAATAGACACGGCTCCCCACACAAGGACACGGGATGCACCCACCAGAAGTACCAGGGCCAGCAGTGTTCTCAGGGCGAGGCCCGACACGGACATTCGTGATGCCGTGGTCGGAACGGCTATGGCCTCTTCAACCTGAGATGCCAGGGTGTCTTCCTTTTTTCGGGAGTTTTCCCGAACAGACCACGCAATAACTACCAGAAACAGGACCAAAAGTCCGACAGCATCACCTCTGCCGATAACTCCGTTGCGAACCTGAAATGCCGCAAACAGTGTCAGCACTGTCAGGATAGGAAGTTCGATGCGAAGAATCCTGGACTGGACGGCTACCGGTTTCAGAAGTGCCGTCAAGCCCAGAATCAAGGCGATATTGGCGATGTTGGAGCCCCATGCGTTGCCAACGGCGATGCCGGATGCGCCCTGAATTGATGATATGGCAGAGACCAGCAGTTCCGGTGCCGATGTTCCGAAGCCGACCAGGATAATGCCGATGAGAAGTGGCGACATACCCACCCGACGGGCAATTTCCACGGACGAAGCGACGAAACGATCCGCGCCGAAGACGAGAAAGACAAGCCCTGCAATGACGGCAGCAACAGAAATGACCACAGCGAACAATGTATCAACTTTTCCGGTATGTGTTAGGATATGCGTGATGTATTTCCGACGACGGCGCTGTATTTCCGGCGGTTTTGCCCTCATTTTGTACCTTCTGGTTCCGTTTTCCCACCTTATGGCAACACCGTCTCCGCTTGCCCAGCCGGCGGTGCGACCGGAAATCGAACTGTCCGGACCCGTTTTGGAAGTGACGATTCGCGAACGAGTGCTGTACGGAAGTACCGCCAGCACCCAGGGAATGGCCGATCACAAGGAAGTTCTTCAATTTGAAGACGGTCGGGTTGTTGAACAGAGAACGTATCGACCGGCAGACTCCCTGTCCGGACGGACGGAGTTCCACTATGACTCCGCGGGTCGCCTGGTGGAAACGGCCAATCGGGACGCGTCGGGTCGGGTAACCTGGAAGTATGAATACGTATACGATGAACAGGGTCGTCTGACCCGTGAGGTTGCGTACGGTCCTTCCGGCCTGGTTGATCAGGTTGTGGTATACGAGTATGCGGGCAACCGCCTGTCCGAGACGGTGCGGTACGGTCGCGGCGGAGACATAGAATGGCGCCGAATCTACGAATACAAGGATGAGACCGTTTCATGGGAGGTTCTGACGGCGGAAGGTTTGCGGGTAAAGAATGTCGAACAGGAATATGACTTTCAGGGTCGGTTGATTCGGGAACAGCACCGCGACCAGTACGAGACCGTTTTTGATGATATTCAATTTCGATTTGCCGAACGCCGGCAACCGGAACGGGCTATCCGCTACGATGGATCAGGGGCGGTCCAGCAGGAGGATTCCTATCAATATGACCGGCGGGGCAACGTGGTGCGTCACGAAACGAACCGTCCCGGTGATAACCAGAGCAGCCGGGTTACCGCGATCTACCAATACGACCGCTGGAATAACTGGATTGAACGGACGGACAGGTATTTTTCGGTAACGGACGACAACGTAACGCTCACCCGGGAAAAACGAATAATTCGGAAAATCCAATACGCATCCACCCCGGAGGAACCTGAGGAATGACCAGATCGCTCTTTGGTCGGACATTTCTGGTCATGCTGCTCTCCCATGCGGCGGTGGTCATTATCCTTTCGGGAGTATTTGTCTTTGCCGTGCAGCGTTCCATAGATCGGTGGAACACAGACCGGGGACAGCAGGTCAAAAATATCATGATTCCCGAAATTGTTCGCGTTCAACGGCAGAGCGGCCGTCTTTCAGAAGAGCTGATACACCGGTCCCTGGAACCCTTTCTGACCGATTCAGTTTCCGTGCTGGCAACCAACGCGGAACGGGAACCGGTGTATCTGTATCTGACGGGACGGCAGATTTCTATTCACCAACCGAAAGAGCTTGCCGACGGCATCCAGGAAATTCGGGAAATGGAAATACAACCGGCAACACTTCTGGACGGTACCGAGGTTATCGGCACCATCTATATTGATACGACCTCCTTCCGGGACGATCTCACCAATCGGCGTCTGATACACAGCCTTTTCAATATCGTCACCGGCGGGGCCCTGGCGTCATTGATCGGTGCGCTGGTTGTGGCCTACGTAGTTTCACGTCTGCTGGTGAACCAGGCCCAACTGGTTTCGACGGGGATAGGCAGGCTGGCAGCGGGACACCGTGACGTGAAGTTCCCTGAGCGGGGTCCGCGGGAACTGCAGGTCATTGCCGAGTCGGCCCTTTCCCTGCAACGGCAGCTGGCGCGGGAAGAGAAGCTGAGAAAGCAGTGGATGGAAGATATCGCCCACGATCTGCGAACACCGATTACCGCATTGAAAACGCAGTTTGAAGGTTTGACCGACGGTTATATACACGTCACTCCCGAACGACTGAGCGATCTCTCTGTGGAACTTGAACACGTGGAGCGACTGGTGAATGACCTGAGAGAGTTGAGCTGGGTGGAGTCACCGGAAATGCATTTGGAAATCCATCCAATTTCCGCGACGGTGTTCCTGAAGAACCTGGAAAGCCTCTTCCGGGGACGGGCCGATGGAACAGGGATCCGCTTTCGTGTCGAAACAGACGAAGGTATCATTGAAATCGACCAGCACTTGCTGCAGCGGGCTCTCGCAAATATCCTCGAGAATGCGTTCAATTATGTTGTGGCGGACGGCGTCGTTTCTCTGAAGGCAAGCCGGAAGGATGACAGATGGATTCTGGAGGTCAGAAACAGCGGGGAAATTGATCGCCTCGAATTGGAACATGTCTTTGAGCGCTTTTACCGCGGGCAGAACGCCACAGGCATGTCGGGTTCCGGGCTGGGACTCTCCGTCGCATCAGCCATAATTGAAGCTCATGGCGGAACTGTCGGCATGGTTCAGGAACGGGAAGAAACGGTGGTGCGAACTATCCTTCCAGACTATTTGGCCGATGCAGGGGAAAAGCGGTAGCCGAAGCTTCGGACCGTCTCTATCCAGCGGCTGTCGCCCAGACGCATTCTGATATTGGCAATGTGGGTGTCTACGGTTCGTTCGGAACCCGAAAAGTGGTAGCCCAGGCATTCACCGAGTATCTGGTCTCTGGAGATGGCCCGCTCCTCACGGAATGCAAGGTATGACAGAATTTCCAGTTCGGCGTTCGTGAGATGTATTTCCTCATCATCAACAAAGACTTTACGCAAACTTCGGTCAATTTCCAGGACGTGATTACCTAATTCCCAGCGTCCCCGCTCTATTTCGTTCTGTTCCGGTTGTTCCGTCCGGCGAAGCACCGCTTCAGTGCGCAAGAGAAGTTCCTTCGTGGAGAAGGGTTTTATGATGTAGTCATCCGCCCCGATCTCAAAGCCCATGACTCTGTCGGATTCAGCATCTTTCGCCGTAAGAAAAAGAATGGGAACGTCGGAGTGACGTCGCAGTTCTCGGGCCACAAGAAATCCGCTGGTATCGGGCAGCATGATATCGAGTATGATCGCGTCCGGAGGCGAAACGTGAAACGCTTCCAGAACGGGTTCTCCCCTGTCAAAGGCAACGACTTCGTAGTCGTGAAGCTCAAAATACTCCACTACACCGTCGCGGATCAGTTTGTTGTCTTCAACGATGTAGATCCTGCTCATTCGCCGGTATTCTATACCACGCCTCAGTAAAGGACTATCAGGCCTGCATCAGATTCACACAATCTTGACAGATCCTTCACTTGTTATTGGCAGGCGGCTGCTATCGTTACAGGTGGAGGATTGCAATCATGAATAAAAAACAGACCGAAGACCTTATCGTCCGGGTGCGAAAACGACTTGACCAGGAGCCGACCATTGCGGATTCGACCAAAATCAGCGTAAACGTTGAGAAGAGAGGTTCAATTTTTAACCGAAAGTCGGTCTTGCTGCTGGAAGGTACTATACAATCCAAAGAGGAAGGACAGAAGGCGCAGGAAGTAACCGACGCCGTCCTTGGCGGAGGCGATGCCATCGATATTGAGAACCACCTGGTGGTTCCTCTGGTGTAACGCCATTCGAGCTGAACCGGTACAAAAGAAAAGGCTGCTGCGGGGTTTTCCGCAGCAGCCTTTTTTGTCACCGTCTATTCAGACAGTCATGTCAGACGACCACGAAGCCTCAGTTCCGGCGTTCCTGGACGGCGTTCTGAAGTTCAGGATTCTGCTGAACCGCGACAACCATTTCGTTAAAACGCGCTACGGTAAGACCGTTATCCTGTACAAGTTCAATCATCTGCTCTTGAGAATTTGTTTGAACGCTGTCAATTTCGCTGATGGTTGCCTCGTACTCTTCAATAACTTCGGACGGTACATCGTTGGGAGGGGTTCCTCCTGACGCCTGGACATTCTGGTGCAGTTCAAGAAACTGTTCCTGTCCCTGGGAAAATCCGCTGAGAATCGTGTCGATTTCCGAGTTGACATCATTCTGAACTTCCTCAATGCCCGTTAACGCCTGGACAAACTGATCAAACTCACCGGAATTCGGATTGATCGGATCGGCATTGCCCGCTTCCGGCATCTGGGCCATGACCGCCGCAGTGGCGGAAAATACGAGGACGAGGACAAGAATGAATGTTCGTCTCAGGGTAGTTGCTGTAATCATAAAAAACCTCCTGTTTTTTGCTATCAACTGGAGGCTAACGTAACGAAGCCGTGTTAAAGGGCTGTCCGCTCCGTGTTAAGCTCCTGCAAAGATTGCACCACTCCACCGGTCCCATTTCGTATTGAATGGCGAATCAGTTTCTGCAGGAGCGGCAACGGAAGGGGGTCCATATGTCGGGGGCGGCACGGTCGTCGCCGGGGTCGACCGTCACTGAGGTTGTAATCTCCCACCAGTGAAATGATAGATTCGTCGGGGATTGTCGGTTCGGAATCCAGCTCCGTTTCCAGCCATTGTGCAATGTGAACCACAATCTCACGTGCACGGTGTACCGCTTTTTCGTACATCTCCGGTACAGTCATGGTGGAAGTCCGCCGGGATGAACACGGATGTACCCACTCCGCCTTTTTCAGATTCAGAACATCGAGGTCCGCAGGAATATTGGGGGGGTGTACAATAGAAAGCCACTGAGGCCGCATGACTCCCGCTTCCTCACGACGCAACCCTTCTTCAAGGTAGGGTCTGCTTACATGCCTGGTAAACTGGTAGTATCCGAATGCGTCCAGCCAGGTGTTTTCGACCCGTTCTTCCAGCCGTTTGTCCTCCGACGCCCGTGTAAGGGCAGACGCAAGAGCCCGATACATGAAGGTCTTCCAGATGCCTCCGCCGGTATTCTCTAAAGGTTCTATGATGCCGTAAAAGTCGTACTTGTTGGTATGAATACCCCGGAGTTTCTGTAAAAGGGCGACATCCACCAGGCGTTCCAGAAAAGCGTGCATCGAACGAAGTTCTTCAGTCTCCGGACGGCCGGCAACCGGGCGCCCGGACCGATAGTTTATATACGGGTGCAGCGCCCGGTCCAGGACGGCGTGTCCGGCAAATCCGTAGATGTACGCCGCCAGGCTCCCATCGGGCTGTTCGTTGCGTTTTCGGGCCTCCCGAAACATGGCCGCCGTCAGTTGTCCGTATCCGTGGCGATGCAGCAGTGTACCGTACTGAATGCTGCGCGGTTTCCGGCGCTGGTTGTGATAGAAGAGGTCCGGACCCTGGGCCCCCAGTACAAGCCACCCCCGAAACTCCTCATCGTCCAGACAGTGTCGCAATCGGTGTGGAAGGCTGTCTTCTGCAAACAGTGCGTGGGTTATCTGGGACGGCATGGTCCCAACAGCCCGCTTTTCCCGATGAAGACGTTCATGTCCATATCCTACCACAACAGGCTTTTGTATTGAACGGTTGCTACGCCCCGTACCGGGAGGTACACTTGAGGGATGAACTATATAGCTGAAGACTCTCGTTACGAAGAATGCGGCCGCCGCCGAAGCGGTCGCAGTGGACTCATTCTGCCGGAGGTCTCTCTGGGACTCTGGCATAATTTTGGAGACCAGCACCCTATTGAGAACGCCCGCGCCATGTTACGGGGCGCATTTGACCTTGGGATATACCATTTCGATCTTGCCAATAATTACGGCCCGCCACCCGGGTCTGCCGAGGAAAACTTCGGAAAGATTTTTGCTCAGGATCTCCGGCCGTACCGCGACGAACTGATCATTTCCACCAAGGCGGGGTATCTCATGTGGCCGGGGCCCTTCGGTGAGTGGGGTTCCCGTAAATATGTGCTCGCCAGTCTCGATCAAAGTCTCAAGCGAATGGGTCTGGAGTACGTGGATGTCTTCTATTCCCACCGATTCGATCCCAATACACCTCTTGAAGAGACGATGTCAGCCCTTGATACGGCGGTACGGCAGGGGAAAGCGATCTATGCGGGTATTTCGTCCTACTCTGCAGAAAAAACGCGGGATGCATCGAAGATCCTTCGTGAAATGGGTACTCCTGTGGTCATACACCAGCCTTCCTACTCAATGCTCAACCGCTGGGTTGAGACGGAGGGACTCCTGGACACCCTGACCGACGAGGGAATCGGGTGCATCGCATTTTCTCCTCTTGCCCAGGGGATGCTGACGGACAAGTATCTGAAGGGCGTGCCGGAGAACTCCCGGGCAGCACAAAAGGGAACGGCTCTGAACCAGGAAATGCTCACTCAGGACAGAATAGAGAGGATAAAGGGACTGAACGAGATTGCCCGAAAGCGAGGCCAGAGCCTTGCTCAGATGGCTTTGAGCTGGGTGTTGCGACGGAAAGAAGTTACGTCCGTTCTCATCGGTGCCAGCAGTATGAAACAGATCAGCGAAAACGTGGCGGCTACAAAGGCTCCCGCATTGACGGACGAGGAGCTTTCGGAGATTGACCGGTTTGCCGTGGACAGTGATATCAATCTCTGGGCGGCTTCCAGCAGTCACTGACGCTTCTGCCGGGCCAGGATTACCTGGTCCCGTCCCGCCTCTTTCGCCCGGTACATCGCCTCATCGGCCCGACGGACCAGCGTGTCCAGACCGTTGCTTCGCCGGGGTGTTTCGCAGGCTACTCCGATACTCACCGTTACGGGGCCGCCAATCTCGTTATGGTCCATCCTTCGAAGCGTCTCGCAGATTCGGTGTCCAAGGGACTTTCCCTGGGCGCTGGTTGCACCGGGCAGCAGAATGACAAACTCCTCGCCGCCATAGCGGGCAAAGAGATCACTGCCCCGCAGTTCGTGCATGCACGCCGCGGCAACACGCTTCAGAATAAGGTCGCCGGTGTCGTGGCCGAACCGGTCGTTTACTTCTTTAAAGTGGTCTATATCCAGCAGAAGGGCGCACACAGAGTGACCGTCCCGTTGGGCCGTGTCGTAAAGAAGCCTCCCTTCAACCTGAAACCGGCGACGACTGCCGGCCCCCGTCAGACTGTCGGCCATGGCCATCTGGTAGGTCTCATCGTGAAGACGGGCATTTTCCAGAGCAACCGCAATGTGAGTGCCGACGGTTCCTGCAAGACGACGGTGCTCCTCCGTGTAGGTATTTTCCTGGTAACTGTCCAGTGCCATCAGTCCGAATACTTCGTTATGCCGTATCAATGGAATTCCAAGCCAGGATTTCACCGGGGTATTCGGATCGGGCTGCACGAAGGCGGGAAAATCGTCCGCGACATTTCCGGAGAGGCAAGGGCGACGACTGTCTATCGCTTCAGTACTGAGGCTTCCCCACTCGGGATGGGGGAAGGTAAGCTTTGAGATCTCTTCGGGATTGGCAAAGCCGTAGCATCCGATCACATGAAGTCGACCGTCTTTCAGAAGCTGGACGGTTGCGGTGTCGTAGGGAAGAATTCGCTGTGTCTCTCCAAGAATGCGATTTACCGTTTCCTCCAGGTCCAGGGAGGCACCGATGACGGCGACGATATCCTGCAGTGTTTCCAGCTGGTTGTACTGACGTTGCAGTTGTTGTTCTACCGACTTGAAATCGCTGATATCGATATCCACACCGACGAAGAACTCCGCTTTACCCTTTTCGTCTTTGGTAACGGCGGTACCTCTGGTAACGACCCAACGGTAGGCGCCGTCGGGTCGGCGGAACTGGACGTGTCGCTTCCGGGGCAGCGTGCCGAG
>CAZCAE010000037.1:0-31530 GCA_964496635.1 uncultured Spirochaeta sp.
TCTCTCCCACCGGCTGGCCGCCCATACCGTAGAAGTTGTTCAGAAAATTGAAGAGTACCGGTGGTGCACCCCCCGCCTCTTCGGGCCAGAGAGAACGGTACTGGTCCATGGAGGCCAGCATCATCGCTTCCCACACGGGACCGCATCCGGCGGAGGCGTCCCCGATATTGGCCAGAACGATGCCCCGCTTCCGGTTGACCCGCTTGTACAGGGCGGCACCCATAGCGATATCGGCGCTTCCGCCGACAATGGCGTTGTTGGGCATGGAGCCAAAGGGGGCAAAGAAGGCGTGCATAGACCCCCCCAGACCGCGGTTAAAGCCCGTTTCCCGGGCAAAGATCTCCGCCAGGGTGCCGTACAGGACAAAGTCTTCCGCCGCGGAGACGATCCCGCCGTCCTCGGCACCGGCTTCCTTCCGGGCTTTCTCGACAATCCGGAACGCCACACCGTCAAAGTAGGTTTCCATGGACCGCCGCAGGCTCTCCTCATCCAGGCGCGTTACCGCGGCAAAGGACTTGGCCAGAATTTCTCCATGGCTGCGGTGACTGCCAAAGACCAGGTCCTCCACGTCCAGATTCATGCTGAGACCTACCACGGCACTCTCCTGACCAATAGAAAGGTGAGCGGGGCCACCATGATTGTATTCAATACCCTCATAGCTGCCGTTCATCTTGATGCTGTTCAGCATGGACTCGAATTCCCGGATGAGCTGCATGTCGTAATAGGCGCGGACCAGCCGCTCCTTCCCGTAGGTTTTCAGCTCTTTTTTCGCGTCCGGCTTGTACTGGTTCACCGGAATAGCATCAATCTTCAGCGTCTGCGCCGCCCGGGCGTCTTTAGGATCAACAAAAAGTGTCTTTGGCATAGTGTTATTCCTCCATCCGGCGATCAGAGCGCCAGGGTCAGTTCAAAGCTTGCAATATTTCCAGCCAGTTCCTGCAGGAAGCGGGCCGCCGGTGCTCCGTCCACCCCCCGGTGGTCAATAGTCAGGGAGAGCCCGATCTGGGGGATGACCTCTCCATCGGCATCGAAGCCGTGCACAATGGTTCCTACCCCGAGTATTCCAACCTGCGGCGTGTTCAGCACCGGGGTAAAGTGCTCAATCCCCAGACCGCCAAGGTTGGTGACCGTAAATGTCGCCGGCCCCAGATCGTCCGGAGTCGCCGTTCCGGCAACGGCCCGCTCCGCCAGCCCCCGGGTTTCCCCTGCAAGAGCCGCCAGGGTCATCGCACCGGCACCGCGAATAGTGGGCACCAGAAGGCCCCGGGGAGTATCCACGGCAAAACCGAGGTCCACCGCACTGAAACGGCGAATCACCGTATCAAGAAAGTGGGCGTTCATCTCGGGGTAGTTTCCGAGCGTCCGGGTAACGGCGAAGTTCACCATGTCATTGATGGATACCGCCAGCGTCCCGGCCTCTTTCACCTTTTTCCGGTACGCCAGAATCGCCCGGGCGTCGGCCTTTCGGTGCAACGTCAGCTGCGCAGAATCACGCAGACTCGCGTGCATACGGCCGGCAATGGTCTTGCGGACACCTGAAACGGCAATCTCGGTAAAGGTCGAGGTTTCGGTCAAGGTTGAACGCGGAGCGTTCCGCTGAGCCCCGTCTCCCACAGCGGCGCCACCCGCCTCGGCGGCAGCCACCACGTCCCGCTCAATAACCCTGCCGCCGGGTCCGCTTCCGCTGAGCTGTGACGGGTCTACTCCCATCTCGGCGGCCCGCCTCCGTGCCCGGGGGCTGACCCGAACCTGACCGGTGGAAAAGGATCTGACCACAGACGTGTCGGCTTTGTCGGCGGGTCCGACAGCGGCCGGTTCTGTCGCTGCCGCTGCGGTGCCGGCGCTGTCCGAAGCCGGCGGCGCAGCGGCGCCACCGGCACCTCCGGTTTCCGTAACCTGCTCCCCCGGTTCGCCCACGGCAGCCAGAGGATCTTTCACCGGCACCTCGTCCCCTTCCGCGGCGTACAGCTTCAATACGGTACCTGCGGCGGTGGACTCAACCTCCATGGTCGCCTTGTCCGTCTCAATTTCACACAGTATGTCCCCGACCGCCACGGTGTCTCCTTCAGAAACGCGCCAGGAGAGGACTATACAGCTCTCCACACTGTTGCCCGCCTGGGGCATTACTACTATTTCTGCCATGATTCCTCCCCGGCGGGTACATCAACGACCCGCACTTCAACTCCAAGTTCAATCAGTTCGTTCTTTATGTCTTCCGGAATTCCGCTGTCGGTGATAAGGACATCCACCTCATTGGCACCGAGAACGCGGACAAAGCCAACCTGCCCGCACTTTGTGCTGTCCGCAACGGCTACCGTTTTCTCCGACTGGGCTGCCATTTTCCGGACAATCTCGGCGCCCTCCAACAGATGGGTGGTGAATCCCGCGTCAATAGAGAAGCCGTCGGTCCCGACAAAAGCGAGGCGGACGTGAAAACGGGACAGATCCTCCACTGCCAGTGGCCCCACAAGGCTTTCCGTAGCGGGACGGTACTCACCGCCGATGACCGTCATTCTCAGGCCCGGGTTACCCCGACCGTAGGCCAGCGCCAGGGCGTTGTTGGTCACCACCATGACGTCCCGTCGGCCCAGGAGATATCGGGCAATCAGGGCGGTGGTGGTACCTGCTTCAATCATGATTGTGTCACCGTCCCGAACAAGTTCTGCGGCGGCTTTTGCTATAAGCCGTTTCGGGACATCCTGAGCTTGCTGCCGTTCGAGAATACGGGGATGAAAGGTAGTTACCGCACCTCCGTGCGTACGGATGAGGTAGCCTTTCTCCTCCAGGGCATTCAGATAGGATCGCGTGCTGACCTGAGAAACCCCCAGCACTTCCGCCAGTCGCGTTACGCTTGCGGAAGGATCGTCGGCCAGAACAGACAGGATGTCCCGCTCCCGCTCGGTTACATTAGGTGTCATACTCACACATCAGCATAACCATTCCGTAAGGTATTCGCAAGTATTTCGAAGGTTTTTCGAAGGATTTTCGTTAAATCATTATCTATAGAACTGGATTGAGAGAAAAATAGACCACAAAGACCGCCAGGGACACGACCGTATAGACCGACAGCACATTGTTGGCGTATATCCGGTCCTCCTTCTGATCCGCCCGCATGAACAGAGGAACGATAAAGGGAGGCGGCAGAATCAGAAAGGTGATGACCGCCGCCTCAAAAGCGGGGTCAAGCTGAAGCACCCGTCGGATAATCACACGGGTAGTAAAAATTGCTACCGGTACGAGGACAATGGCCCGCGCAACAACGACCCCGGCGGCGTCTCGAAGACCCTTCCAGGAAAGACTCATACCGTAACCGATGACAATGAGAATTGCGGGTATCAACAACCCTCCGATAACCTCGAAGGTTTCGACGACAGCGCCGCCCACGACAGAAACTCTGATTACCGGCCCCAACCCCAGAAGATTCAGAACCGTAGCGCTCACAACAGATATGATAAGAGGAGATGACAGAAAACCGCGCAACGTCTCTTTCAGGCTGCTTACACCGTCCCGTTTGGCCGTCAGCATCGTGGCCAGCACAAACCAGATAAAGAGCTCGTGGCTCAAATCGACAATGGCAATGTACCCCACATTGGCCATACCGTAGGCGGTCCCAAAAAGGGTAACCCCCAGCATTCCGAATTCAAAACCGGTGGTCAAATGGGGAAAGTAGTCCCGAGGAATGGAAAACAACCGCCTCAGAAGAAACCCATAGGCGAGAAGACCAAGACAGATAATCAGAATCGTTGCAAAGAGACCGATATAGGTACTCTCCATCTGCATATCCAGAAACGCCACAAAGAGAACCGCCGGAAGGGCGATGTTTACAACGAGCCCCTTCAGCTCATCCACCGTTTCAGGTCGCAGAATGGACTTGATGCGGATACCATTTCCCAGAAGGATAATAATGATAATAGGCAACACCTTGGCTACCACAGTTGTTATCTCAGTGTTGATGATTCTATCCTCCTTTCTGCAGGAGCCCAGTGTATCTCATACGTCGTCACCGAAAAAAGGCCCGCACTTTCGTGCGGGCCTCACATGTCACGTCATGTTCCGATCAATCGTACAGAAGCTGCGCGATGTCGGGCTGGGTCATGTTGCTGGCGTCGTAGAACTTGGCGCCGGTATCAACGTCGGATACAGATTCGCCCATGGCGGCCTTGTAGGATAGCTCAACAGCTTTGTAACCGATCTGATAGGGGTCCTGGGTGATAGAACCAAGGAAGTATCCCTGCCGTACGGCGTTCTTCTGGGCTTCCCCGGCATCAAAGCCGACAACTTTAACCTGACTGTAGGTAGAAGCCAGCTGGGCACCGTCGTTGGTTGCCGCCAGAACACCCACTACCGCACCTTCGTTGGAGCAGAAAATGCCGCGGATGTTGTCACCGCTGACGCGGTTGAAAAGGGCATTGGCAGCGGACGTTACGTCCTGGGTCCGGGGAGAAGCGGGTACCACCATGTCAATTATGACGGCGGGGTTGTTGCTCCGGGGGCTGTCGGAAGCGACGTAGGCGGGGTTACCCTGGACGCGGATGTCCCGGGCGGTCAGGGGAGTCTCGCTGATAAGCAGCTCGACCATTCGGTCCCGGAAACCAAAACCACGCCGGGTTACGGATTCGCTGGTTGCGTCCTGACTCAGAACGACAATAGTTACAGGGTTGGATGAGGACACTGAACCGAGTTCTGCCGATACTACCTTAAACATTCTTTCTGCAGCAATACCAGCCGCAGCGTAATTGTCGGTCGATGCGTTTGCGTAAATTGCACCGGCGGGAGCATCGGGAACACCGGAGTCAAAACCAATAATTGGAATGTCCCGGCGAATTGCTTCCTGCAGCTGGTCCATTACAGAATTGGTATCCAGCGCCGCAAGGGCCACCGCTGCGGGGCCTTTTGCCATGGCATTCTGAAACATCTGTACCTGATCCTGAATATCCGCTTCCGAGGGCGGGCCTTCAAAGGTAATTTCTACACCGTACTCAGCGGCGGCCGCTTCGGAACCGGCTTTTACTGTCTGCCAGAACTGATGTTGAAGACCTTTTGAGACAACAGGGATGTACATCTGGCCATCCTCAGACTGTCCGCGGGCCATCAGCGGTAATGTTGCTACAACAACCGCCAGAACCAGCATAATCGTGATGATTCGTCGTTTGGATCCGTTCATAGGAACCTCCTTACATTTTTCTCCGGAAACAACGTTTCCGTTTGATACCACAGTTTTGTTCAATCGGCTGAGCTCCGTTGATGGTGCTCCTTCTGTTCTTCATGGAATGCCCGCGTCGCTTCCCGTTCCTTTGCCTTGATACGGGCCTTCTCCTTTTTTTCTTCCGTTTTCATCCGCGTATACGTCTCGCGCAGCTCGCGTTTATTTGTGTCGATCTCTTCCTGCAGCTGACTGATTCTCGTTTTTTCATCCGACGAAGTTGCTTCCTTGAGCTCCCGCTTCAGACTGCGTATCTGTTCCTGCATATCATTTCGATAGCGGGTAGAGGGAGCGAGAATGCGGACTTCCGACGCCTTTCTGGTGCGGTACATGTCCAGAAGAACCGCGCCAATTACAACGACACCGGTAAAGAAGGTCTGGTAATGAGCCTGAAGGTCCATGGCGGGAAGACCGACGCTGAGAACGGACATGATAAAGACACCTATCAGGGTGCCGAAGACGGTGCCTACACCGCCGGAAAGCGAGGTGCCCCCGATAACGGCACCGGCAATGGCAAAGAGCTCAAACCCCTGTCCCGCCGCGGGCAGTACCGTCGTGTAGACTGCGGCGTACGAAATACCGCCAATACCGGCGTAGGTTCCGGCAATGACATAGGCCATCATCTCCCACCTGGCAACGTTCACGCCGGAAAGACGGGCAGCTTCCTTGTTGCTCCCGATAGCATATATATACCGCCCCATCTTGGTCTGGTTGAGGATAATGTGGGATATGATCACCACCGCAATGAGCACAAAGGCCCCCGTGGGAATAGTGTCTCCCTCCTCACTGATAAACTTGAAGAAGTTCTTGAACCACCCGTCCGCTACGGCACGGGTAGGAAAGGTGGCGCTCTGTACGTTGGAAACGATAGAACCGACACCCATGGAAATCATCATGGTACCCAGAGTGACAATGAACGGTGGCATCCCCACCCGTGAAACCATCAGTCCGTTAAAGAACCCGAATGCAATACACACAAGCACAATAAGGACCAGGCTCATGCCGATAGACCAACCCCAGGTTTTGTAGGCAGTACCCCCAACAATCGCTCCGGCCATCATGACCGTACCGACCGAAAGATCAATACCTCCGGAAATAATCACGAAGGTGACACCTACCGAGATGAAACCGATGTAATAGGCCGCATCGATTATGTTGACCAGAGTCGGATAGGAAAAAAAGTTTCGGCCGAATAGACCGAAAAAGATGTACAGAATGACCAGCGCCGCCGGCGCCAGCAGCCACTTCAATCCGCTTTCCTTAAACCGTTCCCACTGTGTTTTTTCTGTTAATGACATGCTCTGTTAACTCCGCACCAGTGTTTCCTGCCGTCGCAGGGTTGCCAGTTCCATAATCCGCTCCTGACTGGCTTCATGAATGGGTATTTCCCCGGTAATTCGTCCTTCACACATAACCGCAATCCGGTCACTCATTCGCAGTATTTCCGGCAATTCCGACGAGATCATGATTATCGCCTTACCCTGAGCGGCAAGTTCATTCATGAGGGTATAAATCTCGCTCTTGGCTCCAACATCGATACCCCGGGTCGGTTCATCAAATATGAGAATGTCGCTGTTGCGAATGAGCCATTTGGCAAGAACCACCTTCTGCTGGTTGCCCCCGGAAAGATTGCGGACAAACTGGTCTATTGAAGGAGTCTTGATGTTGAGTCGATCAACATACTTTCTGGTAGCCGTGGCAACCTTGCCGGCCCGCACGAAGGGACCCGCACCGAAGTCGTCGTATGTCGCAAGAACGACATTTTCCTTGACGGTAAGCCCCAAGGCCAGTCCGAACCGCTTCCGGTCTTCAGAGAGATAACCGATTCCATGTTGTACCGCATCCCGAGGAGAGCGAATGACGGCGGGTTTACCGTTGACGACAATCATACCGCTCTGTATTTCGTCGGCTCCGAAAATGGCCCTGGCCGTCTCCGTCCGGCCGGCCCCCATCAACCCGGCAAACCCGAGAATCTCACCACGCTTCAAATCAAAGCTGACATCCTGGACCATTTTCCCGGCGTTGAGATTTCGAACGCTCAGAACCACTTCCGCGTCGGCAGAGACCCGGCTTGCGCTCTTGGGTTCCTCGTAGATGACCCTACCAACCATCAGGTTGATAATTTCCTGCTTGGTCACCTCCGCAGTTGCGCGAGTCTCTACCATTTCTCCGTCACGCATGACGCTGACTCGGTCGGTTATGCGATGAATCTCATCCAACCGGTGGGAGATGTGAATCATAGCAACTCCCTGACGTTTGAGATCTCGCATGATAGTAAACAGTTCATCGATCTCGGTGTCCGTAAGGGCTGCGGTAGGCTCATCCAGAATAAGCACCCGCAAATCGTGAGAAACGGCTTTAGCAATCTCCACCATCTGCTGCTTACCAACGGTCAGCCGTCCCAGCGTCTCCTCCGGATCGATGTTCATTTTCAGTCGACGAAAGAGTTCCGCAGCCCGTCGGTTCTGGGCACGATCATCCAGAAAGATGCGGTTCTTCCGCATGGACTCCCGACCGATGAAGATATTCTCCGCCACGGTGAGGTGATCCATCATATTGAGTTCCTGATGAATTATGCCAATGCCGACTTCCATAGCGTGCTTCGGATCCCGGGGATTGAAGAGGTTTCCCGTATAGTACATCTCACCGGAATCTTTCTGGTGAATTCCCGTAAGAATCTTCATCATGGTAGACTTGCCCGCCCCGTTTTCGCCAACCAAAGCGTGAATTTCTCCGGGAAGCAGCTCGAAGTCCACCCCTTTCAGGGCATGAACACCAGGAAACCGTTTGTCGATCTGCCGCATCGTGATAACGGAATCAGCAGACATTACTCCTCCATTTCATCGTAGACATGGTCCCACGGCTTTTTCCGGCCGTAAATCCAATATTGTCCAGAGAATAGTCGTAATTCAACGAGGTTCTACCAGCGGAAAAAGGAGTTTTTTATTTTCATCAGTGTAAATCTCTTCTTTTCTCACTAAAACCGAATCGGTGTAGATGATCGGATCAACGGAACTGCCGCGAAGGGACTCCACTACAGTGCGAATACCGATATATCCCATATTGAAGGGTTTCTGAACGACCAGAGCCTTGACGATGCCCTTCTCCAGAAACTCGATCTCTTCGCGGGAGTTGTCAAATCCTACAAGATGAATACTGTCGGACAGGCCGCTGTCCCGCAGGGCCCTGCCGGCACCGACGGTGGAGTTCTCGTTCAACGCTACTACTCCTCCCAGGTTGGGAAACATTGCTATCAACTGCGTGACAACGTCGTAGGCGACGTCAGGTTCATTTTCGGAGTAGAAGGTTCCCAGTATCAATTCAGAGGGTCTGTCCGACAGAGCGTTTCTGACACCCTGCTCCCGGTCAATTGCCGTGGCTACCTCCCTGATGTGAGAAATGACGGCAATGTGTTTGTCCGCTTCCACCAGGCGATCAATCTCCTCTCCAGCCTTGATACCGGCGGCTACGTTGTCGGTGGCGACAAAACTGACCGGGACGTCGCTGTTGAGAGCAGAATCCAGTGTTACGATAGTAATTCCACGGGCTGCGGCCTCCTCGGCCAGGGGAACGAGCCGGTTAAAATCGGAGGCCGCAAGGAGAATTGCATCGGGAGATTGTTGGATGACATTCGTAAGAATTTCGATCTGGCGGTCTATGTCTCTCTCCCACCGCGGTCCGACAATTTTCGGTTCAATACCGTACTCTGTCGCAGCCTCCTGTATCCCCGCCCGAACGATCTGCCAGAACTCCATGTGAGGTCCGGTCGTTTTCAGTACGACCACAATATTCTCATTTCCCTCTTCTTGAAAGAGTCGCTCCACCAGCGGAATGGCGAGAAGAACCAGGAGAATCAGACCTGCAACGACACCAACTCCCAGTAGATATTTTTTACCCTTCATCGTTCAACCTTCATCCGTTATATCTCCCTGTTCCACCACCGGCAGGTGGATTTCCACCACCGTTCCCCGGTCGGGTTCACTGAAAAAACGCAGTCCGTACCGGGAACCGAAATACAGCTGAATTCGTTCATGAACGTTCCGGACACCTACACGGCGGCGCCTGCGAACGCTCGTTTTCGACTTCAGGATCCCGTCTATCTGATCTGAAGACATACCGATGCCGTCATCTCTGACCGCCAGTATCACCGACCCGTCGGAAATCGATCCCGCGACAGTTACCCGGCCTCCATCCTGCCTGTTCTTTATTCCGTGGTAAATGGCGTTTTCCACCAGGGGTTGAAGGATTATTTTCGGCACGTACAAGCCAAGTATCTCTCCATCAACCTCAATAGCGTAATCCAGCTTGTCCCGATAGCGCATTTTCTGAATGGTCAGGTAATTGCCGATATGGTCAATCTCATCGCGAATTGAGACCAGTTCTTCGCCCCGACTGATTGATAACCGGAGAAGCCTGGCAAGTGCGGAAACCATCCCAACTACCAGTTCATGCTGTTTCGCTTCGGCCATCCAGATGACCGAATCCAGTGTGTTGTAGAGGAAATGGGGCGTTATCTGGTTCTGCAGCGCCATGAGCTCGCTTTTTCGCTTCTCTTCCTGTTCTTCGGCGTTCCGCCGAACCAGTTCCTTGATTCGGGCAATCATGATATTGAAATCCCGTGCCAGGTCGCCTATTTCGTCGTTTCGCGAGATATCCGCTGTGACGTCAAAGTCTCCCTGCTCCACGGTACGCATAGTTGATCTGAGCCTGAGAATAGGCATGGAAAGGCGGTGAGAAATGAGCACTGATATTAGGACCGCCAGCACAATGCACGTGAGGGTCCAATAGAAGTAGTACCTCTGGATAGTCTGACGATTCTGCACAAACTCGGAAACGTAGTTGACGCCCACAGTCCGCCAACCGGTGCGGTCGGAGGTGCTGACGGTGTAGAGACGCTCACCTTTCTCATCATGTATAGAAAATGACCCTCTCCGTTGCGCGACAACCCGGTCAATATACTCTCGCTCAAGATCACTGTAGATCAATTCCTGCCGGGGATGGTAGACGATGCCTCCCTGAGAATCCACCACAAAAAGATACCCTCTCCGACCAAGACTGATTCTGCTGAGCAACCGGCTGATGACGGAAAAATTGAGATCTACCAGCATGACACCATACTCTTCAGCGGTAGCAGGGTTGTTGATGGTTCGGCTGAGAGTTATTACCCAGCGATACTGACCGTCGATAACGTTCTGTATGCCCGAAGAAGAAACCACTGCACGTCCAGATTCTGATCTGGCACGGCGGTACCATTCCTGATCAGGTATGTATACCGCCGGGTTCAATGAGATCGCCGAATCATGGGTAAGAACATCACCGTTGTCACCGGCTATCAGAATGAGAGAGATATCGTTCCGGGTCCGGGAAATTGAGTTAAGAAAGGAAGTGATCCGGCGTTGGTACTCTTCCGCATCTTCCGGTGGAAGTACGTCGCTTCCACCGAGATACTCCTGAACCTGATCGTTCAACTGGACCACCTCGGCAATGTTTTCCATATGGGTAATGTAGGAATCTATGCCGGCCTGCACCTGGGCAATAAGCTGAGTAGTATAATCCCGGGAGGTCTGCTGCACCGCTTGAGCGGTAAACGTATAGGAAAGGACAGCCATGACCAGGGCGGTGGCAAATACAAGAACGGCAAACGCCAGTGTGATAGTCGCCTGTATGCGACGGGATCGTTTTTTCATTGGACCCTTTGTACGGTAGTATCCTGAAACTCCCGGGGCGTAAGCCCGGTCTGTTTCTTGAAGGTCAGACTGAAGTAGTGGGCGTCCCGGAATCCTACCTTTTCCGCAATCTCATAGACCTTGAGAAACTCAGATCTAAGCAGTTTCTTTGCCTCCTCCATACGGCGATGGGTGACGTACTCGACAAAGGTCATCCCCGTACTGGTCTTGAATACAGGACTCAGGTAGCTCTTACTGACAGCCATAGCGGTACAAACGCGCTGCAACGAAAGATCGGGGTCAGAGAAGTGCACATCTATATACTCCTTCGCCGACAAGGCCTTCCGCTGAGAGTGCTGCAGTCTTCGGGAATCAAGAACAACCAACGCTTCCGATACAAACCGGGAAAACCAGCGTTCCATTTCATCGAGAGTCTTCATCGTGGTCAAATGTTCAAAGGGGTTCTTTCCAAGGGTCGGCACATCACCATAGGAGACACCAATTTCTTCCAGTGCGTTGATCGTATCTGCCAGCAGCCTGTACATGAATACGACACAGCCTTCGATGTCCTCCTTCTCTGTGCGCAACGATCCAACAACCGTTTGAATCGCCGCGGAAGCTTCATCGGCGGTACCCGTCTTTACCATGCGCAGAAAACGCTCCCGTTTATCCGATTCTTCGGAGAAATCAGAGTCCGGAACGCCACCGCGAGCCTGCTGGATCGTTATGATGTGCCCCGGTCCCAGGACAAATCGATAATCCAGCGCCGCCCGAGCGTCCTGAAACGTTCGCATGACCGCCGTTGCGTCAGCCCTGCCTTCGCCGACTCCAATAGAAACGCTCTTTCCCAGTTCTCGGATAGCGTGGTCGGAAATCTCCTCCGCCACGGCAAGTGCCGCCGGTACCGCGCTGTCGGTATCAGGGACAGATAACAGAACAACCGCCTGCTCCTGGGGTGTTGAAAAGGATACAGCCCCGGATATATCTTCCACGACCCGGCCGACCAGATCATGGACGGCCAGCCCGAAGAGCCGATCATCTGAAACGCCGTCATCGGCTTCCTGCGAAGCATCAGGGTCGGGATCCACAATCAGCGCGATACATACCGGCCCCGGCAAATCCAGGTCCAGAAGACCAAAGGAACGCTCCCTCTCCGCCTCGGAAATGGTGTTCCCAACGAGCCGGTTCAGAAAACGCTCCCGGTACACCGGGAGGCTTGCCTTCAGCTGCTCAGCGAGTTTTTCCAGCATCTTCCGGCGGTCCCGTTCTGCGTCCATTTCTGCACGCAGAGTGTCCAGAACGCGGCGAATTTCATCCGCCGTAATTGGCTTCAACAGAAAGTCACGGACCTTCAGTTTTATTGCCGCCTGAGCGTATTCGAACTCGTCATGTCCGGTCAGCAGAAGGATTTTTATTGCTGGATGCTGATCCCCTATAGTGGCTGCCAGCTCCAGGCCATCAACGAAGGGCATGCAGATATCGGTAAGAACCACGTCAGGACGCAGTTCCTCAACGGCCTGCAATCCTTCCCGCCCATCCCGACACGCTCCCACCAGTTCGAAACCGTGAGCATGCCAGTCAATCGTCTCGGAAATACCTTCCCGGACGACCGGTTCGTCATCAATTATGAGGATTCGATACGCCATTAGAATAATGGTATATCACATCGGGCTTATCCCTGCTTCCCCACCGTAATCTTTTTCCCTGCCAGCGTTTCATAGGCAATTATGATGAGGAGAAGGATCGTTCCGTATACCAACCCACGGGCAAAGGGAGTTATACCGAGCCGGGTAAAGGCACTGGACAGAAACTGCAGAAGTATCACAGAAATGAGTATCCCGGAAAATCGGCCGGAGCCGCCGTAAGGATCCATGGTTCCCATAACAGACACAACGATAGCCTGCAGCAGATAGGACTCCCCATAGCCGACGCGGGCAGAATTGGTCCTGGAAATCATAATCAGCGCACTGATACCGGTGAGCAACCCTCCCAGAGCGTAGGTGATAATGATAGTTTTGGCGTTGTTGATACCGGAAAAACGGGAAGCTACAGGGTTGGAACCGAAAAGGTAAAGGCTCCGGCCCCATCGGGAACGCTTGAGCAGAAAACCAACGACGGCAAAGGCCAGCAGCATCAGGAGAAACGGAAAGGGAAATCCCGCGACGGACCCGTTACCGACGAAACTGTATTCCTGGGGAAAGCCGACAACGCCGCGTCCGCCGGTGAGAATCATACCGAACCCCGCAAAGAGCATCATCGTACCGATTGTCGTCAGAACGGAATGCACTCCCACTTTGGCGATGACCAGGCCGTTGAATACTCCACCCAGCAACCCCGATAACAGGGCAACAACCACGGCAAGAAGTATTACATTGGTAACACTGGTTCCGGCCAGCAACGATTCATTGGTCAAAACAAAGGCCGCCATAATCCCCGCCAGATTCATGTTTGCTACCACAGAAAGGTCGATCCCTCCGGTAAGCATAGCTATGGCCATGGCCATACAGAGAAAGGCAAACTCTCCCATCTGGAACCCCATGGAAACGAGGTTTCGCATGTTGTAGAACCGCGTTCCGAAAAGGACGAAAATGAGTGCGATTACCACAAAGGATGCCGACAACAGCAGAAGCAGCTTTGAAAGATGAATTGTTCTTGATTGCATGACAGTACTCACTCGCTATAGAAAATGAGGTTCCGCTCATTCCCGCGACGCGTTCGGATCGCCATGATCGAAACGCTGACGATAAGAATGATCCCAATAAAAAAGCGCATCCACGAAGACGAAAGACCGATCAGTATGAGCGTTGTCTGCAGTGTCGTAATGATCAGCACTCCCAGAACGGTCCCCGACACGGTTCCAACGCCGCCGGTCAGTTTCGCTCCTCCCAGTACTACGGCGGTAATTACAAACAGCTCCTGTCCTACCAGCGATATCGGGTTCAGGGAGCGCACGTGGGCCGTATAGACAATACCCATGAAACCGGCAAGCATCCCTACATAACAGTAGATGAACGCCCGGGTCTTCCACAGAGCAACTCCCGCCCGCTCAACGGCGTCACGGCTGCTGCCAAGGGCGTAGACGGTGCGGCCGATGAGCGTCCTGTTCAGGAGAAACCACGTCAGAACTACAAGGATGATCATTGGAATGACAAAGGTCGTAAGCCTGGCAATATTTCCTGCAGGAGTCATGAATGCAATCAGGGGATTCGTACCGAAATCCACTATGGAACCGGGCATATCGCCAACGGGAATGAATTTGGTTCCGAATATGAGTGTCATCAGACCAACGAAGATCGACTGGGTACCCAAGGTAACAATAAGCGTCTGCAGGCGAAAGCGGTGTATGAAAAAGGCGTTAACCGCGCCGAGGATGATCCCGAATACTCCGGACAGGGCAAACGCGAAGAGGATATTGTCAATTCCCGTGGCAATCATGATACGGGCAGTGGCATACCCACCGAAAATGGCTATTGCTGTAAACGAGACGTCGATGCCGCCGGAAGCGAGTACCACCAGTGCACCCATGGCGAGAATCATCGTTCCCGCGCTGGCACGGATAATCTGAAAAAGATTATCCAGTTGAAAGAAGGCGGGATTCATGATTCCAACAAAGAGTCCATAGGCGACAAGTATCAGCAGCAGCACCGTTTCCTGCCGTCGCAGGAGTTTGTTCAAATTTGAAGTTTTCATTGTATTCACGCGGGGACTCCTTGCTCAACGATAGTTCTGAGACCCTCCTGGTCGATTTCTTCCCGGGAAGACTCATAGACGAATACGCCGTCACGCATGACCACAATGCGGTTACTGTTCTTGTACACTTCCGGAATTTCGTCGGAAATGATGATAATTGCCATACCCTCCCTGGCCAGGCCGTGAACGATTTCGTGAATAACAGATTTCGACGCGACGTCAATACCTACGGTAGGACCGTCCAGAATCAGCAACTTTGGCTTGGTAGCCAACCATTTTCCAATGACCACCCGTTGCTGATTTCCGCCCGAAAGCGTTCCAACAATCACATCCTCTGAAGTCGCCTTTATCGAAAGCTGATTGAACCACGACTGGGCAACCTCATGCGAAGCCTTTGCGTCCACAAGGCCCCATTTCGTAACCTCGTCGAAAACGGAGGCGACAAGATTCTCGCCTATTTCTTTCTTCTGAAAGAGACCCTGAAGGTGGCGGTCTTCCGGGACCAGGGCAATTCCCGCGTCTATAGCGTCCTCCGGCTTGTGAATGGAGACTGCATGGCCGTTCACCAGCACCTCTCCGGTATCCGGTGGGTTCAGACCGAAAAGGGAGAGGGCAAACTCCGTTCTGCCCGCGCCGAGAGGCCCGGTAATTCCGACAATTTCGCCGGCATGGACCTTCAGATTTACGTCCCGGTAATGAGGCTCTCTGGTGAGTCCTTTCACCTCAAGAACCGGGGTTGTGACTTCCGGATCAGGAGAGTAGTCGTAGGGCGTGTAGAGAATCTTCTTACCGGTCATATGAAAGGCAAGCGATTCCTCATTCAGCGAATCCGTAGTGAAATCGCCTATCTTTCTACCGTCACGGAGCACGGTGATGTTGTCGGATTCGCGAAACACTTCGTCAAGCTTGTGGCTGACGAAAACGGTGGCTATTCCCTTCTCCCTCAGGCCGTGAATTATCCGGAAAAGAGAATCAATTTCCGTTTTCGTTAACGCTGTGGTCGGCTCATCCATGAAGATGACCTTTGCCTCAAGGACAAGGGCCCGGGCAATCGCCACAATCTGCTTCTGCGCCATGGAAAGATTTTTCACCGGAAGTGACAGGTCCAGCTCTTCCCGAAGCTGATCCAGACCCGACTGGGCCCGGTCCGCCATAACTTTGGGCGATATCAAGCGGATATCGTCCCGCACCATCCAGTTGAAGGCGATATTTTCGGCTACGGTCAGTTGCGGGAAGAGAGAGAGATCCTGATAGATGACCTGAACGCCTTCATTCATTGCCTGCCGCGCAGACAACTGCGTGTACTCATTGCCGTTCAGCACGATAGTGCCTTCATCGAAGTCCTGGGACCCCGACACCGACCGAATGAGTGTCGACTTGCCTGAGCCGTTCTCCCCGACAAGACAGTGCACTTCACCATATCCCACCGTCATGTCGACATGGTCAAGAGCCTGAACACCGGGAAATGCTTTGGTAAGTCCCTTTATCTGTAATACGTAGTCATCAGCCATCCATTACTCCGTTGGGTACAGTCGGCTTCGGCCCGGGATCAGTCCCGGGCCGAAGAGTCTTACGTGAATGTATCTTCTACAAGTGTACGAGAACTTTAGAAGAATAGCATGTCGTCGATGTTTTCCTGGTTGAAGATGAGCGGAGCGTTACCGAAAATGAGTCGGTCTTCGACGATGATGTCCCGATATCCGTCTTTGCCCAGGTCTGTGCCGCTTGTGAGTTCCTTTCCGGTCAGTTCGAGATAGGCAATGTATGCCGCAGCGTACCCTGCATCTGCCGGTCGCCATGCCTGCCCCTGCCGAAGAGAACCGTTGCGAATGTACTGTTCCGACATTGACGGAAGGGTAAGGCCAACCGCGGCCACTTCGTCGGTCATGCCAAGTTCTTCAATAACCTGAGCATTCATGATCGTTGATGATGCGGAGTTACCGAAAAGTCCGGTAATGTCAGGATAGGCGGCCAGAAGCTCGCGGGCATTGTCATATGCCGTCTGTTCGGTGTTCCAGTCTTCTACCGGTTCGTCCAGAACAAACTCCATATTCGGCGCGTTTTCCTGAATATAGTCCATAAGACCGCGGTACCACTGCATATGGGTTTCCATAGTCAGCCCGCCAACCTGTCCGGCAAACTTGCCTTCATATCCCATTTCCCGGGCCAGGGCCTCACCCATAACGCGCCCGAACTCATGGTTGGTAAAGGCTTCAAGGTTATAGTCCACAACGCCGGTGTGATCACGAACAAGCTGCTCCGCTTCGTGACTTACAACCACAATACCGGCTTCCCGTGCCCGACGAAGTACCGGAATCATCGCTTCCGGATCGTTGGGAACGACAAGAATTGCATCCACACCCTGAGCAATCAGATCTTCCACCATCTGATTCTGCCGTGCCGGGTCGCCCCCTTCCGGGGCAATCTGCCATGCCTTGACGCCGTCGAAATCCTCGCCGAACTCCTCAACGCCGAGGCGCATGTCGTCAAACCAGGAAATACCTTCGTGCTTCGCGACCATAACGATCTCCAGTTCGCCGTCGTCCTGCTGACCCGCAGCAAAGACAACAGTTGGAGCTGCAATCATTACGACCAGCGCCAAAAATGTGAACAGTCTGAACTTGTTCATACGTTCTCCCCCTTTTCGGTGAATTGGTTTCAGTTAGGAACACAATTTGTTTGTTTTCCTAACACATCCTCATTGAAACACCACATAATGACGTTGTCAACAAAATATTTCCGTGTGAATAGCAATTTATTTAAGATTTATCCGCGTGCAGGAGCACTTTGAGTCATATTCGACAGTTTTTTGATTATTTAAGAAAGTTTTTCAGCCTGAATCATCCCGGTACTTTCCGCGTCGGCCGCGTCGGCTATTACCAGTCTGGCACCGCTGTTTTCAATATGGGAAACGTAACGGGTCGGAATTGCACTGTCACTGACAACGATATCAAATTCGTGCAGATCGGCGAAATATGAAGTCTGGACAACCCTGAACTTGTCTGAGTCCACAAGGAGAATATTGGTAAGGCTCGATTCCATTACCGCGCGTTTGGTCTTCTGCTCCCAGGGGTTTGACGAAGTGACGCCCATCTTCTCGTGTATGCCCGTGGCCCCAAGGAACGCTTTGGATGCCCGGTGTCGACGTATCATTGTAATTCCCTCTTCGCTTTCACACATAAGGCTGTTCCGGTGGTAGTAACCCCCGGCGAAGATTAGATTTACGTCCGTTCGGTCGTGGAGCTCAATAAATACATTGAGAGATACACAGATGACGGTGAGATCGAAATTCGCCGGCAGAGCCCGGGCAAGATAGTACGGTGTCGTCCCGGAGTCGATAACAAGGGTATCATGAGGCTCTACCAGGGTTGCCGCTTTCCGGCCGATCTGAATTTTTTCGTGCTGGTGAAGAGCCTGCTGTTGCGTGATAAAATACTTATCCCCGATGCGGAGATTGTCGCTGCCGGGGTTTATCGACGCCGCGCCGTGCGCCAGAAAAACAAGACCATCATCTTCGAGGCGCCGGAGATCCCGTCGTACCGTCACTTCAGATACTCCCGTCTTTTCCGCGAGATCGGTCACACGCTGCATACCCGACACCGAAAGGAGACGTACAATTTCGTTCATTCTCTGTTGCTGTTTATCCACAACGTTTTCCCGTTTCCGGACGGAATACCGGCCGACAGGCAGAATCATACCATGCAGCGCTCTTTTTGACCACGTCAAAAGGACAAAAACGAGACACTTCGTGGCAAATTTCGTCGTTAAACTTTCGTTTACAAAAATAATTTTATAAAAACTTTTCTTTGACAACCTTTGAATGTTGTTTTACGATCTTTTACGTATAGAGACAAATACGAGGGACCAGGAATACTTCGGAGAAACAATGTGCTGACGTCCGACAGAGAACTACTGACGATCTATTCAAACGGGTTGTATTACTCGGAGATACTCACCGACAGAATTCAACAACTTGTGACGGATCGTCGCGTCTCAGCGGGGTTCGTAAACGTTATTTTGCAGCACACCACCAGTGCGCTGATGCTGGTGGAGCATGAAGCGGGTATACTGATGGATCTCAAGCGGGTTCTGGAAAAGATGGCGCCGGATGAGCATCCATACCATCACCACCTGCGGGGAGTTGACGAAAACGGAGCCGGACACGTTCTTTCGGCGCTTTTCAACAAGACGCTGACCGTGCCGGTAGACCGGGGAGAATTACTGCTTGGGACGTATCAGGAGATCATGTTTATGGATTTTCAACCCGAACGGACGGAGCGAATTGTCGCAATAACGATTATCGGGGAGGTATCGGAGTGAATCTGAGTCTTTCCCTGCTGGCGTACGGCACGCTCATTCCCGACCTTCGGACGGTTCTGTACCAGCATAATCGCACTGTGTCGGTTGGAAGTGTCATATACGAGGCAGAGCGGTTCCTTCAGGACTGGACTGGCTCGCAACCGGAACCGTCGGACATGACCGCACTGAAGGAGTTATACGAACCGATAGCACCGGATGGAGAGCTGACGGAGTTGATCTGCGATGCCAATTTCGTTGGAGCGACCGTCCGGGTATTCATCAATCCGAAAATCTCGACAAACCACCACTGCCGGGAAACTCTGGGAAAATATATCCGTAACATACCTTTATGCGCCAGTGTACTGGAAGGAAAATCGAGCACATGGCCAGTTGAAGCGGAATCGGGCATAATCGTTGCACGACAGCTGAAAATTGTAGAAAAGGCTATCGATCAGGGATATCAGGCTATTCTGTATGAATCGGCGGACAGACTGCGGCGGGAACTGGAACTGCGTGGGTACGCTATTCCCGCCCGAAACCATGCGGTTAATTCTTAAGGGGAGGTAGTGGTATGGGACAATATGCGGTAGGAATTGATGCGGGAACGTCCGGTGCGACGGTAATGATTACCGACCTGCGCGGTCGGGTGGTAGGAAGTGCCTACCGGGAATACCCCTGTCACTACCCGCGGCCCGGTTGGAGTGAACAGGATATTGAACTTGTCTGGACCAAACTCTGTGAAGCCGGCCAGGACGTCCTGAAACGAACGGCGATTGACCCGAAAGAAATTACCTCCCTTGGATTTTCCAGCCAGCGAGGCACTTTTGTCTGCGTAGACAAGAACTGGCAGCCTCTTCACCGATCGATTGTCTGGAACGACAACCGTGCAGCCCGGGGCCAGATACAGTCCTTCCGGGAAAAAATGGATGATGCCACATACATCAGCATCGCCGGAGTTGCCATGGATCCCCACTGGGCACTGTTCAAGATGATGTGGGTAAAGGAGAACATGCCCAAGGTCTGGGACCAGACGTGGAAGGTAGTAAATGGTCAGGAGTGGTTTCTCCACAAGCTCGGTTCCGAAGAGATCTTTTCGGATCCCGCATCTTTAACCCTGAACGGGATGATGGACATCAACAACCTGACGTGGTCAGAGAAAATCTTAAAGACTGCGGGTATCCCGATAGAGAAAATGCCCACGGTGCGGGAACCAATGCGTCAGGTTGGCGCTATCAGCCGAAAAGCGGCGGAAGAGACCGGCTTTGCCGAGGGCATGCCCATCGCCGTAGGAGGTGGAGATCAGCAGTGTGCAGCGATTGGTGCAGGCGTTATCCATGAAGGTCTGTCTGAAGTAACCATTGGTACCGGCGGAGTCATGGTAGCCCATGCAGACTCGCGAAAACACGACCCGGAGGGCCGCGTCATTACGGGAGGCCACGCCATACCCGGCAAGTGGGATATGGAAGGCACCCAGTACTCTTCCGGTGCCACGTTGCGATGGTGGAGGGATACCTACGCCCAGGTGGAAGCCGATGCTGCGGCCAAGCTCGGCATGAGCACCTATGATCTCATTACCGCACAGGCGGCACAGGCACCGGCGGGGTCCCGAGGGCACCTGTTTTTTCCCTTCTTTACCGGGCAGGTAACACCGAACTACATACACACCGCCACCGGGGGATCGCTGGGGCTTTCATTCATGCATGACCGGGCAACCATGGCCCGGGCCGTTCTTGAAGGTGTTACTATGGAAATGCGAATGATCGTAGAGGCTATGGAAGGCGTTCTGAAGACTCAATTTGATGTCATCGGGCTTTCGGGCGGAGGCGCCAAGAGCGCCTTGTGGCAGCAGATACAGGCCGACGTATACGGGCGTCCGGTGAAAACGTATCGTGTGTCCGAATGCACTACTCTGGGCGCAACCATTCTTGGCGCCGCCGGTACCGGGGTATTTTCTTCCATCGACGAAGCGGTTGGAAACATGGTTAACGTCACAGGGACTCTGGAACCTGACACACACCGACACGCCATGTATACGGATATGTACGGCGTCTTTCGGGATACCCTCTTCACGCTGCGAGATTCCGGAATCTATGACCGACTTGCGGCGCTGCAGGAAAAACACTGGGGCGATACGGGAGAGGATTGATGCCCCCCTGATCCGGGATTACGATGTGTCCGGCCGGGAGGCCAACTCCCGGGAAACCGAGCGGAGAGCGTCCCGAACTGTCGGGTGGAATGTGGAGATCAATTCTTCAGACCGGAGTTCGGGATGCCTGTCCATGAGGCTGAACACATCGGCCAGATCTTTTGCTGCAGTGGCCGCTCCGAAATCACGGCTTTTTGCGATGTATACCGCACTCTTGAGTTCCAGAAGAGGGGCGGGAGCCATAAACCACACCCCGAACCCGGCATCCCACTCACGAACCGCTTCGGGGTCGGGCAGGAGAAACGGAAGGTCCCAGTCGTCTCCGGTAAACAACACGTCTATTGGTATATGCTGCGGAAGATATTCCGCCCAGTCCGGACCCTTTTGTATTGTCGACGTGCTTTCCAGAAGAGACCACTCGTCCCTGCGGACCAATATGTCGATATCACCGGTAGTCCGTGCGGCACCACTTCGCACCACGGCAACTCCCCCGATTACGGCATAGGTTGCGCCACCGGTCTCCAGGAAGGCGTGAAGCTCCCGAAGAACCACCAGATACGGTAACTCCGCAGCGGGAACGGACAGCGCCAGCAGTGAAAAACCAGATAAGGATGGCGGACGACGGAACCCCATGAAGCAAGTATACCTGCAGACACCCGGGACGTCGACGAAGAACAGCAGTGGAGCCGCCCACTCTTCCCCGAGGGGGACCGGACCGGCTATATTCTGCTCATGGAATGGCGAGCGAGTCACATACTGGTAAAAGAAAAGGGACTGGCAGAACAGATTCTGAAGAAGCTGAAAAACGGCGGCCGGTTTGATGCCCTGGCAAAAGAGTTTTCCACCTGTCCCAGCAAGTCGAAAGGGGGCGACCTTGGATGGTTTGGTACCGGGAAGATGGTGAAGCCTTTTGAGGACGCGGTGATCAAACTGCGGCAGGGCAGGATCTCAGGGGTGGTGCGGACGCAGTTTGGGTATCACATCATAAAAAAGACCGGAGAACGCTGAAAGCGGGCCGCTATTACGGCTCTTCTCCCCAGGCGATGGTGACACCGGCTACATCGGCCACGGCGTTGAGCGAATCAGAATCGTGGTAGATCTCCGGCGCCTCTTCTGCGATTACGCCCCCGTTTGTCCGGGTAAAGCGTGTCGCGGCGTGGCGGGCGGCCCTGACCGTCAATCCGGACTCTGCAAACTCCAGTATTCCGTGGCAGGTGCAGACATATGTTCTGTCGGCGTCTTCTATACGGATGAAGAAGGCGGTACCCCGAACTCCGGCGACGGTTGACGGCGTTTGTATGCGAAAGGTGTCGTTTCCGCCGGTACCGATCGTCTCAAGCCCTTCAAAGACGGCGGCGACGGTACCACGCCGAATGTCCAGACCCACCGACGGATCTACCAGGTCAAGCGACAGTTCGGTGTTTTCCTCAATTCGCAGGGCGTTGCCGTTTCCAAAGACGACATCCACCAGTCCGTCGGGACCGGTGCGGATTACACTGCCACGCTGCAGAATGTCACCCGTTTCCGGCATAATACCGTCTACAAGGACTTCACCGACAAAAAACTCGATCCGGCCCGAGGTGGCCGCGGGGTCAACGCCGACGCTGCCGCGCCCGGTAGTTTCATCTCGCTGTCCTCTCGCGGAAACACCGACGAGGACGGCACAGAAAAGAACAATCGGCATCAGAGCGGTGCAAGACCGCCCCGCTTTTAATACGTTACTGAACATATAATAATTATAGCACATCTATGGGAGTTTCAATTACTGTGAACACCTTCGGATTCTGCCAGTCCTCGGGCAAAGAGGGTGAGAAGCTGTTGCTCATGCTCCGAAAAGCTATGGTATTCCCGTACAAAGTCAAACCCTGCTGAGCCAATACACTCATCGTTTATGAAAATGGGTACCGTAAGGAGGCTCTTTATCCCTTGTGGTTCCAGAATGGAACGCATAGTACCGTGCGGAAGGGCCGCCACATCGGGGATATGGTGAGTTAGCCGCGCAGTGTGCTGTGTAAGAGCCTCCGACAGCACTTCCAGTGGAATCTCCTGAAGTTCGTCAATCTGCGATTCTATCCCCGGGGCGCACCATTCATGAGTGTTCACGGCGACCTTCCGCTGATAGTCGTATCGAAAAACGTACGCCCGGTCGGCTCCGATACCGGCGCCTAGAATACTCAAGGCGTGATCCAGCGTCTCTGTCCGGCTCATAAATCCCGTGGCAACCTGTATAAGCAGATCCTGCAATGCCGTCAGATGTCTGAGTGATTCTCTCTCATTCTGTAAATCTTCGCGCAGGCGCGTTCGCTCGGTGATATCCTCGCCGGAGCTGAGGACCCCCGTCACCTCTCCGTTGAAATCGGTCAGAAAGGTGTTGTGCCAGAGAATGCGAAGCCTTTCCCCATCACGGGTAATCACGTCATTCTCAAAGTGGACGGAATCTTCGGTAAACGTATTCAGATGCGACTGCAGGCGCTCCCGTACCTCCCCGCGGATATCATCGGGCAGACACGTCTCAAACCAGTCGGCTCCGATCAGTTCGCCCCGACCATAGCCGAGTTTGCTGTGCCCGCTTTCATTGAGCATAGTGACCTTTCCGTAGCGGTCGAGAGTAAGAACGATTTCAGCAACGAGATCGAGGTACTGCTGATGAAGCTCTTTCAGTTCTCGCTCCCGGCGGTACGCATCGTGGAGACGAAAGGCCATTCGTATGGAAGCGTCGATTACGGTAAAGTTACTGTTCTTGACGACGTAACCGTAAGATGTGATCTCCTCAGTCTTGCGCAGAACCTCCTCTTCGGAATGGCTGGAGAGGAACAGAACAGGAAGATCCTGTTCCACAAGAATGCGCTGCGCCGTCTCGGTACCGTCCATGCCTTTTCCCAGGTCAATATCCATGAGAATGAGGTCTATGTCGGTTGCTCTGGTTTTTTCAATTGCTTCTTCTCCGCGAAGTGCGGTGACAACGTGATAACCCCAGCGTTCCAGCTCTTTCGCTTCCGCCATTGCAATAATTGCTTCGTCTTCTACAAGGAGAATAACAGGTGGTTCTTTTCGCCCGATATCGGTTTTGTACAAACAGCATCTCCTGGACCGAATCTTTTTGAAACCTGTCCCAGTATAGGAAAATTCTGTGAGTTTTTCCACTCCGCCGGTAAGAGCAATTCGAAAAAAACTCATCTGTGGCTGGTTTTGACATATCCTTTGTGTACGTTTTATTGGTCAGTTAGTATATTCCGGAAGGTAATGAAGCTTCTGCTCCGCTCGACGACTAGATCGTTTCTCAGATTCATGTTCGACCATAAAAATGGACTTATAGAAGCGGGACAGTTTCTGACGCTTTCCGGGGTCACCGTCGTCGCGATAATCATCGGTCTCCGTGGACTGCGATACGATTGGGCGTGGTTTCGCGTTCCCAAGTATCTGCTTCGGGTTACCGACGACGGTATTGCCGGTGGCACACTGCTGCAGGGTTTAGGAGTCACATTGCAGATCTCCGGAATCAGCCTGTTTCTTGCGGCAGGTTTCGGGCTGGTCACTGCGTTATTCAGACTGTCGCGATCCGTCACCGCAAACGCGCTCGCCCAGGTGTACCTGGAAGCGGTTCGCAACACCCCCCTTCTTATTCAACTTTTTATTATCTATTTCGTCTTTGCGCCGATCATCGGATTGGCTCCATTCTGGTCCGCGGTCCTGGCACTCAGCTTGTTTGAAGGGGCATACGCTTCCGAGATAATTCGCGGTGCGATTCTCTCTATTCCACGCAGTCAATGGGAGTCGTGTTATACCCTGGGGCTTGCCGCGCCCGACACGTACCGGTTCGTGGTTCTTCCGCAGGCGTTGCGTAAGATTCTCCCTCCCCTCACCTCCCAGGCAGTCTCTCTCGTCAAGGATTCAGCATTGGTAAGCACCATCGCGATCTCCGACCTGACGATGAGCGGGTCGGCAACCGTTTCCAACACGTTTCTTACATTCGAAATCTGGTTCACCGTGGCGGCAATTTATCTGGTCGTCAATATCACGCTGAGTCTGTTCTCATCGTTTCTGGAACACAAGGTAAGGGTACCGTAGTGAAAACACTGGGTGAGGTAATTGTGCATCTGGAGGACGTCTCCAAGACGTTCCCCGGTGGAATACAGGCGGTCAAGAATGTGTCGCTGGAGATTCGCCGCTCGGAAGTGGTGTGCATTATCGGTCCGTCCGGCAGCGGCAAGAGCACCCTGCTGCGCTGCATTAACGGTCTGGAAGATGTGGACGACGGCCACGTGGTGGTGGACGGCATCCCGTTGGACAAGAAGAAAGCGCACCGCGATGAGATTCGCCGTGAGGTGGGAATGGTCTTTCAGAGCTTCAATCTGTTTCCCCACATGACGGTGCGCGGAAATATCGGCCTCGCGCAGAAGCGGGTGCGGGGACGGTCCGACACCGAGGCCGACGAAGTTACCATGGAGCTGTTGGAGAAAGTCGGCATAGCCGACAAGTACGATGCATATCCGGGCCAATTGTCCGGTGGACAGCAACAACGGGTTGCGATTGCCCGCGCGCTGGCGATGAACCCGCGGGTCATGCTGTTTGACGAGGCGACCAGTGCGCTTGATCCGGAGATGATCGGCGAGGTGCTGGCGGTCATGCGCGAACTGGCCCACGAGGGTATGACAATGGCCGTGGTAACCCACGAAATGGGTTTCGCACGAGAAGCTGCCGACCGCATCGTCTTCATGGACGAGGGCAGCGTGGTCGAAATTGCGGCCGCGGAAGAGTTCTTTGAGTCGGCAACTGAGGATCGGGCGCGGGAGTTTTTGAGTAAGGTTCTATAACCGCCGGTATGGCGGAATACACACGATGAGGAGTTTGTATGAGAAAGTCAACAGGCAGTCTTTTGTTTATGGTAATGGTCGTTATCCTGGCGCTGGCCGGTTGCGGCGATGGAGATTCGGCGGCGGCGTCGGCTGAGGCATCAACTGAAGCGGCGCCCTCACAAGGTACACTCAGCCAACTTGACGAGATCGTTGAACGCGGAACAATTCGCGTCGGCATGTCGACATTCGTTCCGTGGGCGATGCAGAGCAAGGACGGTGAGTTGATCGGATTTGAGATCGACGTTGCCCGACGGCTTGCCGAGGATATGGGAGTGGAAATTGAATTCGTACCGACCCAGTGGTCGGGGATTATTCCGGCCCTTTTGACCGGACGGTTCGACGTAATCATCGGTGGTATGAGCATCAAACCCGACCGGAACCTTCGAGTCAATTTTACGGTCCCCTATGATTACAGCGGTATTGCGATGGCGGCAAACGTACGAAACGTCCCTGGGCGGACGACGCTGGACGAGTTTAACACCGCGGATACGGTGATCGCGGCACGCCTGGGAACAACCGCGGCATCGGCGGCCGAGCGATTCCTCCCCAACGCGGAGATCCGGTTATTTGAGCAGGAAACGCAGGCGGTACAGGAAGTACTCAACGGTAGCGCCGATGCAATTGTAGCGAGCGCTCCGCTTCCGGCGTACCTGGTTGTCGATAACCCCGACACGCTGTACCTGCCGCTGGACGATACGTTCACCAAAGAACCTATCGGATTCGCACTGCAGAAGGGTGACGTCGATACGCTGAACTACTTCAACAACTGGATCAGAGTCGTAGACTCCGAAGGGTGGCTCGCTGAGCGTAAACAGTACTGGTTCGGCACACGCGACTGGGCTGATCAGGTCGAGTAATGATTCCCGGTTCCGGCAAGCGGCAATTCACGGTTCTCGATGCAGTGCTGCTTGCAGGGATCGTCGTGGGCGCGACGATTCTCTTTCGCCGCGTCCAGACCGACCTGGTCTACAACTGGGACTGGTCCATTATTCCGCAATACCTCGTCCGGCGTGATGTGGAGAGCGGTCGCCTGCGTGCGGGCGCCCTGATACTGGGGGTTCTGACAACAATTCGACTGACCTTCTGGAGCGCGATTGGAGCACTTGTCATTGGTGTTTTCGTCGGGGTGCTGCGTGTCTCCCGCAACCGCGGCGTCCAGCTGTTCGGACGGATCTACACGGAAATAGTCAGAAACACCCCGCCGCTTGTGCTCGTCTTCATTTTCTTTTACTTCGTCGGCAATCAGCTCACCGTCGCGCTGGGCATCGACTCGTGGATCCGGAACGCCGGACCCGGAACGCAACGCGTTATTGGAATACTGTTCAGCGAACCGCAACGCTTTGCCGAGTTTCTCTCGGCGGTGTTCACCCTCGCTGTATACGAAGGCGCCTACATGGCGGAGATCATCCGGGCCGGGGTGCAGTCGGTACCGCGCGGACAGCGCGAAGCCGTGTACTCGTTGGGGCTCCCCCGAGTTGACCAGTATCGGTTTGTCATTCTGCCGCAGGCATTGAAGACGATCGGCCCCGCTCTGGCGGGGCAACTTATCTCCACCGTCAAGGATTCCGCAATCGTGGCGGTCATTTCAGTTCAGGAGCTCACCTTTCGCGGTCTTGAGCTCATGAGCGCTACCTTCCGCACCTTTGAAGTGTGGATTACGATCACCGGGCTCTATTTGATTCTTACCGGCGGGCTCTCACTCGGCGCTCGCACACTTGAAAAACGGATGAACAGGCGGGAGTATGCGTAATCTTGTAGGGCTCTCCCTACCACACCCCTACACAAACGGATCAACAATAGTAAGACCACCGATGCTTCGCCCGCTTTGCAGGTCCTCGGAGAGCGTCCGGCGCCCCGCCGCGTCGGTACGCAGGGAAAATGCTCGCTCGAGATTATCAAAACGTTGCCGCCAGCGAGTCTCTTTGGAGGACGTCATCGGTTTCAGTATAGCGAGAGTTTCCTTTTCGGCCAATGGTTCGTGAAAGAGCTCCGTACTGCTCGGTTTCCACCGCACCAACAGAAAGCAGGGGAGCCCCGTGTCGAGGTCTCCCCTGCTCCGTCCGTACATCAAATGTGTGTTATGCGCGGCCTTGTGTGGCCGTCGGCCTATCGGCGTCGTCCGCCGAAGGTACCTGGTCCCTGGTTTGGGGCTGCCTGGCCGGGAGCGCTCTGGCCGAGGGATCCCCACCGGCCGGTGTTGTCATCACCACGACCGGCGGCGCCACCCCGCACCATTCCGGGACTGTGACCCCGGCCACCGGCGGCGCCCTCAGGGAGCACTACCGTCTTGCCGTCGGCCTCGATCGCCCGAACACGAATCACCTTCGTGCTCCCCAGCAGGTCAGGGTTGGCGAACTCCGTCTCGTATCCGGTAACAGAAATTCGCTCGTTGTTCTCGACGTCGATTTCGGCGGCGAGGGCCGGCGGTATCATCAGCTGATACTGTTCGGTACCGACGACCAGCACCGGAACCTCGTCCTTTGCAAGCTGCAGCCGTCCGGCCAGCTCGGTTTCCTCGAGATCCTGGTTGTTCCAGAACATTCCCTGACCGGTACCCGGTCCCCATGCGCTCACTCCCAGTACTGCGATCGTCGCCAGGACGATCCCTATCATTGCGGTCCGTTTCATTGGACACCTCCTATGATTTATCTGATTCAAAGGTTACCGCCGGGGTGTGAAGAATGTTTAAAGGGAGTCTGTTGATTGTATGAACAATAAACTTGATTGACCTAGCCCATATGGCAGTGGTAAATATCCACGAAGCAAAGACAAACTTCTCCCGCCTTGTAGATCGTGCCCACGGGGGAGAAGAGATTGTGGTGGCGAAAGCGGCGAAACCCTGGGCACGTCTTGTTCCGTTGGAACAACCGGAGGAACGGCGCCCCGGTCGATACGCCGACTCTGTACCGGAGACGTTCTTTAAACCGCTTCCGGATGAGGAACTGGACGCGTGGGAAGGATAGCACTGGAGAGCGCGTACCTCCTTGATACCCACGCACTCCTCTGGTGGTGGGCACTGCCCGGACACCTCAGTCCCCGGGTTCTCGCACTGCTGAAAGACCCGCACACCACCGTGGTGGTCAGCGCCGCCCGGATCTGGGGGTAGTTCGCTGCACGGTCCGACGGGTCGGGCCCGGCTCAACGCTTCGCGTTCAACCTTAAAGATCCCCAAAAGCCGGCTTGTTTTGACACGATCATATCGCTACGCTGTGCACGCTATGGCAGGAAAGAAACGGGACCCCAACCAGGGGCGATTACGGATTGGAAATCAGTGGAACGCCATCAGGATTATTGCGCTGTCCCAGAACAATCCGCTGAAGGCGATTGCCGAGTTTGTGGAGAACTCTATCGACGCCGGGGCGAAGAACATATCCATCGTCCGGGGAAAGTCCAGGGGCGATCAATACCTGAAGGTCATTGACGACGGGGCGGGGATTCAGGATTTTCGCTACGTTGCCACCCACATCGGGGATTCCATCAAGCGGCGTCTGAAGGAACGGGGCCAGGACGCCGGCCAGATTCAGGGTGAGTTCGGGATTGGTCTGTTGAGTTTCTGGACTGTCGGTGAGGAGCTGACGCTGACGTCCTGTCCGCCCGAGGGAGAGGCGCAGCGGCTGCATATGGTCAAGGAGTCGCCCGACTTTGCGATACGTCCGTCCCGGGAACTCTTTGAGCGCGGCGGTACGACGCTGCACGTTCAGCCGCTGCTGGCGGGGGTGCGGTCTCTGTCGGGTGAGAAGATTCAGTCCTACCTGGCCAGTGAACTGCGGGACCGTATTTCCCGCTCCGGGGTGGCCATTCGCATTATCGATCGGACCGCCCGTAAGGATCTGGTGGTGGAACCGCGGCGCTATCACGGCAGGCTCCTTCACGATCTGCCGGTACCGCGGACGCCGTTGGGGGAGATCTACGTGGAGTTGTACCTCACCGAACCGGGCAGCAGTGAAGGTGTGTCTCTGCACCGTCAGGGAACGAGGGTTCTGCCGTCTGTTACCGAAGCGGAGGTGTTCCGGAAGCCTCCCTGGACCGGCGGGTATCTGGAGGGGATTGTTGACTGCTCCTTCTTGCAGCTTACTCCGGGGACGCGAACGGGGATCATTTACGATGGTTCGTTTGATTCCTTTGTCCACGCCATGGAAGGTGTTGAGGGCGCGCTGATTGAAGCGATTGGCGAGTATCGCCGGGCCGAGGACGAAGAGGCCAGCAAGGCGATGCTCAAGCGTATTACCAAAGCGTTGAAAGAGGCCTTTTCCATGCTTCCGGCGGAGGAGTACGGGTGGCTCTCGGTAAAGGATGGTGCCAGGAAGAGCGGTGTCGGGAAGGCGACCGGCGGCGTCGGGGGGAAGGACGCGTCAGGGGCCGGTGGCGCCGGCGACGGGGTTGGCGCCGGGATGGGTGTTGCCGGAACGGCTGCCGAGACAGCCGCCGGAGAGCCGCCGTCGGAATACACCGGTGACGATGTGGTACCGGGTGTCACCGTCAGGGATGAGTCTACCGACACAGAAACGGGGCAACGGGCGTTCTTTGAGTTTCCCGGGCCGCTGTACCGGGTGGACCTGCGACCGGCAAAGGCGCGGGTGGCCGTGGCCGGAGAGTGCAATCTCCAGGCGGTACCGAAGGACAAGTCCCGACGGATTGTCGACTCCGATGTGACCATGACGTGGACGGTGGTGGAGGGGTCCGGCCGGCTGAGCGCGGAAAGTGGCGAGTTTGTCTCCTATCACGCCCCGGAAGAACCGGAACTGGCGATCATTCGAGTGGTTGCACGGCAGGAGCAGATTGAGTGCAGCGCCGAAGCGTCGGTGACGGTTGCTGCCGAACTGGTGGGCAGCGGTGGTGGCCCGGCGGCCGGTACCGGCGCGGTGGGCCGCTACGGTCTGCCGGGATACACCTACCGGTACGCCCCCGGTGAGTTCTGGAGATCCCGGTACGACGTGGAGCAGTCACTGATTACCGTCAATTCCGGCCACGCTGACTTTGTCTTTGCCTCCCGGCAGAGTGCCAGCAAGCTGCGGTATGTGAGTCGACTCTTTGCGAAAGAGATTGTTCTGGCAAACTTTCCCGGAGCGCCCCGGGAGGACCTGCTGGAGCGGATGATTGAGCTGGAGCTGTACATGGACCGGTCATTGCGGTAAGCCGGTGGCGGGCAACGGGTAGCGCCGGCTCAGGCCACTTCCGGAACAATAACCCGGACCCGGGAGCGCTGGGATTCCGGAAGAAGTGAAAGGACACCGCCGTCCATAGTCACCAGCGCCCCGTCGTGGTCTACTGCCGTGGCCAGAAGGGTTGCATCGGTCACCTGCCGATACCCCTGAACACGATCCCGGAGCCATTGGGGCCAGCCGGCCGGAGGTGTCTCGGAATCCCAGAAGGTATGACCAGGATTTGCCGCAAACCGGTCCAGCAGGGCCAGAGCGTCTGAAAAGGACGCACCCTGCCCGACGACACGGGCGTTCATGGAGATACGGATGAAGCCACTCTGAACGATAGGACAGGTTGCCCAACCGTTATGTGTTTCATTTTCCAGCCATTGGCGGGCGCGATAGTGGTGGATATGGTTGGGCCACGCCGCGGCAATTAGAGTGTTGACGTCAGGTATAGGCAGCTGAAGATTATTACGTCAGCACTCATACTACCTGCCATTGTCATCTCCCTACTCTGTAACGAATA